>NZ_BAABEO010000020.1:0-104382 GCF_039540195.1 Arthrobacter ginkgonis | reverse complement strand
TGCCGGACGCCGCCGTCGTCTGCCTGGTAGGACCTGGGTGCGGGCCAAAGCGGCAGGGGCGGGTGGTAGCTTGATGGTGCCGGCGAGGGTATGGCCCGCGCCGCATGGACCCTGGAGTTGCCCATGGATAGCCTCGCAACGAAAAACGCCCTCCTGAACGACAGCCCTTGGGGCGGCACCCCGCTGGTGGCCGCGGCACGGGCCATCGCCACCATCGCCCACCGCGGGCAGACGGACAAGCTTGGCGTGGATTACATCCTGCACCCCGCGCGGGTCGCGGCCCGCCTGGCGGATCCGGTCGAGGTGGCCGCCGCGTGGCTGCACGATGTGGTTGAGGACTGCGGCGTCATCCCGGACGACCTGCTCAAGGCGGGGATCGCCCCGGAGGTGGTGGACGCCGTCGTGCTGCTGACCAGGCCTCCGCGCGGCCAGGAGGGCTCGGACCCTGACGCCTACTACCGGGCCTTGCGGGAGAACCCGGTCGCCCTCGCCGTCAAGCGCGCCGACATCGCAGACAACACGGACCCCAGCCGCACGGCGCTGCTGCCCGCAAAGGAGCGCGAGCGACTGCGGGCCAGATACGACCATGCGCTGCAGGTCTTGGCCGGCCGGGAGTCGGGCCGGGAGTCGGGCCGGGAGTAGGGGAGGACCGGGGCGCCGGAGGGGGAGCGGGCACCGCCTGCGGCAAGCGGCTCCCGCCTCCTGAGCGGGGACGGGAGCCGCTTGATCCCTGTCTTCGCGGAGAAAACGCAGCCGCCGTCTAGGCTCTGGCCGCGGCCAGGTTTGGAGCAGCGATGCCCGGTGCCGCGTCCTGGCCGTAGAGCCAGTCGGTGTAGCGGTAGTCGTCGCCGCGGTTCTTGAACAGGGTGTTGCGCAGGGAGCGGGCGATGCCCGGCTCGACGTGCCAGGACTCGCCCCACACGCGGGCGGTGCGCTGGACGGTGGCCGTGCGCTCGGCGCGGGCTTCGTTGTAGGCGGCGAGCGCGGCGTCCCAGGCGCCGGCGTCGACGCCTTCGCCGGCGAAGACCGTGGCGGCGGTGACGTCCTGCAGCACCGCGGCGTCCTCGAAGGCCTGGCACGCGCCCTGGGCCAGGTACTGGAGCATCGGGTGGGCCGCGTCGCCGATCAGGGCCATGCGCCCGTCCACCCAGTTCCGGATCGGATCGCGGTCGTACATGGGCCAGCGGATGCTGGCGGTGAGGTTCTTCAGGGAGTTGCGGACCTCGGGAACGCAGTCCTTGTAGGCCTCCTGCAGTTCCGCCTCCAGTTCGGCGACGCCGGAAACCTGCTCGATGCCGCGCTCGAAGGAGGGCGACTTGAAGACCGCGACCGTGTTGAGCAGTTCGCCCTTGCGCAGCGGGTACTGGACCAGGTGGCAGTTCGGGCCCAGGTAGACCACAACGTCCTCCAGGTCCTGGGCGTTCTCCACCTCGGCGATCGGGCGGGTGCCGCGGTAGGCGACGTAGGCGGAGCCGACCGGCTGGTCGCCGGAAACGGCAGGGCGGAGCGCGGAGCGGATGCCGTCGGCGCCGAGCACGACGCCGGCCCGGTAGGTCTCGCCGGTGGAGGCGAAGGCCGTGGCGGTGTCCCCGGCGGTCTCGACCTTTTCGATCTCGACGCCGTTCGCCAGTTCGACGCCGAGCCGGTGGCACTCCTCCACGAGGATGCGGTGCAGGTCCGGGCGGTGGACCACCACGTAGGGGGCGCCATATGTGGCCTGGAACTGGGCGCCGACGTCCTGGCGGGCGATTTCCTCGCCGGAGAGCGCATCGCGGAACACGAGGTGGCGCGGCTTCACGCCGATCTCCATCACCTTCTCCAGCAGGCCCCAGCGCTGGAGCAGGCGGGTGGCGTTGGGGGCCAGCTGCAGGCCGGCGCCCACCTCGCCGAATTCGGGGGCCCGCTCGACGAGCGTGACGCTGGCGCCGTTGGTGCGCTGGCCGATCGCGGCGGCCAGGCCGGCCATGCCGCCGCCGACGACCAGGACATCGGATGCGTTGGGGGAAGTGGACATGTCTTGCCTCTCTGGTGGGGTCCGGGCGGTTGCCCGCGGGACCGGTTTCCTCACACTGTGGTGCCCCTCGCGGCCAGGGAACGATAAAATTCTGTTATGCAGAATCCCAAGGGCCAGCAGCGCAAGCCCACCTACGCCATCGACGCCGTCGACAACGCGCTGACCCTGCTGCAGCTGCTGCGGGACCTGGGGCAGGTCCGGCTGAAGGACGCCGCCGCCGAACTCGGCGTGGCCCCTTCCACCGCACACCGGCTCCTGGCGATGCTGGTCTACCGGGGGTTCGCGGTCCAGGACGAGTCGCGCCGCTACCTGCCCGGCCCGGCGATGGGCGCCGCGCCGGCGGGCATCAGCTGGACCGCGGAACTGCGCCGCATCGCGCAGCCGCACATGGAACTGCTCGCGTCCCGGCTGAACGAGACGGTCAACCTGATGGTGCGCGTGGGCACCCAGGTCCGCTTCCTGAGCACCGTGGAGGGCTCCAACCTGCTGCGCATCGGGGATCGCCAAGGCTCGGTCATGCCGGCCCGGGCGGCGTCCGGCGGGAAGGCGATCCTGGCCGAACTGCCGGAGGCCGTGCTGCGCCAGCTCTACGGCAAGCCCAGCGCCGAAATCGCCGGAGACAGCGTCTCCGCGGCCGAGTTCCCGGCGTTCCTGCGCGAGCTCGCCGCCATCCGGACCGCCGGCTTCGCCGCCAACTTCGAGGGGACCGAGGAGGGCATCAGTGCCCTCGGCCTCACCCTGCACAACGGGGCGGGCACCCTGCTCGGAGCCCTCTCGGTGGCCGTGCCGTCCACGCGCTTCCGGCAGGTGTACGACGCCGGTCTGGTCCGCGCCGTGATGCAGGCCAAGCTGGGCCTCGAGGCCGACCTGCTGGATTTCCAAGTCGGCGGCTCCGCCCAATAAATTCTGCACCAAAGAACTTTGTCCCCCACCGTGCAGTGGGCTGCGTAGCCTCAAAACAGGAACCGCGCCGCACTTCGCAGCCCCCACTTTCCAGGAGGGACACCATGAGCCACAACCAGATGATCGCCGCCGATCCGACGCCGGAAGAGCAGGAACAGCTGGACAGGCTGTACGACGATTTCGGGGCCGAGCACCTGATCCCGCTGTGGACCGAAATCGGGGACCTGATGCCCATGGCGCCGGTGCCGGCGGCCGTGCCGCACGTGTGGCGCTGGAACACGCTGCTGCCGCTGGCCGAGCGGGCCGGGGACCTGGTGCCGGTGGGCCGCGGCGGGGAGCGCCGCGCCATTGCGCTGGCGAACCCGGGCCTGGGCGGGCGCCCCTACGCCACCCCGACGCTGTGGGCCGCGATCCAGTACCTGGGCGGGCACGAGACGGCGCCGGAGCACCGCCACTCGCAGAACGCCTTCCGCTTCGTCGTCGAGGGCGAGGGCGTCTGGACCGTGGTGAACGGGGACCCGGTGCGCATGTCGCGCGGGGATTTCCTGCTGACCCCGGGCTGGAACTTCCACGGCCACCACAACGAAACCGACCAGCCGATGGCCTGGATCGACGGGCTGGACATCCCGTTTGTGCACTACGCCGACGCCGGCTTCTTCGAGTTCGGCACCGAACGGGTGACCGACGAGTCCACCCCTGACATCTCCCGGTCCGAGCGGCTCTGGGCCAACCCCGGCCTGCGCCCGCTTTCGGGCTTGGAGAACACCGTGTCCTCGCCGATCGGCGCCTACCGCTGGGAACACACCGACCGCGCCCTGGCCGAGCAGCTTTTGCTCGAGGACGAGGGCCACCCGGCCACCGTCCATCAGGGCCACGCGGCCGTGCGCTTCGTCAACCCCACCACCGGCGGGGACGTCATGCCGACCATCCGCGCCCAGTTCCACCGCCTGCGCCCCGGCGCCGCCACTCCGGTCACCCGCGAGGTCGGCTCCAGCGTCTACCAGGTCTTCGAAGGCCGCGGGGCGATCACGGTCAACGGGCAAACCCACCCGCTGGAGAAGGGCGACCTGCTCGTCGTCCCGTCCTGGGCCGCCTTCTCCCTGCAGGCCGAAACCGAATTCGACCTGTTCCAGTTCGGCGACCAGCCGATCATGGAGCGCCTGAACTTCAACCGAACCCACATCGAAGGAATGACCAAGTAATGCGCCTGACCACCCTCCGCACCCCCGCAGGAACCGTCGCCGTCCGCCAGGACGGGGACACCTACACCGAGATCGACGGCTTCGCCGACGTCGCCGAACTGCTCCGCGACCCCGAGTGGAAGGCGCGCGCGGCCGCCGCGGCCGGCGCCACCCACCCGGTCGACGGCGCCGAGCTGGCCTCCGTGGTGACCACCCCGGGCAAGATCGTCTGCGTGGGCCTGAACTACCGCAAGCACATCCTGGAAATGGGCCGGGACCTGCCGCAGTACCCGACGCTGTTCTCCAAGTACCCGGAGACGCTGATCGGTCCGAACGACGAGATCGAGCTGCCGGCCGAGGACGAGGCGATCGACTGGGAGGCCGAACTGGCCGTCATCGTGGGCAAGTCCGGCCGCCGCATCCCGCAGGAGGAGGCCGCCGGGCACATCGCCGGCTACTCCATCTGCAACGACATCTCCATGCGCACCTGGCAGTTCCGCACCAAGGAGTGGCTGCAGGGCAAGAACTGGGAGAAGTCGACCCCGCTGGGCCCGGTGCTGGTCACCGGCGACGAATGGACCCCCGGCGGCACCATCCGCACCGTCCTGGACGGCAAGGTCATGCAGGAAGCCTCCACCGGGGACCTGCTCTTCGACCCGGAGTTCCTGGTCTCCTACGTCTCCACGATGATCACCCTGAACCCGGGCGACGTCATCATCACCGGCACCCCCGGCGGCGTCGGCCGGGCCCGCACCCCGGAGGTGTACATCACCGACGGGCAGACCGTGGAAACCAGCATCGAGGGCATCGGCACCCTGCGCAACCGCGCGGTCGCCACGGTGTCCGCCACCGTCTGACCCGCCCCCACCCGTACCCTGCCCGCCCGGTCCGGCACCTCCTGCCGGGACCGGGCGGGCACCCGCCAAGCCCCACCCCTCAACCCCACTCCTCAACCCTTGGGAGGACCGATGACTGCCCGCCATGACCTGACCACCGATGCGACCCTGCTGGCCGAACTGCTCACGGTCCGGCGCGGGACCGCGTTCTTCGGACGCAAGCTCAACGAACTCACCGACGACCAGCTTCGGGAGCCCTCGCTGCTGCCGGGCTGGAGCCGGGCCCACGCCGTCGCGCACATCGGCTACAACGCCCGCGCCCTCACCCGGCTCATCGAGTGGGCGAACACGGGCGTGGAAACCCCCATGTATTCCTCGCCCGACGCGCGCAACCAGGAGATCGACGCCGGCGCCACGCTGCCGGCGCGCGCCCTGCGCCACCTGCACGAACACGCCGCGATCACGCTGGACGTCAGCTGGCGCGACACCCCGCCCGACGCCTGGGGCCAACCGGTCAAAACCGCCCAGGGCCGCACCGTGCCCGCCGCGGAGACCGTTTGGATGCGCACCCGCGAGATCTGGGTCCACGCCGTGGACCTGGACAATGGCGCCCGCTTCAGCGACATCCCGGACCATGTCAACGAACGGCTGCTGGGCGACGTCGCCGGTACCTGGAAGGCCCGGGGGCAGGACAAGGGGCTGGTCCTGAAGGTCGCCGGCGCGCCGAACACCACGGAGCTGAACACTACTGAATGGGGCGACCTGGACGCCGTCGACCCGGAAGTCGTCTCCGGCAGCCTGCCGGCCTTGACCGGCTGGGCCTTGGGCCGCAGCCGCGACGGCATCACCTCCAGCCACCGCGAGGACCCGGCCGCGCCACGCTGGCTTTAGGAACGGCTGGCTTTAGGCACGGCCGGCTTCGATGCCCCCTCTTCAGCAGGGTCCGCGTCCCTGGAAGGAGGCATCCAGGGACACGCGCCAGGCTTTCCCCGCCGAATGCGGGGCGTCGCCGGTTCCGGCGGCGCCCCGCATTCGGCGTCTATTCGGCCAGCAGGTGGCACCAGGTGTCGGTCAGCAGGTCCAAGGCCTGTTCGCCGTCGGTGTCCCAGCCCAGCCGCATCCACCGCCGGGACAGGAACTCCAGGCCGCCGAAGGCCAGCAGGCAGCGGTCCCGCCGCGTCGCCGGGTCGAAGCGGCCGGCCTGGTCCAGGCCCTGCTGCATCTCCTCCACGGTTTCGTCGAACCACCGGTCCAGCGCCGCCTGGATGTCCGGATCGACGGCGGCAGCCTGGTGGCCGGCGATGACATACGGGCGGATGGCCGCCCACTGGTCGAACTTCCGGGCCAGCCAGGCCTTGATTTCCTTCCGTTCCCCGCTGCGCACCACGGCCGGCAGGGGCGGCGAATCGGTGCTGGTGAGGATGTTGTTGGCCTCCTGGATCAGGGACTGCATCAGGTGGGCCTTCGAGGGGAAATGCGCATAGAAGGTGGTCCGGGTCGTGTCGGCGGCGGCGGCGATGTCGTCGACCGTCGTTGACGCGTACCCCTTTTCGTCGAAGAGCGCCAGGGCCTTCCGCAGCAGGAGCTGGCGGGTCATCTGCTTCTGTGCTTTTCGGAGACTGGCCACGGAGTCAGGTTAGTCGACGGTGCAGGGCGGCCGTCGGGGGAGGGGGCCGAACGGATTTCACCCCTCGGGATGGCGCAAACCGCGGCACTCGGCGCGGACAATTCCGTCTCAGGGACCGCGAGACGAAACTTCAAAGCCCAACTTGCAGAGGATTGAGATTTCAATCACTAAATTCAGTTGACGCACCGTAAAGTCAATTGTCATAATAATAGTGAAAATGCTCACAGGGGCAGCCAATGCCCAGCCACTCCCGGCAAAACGGCCGCAGCAGGATTGCGTTGCCGCCGGGCCTGCCTCGAAGCACTCACCGTCGGGCCCGTGCTGGGCTCCGTCTCCAGGCGCGCCCACCTCTTCTCCGACCGGCAAGGCCACCACAAGCAAAAGGAGCACCATGATTCAGGATCCCGGGTCCCCGACCCCCATCTCCCCGCCGCCCCCGGCTCCGCCGGCGCGCATCAAGGGCACCTTGGCCGCGGCCTCCCTGGCCGTGATGGTCGCGCAGGTCGCCAACGCCCTGCCCGGCGCGCTCAACGGCGTGTTCCAGCAGACCTTCAACACCGTCGGCTCGCAGCTGACCTGGATCACCGCGGCGTTCATGATCCCGGTCGTGGTCTTCGAACTGACCTTCGGGGTGCTGGGAGACCGCTTCGGGCACCGCAAGCTGGTCGCCGGCGGGTCCGCCCTGATGGTCCTGGGCTCGATCGTGTGCACGTTCTCGCCCACGATCGAGTGGATGTGGGCCGGTTCGGCGCTGAACGGCCTCGGCGCCGGCGCCGTCTTTCCGGCCACGCTGGCGCTGGTCGCGGCGGTCGCCCGCACCCCGAAGGAGCGCATCCGCGGCATCGCGGTCTGGGCGGGCTTCCTCTCCGCCGGCTCCGCGCTCTCCCCGCTGCTCGGCGGGGTGTTCGCCGGGTTCGGCTGGTGGCGCGGCGCGTATGCCGCCGTCGCGCTCATCAGCCTCGCCGCCGTCGTCATCACGCTGCTGCGCGCCCAGGAGTCCGCGAAGCAGGAGGGCCGCCGGCCCGACCTGTGGGGCCAGACAACCTTCGCGATCGGCCTGATCCTGGTGCTGTTCGGCCTGGTCCAGGGGCCGGAGGACGGCTGGACCGCCACCCACGTGATCGCCTCCCTGGTCATCGGGGCCGTTATGCTCGTGGTCTTCGTGGCGATCGAGCTGCGCGTCGAGTCCCCCCTGCTGGACCTGCGCCTGTTCCGCAACCGCCAGTTCACGGTGTCGTCCATCGTCGCGGTGGTGGGCATGTTCGCCTTCCTGGGCGCCTGCTTCTCTACCAGCATGTGGCTGGGCCCCGTGCAGCACCAGGACGGGCTCTACATCGGACTGCTGTTCCTGCTCCTTCAGGGCCCAGCCTTCTTCCTGATCCCGGTGATCCACCGCCTGCAGGAGCGCATCGCCGCGCGCTGGCTGCTGACCGTGGGCTTCCTGTCGATGGGTGCGGGGGCGTTCCTGGCCAGCCAGAACGACGTCGCCAACCGCGACGTGACCGCTTTCGTGCTGCCCTCGCTGCTGGTCGGCATCGGCTTCGCCCTGACGCTGTCCCCGATGACGGCGATCGCTGTCACCTCCGTGCCCCGTCACCAGACCGGCATGGCCAGCGCCACCACCAACCTGCTGCGCGACCTCGGCTTCGCGCTCGGCCCGGTGCTGGTCGGCGCGATCGCCCTCAGCGCCGCCGGCAGCCAACTGGTCCCGGCGCTGCAAGCCTCCGGTCTGCCGGCCGACCAGCTCGGCCCGGCCCTCGGGATTGCCGAAGCCGGGGGACCCATCGCGCTGAACAGCCTGCCTCAGGGCGTCCCGGGCTCGGCCGCCCACGAGATAGCCCTGCAGGCCCTGGGCAACGGGTTCTCCCTCGCGTTCACGGTGGTCGCCCTCGCCGCCCTCGCCGCGGCCCTGTTGAGCCTGATCGGCCTGCACGGCATCCGCAACGAACACCAGCAGGCAGCCGAGCCGGAGGCCACCGCCGACCTGGTGCATTAGGAGGCCTCGTGCTTTAAGAGGTCGGGTGCATTAAACGACTTGTGCACTAGCCGATCCGCCGGTGCCGTCGGGCGCCGGACGGTTTGGCCCGGAACCAGAGCGCCGCCCTCCCCATCGTGGGGGAGGGCGGCGCTTTGCGTCCGTGGCGGTGCGTCCGTACCGGTGCGTACCGCCGTCGGGCTACAGGTGGACGGCCGGCACCTCTGACTCCGCGCCGCTGAACGTCTTCTTGTCGATGGTGATGAGCGCCAGGGCGATCGGCGCGATCAGGAGGGCGAGAACCGCGGCCCAGAGGAAGACCGCGGAGTAGCCGGCGGACAAAGCCTCCAGCATCGGTCCGCCCGCGGCGGCGGTGGCGGCGGCCGCGATGGTGCTGAAGAGGGCGATGCCCAGCGAGCCGCCGATCTGCTGGGATGCGTTCACCAGGGCACTGGCGGCGCCGGCGTCGTCCTTGCCGACGCCGAACAGGGCGAGGTTCTGCATGGGCACGAAGACCAGGCCCAGGCCCACGCCCATCAGGACCAGGGCGGGCAGCATGTCGACGAGGTAGGTGCCGTCAGCGCTCACCCGGGTGAGCCACAGCATGGCGGCCGCCATGAAGACCGGACCGGCCGCCGTGGGGATCTTCGCGCCGAGTTTGGGCAGGTTCTTGGCGACGATTCCGGCAGTGAGGATCAGGACGACGGTCATGGGCAGCGAGGCCAGGCCGGCCATGAACGGCGCGAAGCCGAGCACGATCTGGAGGTGGAAGTTGATGAACAGGATGCCGCCGATGAGGACGGCGCCCGCCAGGAACGAGGCCAGGAACGCGGCGCCCCGGTTGCGTTCGGTGGCCACGCGCAGCGGCAGCAGCGGGTGCCTGACACTCCGCTCGACCAGGACGAACAGCACCATCAGGACGGCGCCGGCCAGGATGAAGCCCCACGCCTCGGGGGCGGCCCAGCCGTGCTCGGCGTTGGTGAAGCCGTAGACCAGGGAGCCCAGGCCGAGCGCGGCCAGGACGACGCCGGGCCAGTCGTACCTGGTGTCGCCGTCGGCTTTGCTTTCCGTGACGCTGTAGGCGACGCCGAGCAGTGCCACGATGGCGATGGGCACGTTCACGTAGAAGCACCAGCGCCAGGAGACGTACTCGGTCAGGTATCCGCCCAGGAGGACGCCGATGGCCGCGCCAACGCCGCTCAGCGAACCGAAGATGGCGAAGGCCGTGCCCCGGCTCTTCCCGCCCGGGAACGCCACGGTCAAGAGGGCGAGCGCGGCCGGCGCCAGCAGCGCCGCGAAGACGCCCTGCAGTGCGCGGGCGCCGATGAGTACCGAGGCATCCTGCGCAACGCCGCCGATGACCGAGGCCGCGGCGAAGCCCGCGGAGGCCCAGATGAAGGCCTTCTTCCGGCCCCAGAAGTCCGCGATGCGTCCGCCGAGCAGCAGGAGGGCGCCGAAGGCCAGCGCATAGCCGGTCACGACCCACGAGCGGGTCGAATCGCTGATGCCCAGTTCCTCCTGCAGGCGGGGCAGGGCGAGGTTCACGATGGTGCCGTCGAGCACCACCATCAGCTGCGCCAGGGAAAAGAAGATCAAGGCCATCCAGGCTTTTCGGGATGTGCCCGGTTGCTGATTGGGCGGCGCGCTGGTCGTTGCTGTCGTCACTGTTTCCACACTTCCTCAAAGTAATACTTACAAAAGTATAAGTGATGAACGGAAGCGGTCCGAACTCGGCGGGATCAGCCCGGCTGCCCAATGATCGAGGCGAGGCGCTGGAGGGCGGGCAGGCTGGCCCGGATCCGGGCCTGCTCCTCCGGCAGCAGCTGCGCGGTCGCTGTTGCCAGCACATCGGCCCAAGCCGTCTCCAGGAGCGTCTTGATCCGCAAGGATTCGTCGGTGGGATGAAGAGTGACGTAACGCTTGTCGGTGGCGTCGCGGGTGCGGGTGACCAGCCCGCGGGCGACCAGTTCGCGCAGCTGGGTGCTGACGTTGCTGAACTGCCGTCCCAGCCGGGAGGCCACCTCGGCGACCGTGATCCCAGGCTGGTTCTCCACCACGCGCAGGATCTCAATCAACGCGTTCGGCAGCGGAGGCAGGCCCGTGCCCTCGAGGGATTTTCGGCGCACGTCGAAGGAAATGTCCATCAGCGCCACGGCAAGTCCCCGGTGGTCCACGGCTGGCGCTGGGTCCTGCGCGGTGTCCGGCGCCGCGGCGGATTCAACGTTTTCCATTCCCCCAGCTTAGGCCGCGGCCCCGCCCCGGACGGGCGCTAGAACCGGGAGGAACTGCCGGAGCCCGAAAAGCTTCCTCCGCTGGAACCGTAGCCGGTGCTGGGGGAGGACGAGGCGCTGGTGCGCGCCTCCTCCACGGCCGAGCGCCCGCTGCTGAAACCCGCGGAGTAGGCGATAACGCCGCGGCCGCCCAGGTTCGGGTAGCCCACGTCGATGATCGTGCCGTGGCTGCGGGTCCGCAGGCGCTCCTGCTCGCGGGCCTTCTCCAGTTCCGCGCGCATCAGGTCCGCCTCCTGCTTGCTCCGCGTGGCGGCCTCGACCACGGTGTCCGCATGGGCGGCCAACAGGCCGGTGAGTTCCTCGCGGGCCCTCCGCACGGCGTCGAGCGCCTGGTCGGGGGTCAGGGTCCGGTCGGCCAGGCCGGCGCCGCAGGCCTCCAGCCGTTCCCGGGCGCCTTCGGCGAACAGGCGCAGGGCGCGGGCGCTGGCGGCGTCGGTTCCGGCGCCCGCAAGAAGCTGCGGGATCCCGTCCAGGTCCTCCCGCAGGCCCGCGGTCTGGGCCCTCCAGGCCTTCCGCCAGTGGTTGGACATGTTCAGCAGGTCGTTGGCCTGGGCTATCGCGTCGTCCAGTCCGTCCAGGGACAGGGCCAGCTCCTCGAACCGTTCGGCCTTGCGGACCGCTTCCTTTCGCGAGCGCGCCCTCTTGCCCAGTCCCAGCAGGTCCTGGTGCATCCGCGTCGCCTCGGAATGGCGTTCCTCGAAACCGGAAAACTTCTCCAGCAGCAGCCGCCCGTAGGCCGAGTCCTCCGGCACCGTGCGCGCGTTCAGCTCGGTGGCCTCCAGGTCGGTGGTGACGGACGCGTAGGACGCCTCGCCCCGCTCCAGCAGTTCGGCGAAGAGTCGGCGGCGGCCGGCCCGCACCGCCTTCGCCGTGCCGAGCGCGCCCAGTCCGATCACGGCCGCCGCCGCGCCCGCGATGTACAGGGCGGGGGAACGGTACCAGGGGCGGTTCATCAGGTCTGCGGCCTTGGCGATCCCGTCGATCGTGCCGTCCGTCCAGCGCGCCTCCCGGTAGGCGTCCTTGGTCGCCTCCTGGATCTCCTCCTGCTGGTCGAGGCTGACCTTCCGGTCCTCGCCGAAGTACGTGCCGACCTGGCGCCCGTCCGGGTCCAGGGCGATCAGGAACAGGCCGTCGGCCCACTTCTGCCCGTCGGCGGTGATCCACTCCGGGTGCTCCGCGCGGGCGAACGCCAGGACCACCTCGTTGAGGTTGTCGGACGCCTCGCCGCGGCGCGTGTAGACGGCGACGGTGGTCGGCTCGTAGAAGTCCAGGCCCGCGACGGCGGACTCGAGCTGCGGCAGGTACAGCACGCCGGCGTCGTCCTCCACCACCAGGTCGGTGGCCGGCACCGCGTGCGCGGCCGGGGCCGCGGTCAGCCCCAGCAGCACGACGGCGGCGGCCACCACCAGCCAGCGCAGCGCCTGCGCCGCCCGGAGGGCAAGGCCACGGACGCCGGAGGCGCGCGTTGTGGTCACCATGTCGGACGCCGCCGGGCTCAGGCCTTGCGGCGCCCGAAGACGAAGTAGGCGATCGGGCCGATGAAGTTGATGAAGGTGCCGGCGATCCACGCGGCCTTGGGGCCCTTGATCTGGTAGGCCGGACGCTTGGTGATGTCCTTGATGGCGGCGGTCTGCAGGGCGATCTGCAGGGCCCCGAGGGAGAGAACCCGGGCCTGCTGGGCCTTGGTCAGGTCTTTCCAGTGCTTCCTGTCCTGGTGGTACTTGCGGAGGCTGCCCATGGCAGGTCCTTTCGGTCTGCGGTGCGGATGACTTCATCCTAGGCCGGTTCGCGGCGCAGGGCTCTAGTTCGCCCGGCCCGCTTCAGGCCGGCCTGCCGGTGCTGTCCGTGACGGAGGCCTGCGTCTTGAACTTGTTGCAGAAGACCGCGTAGGAGCCGTCGGTGCGCTGGGCCAGGGTGGCCCCGTCCTGCCAGATGCCGTTCTCCGCTGACCACTCGGTGCCGGGCGGATCGCCCTGGTTCTGGTGGATGTTGTGGACACCCAGGGTGCCGTCGTGGAACGGCTCGCCGAAGACGAACAGCCGCTGGGAGGCGTCGATCAGGGGTTCGAGCTCGGCCAGCGCATCGGTGCTCCGCCCCGATTTCCAGGGCTGATCGTGCATAAGGGGCCCGAGCAGGCGGGCCCAGATGCCCGTCGCCCCGAGCAGGCACCCGGGCTTCAGCGGGCGCAGGTCGGGATTGCGGATGTAGTCTAGGGCCCCGCTGGCGGGGGAGGCGGCCAGAAGGTGCCACCCGTTGGACAGGGCATCGATCCCCTTGAGCGTGGATGCGGGCAGCTCGACGGTCTTCCACTGGACCCCGTTGGGCAGGAACTTGCTGTCGACGTCAATGGCGCAGTGGTAGGTCCCCGCCGGCGCTGAAACGTACAGGTTCCCGTGGAAGTACTGGCCGTAGTCGTTGACCGGATCGCGGTGGTAGTGGTGCCGCGTGCCGATGACGACGCCGTATCCGTGGTTGAGAGGCATGGGCGCTCCCTGGGGGTGGGCAGGGCGTCGTGGAGTGCACGCCGCCTGGTATCAGGATCGATCCGGCCCGTTACTGCGGCGTTACGGTCCCGCCGGCCCCGGTCCGGCGCCGCTACCCGCGCAGCTTTTCCATGTCGCGGCGGTCCTTCTTGGTGGGACGCCCCGTGCCGCGGTCGCGCACCGGGACGCTGGGGACCAGTTCGCGGGGGCGCTCGGGCGTGGTGTCGATGTAGCAGCGGGCGGCCGCCTCGGCGCCGACCCGCTTGGAGATCAGCGCGCCCACCTCCAACAGCCGCTCGAAACCCGGCTGGCGCACCCTGATGGCATCCCCGACCACGACGGTCTGCGCGGCTTTCACCGGGCGTCCGTTCAGGCGCACGTGCCCGGCGCGGCAGGCGGCGGTGGCCGCCGAACGGGTCTTGTAGGCGCGGATCGCCCAGAGCCAGGCGTCGATGCGGACGGATTCGGTGCTGCCCATGGTCCCCAAGTCTAGTAGGCGGCGAGGGGCCCGCGCCGAGCGAAGCCAGGTGCGGGAGCCGGCCGGACGCTCTCCCAGACGCCCCTGCGTGGCCCGACGGTGAATCCGATGATAACGGTGTGGCAAATGTGCATATTGATACTTATGTGATTAGTGTTGTTTCGCTTAGGCTGGGATCTTGTGGCCCGCGTCTTCACTGGTCACCCCAATGAACGACTCGTCGCCCGGGTCCGCCCGGCTGGATGGCAGGTGTCCGCATGGCCGCTTCACAGCGCACGTTCGCAGTACCGGTGACCACTATGCTGGCCGCCACCGTGCTGGTTTCCGGCCAGGCCGTGGCCGCCGCCGCTCCCGCCGCCGCCGATCCCGCCGTCCTGGCCGCCCAGCCGCGTCTCGGCGTCGTCCCCGGGCCCGTCACGGCAACGACCGCCACGAAGCTGGTCCTGCCGCTCAAGGCCGGCTCCTACCGGTACTCCTCCCAGTACGGGCCGCGCTGCATTCCGGTGATCGGCGGCTCCACGTTCCACCGCGGACAGGACCTGGCCGCCGCCAACAACGATCCCATCTACGCGATCGCCGACGGCACCGTGACCCGCACCAACAACGGGACCAGCTCCACCAGCGGCTACATCGTGGTCAAGCACGTCATCGGCGGCAGGACCTACCACTCCGTCTACGTCCACATGTGGAACGCAACCACCCACGTCAAGGCCGGTTCCGTGGTCAAGGCCGGGCAGCAGATCGGCCTGGTCGGCTCCTCCGGGCCCTCCACCGCGCCGCACCTGCACCTGGAGGTGTGGGAAGGGGCCTGGTACACCGGAACCTCGCTGGATTCCACCACTTGGCTCAAGGCCCGCGGCGTCGACCTCAAGGGCAATGCCGGGCGCGTATATTCTTCGGTAGTGCCCTCGTCCTGCAGCTACTATGCGGCCAAGCAGGTGAGCCTTCTTTCCCAGCCGAACGCCGCGGCCCTGCCGCTGGTCGTCCTGCCGGTCAACACCCAAATGACGGGAGTCCCCGCAGACATGAGCAACGGCTACGTCAGGGTCACCGCCAAGGGCCTCACCGGCTGGGTCGCGCACTCCGCCGTCTCCCCGTCCAAGGTCGCCGGCTCCACATCCCCGGGATCTTCCGCAGGCCCTTCCACCGGCGGCACCACCCCCGTCTCCAGCGGGGGCTCCACCACCACGACGCCCCTGTCCGGCCGCTACAAGGTCGTTTCCGGGGTGAACATGCGTGCCGGCGCCGGCAACACGTACAACGTCGTCAAGGTCCTGCCGCGCGGGGCCGTGGTCACCGCCGTGGCATCCACCAACGGCTGGTACAAGGTCACCTACTCGGGCACCAGCGGCTGGGTGTACTCCAGCTACCTGGCCTCGACCACCGGCGGGACGCCCACGACGCCGGCCCCGTCCACCCCCTCGACGCCGTCAACCACCCCGGCCGCGGCCACGCACACCACCACGGCGGGGCTGAACCTGCGCAAGGGAGCGGGCACCACCTACGGCATCCAGAAGGTCCTGGCCAAGGGGACCGCCGTGACCGCGCTGGGCACCCAAGGCTCCTGGACGCGCGTCACGGCCGGATCCACCACCGGCTGGGTGTCCACCGCCTACCTGAAAAAGATTTCGGCGGCCACCACCGCGCCGGCACCCGCCAAGCCCTCCGCGGCGCCCTCGGTCGTGTTCAAGACCGCCGCGAACCTGAACCTGCGCTCCGGCGCGGGCACCGGATACCGCGTGCTGAAGGTGCTTTCCAAGGGAACCAGCGTCACCGTCGTCTCGGTGAAGGGCACCTGGTCCCAGGTCAAGGCCGGTTCCACCACCGGGTGGGTCTCCACCAGCTACCTGGCAACCCCTGCCGCGGCCGCCGCGCCGGCGGGCACCACGGCCCTCGCCCCGTCCAGCTACCGGACCACCACCACCGTCAACGTCCGCAAGGGCCCCTCCGACGCGCAGGCCGTGGTGAAGATCCTCGCCAAGGGCGCCGTCGTGTCCGTGGACGCTCGCAACGGGGCCTGGCGGCGGATCACCGTCGGCTCCACCACCGGCTGGGCGCCGGCGTCGCAGCTGACCGACGGAACGGTCGCCGCATCCGCGTCCACGAGCACGACCGCAGCGGTCAACTTCCGCAAGGGACCCTCCACCACCTACGCCTCCCACGGGATGCTGCGCGCCGGAACGAAGGTGACGGTGAACGGCACCTCCGGGCTCTGGAAGAAGGTCACCTACGCCGGCAAGACCGGATACATCCACGGGGCATACCTGAAGTAGTCCGGCGGGCGTCCTTCTACGGGGCGTCCTCCTGCTGGGCATCCTCGTACTGGACCATGCCCCCTTCGGCGGAGGCCTCGTTCAGCGCACGCACGTCCTCGCGGTTCAGCTTCAGCCGTGCCCCGGCCATCAGCGCGCTGAGCTGGACCACGTTCCGGGCGCTCGCGATCGGCGCGGTGACCTCGCCGCGGGAGCGCAGCCACGCCAGGGCCACGCTCGCCGGTTCCTCGCCGAGCCGGCTGCCGATCCGGTGCAGTTCGTCCAGCACGGCCAGTCCGGCGGGGGAGAAGAACCGGGACACGTGCGCGGCGCGCTCAGCCCCGACCGCGTCCGCCGCGGAGCGGTACTTGCCGCTGAGGAAGCCGGAGGCCAGCGCGGAATACGGCAGGACGCCGAGTCCTTCGGCGAGGGCCAGGGGCGCCACCCGGTCTTCGTAGGGGTTGCGCGCCACCAGGTTGTAGTGCGGCTGCAGGGCAATCGGCCGCGGCACCCCCAGTTCCGCGGAGAGCCGGAGCCATTCCCGCACACGGTCGGGGGAGTAGTTGGACAGGCCGATGTAGCGGACCTTGCCCGACTGCACCAGGTCCCCGAAGGCGCGGACGGTTTCCTCCAGCAGGACCGTGGGATCGTCGCGGTGCGCGTAGTAGAGGTCGATCGTGTCGATGCCCATCCGGCCCAGCGAGGCCTCGGCGGCGGCCTTGACCGAACGGGCGGAGAGCCCCCGGTATTCGGGGTGGGAGCCGGCCTTGGTGGCGATCAGCAGGTCGTCGCGGTCGTCCCGGCCAGCCAGCCAGGACCCCAGAATGCGCTCGGATTCGCCGCCGGAGTGCCCGGGCACCCAGTGCGAATAGCCGTCCGCGGTGTCGATCATCGTTCCGCCCTCGGCGACGAACGCGCTGAGCACCTCGTGCGACTCCGCCTCGTCCGAGGTCCAGCCGAAGGTGTTGCCGCCCAGCACCAACGGGAAGATGTCCAGATCGGAGGCTCCAACGAGATTCATGGCGGTCCTTCCAAGGGAAACCTGCTGTAACGATTAAACGCCCGAAATCCCGGAATCGTTCTCCCGTGCCGGCGCCGGGGTTTTTGGCGCCCCGTTTTCCCTCTCCGTCCCCGGCGGTGGCGCGGGTGGCCGTGCCTCAGGTCTCGTCCAGCAGCGCCGCCAGCCGCCGCTCAAGGAAGCGGTCCTCGGGACGCGGCTCGTCACCTGCGGCCCACACTCCGCCCAAGCCGTCGGCAAGGATCTCCGCCACGCTGGCCCGCACGACGTCGGGAACGCACAGCGCCGTCCCGACGGCGAGCAGGCCCCAGTCCTCCCATTCGCGGACCAGCCGGTGGCCGGCCCGGGCGGTGCGGCGGGCCGCGCTGCGCTCCGCCGCGCCGGCACGGTCGGGGGCCGCCAGCAGCCAATCCAGCGGCGTGGGATGGTCGGAGGAGCCGGTTGCCAGCAGGGTCAGCGCCAGTTCGGCCACCTCGGGCCCGTGGCGGCCGTCTTCGATGCGGTCCAGATCGCAGGCCAGGAACTCGGTCACGAAGTCGCGGGCCGCGCCCAGCCACTCCGTCCCGCCGTCGTCCGGGCCAGCCAGCAGGATCTCCGCGGCCGGGCCCGGCACGATGCGCGAGGCCACCAGGCGGGTGGCGCCCACGGTGTGCAGCGCGGTCAGGACGGTCACCAGCTGCGGCACCTCCGCCATGCTGCGCACCACGCGCGTGCCGTCACCGGCATCCTGGGCGTCCGGGCCGCCGCTTCCGGCGCCGCGGGCGCGCACTCCGATGCAGGCCGCGGCCTCCTCGATGTCCCGGCGCCGCAGCAGGCCCGACGCCGTGGCCTCGCGGCCTCCGCCGATCCAGGCCAGCAGGTCCAGGCCCCGGCGGACCACCGGCAGCGCGGCCAGCGCCGCGGCCTCCTGCTCCACCGTCAGGTCCGGAATGTGGAGGTCGGACAGGAGCGGGTCCGGGGCGTCGTTGCTGTCCAGCAGGTCCAGGACGCGGTCGAAGTCCGCGTCGCTGCCGGTCCACCGTCCGGTCTGCCCCAGGAAGTTCACGTAGAGCGCCAGTGCCCCGGAGAGGGACTCCATCCGCTCCGGATCGCCGCTGCGCGGGTCGCTCTCCAGCGCTGTCCGCAGCAGGCCGGGGGCCAGGTCCGTGGCCGAGGAGGTTTCGGCCAGGTCCGCGAACGTCTTCAGGAAGTCCTTCACCAACGCCAGGTCCCGGCGTCCCGCGTCGGCGGGGCCAAGGGGGTCGTGCCAGCGCACGAACTCCGGGGCCATCGAATCGACGGCGCGCCCCACTATCGCTGCGGACAGCGAATAGACGGCGGCTTCCCGCGGCAATCCGCGGCCGCCCGTCCCGTTGCGGCTGTTCGATGGTGGCACCACAATGTCCCCTCGTCGGATGGTGGCGTCCGCGGACGCCTCGCCCTTCCGGGCCACGCTACGTGCCCGTCCGGCAGGACACAACGGGTCGGCCCGGTTCCGCGCGCAGCGGCCATATCCTGCCGGGGCGCAGACCCGGAGGTTGGCGTGCCGTTGGGCGGAACGGGGTGCGGCAAGGGTCCGGCACCCTGCCTACTGTGGAAGGTGAGGGCCCCTGCGCAGGGGCCGGACAGCAGCCGTTTGCGCGCCGCGGGGCGCCGCCACGGATTCCAAGGAGTGTGCATGACCACCATCGAGATCCCCGACTACACGACCGACACGTTCTTCGGGCTGGAGGACAAGTGGCTTGAGACCGCCGGTGGCGAGCTGACCCACTACCACGAGCTGGGTGAGGGCACCCCGATCCTGTTCCTCCACGGCTCCGGCACCGGCGTGACCGCCGCCGCCAACTGGTGGCTGAACCTGCCTGAACTCTCCGCGCTGGGGCGCTGCATCGCGATCGACTCGATCGGCTACGGCCAGTCGGTGGTCGCCCCCGGCACCGAGTACGGGATCAAGGAATGGGTCCGCCACGCGGTGCGCGTGCTCGACGCCCTGGGCATCGAGAAGACCTGGATCGTGGGCAACTCCCTGGGGGGCTGGCTGGCCTTCCAGTTCGCCATCGACTTCCCGGAGCGCCTGCTGGGCGTCGTGTCCATGGGCACCGGCGGCGCGAAGCTGACCGGCGCGCTGGCCGGGCACTCCAAGCCGGACCTGTCTGAGGCCGGCATCCGCAAGACCCTGGAGATGTTCGTGGTGGACAAGTCCCTGGTCACCGACGAGCTGGTGTCCCTGCGCTACCAGTCCGCCCTCAATGACACCGCCTCCGACCGCCTCAAGGACGTCGTCGCGGCGCGCGACCGCGACCGCTACGAGCTGCCGCTGGACTTCGATGTCCTGGCCAAGATGGAGGTCCCGGTCCTGCTGATCCACGGCGTCCAGGACGTGGTGATTCCGGTTTCCCGCACCTGGGAACTGCTGAACACCATCCCCCACGCCGACGCGCACATCTTCTCCCAGTGCGGCCACTGGTCCCAGGTGGAGCGCTCGGCCGAGTTCAACCGGGTCATCACCCAGTACCTGACCGCCCGCGGCGTCACCGGAAAGTAGTCCAGACCGCCCCGCGTCCCACAAAACGATGCCGGAGGGCCGGGTTCCGTACGGAACCCGGCCCTCCGGCGTCGTGCTGTCTTCTGCGCTACTCGGCGATGTAGAAGAGGCGCTTGTTGACGAATTCGTCCATGCCCAGGGGTCCGAGCTCGCGGCCGAAGCCGGAGCGCTTGACGCCGCCGAAGGGCATGTCCGCGCCCTCGCCGACCCCGTTGACGTTGCTCATGCCGACGTCGAGCTGCCGGGCGAGGGTGCGGGCGCGCTCGGGATCCTGCGAGAACACGGCGCCGCCGAGCCCGTAGACGGTGTTGTTGGCCAGCTCCAGGGCCTCCGCGTCGGAGGAGACCTTGTAGACCACCGCGACGGGGCCGAACAGCTCCTCCTGGTAGGCGCGCATACCCTCGGTCACCCCGGTCAGCACGGTCGGCTCCAGGTAGGCGCCGGGACCCTCGACGGCGCGGCCGCCGGCGTGGACGGTGGCTCCCTTGTCCACGGCGTCCTTGATCTGTGCGGCCAAGCCTTCCGCGGCGGCGCGGGAGGAGAGCGGGGCGAAGGTGCCGTTCTCCTCCTTGGCGGGGTCGCCCGGGACGAGCCCGTTGGCGTGGTTGGTCAGGGCGGTCACGAACTCGTCGTAGATGTCTTCCATGACGATGATGCGCTTGTTGGAGTTGCAGGCCTGGCCCATGTTCTCCATGCGGGTCTCCCACGCGGCGGCCGCCGAGGCCGCGACGTCGGCCGAGTCCAGGACCACGTACGGATCCGAGCCGCCGAGCTCGAGGACCGCCTTCTTGAGGTTCTTGCCGGCGAGTTCGCCGATGATGGCGCCGGCGCGTTCGGAGCCGGTCAGGGACACGCCCTGGATGCGGTCATCGGCGATGATGTCCGCGATCTGGGCGTGGGTGGCGAAGAGGTTCACGTACGCGCCGGCGGGCAGGCCGGCGTCGTCCATGATCTGCTGGATCGCCAGCGCCGAGCGCGGGCAGGACTCGGCGTGCTTGAGGATGATGGTGTTGCCCAGCACCAGGTTCGGCGCGGCGAAGCGGGCCACCTGGTAGTAGGGGTAGTTCCACGGCATGATGCCCAAAAGCGGGCCCACGGGCAGCTTCTGAATGACGGCCTTGCCCCCGCCGATGGGCTTGATCTCCTGGTCCGCGGCCAGGGCCGGGCCCTCGGTGGCGAAGTACTCGAAGATGTCGGTGCAGAACTCCGCCTCGCCGCGGGACTGGGAAAGGGGCTTGCCCATCTCCTCGGTGATGATGGAGGCGAGTTCCTCGGCGCGCTCGGTGAAGAGCTGCCCGATGCGGTGCACCACCTTGGCGCGCTCCTCGATGGGCACCTCGCGCCAGGCCTTGTACGCGGCGTCCGCGGCCTCAAGGGCCTGCCCGACCTCGGCGTCGGTGGCCGAGGCGAACTCCTCGACAGTCTGCCCGGTGGCGGGATTCACGACGCGGTATTGGGGGGTGGTCACAGCGGGGGCTCCAATCTGCTGTACAACTTGTGGGTGCTGCGGGTGGTGGGTGTTGCGGGTGCGGCGCCCCACATGTGGCGCGCCGCACACCCACTATGGTTGCCTGAAACTGCGGATTTGGAAAGTCGGAACCACCAGAATGGCTCCAATTCGTTGCAAATTGATGCTCTCAGTCATGAATTGGTTTTATTGGGTCCATCCTGCAACCGAATCAGTCGCCGTACGCGCTTCCACTGTCCTCGGGGGAGGGGCTCCCGGAGCCGCTTGTGTCCCCCGGGCACTGCTGGCAGGCTGGGCGCATGCCCAGCGAGGACGATGTCCGGAGGATCTGCCTTTCCCTGCCCGGCGTGGCCGAGCGGGAAAGCCACGGCCGTCCCGCATGGTTCGCCGCCTCGATGATGGCCCGCATCTGGGAAGACGGCGTGCTCTCCGTCAAGGCCGCGGACCGGGATGCCCTGGAGGCGCAGGACCCGGACACCTACTTCTGGACCGCCGCCTACGAGGACACCCCGCTGGTGGTGCTGGTGCGGCTGGAGCGCATCGACGAGGACCAGCTTGGCGAACTCCTGGACGACTCCTACCGGCTCTCCGGCGCGGGGCACCACCCGTCCTAGGCTGTCCCCCGGTAAGCGCGGGGCAGTCGGGCCCCTGCGTGGCGACGAAGTCGACACGAGAGGGCCTGCCCCGCGCGCTAGGAGTGGCTGGTGAGGCGCTTGGCCGCGTCCATGGCGGCCTCGTTGAGCGCTCCAACGATTTGCGGCAGCCGGTCGCGGTCGTAGCGCGCGGCGGGGATCGCCACCGCAAAGGCCGAGAACGGGCGGGCCCCGAGGGGAATGGCGACTCCGAGCGCGGCGACCCCGGGCCCGATCTCGTCGAAGCTGGACCCGTAGCCGGTCCTGCGGACCGCCGCCAGCTGCCGCTTGAGGGTAGCCGGGTGGGGCCCCTCCGGACCGGCCTCCGCGTAGAGGGCATCGATGGCCTCGTTGCGCAGCAAGGACAGCAACGCCTTGCCGGCGGCTGCCTTGTGGGCCGGAAAGGTGCCGTCCAGGGGCAGGGACACCCGCAGGCTCTGCGCGGTGTCCTCGATGGAGTCCAGGAACCTGATCGACTGCTTCTGCAGCACCACCAGCGCCACGGTTTCACCCAAGACCTCGTGCAGGTGTTCCAGGGTGGGGCGGGCCAGCGCGCGCAGCGCCGAGTGGGCGATCGCCGTGGGAGAGCCCGCGCCGAGCTCAGGCCCCGCCAGATAGCGCCGTTCCCTGTCCTGGACCGCAAAACCGCGGAAGGTCAGGGCCGTCAGGATCCGGTGGGCGGTGGAGGGGGCAACCCCCAGCAGCTCGGCGGCGTCGGTCACGGTCAGGGCGCCCTCGTGGCGCAGGACCCGCGCCAGCTGCAGGGCCCGGTCGACCGACTCGATGGGGGGCTGCGGGCCCTCCGGCGGGCGCATGGCCAGCCCTTCCGGGGCTCCGCCGGTGCCGGCGTGGAGGGCGGGGTCGTCCGGGGCGGTGGTGTTGTGCTCTGCGGACCGTGGCATGGTCCAAGAATGCCACGCAGAACGCCCGCCGTAACCGTTAGCCGAAGTATTCCCGGGCGGGCGTCCGGGGGCGTTAAATGAAGCACCGGCCATAGCGGACAAGGAGGCGACTACTCCGCTATGGCCGGTGCTTCTGATCACTCGCACCTTGAGAAGGTGCTTTCAGCCTAGGGACGCCCCCTGTGAGTAGGCTGAACGCATCGTTTGAGAATGGTGGGAACCGGCAGGGCGGGGGACGTTAGTAGTTCGACGGCGGGTCGGAGGCCGGAAACGACTCGTCCTCCCATTCCTCCACCTTTTCCTCGTCGGTCATGTGCCGGGCTCCGTCTTGCAGCTCCTTGTCGTGGTCGCGCTCGGCGCTCGCCCAGTCCTCGGGCAGATCCTTCGCGCGCGACAAAACCTCGGTGTCTTCGGGGCTGGTCTCGTTGGGGGCTTCGCTCATGGGGTCCTCCTGGATCACGTGGCGGTCGTGGTGACACCAGTCTGGTCCGGCCCCGGCGGACTGTCGAGGGACGCCGGGCACTCCGAGAGCCCTGAGGGTCCACACGCCGCGGCTTAAAGGAGTGAGCACCGGCCGGACGACCCGTTGGGGGGAATGGTCGTTAGTTCCGGCCGGTGCTCTCATCACTCGCACCTTCAAGAGGTAGTAAAGACTCTAGGGACCGAAGCTGGGTGCAACCTGAAAAACCCGTCAGAACAGCATGTGAGTGCGGGCCCGCAGGCTGCTCCTCGGACCCTAACGTTTAGGGGCCTCCCACCCCTCGCTGGCGCTCGGGGCGGGTCCCTCGGACCCTAAACTTGGATGGTGCCTTCTGTGACGAACCCGCTGGACGGGACCCCCATCGCGTACGACGACGCCGGCGGCGACGGACCCGCCGTCGTGCTCCTGCACGGTTCCGCGCTCTCCCGCGCCATCTGGCGCGGGCTCGGCTACACGCCCGCGCTGGCCGGCTTCCGGGCGGTGCGGATCGACCTGCGCGGCCACGGCCGCAGCGGCAAGCCGCACACCTCCGACGCGTACCGGATGCCGCTGGTCGCCGCCGATGTGGTCGCCGTGATGGACGCGCTCGGAATCGGTGCCGCGCACGTGGTGGGGTACTCGTTCGGCTCGCGCGTGGGCTTCACGCTCGCGGCCACGGTGCCGGAGCGCGTCCGCACGCTGGCCACGCTCGGCGGCACCTACCAATCACAGTCCGGCCAGATCGCGAAGCTGTTTTTCGACGGCTACGCGCAGGCGCTGCACGACGGCGGGATGCCCGGCTTCGTCGCGGGCCTCGAGGCCGCCGGGTGGGCGGTGGACCCGGGCACGCGGGCCGCGTTCCTGGCCAACGACCCGCTGGCCCTGGCCGCCTACTTCGAGCGGACCGAGGTGGAGCCGGGCCTGGGCGAGTTCGTGCTGCCGCAGCTGCGCCTGCCCGCCCTGCTGCTTGCCGGGACCCGGGACGGCCAGCGGCTGCGGGAGTCCCGGCATGCCGCGGAGCTGATGCCCAACGCGCGGTTCGTCGAGCTGCCCGGGCGCACGCACGCCGGAACGCTGTCCCCGGCCGGTCCGGTGCTGGAGCACCTGGTGCCGTTCCTCGAGGAAAACTAGCCGGCGAAGGCGGAGATCCCTGTGATGTCCCGCCCGATGATCAGCGCCTGGACGGTCTCCGTGCCCTCGTAGGTGTGGATGGCTTCGATATCCGCGAAATGCCGGGCCACGCGGTTCTCCAGCAGGATGCCGTTGCCGCCGAGCAGGTCGCGGGCGGTGGAGGCGATCCGCCGTGCGGTGCGGGTGCAGGTGTACTTGGCCAGCGAGGCCTGGACGTGGGCCAGGTCCCCGGCCGCTTCCAGCCGCGTCATCTGCACCGCCATCAGCTGCATCGTGGCCAGTTCGGAGCGCATCCGGGCCAGCCGCTCCTGGACGATCTGCGAGGCCGCCAGCGGGCGGCCGAACTGCACGCGCTGGGCGGCGTACTGCACGGCCGTCTCGTAGCAGGCGGTGGCATGCCCGACGGCGGACCATGCCACCCCCAGCCGGGTGGCGACCAGGACCTTGGCGGCGTCCTTGAAGCTGTTGGCGCCGGGCAGGACCATGGTGTCCGGGGCGAACACGTCCTCCATCCGGATGTGCGCCTGCCAGATCGCGCGCAGGCTCAGCTTGCCCTCGATGGTGGTGCCCACGTAGCCGGGGGAGTCTTGGGGAACCAGGAAGCCGCGCACCGCGCCGCCGCCGTCGCGGGCCCAGACGACGGTCAGCGCGGGGATGCCAGCGGCTCCCAGCGAGCCGTTGCCGATCCACTTCTTCTCGCCGCTGATCCGGTAGCCGCCCGGGACGCGGACGGCGCGGGTCTCCAGCGAGACGGAGTCCGATCCGTGCGTGGGTTCGGTGAGGGCGAAGGCGCCCAGGACCTCCGCCGTCGCCAGCCGTGGGCCCCAGTGGGCGATCTGTTCGGGGGAGCCGCAGGCGGCGATCGTGCGCAGCGCCAGGCCCGCCTGCACGGCGGCAATTGTGCCCACCGATCCGTCGCCCCGGGAGAGTTCCATGTTCACCAGTCCGGCCGCCAGCGCGCTCATGGGGGCGTAGCCCTCCACCTCGAGTCCGTCGCGCAGCAGATCCAGCTCGCCGAGCCGGCGGGCCAGGTCCAGCGGGTAGGTGGCGGCGTTCCAGTGCGCGTCGATGGCGGGGCGCACCTCCTCCAGGCAGAAGTGCCGGGCCCGGTCCCAGTAGGTGCGGTCCGCCTCGGGGATGTCGCGGAACACTCCGGCGGGGTCCGTGTCCACCTCGCCCCAGAGCCGGTACTCCGGTTCGGTGACGCCGGCGGGGAAGCCGGCGGCCTGGAGGTCTTGCGGGGCCTGGATGTTGTGGGGGGTCATGGGGCGTCCTTTTCCGGGGAAGGGGTGCGCCACCAGCCTCGGTGATACTCGGTATCACCGTCAAGGGATTCAGTTTCAGTTTCTGCGGGAGCCCCGCAGCTACCCGAGGGCGTCGCGGACGGCTTGGAGGATGGATTCGGTTCCCGCGCCCGGATCGAGCACGGTGACGACGACGGCGGGCCGCGCCGGCACGGCCTGTCCGGCCGCCGGAGCCCCGAGCGCTGGTGCCCCGACCGTTGGAGCCCCCGCCTGCCCGGGCGCCTGGCCTGCCAGCCACGGTCCGAACAGCGCGCACAGCTCGGCCAGCCGGGCCTCGAGCTCCGGGCGGATGGCCTCCACGGGGGTGCGCAGCCAGCGCCGCAGGTGGTCGTTGTGCACCGCCACCACGGCGGCGGCGAACGCCGTCGACGCGGCCCGGCGCCCGGCGTCGTGCTCCACCCCGCCCAAGGCGCCGCCCAGGAAGGTGCGGAAGGCGTGCTCGTAGCGGTGGGTGCTGACCAGTTCGCGGTCGCGCAGGGCCGGGACCTTCTGCAGCAGCCGGTGGCGCAGCAGCGCGGCCTCGCGCTGGGCCGTGAGGTGGTCGAACACCGCCAGCGCGGCCGCCGCGACGGCGGGGCCGGGAGCGCCGCCGCCGGCGAGCACCTCGCCGGCCCGGGCAAGCACCGCCTCCTGGTCGGCGAAGACCATGTCCTCCTTCGAGCCGAAGCGGCGGAAAAAGGTGCTGCGGCTCATGCCTGCGGCTACGGCCAACTGGTCCACGCTGGTGGAGTCGAAGCCCTGCTCCAGCAGCAGGCGCAGGGCGGCGGCGGGCACGGCGGGGGCAGGGGTCATGCCGGTGAATCTAACACGGAGCCCTTGTCCGCAGCCCTTTCGCCGGACGCCGGACACCTGCAATGATGCACTTCGGCGACGCGGCGGAAGGCGGCACAATGCTGGACATCAACGAGGTCCTGGCCAAGTACGGGACCGGTGACGACGGGGACTTCCACCTCCGCGTGAATTTCGTGGCCAGCCTGGACGGCGCGGTCACCCGGGACGGACTCTCCGACGGGCTCAACAACGAGGACGACCTGATCGTCTTTTCCGCGCTGCGCCGGCTGAGCGACGTGGTGCTGGTCGGTGCCGGAACGGTGCGGGCGGAGGACTACCGCGCGCTGCGCCTGTCCGCCGAATCCGTCCGGTGGCGGCAGGAGCACGGGCTGCAGCCGCATCCGGTGATGGCGGTGGTGAGCGGGAACCTGGACCTGGACCCGGGCCTGCGGATCTTCGCGAACCCGCCCCACCGGCCCCTGGTGTTCACCACCGCCGAGGCTCCGGCCGAGCGCGCCGCCGCGCTCGCCGACGTCGCGGAGGTCATCCGCTGCGGGGGCGAGTACGGGGGCGTCGACGTCACGGCCATGCTGGCCGAACTGGAGCGTCGGGGACTGCGGCGGGTGCTGAGCGAGGGCGGTCCACACCTGTTCAGTGCGCTCCTGGCCGCGGATCGGGTGGATGAACTGTGCCTGACGCTGTCCCCCTTCCTGGAGGCGGGGACGGCCGGGCGGATCACCGCGCCGGGCCCCCACGCCGGCTGGCCCATGCGGCTGGGGCACACCTTCGCGGCCGGGGACATGATCTTTCTGCGTTACTTCAGGGACAGGTCGGAGGGCGCCCCCTTCGATGACGAAGCGTCCGCCGACGCAGGCTCCAGCTCCGGCTCCGGTGGGGGCGCCGCAGAGGACAAGTAGCCGGCGTCGTCAGCCACGTCAGCCGCCGCCATTCCGTGCGGGGTGGCCAGCACCCAGCGGCCGCCCGGGTGGTGCTCCAGCACATGCCAGGCGCAGTTGGCCGGTGCCTGGACGGTGCCGTGCAGACCTTGTTCGGGCAGGTGGTGTTCGGGCAGGTGGCCGGACAGGCGTTCGGTCAGGCCCAGCACCGCGATGATGCCCCAGCGGATGGCTGCGCCGTGCCCGACCACCAGCGCGGTCCCGCCATCGTCCAGCGCGGCGGTGACATCGCCCAGGGCGGCTGCCATCCGGGCCCCGGCGTCGGCCGGGTGCTCCGCCCCGGGCACCACGTAGGCCGGGTCCGAGGTGAAGTGCCGGTGGACCTCGGGATGCTGCCGGCCCAGCTGGTCGCGGGTCAGGCCCTGGCGGATCCCCACCCCGACCTCGCGCAGTCGCGGGTCCAGGGCGATCCGCTGTCCCGTCAGCCGCGCCACCGCCCCGGCCGTGTCCCGGGCCCGGGACAGGTCGCTGGACCAGATGCCGTCAGGCCGCAGCGCGGCCAGGACCGGCGCCGCGGCGGCGGCCTGGGCCCGGCCGGTGCGGTTGAGCGGAATGTCCGCCGTTCCCTGCGCGCGGTCGGCCACGTTCCAATCGGTCTGGCCGTGCCGCCAAAGCAGCAGCCGCTTGGGCCGGGGGCGTGCGTGGTCGGGGTGCGGCCGGTCGGGTGAGGGCCGTTCCGGCCCGGCGGACGCTGCCGCGGTCTGAAGATCCATGGTCCTGAAAGCCCCTGAAGAAGTGTGGTGAAGCAGTGCAACAAGAAGCTGGGTGAAGTGACTTGCACCGACGCCGGACAGCCTACCGCCCGTCCGCATGCAGTCCGTCCCTTCCGAAGGGCAGCCCGGCAGGGCCACCCAGTAGGGTGGTGCTTGTCGCTAGGGTTGTGCTGGCGGCGCCAGCGCCTTGCGCGCGGCTTGCAAGGCGCGGCGCAACGGGCGGGAAGGACTTCTTGGTGCAACCGGTGACACGGGCCGCGTGGCCGTTGCCCCACACCTCGCACAGCGGCGACTGGCCGCTGGCGGGGCTGCTGGAGGCCAAGCGCGCCGCCGGAGTGGCGGTCAGCGTCGTCATCCCCGCCCGGAACGAGGAGAAGACCATCGCCGGGGTGGTTGGGGCGCTGCGCCGGGAGCTGGTGGACCGGGCGGGCCTGGTCGACGAACTGGTGGTCATCGACTCGGATTCGGTCGACGGCACCGCGGCCCGCGCCCGGGAAGCGGGGGCCACGGTCCACGCCGCGCGCGGCATCCTGCCCGAACTCGGAGCGCTCCCGGGCAAGGGCGAAGCCCTGTGGAAGTCGCTTTTCGTCACCACGGGCGAGATCCTGGTCTTCATCGACGCCGACCTCACCGAGTGGGGCGTGCACTTCGTGACCGGGCTGCTCGGCCCGATGCTCCACCTTCCGCGCGCCCAGCTGGTCAAGGGGTTCTACGACAGGGTATCGACGTACCAGGGGCAGGCCGCCGGCCTCGAGGGGGGCCGTGTCACGGAGCTGTTGGCGCGGCCGCTGCTGAACCTCTGGTGGCCCGAACTGGGCGGCCTGGTGCAGCCGCTTGCCGGGGAGTGGGCGGTGCGCAGGTCGCTGTTCGAGTCCATGGAGGTTCCCACCGGGTACGGCGTGGAGCTGGCAACCGTCCTTGAGGCCCACGCCCGCCACGGGCTGGCCGGGCTGGCGCAGGTGGACCTGGGGGCCCGCGCCCACAGCCACCAGAGCATCCACGACCTGTCCCTCATGGCCACCGAACTGCTGGCCGTGGCCGACCGGAAGCGGAACCGGCCGGCGGCCCAGGACGCCCCGCCCCACCTGGTCCAATTCAGTCGTGGCCCCGACGGAGCGGTCCGCCCCATCCGCCGCGACGTCCCGTCCGCCGTCCGCCCCAAGGCAACCGGCCTGGCGGCCTACCGAAGCAAGGAGCTCCACCGATGACCGCCGTCCGCACGTTCGCCCCGTCCCCGCGTCCGGCGGAGCTCAAGCTCCGCGGGGCCACCTTCGGCACCGACGAGCTGCTGACCATGGCGATCGTCAACCGGACCCCGGATTCCTTCTACGACCGCGGGGCGACATATGCCTTCGAAGCCGCCCTGGAGCGCGTCCACCAGGTGGTGGAGGAGGGCGCCGAAATCGTCGATATCGGCGGGGTCAAGGCAGCCCCCGGCGAAGAGGTCGGGGTGGCGGAGGAACTGCGCCGGACGGTGGAGTTCGTGGCCGCGGTCCGCGCAGCGCATCCGCGCCTGGTCATCAGCGTGGACACCTGGAGGCACGAGGTCGGCCGGGCGGTCTGCGAGGCCGGCGCAGACCTTCTCAACGATGCCTGGGGAGGGTGGGACCCGCGCCTGGTCGAGGTCGCGGCCGAATACGGTGCGGCCATCGTGTGCACGCATGCCGGCGGCGTGGCCCCGCGCACGCGCCCGCACCGGACCGGCTACGCCGACCTCACCGCCGATGTCCTGGATGGCGTCATGAAACTGGCGAACCGTGCCCTGGAGGCCGGCGTCGACCCGGCCAGCATCATCATCGACCCGGCCCACGACTTCGCCAAGAACACCCACCACTCGCTGGAGATCACCCGCAACCTGGATCGGCTGGTCGCGACCGGACTGCCGGTCCTGGTTTCCCTGTCCAACAAGGACTTCGTCGGAGAGACCCTCAACCTCCCCCTGGAGGAGCGCCTGACGGGAACGCTCGCGGCCACCGCCGTCGCGGCGTGGCAGGGGGCCCGCATCTTCCGGGTGCACGAGGCCGCCCAGACGCGCCAGACGCTCGACATGGTGGCCGCCATCCGCGGCACCCAGGCCCCCGCGCTGGCCCTGCGGGGACTCGCCTAGGCGCCGGTCCCCGGATCCTGCAATCGAAGTAAGGAAACCCCGCAATGCTTCTTGCCGCCGCCCTTGCTCCGCATCCGCCGCTGCTTTTCACCGAGCTGGTCGGCCCGCCCGGCGACCTGCCCGAGGCCGTGCGCTCCCTCCTGTCCAGCTGCACCCGTGCCGTGGAGAGGCTGGTGGCGTGCCGGCCGGAGACGATCGTGGTCATCGGCGCTGCGGAGGACAGCCGGGACTACGACCCCCGCGGCGCGCTGCCGGTCCACCGCTACGGGCCGCTGGCGGCGCCGGCCGCTGACGGCGCCGCGGTTGAGGAGGGCAGGGCGGAAGGGGCCGAGGTCCTGCCGCTCAGCCTGGGGGTGGGCTCCCGGCTGCTGGACCTGGCCGGATGGCGTGGCGAACGGCGGCTGGTGGGGCTGGCGGCGGACGCGCCGGCGGCCGAGTGCGCCGCGGCCGGGCGGGAGGCGGTGCGTGCGGGGCGCCGCGTCGCCGTCCTGGCGATGGGGGACGGCAGCGCCCGCCGCGGCCCCAAGGCACCGGGCCACCTGGACGGGCGGGCCGCGGAGTTCGACGCCGGGATCCTCAAGGCCCTGCGCGAGGCCGACGCCGGGACCCTGCTGGCGGTGGATCCGGCGCTGGCGCGCGAACTCCTGGCCGCGGGCCGGCCCGCCTGGCAGGCCCTGGCCGGTGCATCCGGTGCATCCGGTGCGGCCGGTGATACCGCCCAGGCGGTAAAGGCTGAGGTCCTCTACTCGGACGACCCCTATGGCGTGCACTACACCGTGGCGCTCTGGACGCCCTCGCCCTCGGCGGGGTCCGGCGAGTAGCCGGCGGACCCCTGCGGCTGGGCCGTCTCGGCGGCCCAGCGGGTGCGGGCCACCTGGACCGCCTCCGCCAGTTCGGCGAGGCGGTGGGCACGGGCGGATTCGGCGGGCGTGAACGGCTCGCCGGGACGGTGGGCCAGCAGGGGTTCCCCGCTGGCCGTGGGCAGGCGCAGCAGCGTCCCGGCCGCCCGGGCGGCCTCCAGCACCTCACGGGCGGGAAGGCCCGACGGCGGCGACCCCACTGGCGTCATCACGGGGGAGTTGCGGACCACGACGATTCCCGGCGCGTGGATCTCGGCGCCGAGCAGCTCGGACAGGGCCTCCGGCAGGGACTGCGGCTCGGCCGCGACGCGGGCGGCCAGGCCCAGGCTGCGGGTCTGCGCGTCCCCGAGGGCCATCGGGGAGGTCGGCCAGGCGGCCCCGTCCCGCGCCCCGGCCCCGTGCAGGGCGTCCACCAAGTCCTCCTCCTTCAGGCCGGCCGGGGCGGACAGCACCAGTTCGTCGAGGACCTGGGAGGTTTCGCCGCCGAGCGGATGCACGTGGATGACCAGGATGTTGGCGCCAACGACGGCGAGCCCGTGCGTGACGCGCTCCAGCGCCCCGGCCCGGTCCGGCAGGGTGAAGCGCACGCGCCACAGGGCCTGCGCCTCGTCGAGCACCTGGCGCCGCTTGAGCTCCGGGGCGTGGAGGAACCGGCGCAGCAGGCGGGCCGCCGACGGTTCGGCGACCCAGATGGCCAGTACCGTCGCGGTGACGGTCAGCAGCAGGACCTTCAGGAGCAGGGGCAGGTGCAGGCCGACGATCAGCGCGTGGACCGCGAGTTCCACGGGCAGGATCGCCGCGACCAGCGCCAGCGTGCGGCGCATCTGCGCCGGTTCGGGCAACTGCCCGCAGTCCGGGCACGCGAGGGGATGGCCGCGGTGGGGGCGGTGTGGGCGGGAGCTTCCGGTGAGCCGCTTCATGGCTCTAGCGTGCCCCCGCAGTGTCACCGCCGTGTTGCGTGCCGGTCACGCCGGTGTGAGGGTTCCGTTCCGGCCACGTGGCAGCGCGCCGGGGGAAAGGGGCGGCTATGCGGGCGGCTTGCGGAGGAAGAGGCAGACCAGGCCGGCCGCCACCGCGGCCAGGCCCGGCAGCAGCAGTGACTGGCCGAGGGCGCTGCTGAAGGCGGCCTGCAGGAAGTCCGGGACGGCATGGCCCAGCGTGGATTCCGCGCCGTGTGCCAGGAGAGTGTCCGGGGAAGCGCCGATGTCCTGGGCATGCTGTGCGACGGCGGCCGTGGACTCGGCCGCGATCCGCGACTCCATGAGTGCGGCGATCAGGGCCGAGCCCAGCACCGACCCGACCTGCCGCATGGTGTTGTACACACCCGACCCCGCGCCGGCGTCGGCCGGACCGAGGTTCCGCGTGGCCGAGAAGGACACCGAAGGCCAGATGAACGCACCGCCCAGGCCCATGGTGAGCGGCGGCAGCAACAGCAGCCAGTACGGGGTGCCGGGCCCGATCAGCAGGCCGTAGGCGATGATCGAGACGCCCAGCAGCAGGAAGCCCGGCACCGCCATCAGCTTGGGATCAATCCGATTCACCGCCCGCCCCGCCACGGGCGCCAGCGCTGCGGAGACTACGGCCATCGGGGCAAGCATCAGGGCCGACAGCGTCGGACTCAGGCCGCGCACGGACTGGAGGTAGAGCACGATGGGGAAGCTCATCGAAACCACCGTCAGTCCCATCCCGGTGATGGCGACGTTGGCCAGGGAGAAGTTGCGATCGTGGAAAAGGCGCAGCGGGATCAGCGGTTCGCCCCGGGTGTAATGCTGCCGGAGGATGAAGAGCACCATCACGGCGAGGCCGGCCGCCAGCAGGTGCCACACGCCCACCCCGCCGGCTATCACGCCCCAGTCGTAGCTGTTGCCTTCCTGGATGCCGAAGACGATCAGGAACATCGCCACCGAGGACAGCGCCACGCCCAGCCAGTCGATGCGGTGCGCATGCCGTTCCAGTTGCGGCACCTTGGCCATCGCGCGCCAGAACGCCAGGATTCCCACCGGGACATTGACGAAGAAGATCCACTCCCACCCGAGGGTGTCCACCAGGACGCCGCCGAGGACCGGTCCCACCAGGGTGGCGATGCCGGCCACGGCCCCCCACAGTCCGATCGCCGGGCCGCGCCGCTGTGCCGGGAACATCCGGGTGATCACCGTCATCGTCTGCGGGCTCATCAGGGCGGCACCGAGGCCCTGGACGACGCGGGCGGCGATCAGCAACCCGATGCTGGAAGACAGCCCGCACCACAGGGATGCCGCGGTGAAAACCGCAAGCCCGGCCAGGTACACGTTTTTGGGCCCGTACCGGTCCCCGAGCCTGCCGGTGACCAGCAGCGGAACCGCGAAGGCCAGCAGGTAGGCGCTGTTCACCCAGACCACGCCCGTGATGCCGGTTTCCAGCCCGCGCATGATGGCGGGCATGGCCGTGGACACGATCGTGGTGTCCACCAGGATCATGAAGAAGCCGATGGCCACCGCCCACAGGGCGCCCCACGCGGCCTTGCTCGCGTTTGTCTCCCAGGGGTCCGCCGACCGCGCCGCTGTGCTCACCGCCCGAGCCTACTAGAGCCGGTTCGGAGCCGACGTGGAGCCCGGTAGGCGCTACCCGGTGCGCACCGTTCCGTCGATGCAGGTCACGGCCTCTCCCGCGATCCAGATCCCCTCGGCATCCGTGGACACCTCGATGAGTCCGGCGCGGCCCAGGCGGGTGCCTTGGCGCACGGTGTAGTGCTCCGGGGCGAGGCCGTCGCGGGTGAGCCAAACGGCGAAGCCGGCGTTGAGGCTGCCGGTGGCCGGATCCTCCGGGAACCCCTCGCCCGGAACGAACGCGCGCACCTCGAAGTCGGCCGGGGCGGAGGCGACGGCCGACTGGAACGCGGCGGCGGTGACCGGCAGGCCCGCGGTGTCCGGGGCCGGCAGTGGCTCGAGTTCGGCCCGGGCCCCCTTGCGGCGCGCGGTGCGGGCGGCTCCCCGGTACCGGCCCGTGTGCGCGCCGTGGGAGGCGTGCGGGCCGATCACCCCCACCTCCAGGCCCTCCAGGACCGCGAAGTCAGGCTCCAGGGCCAGCACCGTGTCGGCGTCGCGCAGCATCAGCCCGGCCCATTGCGGGCCGTTGGCGATCCACTGGTGGGCCACCACGTCGGCGCGCGCCAGGCCGAGCCCGGACAGGGCCCACTCCAGCACGTCGTCCTCGAGCGGGCCGGTGCGCACCAGAGGCGGCGCCTTCAGCGCCAGCCAGTGCCCGTCGTCGTCCGCGGCGTGCGCGCGGACCTCGATCAGGCCCGCCGGGCACTCCTGGACCACGACGCCGGGACGGGACGGGACGCCGCCGGCCTCCAGCCAGGCGTGGGCCGTGCCGAGCGTGGGATGGCCGGCGAACGGCAGTTCCGTGGTGGTGGTGAAGATCCGCACCCGGTAGTCGGCGCCGGGCTGGGTGGGCCGCAGGACAAACGTGGTTTCCGCCAGGTTCATCCAGTTGGCGAAGCGGAGCATCTCCTCGTCGGCCATCCCGTCCGCATCCAGGACGACGGCGAGGGCGTTTCCGTAGTACGGGGTCGCGGTGAAGACATCGACCTGCTTGTAGGGGCGCAGACTCATGGGAGCCATGGTGGCACATCCGGCGCGGCCGATCGGGTCATCCGGCGCCGCGGGCCGAGTCGACCGGCACCGCCAGCCACGTCAATCTGCGCAATCCGCTTCCGGCCCGGTGCGAGGTTTGGCAGGCTGGGTCCATGAGTGTCATCAAGATCAATGCCATCACCGTCCCCGCCGACTCCGGCGACGAGCTCGCCCGCCGTTTCGCCGCCCGCGCCGGCGCCGTCGACAACGCCCCCGGCTTCGAGGGCTTCGAGCTGCTCCAACCCACCGACGGCCGGAACGTCTGGCTGGTGCTGACCCGCTGGGCCGACGAGGAATCCTTCGACGCCTGGACCAAGTCCCGCGCCTTCGGCCAGGGGCACGGCCAGGAACAGGGGCGCGGCCAAGAGCAGGGTGGGGCGCAGGGCGAGGGGAACCGTGAGGAAGGTCACGGCGGCGAGGGCCACGGCGGGGCGCGCAAGCCCATCGGGCTCGGTGCCGAACTGTGGTCCTACCAGGTGGCCGACCTTTCCGCACCCCGCCCTGAGTAGCGGGAACACGGCTCCGGGCGGGCTGGCCGCGGTGGCGGCGGGTTCTCCCGGAGCGTTCCCTTCAGAAGCCACCGGGTCACGTTTCGATTAAGGTTTTACCCAGTTTCGTATGGAACGCTGGAGCAATGCTTGCCCTTGCCTCCACCCCGGTGCCGCCCACGCCGGCGCCTTCCGGGGACCCCCTGATCCCAGAAGACAGCCTGACACCCACCGTCAACGACGTCGTCGGAGACCTGACCCAGGCCGCCGGCACCGACTCGCTGCCGGAACCGTTCCGCCCCTGGTTCGCGGTCATCATTGCGGTGATCGCTTCCGTCCTGATCGTGACCATCGCGTTCACGGCCCTCGGCGGCGTGCTGCGCAAGCACCCCACGCTGCGCACGGACACCGCGAAGGCCCGAGTGCCAGCGACCCTGGTGCTGTCCTTCGTGGGGTCGCTGAGCGCGCTGGAAGTCACCGTGCCGGATGCTCCATGGCGCACGCTCGTGGACTTCCTGCTCCTGGCCGGGCTCATCTGCAGCATCGCCTGGCTGGCGACGGTGCTGCTGCACCTGCTGGAGGCGGGGCTGCTGGCGAAGTACCGCAATGACCTCTCCAACGAGCGCCGGATCGCCAAGGTGCGCACCCAGGTCTCGCTGCTGCGGCACGTGGCCATCGCCGTCGTAATGGTGCTCGCGGTGGCGGGCATCCTGCTGCTGATCCCGCAGGTGCGGGCACTCGGCGCCGGTATCCTCGCCTCCGCCGGTCTGATCTCCGTCGTCGCCGGTCTGGCCGTGCAGAGCACCCTGGCCAACGTCTTCGCCGGCCTGCAGATCGCCTTCACCGACGCGATCCGGGTGGACGACACCGTGCTGGTGGAGACCCAGCAGGGCCGGATCGAGGAGATCACGCTCACCTACGTCGTGGTCGCGATGCCGGACGGGCGGCGCATGATCCTGCCCTCGACCTACTTCACGTCCACCCCGTTCGAGAACTGGTCCCGCGGGACCGCGGAGCTGAACGGCAACGTGCTGCTTGACCTGAACTGGAACGCCCCGGTGGACACGATCCGCCACCGCCTGACGCAGCTGCTGGAGGCCACCGACCTGTGGGACGGGCGCGTGGGCGTCCTCAACGTCACCGACGCGATTGCGGGCGTGCTCAAGGTGACGATCACCGTCAGCGCCCGCAACTCCGCGGACCTGGCGGACCTGCGCAACTACGTGCGCGAGAAGCTGGTGCATGACCTGCAGACCAAGTACCCGGAGGCGTTGCCGGCACCGGTGGCGCAGGTGGCGGGCGCGAAGAAGTAGAGCCCCCTATCGGGGCAAGACGACGGCGGCGGCGGGGTATTCCCGCCGCCGCCTTTGCGTGTGGGGCGGTTCGGTGGCGGCCGGTCAGTACCGGCTGAGGGCCGCGGGTCGGTAGTCCTCGCGTTCCCGGGCGCGGGCGGTGCGCCGGCGCAGCTCCTCGACCAGCCGGTCGGCCATCCCGACCAGGGCGCGGATCTGTTCCTCGTCGCGATCGACCCAGCGGCACAGGGGTTCGGCGTGGACCGGGACGAAGTCCTCGTGCTGCTCCCAGACCACCAGCGTGCGTTCCGCGCCGAGGACGTACTGCTGCCACCAGACCTGGCGCAGGTAGTGGCGCGGGATGGACCGCCAAGCCTTGTTGGTGGTCTTGATTTCGGCCAGCTCCACGCGGCCGCCGGGGCGCAGGGCGATGCCGTCCGGGGTCGCCAGATGCAGCCGCTGGCCGTGCGCGTGGAAGAGTTGGGTGCTGGGAACGATCCCATGGTGCTCGCGGACCCAGTCGGCGATCACCGGTTCGCGGGCCTTGCCGTGGTCCGTCCAGGAGTTGCCGGAAAAACCGGACCCGTGGAGCTTGGCGTGGGCCGCGGCCTCGATGCTGCGCGGGGTGGACAGCTTGGCGACGTCGGTGGCCGTGATGCCCTGCGAGCGCGCCCGCAGCCACCCGATGCGGTTGCTGGAGTCCGCCACGATGCGCAGCCTGAAATCCGTGGTTTTTGGAGCGGGGGAGGGGGCGGGGAGTTCAGGCTGCACGGAAGTCACCGGCCCATTCTTCCTCCCCTCCCCGGCGCGGGGCGAATGCGGCGCGCCCTGCCCCGCCGCATTCGCCGCGCTTGCCCCGCTTCCCTCCGCCTATGGCCGGTGCGTCAGGGGGCCGCCGGACAGGGTGCCCAGGCTGATCCTGCTGGGGGTATCGCCCCCGAGCATGATGCGCTGGCGGGCAACAACCGGCACGGATGAGTCTGCCGCGCGGACACCGGTATTGAGGTTTCGGTCCCAGCGGGGATGGCAGCTGGAGGTCACCTGGATCCTGATGCTGTCGCCGGCCTGGAACGTGCAGGCGGTCGACCACAGGCTGATGCTGAACTCCTCCGGTTGGCCGGGGACGAGTGGACGCGGAGGCGGCCCTGCGCGGAAGACCCCGTCGCCGGCGCAGGCATCCCGCCACGACGCGCGGACAATGCCGTCGGCGAGCCCGATGGAGCGGCCGTCGGGAGTGACCCGGCACAGGCGGACGACGAAGTCCGTGTCCACCGCGCTGGAGTTTGCGAACAGGGTTGCCGTCACTTCCCCGAAGACCGTCAGCGGTTCCTCCAGCGGGGAAGTCGAGAAGACGAGCACGTCATCGCGGCTTTCGACGGCACCTTGTTCCGCGGGACCGGCAAGGTCGGCCCCGAGGTGCATGGTGGCGCCTCCGGTGGTGGGAACGGGGTCGAGCGGGTCGTAGGAGTATTCCTCCGCGCCGGATATCCCCGGCGAGGCCTGCAGCGAGCCGTGCCGGCCGAGAAACAGGTCCAGACGGGAGTCCGGTTCGGGCAGTTCATCGAAGGCCCGCCAGCGGTTCTCGCCCATGAAGTAGACGAGGACGTCCGGCATCTCCGGTTCGGGCCCTTCGTTGAGCACATGTTCGAACCAGCGGGCATGGATCGAGGACAGATCCCCCAGGCCATTGACCGCCGCCGAGGAAGCCGTGGCGCCGAACGCGACATCGGGGAAGATCCCCGTGAAATTGGTGTGGCTCCACGGCCCCAGGATGAGGCGGGGACGGGGCGCGGCATTCCTGCCGGACGCCTCCAGTTGGGTGCGGTACTGCGCCAAGGTATTGGGGAGGAAGATGTCGAACCATCCCCCGATGTGAAGCGTGGGAAGCGGGACGGGTTCGCGCACGGGCCAGTCCCACGCCCGGGAGAGTTCCCCGCCGGGATCCTCGCTGGCTGAAGGGAGGATCACGGACTGCAGGAATCCGTTGGCCTGGGACTTCAGTTCGTTGAGCGGAAGGGTCGCATAGGCCGAACCGTCCGCGAAGCGGGCGTCCAGTTCGTTCCAGATGTCGAGCTCGCGGGCAAGGCGTGCCGGATCACCCTCGCATTCGCGGCGGATCTCCTCGAGGCCGATGGAGCCCTGTCCCCAGGAGAGCCGGGTCCCCAGTTCGAAGGCTCCTCCGCGGAAGAGCGCCCCGTTGTCCGCGTTCCCGGCAGCGCAGATGCCCGGCGCCAGGGCGGCCAGGCCCTGGGGGCGCCGGCGCGCGGCCCGCCATTGCGTTTCGGCAAAGTAGGACCGTCCCCACATTCCCACCCTCCCGGAGGAATAGGGCAGGTTCGCCGCCCACTCGACGGTTTCGGCGCCGTCGTCGGCCTCATGTTCCGCCGGCGTGAAGGTGCCGTCGGAACCGTGCCGGCCGCGGACATCCTGCAGGATGACGATGAATCCGCCGGCGGCAACCGTTGCCGGGTTGAGGTATGCGGAGTTGACGGCGAGGTCCCGTCCGTAGGGGGTGCGGGTAAGGAGGACGGGGAACCGGCCGGGAGCGTCCGGACGGTACACGGTTGAGCGGAGGACCGCTCCGTCACTCAGCCGCATCTCGACGTCGGCCTCAATCAGGACCTGGCGTTTCATGCGTTCGCACCGGCCTTCAGGCCAAGGTCTTCGGTGGCCGTGCGGTACGTCTCCCGGACGAAGACGAGGGCGACAAAGGCCGAGACGAGGCAGCAGGCCGCCGTGAAGATCGCCACCGGCAACCAGCCGCCGGGCCCGGGGCGGACGATGGCCGCGGCGATGGTCGGCGCGAAGCCGGTCAGGATGAGGCCCAGCTGGGAGGAAATCGCGGCGCCGGAGTAGCGGATCCGGGTTTCGAACATCTCCGCGACCATCGCCGGTCCGAGCGGGTTGACCATGGCGTAGCCGACGGACATGAGCACGATTCCGGTGACGAAGACGAGCGGGATGTTTGAAGTGGAGACGGCCCAGAAGTATGCAAAGACCGCTGCGGCGCACGTCAGGTTTCCGGTGATGAAGACGGGTTTGCGGCCTATGCGGTCAGCGAGGATTCCAAAGAGCGGCTGGACTCCGACGCTCAGTGCCGCGGTGACGATGGTGACGGCAAGCATGACGCTTCCGGGCACCAACTGCTCCTTCGCCGCGTAGGAGAGGCTGAAAGCGGAGAAGATCGATGAGACCACCGCCCAAACCCCGAACGCCATCACTTTCAGGACCGTGCGCCAGTGGTCGCGAACAACCACCTTGACGGGAAGTTCGAGTGCTTCCTTGTTCTCGAGTTCGTGCTCGAAGACCTCGGCCTCGGGCAGCCGGCGGCGGATGACGAAGCCGGCTGCCGCGACCAGGACGCTCGCCAGGAACGGGATGCGCCAGCCCCAGGAAAGCAGTTGCTCCTGCGGCATCAAGGAGACAAGGAGGAACGCGAGCGAAGCGAGGGTGATGCCGGCTGCCGCTCCGGTGTTGACCCAGCTTGCGAAGAACGCGCGCCTGTTGGCCGGCGCATGTTCAAGGGAGATGGTCACGGCACCCACGGATTCGCCGGCTGCCGAGATTCCCTGCAGGACGCGCAGCAGAACCAGGAGCACGGGAGCGGCCGCTCCGATGGCAGCCGTGGGGGGAAGGCATCCGATCAGGAACGTGGCAAGGCCCATGCTGACCAGGGTGAAAACGAGCATCTGCTTGCGCCCGACACGGTCGCCGAAGTGGCCGATCACTCCCGCGGCGAGCGGGCGCACGACGTAGCCGATGCCGATGGTGGCCATGGACAGGATCTGCCCGAGCGCAGGGTCGATGCCGGGGAAGAAGATCTTGTTGAAAACGAGGGCGGAAGCAGCGCCGTAGATGAAGAAGTCGTAGTACTCCAGCGTGCTGCCGACGAAGCTGGCGACGGCGGCCTTGCGGGCGTGGCGGCCCGTGGGCGGCGCGATCGCGGGGGCGGTGCTCGTGGGACCTGCGGTCATTGCGGATCTCCTGCTAGGTGCTTGGGGAACGGGCGGAGCGCGCCTGGCCGGCCGCGGCATCGATGCCGGGAAGCGGGTTAGTGGCGTGGATCACCCCGCAAATATGATTGCTTTAAAACAAGCGAACGTCAATAAAAGTGCAAAGTTTCTGGAATGGGTGAGACTGGGACTGTGCGAAACAGCGGAGAACGACCAACCGGCCTCGCGGCAGTGGACTTTCCACGCCCCCAGCGCGGCAACGCCAGCCAGCACCTGCTGGTCACGCTGCTGGCCGAGTTCTGGAGGAAGACCGACCTGTGGCTTCCCGCCCGGGTGGTGGTGAAGCTCGCCGAGGACGTCGGCCTCAGCCGGTCGGCGGTCACCACCGCACTGAGCCGGCTCGCCGCGCGGGGCGTCCTGGAGAACGACGGCGGCGGCAGGGCCTCCCGGTACCGGTTCACGGCCGCGGCGCGGGACCGGTTGGTGGTGGGCCATCAACAGGTCACCGAATTCGGCGATCCACGGTTCGGTTGGGACCGGCACTGGACGGCAATCGCGTTCTCCGTGCCCGAGACGGAGCGGGACGTCAGGGAGGCCTTCCGGGCCAGGCTGAAATGGCTCGGATTCGCACCCGTCTACGGAGCGCTGTGGTTCTCCCCCCGGGACCGCGTGGCCCAGGTGGCGGAAACCGCTCAAGGGTACGGAGTGGAGGACTTCATGGCCTTCCGTGTCGAGGACACCGCCCTCGAAGGGCGCCGGCCGGCGCTCGCCGCCAGCGAGGACCTGCCGGCGCGCTACGCGGCGTTCGCGGACAGGAACGAAGGCCGGCTCAAGAGGCTCCGCCAGCCGGATGCGGACCACCGGGAGGCGTTCCGCATGCGCATCGAGGCCATGGACGAATGGCGGGCCTTTCCCTGGGACGACCCGGGCATGCCGTACGAACTGCTTCCCGCCGACTGGCCCTTGGCCCGCGCCCGCTCAACGTTCGTCGACGTCTACCGCGCCACCGCCGAACGCGCCGAGCGCTACCTCCACACCGTCCTGGCGGAATCGGCCCCGGACGCCGTGCCGGGCATCAAACTGCCGGAGGGCCCCTAGGCGCCGGCGGTCAGGCGAAGTAGACGCCGATGCGGTTGCCCTCGATCTCCTCGATCCGGATGTCGATCTCGTAGATGTCCCGGAGCACCTCGGGGCGCATGATCTCCGCGGGGGAGCCCTGGTGGAGCAGCCGGCCGTCGCGCATGGCCAGGATGGTGTCCGAGTAGCAGGACGCGAAGTTGATGTCGTGGATGACCACTACCACCGTCTTGCCGAGTTCGTCGGCGAGCCGGCGGATCAGGCGCATCATCTCCACCGAGTGCCGCATGTCCAGGTTGTTCAGCGGCTCGTCCAGCAGCAGGTACTCGGTGTCCTGGGCCAGCACCATGGCGATGAACGCGCGCTGCCGCTGGCCGCCGGAGAGTTCGTCGACGAACTTGTCCGCCATGGGCAGCAGGTCCAGCTGCTCCAGGGCCCGTTCGATGTGCTCCTTGTCCTCCACCGTGGGCCGGCCGCCCGAATGCGGGTAGCGCCCGAACGCGACCAGGTCGCGCACCTTCAGGCGCATGGTCAGGTGGTTTTCCTGGCGCAGGATGGCCATGGTCTTGGCCAGTTCGCGGCTGTCGGTGCGGGCGACGTCGAGGCCGCCGACCTCCACCGCGCCGGCGTCCATGGCCTGCAGCCGGGAGACCAAGCCCAGCAAGGTGGACTTGCCGGCGCCGTTGGGGCCGATGATCGAGGTGACGCCGCCGGCCGGAATCGTGGCATCGACGCCGTCGACCACGCGAGCGGAGCCGTAGGACTTGGTGACGCCGGAGAGCGCAATCACTTCAGTGATCCCTTCAACAACAGGTACAGGAACAGGAGGCCGCCGGTGAACTCGATGATGATGCTCAGGGCCGTGGCGAAACCGAAGACCTGCTCGAGGATCAGCTGGCCGCCCACGAGCGCCACCACGCCGAGCAGGATGGTGATCGGCAGCAGCCAGGCGTGGGAGAAGCTGCGGCAGAGCTGGTAGCCCAGGCTCACCACCAGCAGGCCGAAGAACGTCACCGGCCCCACGAGGGCGGTGGAGACGGCCACGAGTACCGAGCACATGACCAGCACGGCGGTCACCGCGCGCCGGTGGTTCACGCCCAGGTTCACGGCCGTGTCCCGGCCCAGGGCCAGCACGTCCAGCGTGTGGCGCATCCGCCAGACCCCGGCGGCGATGGCGCCCACGATGGCGGTGGCGACCGCGAGCAGCACCGGATCCACCTGGTTGAAGGAGGCGAAGAAGAGGTCCTGCAGGATGAGGAACTCGCTGGGCTCCATGAGCCGCTGCAGCAGGCCGGAGAAGCCCCGGAACAGGGTGCCCAGCACGATTCCGACCAGCAGCATCAGGTGCAGCGACCGGGCGCCTCCGGTGAACAGCCAGCGGTAGAGCAGCCCGGAGAAGACCACCATCAGGACGACCTCCGCCACGAACTTCACCGCCGGGGGAGCGGTGTTCACGGTCGAGGCGCCCAGGGTGAAGACCAGCGACGTCTGGATCAGCACGTACAGCGCGTCGAAGCCCATGATCGACGGGGTCAGGATGCGGTTGGCGGTCACGGTCTGGAACACCAGCGTGGAGATTCCGACCGCGACGGCCACCAGGACCATGGCGCCGACCCTCACGCCCCGCCGGGGCAGCACGTAGCCGAGGTTTCCCTTGAGGTCCACGGTCATGAACAGGGCGATCGCGACCAGCGAGGCCACGGCCAGCAGGGCGGTGGCGGCGGCGGGTGAAAGGCGCAGCGGTGCCCGGCGCTGCGCGGGGACGGTGGGAACCGTGGGGAGGGTGGGCGCGTCAGCCACGGATTTTCCTTCCGCGCAGCAGCAGGACCAGGAACACCGCGGCGCCCAGCACGGACATGACCATGCCGACCGGAACCTCGTAGGGGTAGCGGATGGTGCGTCCGATGATGTCGCACACCAGCACGAATCCGGCGCCGAAGACCGCGGTCCAGGGGACGGCGCGGCGCAGGTTGTCCCCGAAGGCCAGGGACACGATGTTGGGGACCACCAGGCCCAGGAACGGCACCGCGCCGACGCTGGTGACGACGACGGCGGAGATCAGCGCGACGATCGCCAGGCCCAGGCGCATGATCGCCTTGTAGTTCATGCCCAGGTTGGTGGTGAAGTCGGCGCCCATGCCCGCGACCGTGAAGCGGTCCGCGGCGACGTAGCCCACCACGGTCAGTGCCGCGACGATCCACAGCAGTTCGTAGCGGCCGCGCAGGACTCCGGAGAAATCCCCGACCATCCAGTTGTTGAGGGTCTGGAGCAGGTCGTAGCGGTAGGCGAAGAAGGTGGTGACGGCGGCGATCACGCCGCCGAGCATCATGCCCACCAGCGGGACCAGCAGGGTGTTGCGCGCGGGCAGGCGCTGCAGCACCGCCAGGAACAGGGCGGTGCCCAGCAGCGCGAAGACGCTCGCGACGCCCATCTTGGCCAGCAGCGGAGCCGCGGGGGCGGCGACGGTGACCACCAGGATGCCGAGCGTGGCCGATTCGACAGTGCCGACGGTGGAGGGCTCGACGAAGCGGTTGCGGGCCATCAGTTGCATGATCAGCCCGGCCACGGCGACGGCGGTGCCGGCCAGGATCACGGCCAGGGTGCGCGGAACGCGGGAAACCCAGAAGACCTGCCACGCTGTCTGGTCGCCGGTAAGGAGGTTCGGGAGCGAGACGTCGGAGACGCCCACGAACATGCTGGCCACGGCCAGGGCCAGGATGCCCAGGCCGGCGAGGACCAGCAGGAGGGCCTCGCGGGTCAGGCGTGCCGGGGAACGGCCAAGGGCCGCCGCTTCAGGATCCGCGGCGGCCGGCCGTTCGAGTGGTGGTGCTGCCATGGTGGCGTTCGGGACGTGCGCGGGCCTAGAGGGCGTCCGCGACCGCGCCGACCATGGCCGGCAGGTTGTTCAGGCCGTAGCCCACCAGGTACCAGGCGGACGGGTCCAGGTTGACGATCTTGCCGTTCTTGGCGGCGTTGGTGGAGGCGACGAGTTCGTTGTCCAGGACGGCGGAGGCGGCCGCGCCCTCGGTGCCGACGGCGGCGTCGCGGTCGATCACGAACAGGAGGTCGGGGTTGGTTTCCTTGATGAACTCGAAGGAGACCGACTCGCCATGGGCCCCCTCGGACTTCACGTCAGCGGCGGTCGGGACGCCCAGGACGTCGTGGATCAGGCCGAAGCGGGAGCCTGCGCCGTAGGCGGTGGTCTCGCCGCCGGAGGTCAGCACGATCAGGCCCTTGCCGGCGTCGGCCGCCTTGGCCTTGGTGGCTTCGATCTGCTCGTCGATTGCCGTGAGCTTCCCGGCGACGGCATCCTCCTGGCCGAAGATCCGGCCCACGGTGGTGGCCTGTTCGGTGAAGGACTCCACCGGCCGCGCCATGTCGACTGACAGGTCGACCGTCGGGGCGATCTCGGACAGTTCGGGGTAGGCGGCCGCGGTGCGTCCGGAGATGATGATCAAGTCCGGGTCGCCGGCGGCGATGGCCTCGAAGTCCGGCTCCTTCATGGAGCCGATCTTGGTGTAGTCGGCGCCGGCGTACTTGGACAGGGACTCCGGGAACTCGGCGTCCGGCACGCCGTCGGCCTCGAGGCCCAGGGCGTTCATGGTGTCCAGCACGCCCAGATCGAAGACGAAGACGGTTTCCGGGTTGACCGGGACGTTCCCGGTGGTGCCCTGGGCGTGTTCCACGGAAATGGTGGCCCCCGCAGCGGACGAGGTTCCGGCGGATGCTCCGGCATCTCCACCGCAGGCGGTCAGGGCGAGCAGGGCGGCGCCGGCGGCGGCGCCGCCGAGGGCGGTACGCAGGGAAGTCTTCACAGTCACAACTCCGGGAGAAACGAATGGTGGGATGCCCGTCGATTAGGAAACGAAGCCGTTTCCTATATCGGGGGCCTTTCGGCACGCTATAGGCGAGGCTTGCCTAAGGGCAAATCCTGTGAATTGGGTCGCAGTGGGCCGTGAAGGCCCGATCCGGCCCGGGAGGCCCGGGTTTCCGGGCTTTTCCGGGCAGCCCAAGTGCCATTCCAAGGGGCGACACATGTCGATTTTCGGGCGTGGCCGGCGTTCCGGCGCGGCTCAGCGGCTGCGCCGGACCAGCCGTTCCACCACCGCGTCGGGAGCCAGCCGGGCCACCAGGGCCAGGGCCTTGTAGCGTGCGGAGGGGATGGACACCGGCTTGCCGGCGTTGGCATCGGTGAGCCCCTCGCGCACCACCTGGTCGGCGGTCAGCCACATCCAGTTCGGGATGCTGCGCTTGTCCATGCCCATGCGGTCGTGGAACTCGCTGTGCACCAGTCCCGGGCAGAGCGCCGTGACGGAGACGCGGCGGTCCCGGTAGAAGACGTTGGCCCAGCGGCTGAAGTTCACCAGCAACGCCTTGGCAGCCGAGTACGTGCCGTTCGGGGTGAAGGCGGCCACCGAGGCGACGTTGACGATCCGCCCGCCCCCGGTCTGTGCCATGGATCGCAGGGCCGCATGCGCCAGGGCCAACGGGACCTCGGCGTGGATGCGCAGCAGCTCCAGTTCCCGCTCCAGATCGTTGTCGGCGAAGTTGCCGGCCAGGCCGTGTCCGGCGTTGTTCACCAGCATGTTCACCGGGTTGGCGGTGTCCGCCAGGCGTGCGGTCACCGTGGCGCGGCCCTCCTCGGTGAGCAGGTCGGCGGCCACGGTCTCGACCGGGACCGCGTAGCGGGCGCGCAGCCCCGCTGCGGCGTCGGCCAGGCGGTGCCCGTCCCGGGCCACCAGCACCAGGCCGTGCCCGCGCGCGGCCAGCTGCTGGGCGAACTCCGCGCCCAGGCCCGAGGTACCGCCCGTGATCAGTGCCGTGTAGGCGGCTTCTGCGGTGAAGTGTGCCTCGGGATGTCCGGAAGTGCTGGCCATGCCTTGACCCTATCGAAGTGCCCCCGGGCCACCAAGACGGCGAGCGTGTCGCCCATTACCCCAAATTCGTGTTGTCCATTCATGGCGTGTAAGGCTAGCCTTTCCTCGATCCATAGCCTGTCCCCGATTCATTGCTCCCACCGAAGGACCCCCATGACGTTCTCCCGTCGTGCCGGCCTGCTCGCAGCAGCCGCCGCCATCGCCCTCACCGCCACCGCCTGCGCCGGGGGTTCCACCACCGGTTCGGCGGCGGGCAGCTCCTCCGCCCAGGCCGCCGCCGACTCGTTCCCCGTGACCGTGGAGAACATCTACGGCAAGACCGTCGTCCCGGCGCAGCCGACCCGCGTCGCCACCCTCTCCTGGGTCAACGCCGACGCCGTGCTGGCCCTCGACGTCGTGCCCGTGGGCATGCCGCTGGAGACCTGGGGCAACAACGAGAACGGCTCCACCGATTGGAAGGACGCCAAGCTTGAGGAGCTGGGCGCCGCGATCGGCACCGACAAGGCGCCGAAGCAGTACTCCGAGGCGGACGGGGTGAACTTCGAGGAGATCGCCGCGCTTACCCCGGACCTGATCGTCGCCGCGTACTCCGGCCTGACCGAGGAGGAGTACACCAAGCTGTCCAAGATCGCCCCCGTCGTCGGGCCGGTCGCCGCGAACTACACCGCCTCCTGGCGGGACACCACCACGGCGGTCGGCAAGGCCCTGGGCAAGTCCGCCGCGGCCGAGGCCGTGGTCGCGGACGTGGACGCGCAGTTCCAGGCGGCCGCCGCGGCGAACCCGGTGCTGAAGGACAGCACGTTCATCGCCGGCAACCTGGAGCCGGACACGGGCGGCATCAACATCTACGCCGGCGGGGACAACCGCCCGCGCTTCCTGGCCGACCTGGGCATGACCGAGGCCCCGGTGGTTGCCGAGAACGCCAAGGACGGCGAGTTCTTCTTCAACTGGGCCGGCGAGCGCGGCAACGAGCTGGAGTCGGACGTGTTCTTCACCTGGCTGCCGGAGGGCAACACCCGCGAGGACGTCGAAGGGGATCCGCTGATGGGCCAGATCCCGGCCGTCAAGGACGGCGGACTGGTCGCCACGAACGATCAAATGCTGACCCTGGCCGTCTCCGCGTCCAGCCCGTTGAGCCTGCCGTGGGCCCTGAAGGAGTTCACCCCGATGCTCGTCGAGGCCGCCCAGAAGGTCCAGGACGCCAAGTAGGGCCCAGGACGCCACGTCCTGACCGCCCGGCCGCGCCCGCAACGGGGCGCGGCCGACGTGCCGCACCACCCCTAAAGCGCACCACCACGAAAGACGGATCGATGACATCCAAGCAGGAGGCCCCTGCCTTGGCCCCGGCGGCCTTGCGGCCCGCGGCAACGCCGGGGCGGCAAGGCCGCGAGAGGCGGCCCGGCCGCAGCATGCTGCTGGCGGGGCTGCTGGCCGTGGCGCTGCTGGCCGTCTGCGCCCTGTCGCTGACCGTCGGGGCCCGGCCCACGTCCCTGGCCACCGTTTGGGATGCGCTCACGGCCGCCGACCCCGTCAACGGGGACCACGCGGTGGTGCTCAACCGGGTGCCGCGCACCGTGACGGGGCTGCTGGTCGGTGCCGCGTTGGCGCTGGCCGGCGCCGGCATGCAGGGCATCGCCCGCAACCCCCTGGCCGACCCCGGAATCCTGGGCGTCAACGCCGGTGCCGCCCTCGCCGTCGTGCTCGGGATCTACCTCTTCGGCGCCGCCAACGTGACCGGATACATCTGGTTTGCGTTCGCCGGCGCCGCCGTGGCCGCGGTCGCCGTCTACCTTGTCGCCAGCCTGGGCCGGGAGGGGGCCACCCCGCTGAAGCTCGCGCTCGCCGGGGCGGCCCTCGCCGCCGGGCTGGCCAGCGCCATGCACGCCGTGCTGCTGGTCAGCCAGGAGAGCTTCGATTCCTTCCGCTTCTGGCAGGCCGGCGTGCTGGGGGTGCGGTCGTTGGGCGAAATCGCCCAGGTCGCCCCGTTCCTGGCGGTGGGGGCGGCCGTGGTGCTGTCCTCCGCGCGCCTGCTAAACGCCCTTTCGCTCGGCGACGACACCGCCCGGGGGCTGGGCCTGCGGGTCGGCCGGGCCCGCGCCGTGGCGGCGGCCGGCGTCGTGCTGCTGTGCGGCGGCGCCACCGCGCTGGCCGGCCCCGTGGGGTTCGTCGGACTGATTGTCCCGCACGCCGTGCGGGCCCTGGTCGGCAGCGACTACCGCAAGGTGCTGGGGCTGTCGATGCTGACCGGCCCGGTGCTGGTGCTGGCCGCCGACGTGATCGGACGGGTGATCCTACCCCCGTCCGAGGTCCAGGTCGGGGTCGTCACCGCGCTGGTGGGCGCACCGATGTTCATCTGGCTGATCCGGGGCCGGAAGCGGGTGGCACTGTGACGCCCAACCCCGCGGGAACCCCCCTCCGCACTACACCCGCGGCGCCCCCGCAGGCCACGGCCAGCACCCGCCGCCCGCGCCGGACGGCCCTGGTGGGCGCGGCGCTGGCCGCCGCCGTCGTCCTGCTGTTCCTGGGCAAGACCACCCTCGGGGACGTCGTGGTCCCGCTGCCCGCGCTGGCGGCCATCCTGCGCGGCGAGATGGTGCCCGGCCTGGGCTTCATCGTTATGGAGGACCGGCTGCCCGCGGCGACGGTGGGCCTGCTCGCCGGGGCCGCCTACGGGCTGGCGGGCACGCTGTTCCAGACCCTGCTGCGCAACCCGCTGGCCAGCCCCGACGTGATCGGCGTCGGCTACGGCGGCGCGGCTGCCGCGGTGGCCGGGATGCTGCTCTTCGACCTCCAGGGAGTGGGGCTGGCCGCCGTGGCCTTCGGCGGGGCACTGGCCGTGGCCCTGACGATCCACGCCCTGTCCGATTCCGGGCGCAACACCGGGAGCCGGCTGATCCTGGTCGGAATCGGCTTCGCGGCAATGCTCCAGGCGGCCATCACCTACCTGCTGACCCGGACCGACGTCCGGGCGGCCAGCGAAGCCCTGCACTGGCTGGTCGGATCGCTCTCCGGCAGCACCTGGGAGCGCGCCGCCGTGCTCGGGGCCGCCGTGGCCCTGCTGCTGCCGGGCTGTGTCCGGGCCGCCTCCACGCTGCGCATCCTGGAACTCGGGGACGACTCCGCGGCCGGACTGGGCCTGAACGTGCGCCGCAGCCGGCTGGGCCTGGTGGTCCTCGGCGTGGCCCTGTGCGCGGCGGCGACGGCGGTCACCGGCCCGCTGTCCTTCATTGCCTTCCTGTCCGGGCCGCTGGCCCGCCTGATGGCCGGCGGCCGGACCAACCTGGCCTGCTCCGCACTCACCGGCGCGGTCCTGGTGCTCGGCGCGGAGCTGCTGGGATCCAATGCCTTCGGCGACATCGATTTGCCGGCGGGGGTGGTGACGGGCGCGCTCGGCGCCCCGTTCCTGCTGTGGCTGCTGGTGCGCTCCAACAAGAGAGGAAACGGTGGCTGAAATGGCCCGACTCGAAGCACGCGACCTGACCCTGGCGTACGACTCGGCAACGGTGGTGGAGGACCTCACCCTTGAGCTGCCGGCCGGGGAAGTCACGATGATCGTCGGGGCGAACGGCTGCGGCAAATCCACCCTGTTGCGCGGGCTGTCGCGGCTGCTCAAGCCTGCCTCCGGCAGCGTCCTGCTGGACGGCAAGGACATCCACGCGAAACCCGCCCGCGAGGTCGCCAAGGTCCTGGGGCTGCTGCCCCAGTCGCCGATCGCACCGGACGGCATCACCGTGCGCGAGCTGGTGGGGCGCGGCCGCTACCCGCACCAGGGCTGGTTCCGCCGCTGGTCGGCGGAGGACGACGCCGCCGTCGACCGGGCGCTCGCCGCCACCGGCACCGCCGACCTGGCCGAACGCTCCATCGACGAGCTCTCCGGCGGGCAGCGCCAGCGCGTCTGGATCGCCATGGCGCTGGCGCAGGAGACCGACCTGCTGCTGCTCGACGAGCCCACGACGTTCCTGGACGTCGCGCACCAGATCGACGTGCTCGACGTCATCACCGACCTCAACCGCGAGCGCGGGACCACCGTGGCGATCGTGCTCCACGACCTGAACCTCGCCGCCCGCTACGGCGACCACCTGGTGGCCCTGAAGCAGGGGCGGATCGTGGCCGCCGGGCGTCCGGCCGACGTGGTGACCGAGGACCTGGTCAGCGAGGTCTTCGGCCTGCCGTGCCGGGTGGTCCCGGATCCGGTGGCCGGCACGCCCCTGGTGCTGCCCATCGGGCGGCACCACGCCGCCGCGAACCCGGCGCCGGCCCAGCCGGCCCCACTCCAGCCGGCCGCCCTGCCGGCGGCCGGCTGACCGGAGTCCTTCGCGTCCGCTACCGCGTGGCGGAGAAGAGGGCGGGGGCGGGGGTTCCGTCGGCGAGGTCGGCCAGGACGCGGCCGATCGCGGGCGTGAACTTGAATCCGTGGCCGGAGAATCCCGCGCCGACCACCACCGGCCCCACCCGGTCCAGGACAAAGTCCTCGGACTCGGTGGAGGTGTACGTGCAGCTGATGGGTTCGCAGGCGTCCGCGTCCACGCCCGGCAGCCATTCGCGCACGTAGCGGCGCAGGGCCTCCAGCTGGACCGGTTCCGGGGTGAAGTCGCGGGCGTCCGGATCGACGACGGGGCCCACCCCGTGCCAGCCCGCCTTGACCCCCTCGCCGGGGGTCAGCATGCCGTAGACCGGGCTGTAGAAGTAGGAGTCAGCGGCGGCGCCGGGATCCGGGAAGTGGTTGAAGCTGGGCCATTCGTGGGAGGGGTCCAACGGCCGGAAGTGGGCCGGCTGCTCCTGGGTCACCACCAGCCGGGGCAGCCGCACGAGGCCGTCCAGCAGCTTCCGGCTCCACGCGCCCGCGGTGACGATCACGCGCCGGGCGCGGTACTCCTCGGCGTCGGTGACGACGGCGACGGCGTCCTCGCCGAGGACCGTGATCTCCCGCACGGGGGTCGAGTAGTGGAACCGGGCGCCGTGGGCCTCGGCCGACGCGCGCAGGGCCGCGAGCGCGTCGGCGGCCCGCACGCGCCCCGCCTCGGGGACGTAGAGGACCTCGCCGCGGAAGCGCATCCCCGCCCAGCGCTCGGCCGCCTCGGCGGGGGAGAGGAAGGAACTGTTGATGCCGCGCGCCGCGTGGACGTCGCGCACGTGCCGCAGCGGCTCCAGGTGGCCGTGGTTGATCAGCCCCACCAGGTCCAGCAGCTGGGTGCCGGTCTCGGCCGCCAGCTCGTCCCACAGGGTGCGGGCCTCGGTGACGAGGTCCAGGTACTCGGCCTGGTGATAGGCGGTGTTGAAGTTCCGGGTGGCGCCGTGGGAGGCGCCCATGTGGTGGCCGGCCTCGAACCGTTCCAGCAGGACAACGGATTGTCCCCGGCGGGCCACGTTCCATGCCGCCGCGGAGCCCATGGCTCCTCCGCCCACCACGACGACGTCGATTTCGGTCACCACGAACTTGTCTCCCTACCGGTTTGCCCAAACTCCGTCCGCCCGGCGCGGACCGGATGTCCACGTGCCAGATTACGGGACGACGGCGGTGGGGCGCCTGCCGGTCCGAAACCTAGCCGACGGCGTCCGAGCGCATGAACTCCTCGGCGGCGCGCACCTGCTCCGGCGTCGGAGTGATCCCGGTATAGAGGACGAACTGCTCCAGGGCCTGCAACGTTCCGATCTCGGCCCCCGTGATGACCTGCTTTCCGGCCTCGCGCGCCGCGCGGACCAGCGGCGTCTCGGCGGGCATGGCCACCACGTCGATGACCGCCTGCGCCGCCTGGACCTGTTCGCGCGTGAAGGACAGCCGGTCCGCGTCCTCCCCGCCGGCCATGCCGATGGGGGTGACGTTGACCAGCAGTTCCGCGCCGCCGTCGTACTCGGGGGCCCACGCGAAACCGTACTGTTTGGCCAGCGCGCGGCCCGCCTCCTCGCTGCGGGCGATGACCGTGACGTCGCGGAAGCCGGCGTCGCGCAGCGCCGCGACGACGGCCTTGGCCATGCCGCCCGAACCGCGCACGGCCGTCCGGAGCCGCGCGGGCACGCCGCGGCTGGCCAGCAGGTTCGCCACGGCGGAGTAGTCGGTGTTGTGCGCCGTCAGGACGCCGTTGTCATTGACGATCGTGTTGACCGACTCGATCGCGGCGGCGGAGGGGGCCATGTGGTCGACCAGCGGAATCACGGCCTCCTTGTAGGGCATGGAGACGGCCGCGCCGCGGATCCCGAGTCCGCGGATGCCGGCCACGGCCTGGGCGATGTCGGCGGGCGCGAAGGCCTTGTAGATCCAGTTCAGGCCCAGTTGGCCGTACAGGTGGTTGTGGAACCGCGTCCCGTTGTTGCTGGGCCTCGCCGCCAGCGAAATGCAGAGGGTCATGTCCTTGTTCAAGATCGGCATGTCTCCCAGCCTAATCCGGTGCCCCCGCTGGAGGGTCCGGAACGGCGTGGGGCGCTAGCCGGAGGCCTTCCCCTCGGGGCCCAGCAGGTAATGCAGTTGCGCCGCGACGCCGTGCTCCACCGCGGGCCGTATCGAGGCGTCGATGTCCGCGTAGACCAGGTCGGCCACCGCGGAGACCGGCGGCTCCCCGGTGCCGGGCCCGCCGGAATTGGACCCCCCGGAATTGGCCGCGCCGAGCTCGGCCAGCGCCGCCCGCACCTGGTCGAGGCGCTCCAGCCGGTGCGCGCGGTAGAAGCGGGCGGTGGCGGACAGGTCGGGGACCAGCGGGCCGTGGGCGGACAGGCCCGGAGCGGAACCGAACTCCTCCAGGCGGTCCAGCGTGGCGAAGAAGTCGGCCAGCGTGCCGTCGGGGTAGCCCAGGCTGGTGGTGCCGCGGCCCAGGATCGTATCCCCGGTCAGCACCGCCCCGCGCGGGCCGTCCTCGGGCATGAAGAAGCACAGCGAGTCCGCGGTGTGCCCGGGGGTCGCCACGACGCGGATCTCCAGCCCCGCCGCCTGCACCACCTCCCCGTCGGCGAGCGGATCCGCCCCGCGGCAGTGCTCGGGCAGGGCGGCCCGGACGGGTGCCCCGGTCAGCTCGACCAGCCGGTCGATGCCGTCGGTGTGGTCCCGGTGCCAGTGCGTGATGAGCACCAGCTCGACCGGCCCCTCGGCGGCCAGGGCGCGCAGGTGGCCCTCGTCGTTCGGTCCCGGGTCGACGACGACGCACGATTCCCACCCGGGGAAACGCAGCACGTAGGAGTTGGTGCCGTCCAGGGTCATCGGCCCCGGGTTCGGGGCCGTGATCACCGAGGCGAACGCGGATACCGCCGTCGCGCCGGCGGGGCGGGGTGCGTCAGCCGGGGTGGGCGTGGCGGAGGAAGGGACGTTGGATGAAGGTTCCGGGGCCGTCGAGCCAGTCATGGATCCAGTGTAGAAGTGGAGCACCCATCCTCGGCCGTGGTGCCGGCTGCGATATCGAGCACCACTTCGTTGCGGCGCAGGAACCGCGGAGTGAAGGGCGGATTGAAGCGGTCGAACCGTGGCGCGCCGACGGTTTGCACCCCGTCACGGGCCAAGGCCGCCCGCAAGTGCCCAAGGTGCCGTTCATACGATTCCTGCGACCAGCCGCCCCGGTAGCGCCGAACCGCGGCCAGGGTTTCCGGAACATCGCGGATCCGAACCCTGCCATCGGTGGGGACGGGGGCGGTGTCCTGCCGGAGGCCGACCGGCAGGACGAAGGCCACGGTGTAGCCGCCGTCGGCTGCGCCGCGCTGGGCCACCGGGGCCGTCATTGCCACCCGTTCCGACGCCGCCCGAACGGCCCCGGTTTGGGCCACCGGGGCCGTCATGGGGATCTTCCGCCGGGATCGGTTCCGGCCTCCGATGTAGCCGGCCAGCGTCCTGAAAGCCGCATTGCCCGCGCCAGTGAAGGAGGCCTGGACCGTCACTTCCGCGATGGCGTGCTCGGCGTAGCGACGCAGCTCATAGTCCGGGTGCAGACTAACCAAGGCGTATTCCTGCTTGGCGGCCATGGATGCACTTCCAATTTCTCGCCCGGGTCCCTCAGGCGCCGGACCGCCCGGTCGGCGCCTGAGGGACCCGGGCGCGGGATCAGCTGCGGGTCACCGGAATCTTGGTGGGGCCGCCGGCGGGATGCTCGGGCACACGAACCCGGACCTCAAGCACCCCGTCCCTGTAAGAGGCGGAGACGGCGTCTTGGGCGGCCCCCTCCGGCAGTGCGATGGTGCGTGAGAAGGAGCCGTAGCGGAACTCGGAGCGGTAGCTGGACTTCTCCTTGTGTTCGCTCTTCTCCTGCCGTTCGGCCGTGATGGTCAGGACGCCCTCGGAGACGGTGATCTCCACGTCCTTCTCCGGGTCGATGTCCGGCAGTTCGGCGCGGACCACCATGTCACCGCCCTCTTGGTATTCCTCCACGCGCAGCCACGACGATTCCCAGTCGCCCTCGAAGAAGCGGCGGAAGGGTTCCGGAAGGATGTCGAACCGGTCCCGCCTGACAATGCCAGCCATGATCCATCTCCTCATTGGGATTTGTGGATGAATGGCATCAGGATACGTGCGTGGCCGCACCGGAAACAGGGCTGCGCTCAGGGCTGCGTTCAGGGCTGCGCCGGGTCCCTCAGTCCCGCGCGCCGGCCGTCCCGAGCAGATCCAGCAGCCGGGCGAGTTCGGCCCGGTCGGCGGGGGAGAGCGCGGCGAAATACCGTTCGGACTGCTCCCGCCGGGCCGCGGCGACCTCGGCATGCAGTTGCCGTCCCGCGGCCGTGAGGAACACGCGCGTGGCGCGCCGGTCGGCCGGGTCGGGCCGGCGCTCCACCAGCCCCTTGGCCTCGAGCTGGTCCACCACCTCGGTGGCCGAGCGCGGGGCGATCCGCAGGCGCTCGGCCAGTTCCTTCAGCCGCAGTCCGCCGCCGGAGTTCCCGCCGTCGCAGCCGGCCGGTTCGCCGCCGTGCACCTCGCCGCCGTTCAATTCGCCACCGTTCAATTCGCCGTCGTGGCGTCCGGCCGCCTGCAGCGCCCGCCACTGGTGCGGGGTCAGCCCCCAGGGGGAGAGCTGTTCCATCCAGCCGCGCCGCAGTCCGCGGAAGGCGGCATGGAAGAGGTTGCCGAGGTCCGGCGTTGTATTGGAGGTCACCTGAGCCAGTCTAGCCTTTGTCCGGCAACCACATGGTGAGGTAACCTCTCTATTGGGTGGCGCACCGCGCGCCGCCGTCCGTCCCACCCCGGAGGTGCCCATGACCCACATGGATGGCCAGCATGGAGGCCACGGAGGTCCCGGAGGACCCGGAGGACCCGGAGGACCCGGCAGGATCAGCCAGGCCGACCGCTCCCAGCTTGTCGAGCACCCCGCCGACCTGCGCCGCATCGCTGCGCTCTTCACCCCGCACAAGGGGGCCATCGCCGTCGTCGTGCTCCTGATCGTGGTCTCCAGCGTGGTCTCGCTCGCCCAGCCCTTCCTGGTCCGGGCGGCCATCGACGAGGCCCTGCCGCAGCACAACGTGCCGATGCTGGCCGCGCTCGCCGGCGGCATGGTCGCCGTCGCGGTGGCCACGGCCGTCATTGGCGTGCTGCAGACCTGGATCGCCACCACCATGGGCCAGCGCGTGATGCACACGCTGCGCACCGGCCTTTTTACGCACCTGCAGCGCCAGTCGCTGGCCTTCTTCACGCGCACCCGCGGCGGGGAAGTGCAGTCGCGCCTGACCAACGACATCAACGGCATGCAGTCGGTGGTCACCACCACGGCCACCGCCGTTGCGGCGAACCTGACCACCGCGGTGGCCACCGCCGTCGCCATGGTGGCCCTTTCGCCCGGCCTGAGCCTCCTGTCCCTGCTGGTGGTCCCGCCGGCGGTGTGGCTTTCCCGCCGCGTGGCGCTGCTGCGCCGGGACATCACCGCCGTCAAGCAGCGCGAACTCGCCACGCTGCACACCCAGGTGGAGGAGGGCCTCTCCGTGTCCGGGGTGCGCCTGGCCAAGACGCTGGGCACCGGGCCGGGGGAGGCCACCCGGTTCGCGGCCACCTCGGAAAAGCTGACCGGGCTGGAGGTGCGCTCGCAGCTGGCCGGGCGGTGGCGGATGGCCACGATGCAGGTCGTGTTCGCCGCGATCCCCGCCCTGGTCTACCTCTCCGCCGGCTTCCCGTCGCTGACCGGCGACCTGAGCATCGGCACCCTGGTGGCCTTCACGGCCCTGCAGGGCACCATCTTCCGCCCCATCATGGGGCTGCTGAACGTCGGGGTCCAGTGGGTCACGGCCCTGGCCCTCTTCAGCCGCATCTTCGAGTACCAGGACCTGGTGCCGGACATCGTGCCGCCGGCGCGGCCGGTGGCCGTGGACACCTCCGCGGTGCGCGGGGAGTTGAGCTTCGCGGGGGTGCGGTTCGCCTACGACGCCGACGCACCGGCCGACGGCGGGCGCGCGGCCCGGCCGGAGGTGCCCGGGACGGCGGCGGACGGCGCGCGGCGCCGGCGCGGCCGGGATTCCGGTGAAGCCGGCGGGGATTCGGGCCGGAACGCGGGCGGGGATCCCCGGGACGGCGCCCGGCGCGAGGTGCTGCGCGGCATCGAGCTGACGGTGCCGGCGGGGACCACGACGGCGATCGTGGGGGCCACGGGATCTGGCAAGAGCACGCTCGGGTCGCTGGTGCCCCGGCTCTTCGACGCCACCGCCGGCCGGGTCGCCGTCGACGGGGTCGACGTCCGCGACTACGCCCCGGAGGACCTCGCCCGGATCGTGGGTGTGGTGTCCCAGGAGACCTACCTGGTGCACGCGAGCGTGCGGGAGAACCTGCTGCTCGCGAACCCGCAGGCCAGCGACGCGCAGCTGTGGGAGGCGCTGGCCGCGGCGCGGATCGCGGACCTGGTGGCCGGGCTGCCGGACGGGCTGGACACCGTGGTGGGCGCCCGCGGCCACCGCTTCTCCGGGGGCGAGCAGCAGCGCATCGCCATCGCCCGGACCATGCTGCGCAACCCGAAGGTGCTGGTCCTGGACGAGGCCACGTCCGCGCTGGACAACACCACCGAGGCCGAGGTGCAGGCGGCCCTGGACCGTCTGTCCGCGGGGCGGACCACGCTGACGATCGCGCACCGGCTCTCCACCGTCGCCAACGCCGACCAGGTGGTGGTGCTCGACGCCGGCCGGATCGTGGAGCGCGGCACCCCGGCCGAGCTGCTGGCCGCCGGCGGGGCCTATGCCCGGCTGGCCGCGAGCCGGTCCGCCGAGGAGCATTCGGTGGCGCGGGGCTAAGTGGCCCAGCGGCGCACAACGGCGCCAGCGGTGCCCGGCGGCGCCCGGCGGAAGGAGGGCCGCTGGGCGGGTCCGGATGGAAGCGCCGCGGGCGGCGGACCGCTTAGCGGCGGGACGCCAAGCGGGCGAACCGCTTCACCGAGACGCGGCGCCGGGACGTCAGGCGCATGAACTGCTTCACCGTGAAGGGAATGGTCAGGTAGACGCCCAGCGGCACGATGATCGTGACGGTGATCAGGGTCGGAACCGGACCAGGCAGGCTGCCGGTAAAAGGCTTCAGCAGCAGGGACACCGCCGAGGCCTGGAGCGCCATGACCAGCCAGGTGGCCACGGCGCGCAGGTGTGCCGAGGGCTGCCGCGGCTCCGCCGGGGCGGTCTGGTCAGGCGTGGTGGCATCCAGCGCCGCGCGGCCTTCCGGGGCCGAATCCAGGGTAGCGGTGGCCAACGCGTTCGCCTGCGGGATGCCCAATCTTAATCTCCAACTGTTTGGTTGCTTTTGCGTCCACCGTACGTCGGGGACTGCCAATCTGCAACTAAATGGTTGGCTGGGTAGGGTTGAGGCATGGCATGGGACACCGAAGCGACCCGACACAAGCTCCTGGCTGCGGCGACGGAGGAGTTCGCCGCCCACGGGTATGCCGGGGCGCGGGTGGACCGCATCGCCGCGAACGCCGGGGTCAACAAGCAGCGCATCTACTCCTACTTCGGGGACAAGGACGGGTTGTTCGAGGCCGTGCTCGGCGACGGGCTGGCCGAACTGTTCGAGACCATTCCCCTCGACGGTGAAGGCCCGGACGCGGTGGCGGACCACGCCGCGGCGATGTTCGACTTCTTTGGCGAGCGCCCCGGCCTGGCCAGGCTCTTGTGCTGGGAGGGGCTGGAGCGGGCGGGGTCGCCGGCCGCGGCGGCCCTGCGCGCCCGCGGATGCGGCGGCAAGATCGAGGCCATGTGCCGCGTGCTGCCGGGGGCAAGCCGCCAGGACGCGGCCGACCTGGTGCTGTCCGTGACGACCCTCGTGGTCGGCTGGCACGGGTTGTCTCAGCTGGACGTGCTGATGGCCGGGGATCTTCCGCGCACCCACGCCCTCCGCCGCGCCTCCGTTGCCGTCGCGGCCCGGGGCATGGCCGAGGCGGTCGCCCGGGGGTAGGGCTCCGCCGTCGGGCCGGGTTGACCCCCGCCGTCGCCCCCTTGCGCCGGGCGCCTAGACTGGAACCATGGAAACGCGTGAATATTCAACTAAAGGCGCCTACGTGACCACGGGTACCGAGTTCACCCGCGACACCCACTACATCGAGGACCGCATCGTGGCGGACCCCGAAATCCTGCGCACCTCCGGCGGCCCCGTCGGCGGCAGCATCGGCAACCCCCACGGCGGCCTGTCCGAGGGCGCCCAGGCATGGCCGGTGGAGGCGGGCCGCTACCGCTTGGTCGCCGCCCGCGCCTGCCCCTGGGCCAATCGCACCATCATCGTGCGCCGCCTGCTGGGCCTGGAGGACGCCATCTCGCTGGGTACCCCCGGCCCCACTCACGACGTCCGCTCGTGGACGTTCGACCTGGACGAAGGGGGAGTGGACCCGGTGCTCGGCACCGAGCGCGTGCAGGAGAACTACTTCAAGCGCTTCCCCGGCTATCCGCGCGGGATCACCGTCCCGGCGATCGTCGACGTCCCCACCGGCGCCGTGGTCACCAACGACTACCCCCAGATCACCCTGGACTTCTCCACCGAATGGAAGGCCTTCCACCGCCAGGGCGCCCCGGACCTGCTGCCGGCGGACAAGCTGGAGGAGATGCGGCCCGTCATCAAACGCATCTTCACCGAGGTCAACAACGGCGTTTACCGCTGCGGTTTCGCCGGGTCGCAGGAGGCCTACGCCGCGGCCCACGACCGGCTCTGGGCCGCCATGGACTGGCTCGAGGAACGCCTGGCCACCCGGCGCTACCTGATGGGGGACACCATCACCGAGGCCGACGTGCGCCTGTTCACCACCCTGGTGCGCTTCGATCCCGTCTACCACGGCCACTTCAAGTGCAACCGCAACAAGCTCACCGAGATGCCGGCGCTCTGGGCCTACGCCCGCGACCTGTTCCAGACCCCGGGCTTCGGCGACACCGTCGACTTCGACCAGATCAAGGCGCACTACTACGTGGTCCATGAGGACATCAACCCCACCCGGATCGTCCCTTCCGGCCCCGACCTGTCCAACTGGCTGGAACCGCACGGCCGGGAAGCGCTCGGGGGTTCCCCGTTCGGCACCGGCACGGCCCCCGGCCCGGTCCGCCCGGGCGAGGAGGTCGCCCCCGGCACCAACCCGCTGTACCCGGCCTGACGCCCGCGGGCCGCGGCCCTGGCTTGCCGGACCTAGCTTGCGGGTCCGGGCGGGAACCGCGGGGTCCACTGGATCTGGACCTCGCGGCGCACCAGCCACCGCCCGAACGCCGCGCAGGCACCCGTCAGCAGGCCGGCGGCGACGTGGAACGCCGGCCCGGCCGCCGGCAGGTACAGGGCGGAACCGGCATACCCGAAGGCCGCGAACACCGCTGCGAACGCGGCAACGTGTCCGGACAGGGCGCCGACCCGGCGCAGGGACAGCCCCAGCAGCAGGGCCAACGGCATGCCGCACGCCAAGGCCAGCGGCCCGCCAAACGTGGCGATCAGCCACCAGTCGTCGAACGCGGAGGGGACCCGCAGGACCGTGGCGAAGAACGCGGCCACGGCGAAGCTCGCACCCAGCCAGGACAGGTAGGCTGCCACGACGCCCTTGAAGTAGGCCCGCGGCCCGTACTGGAGCCGGAGCCGCGGCCCGTTCGGCCGACCGTTGCCCCCTCGGACCGGTCCGGTTCCCATGGCTCCACGGTACGCCCGTTCCGTGGCCCGCGCCGGTCCTACAGTGCGGCAGCCCCGGCCTCGGCGACCGTCTGGTCCTGCTCCCCGGAGCCGCCGCTGACTCCGACGGCGCCGACCACCCTCCCGTCGCGGCTGATCGGGATGCCTCCGGCGAAGATCATGATCCGGCCGTGGTTGCTGGCGTGGATGCCGTAGAACTGCTGGTTGGGCTGGGAGTTGTCGCCCAGGTCCTTGGTTGCGATGTCGAAGGCCCGCGCGGTGAAGGCCTTGTTGATGGAGATGTCGATGCTGCCGATCCAGGCGCCGTCCATTCGCACGTGGGCAATGAGGTTTCCGCCCGCGTCGACGACGGCGATGTTCATGGGCTGGCCGATCTCGCCGGCCTTGGCCTCGGCGGCGGCGATGATGGCGCGGGCGTCCGTGAGGTTGAGTGTCATGGCAATGCTCCTTGAGGGGGGCTAGGCCTTGATGTAGCCGTTGGGGTCCAGGACGTATTTCGTGGCGGCGCCGGCGTCGAACTCGGCGTAGCCGGTGGGGGCGTCCTGAAGGGGGATCGCCTTGGCGTTGACGGCCTTGGCGATCTCGAGGCGCCCGTGCAGGATCGCCATCATCAGCTGCCGGTTGTACTTCATGACCGGACACTGGCCGGTGGTGAAGGACAGCGACTTCGCCCAGCCGGTGCCCAGCGAGAGGGACAGCGAGCCGTGCTTGGCGGCCTCGTCGACGGCGCCGGGGTCCCCGGTCACGTAGAGCCCGGGGATGCCCAGGGCTCCGCCGGCGGCGGTGATGGACATCAGCGAGTTCAGCACCGTGGCCGGGGCCTCCTGGGCCTGCGCGCCGTGCCCGTGGCCGCGGGCCTCGAAGCCGACGGCGTCGATGCCGCAGTCGACCTCCGGGACCCCGAGGATTTCCCCGAGCTGCTCCGGGAGGTCGCCGGCCCCGACGTTGACGGTTTCGCAGCCGAAGGAGCGGGCCTGCGCCAGGCGGTCCTCGTTCATGTCGCCGACAATGACGACGGCGGCGCCGAGCAGCTGCGCGCTGGCGGCGGCGGCCAGCCCCACGGGTCCGGCGCCGGCCACGTAGACCGTGGAGCCGACCCCCACTCCGGCCGTGACCGCGCCGTGGAAGCCGGTGGGCAGGATGTCGGAGAGCATGGTCAGGTCCATGATCTTCTCCAGGGCCTGGTCCCGGTCGGGGAACTTCAGCAGGTTCCAGTCCGCGTAGGGCACCAGTACGTATTGGGCCTGCCCTCCCACCCAGCCGCCCATGTCCACGTAGCCGTAGGCGCTGCCGGGCCGGTCGGGGTTCACGTTCAGGCAGATGCCCGTCTTGCGCTCCTTGCAGTTGCGGCAGCGGCCGCAGGAGATGTTGAAGGGCACGGAGACGAGGTCGCCGACCTTGATGAATTCGACGTCCGGTCCCGTTTCGACGACCTCGCCGGTGATCTCGTGCCCCAGCACCAGGTTCGGCGGGGCGGTGGTGCGGCCGCGGACCATGTGCTGGTCCGAGCCGCAGATGTTGGAGGCCACGGTGCGCAGGATGGCGCCGTGCGGCACCTTCCGGCCCACGTTGGCCGGATTGACGCCCGGGCCGTCCTTGAGTTCGAAGGTGGGATAGTCGGTGTCGACCACCTCCACCTTGCCGGGTTCCTTGTAGGCGACAGCCCTGTTTGCGGCCATCCGTACCACTTCCTTTTCCCGTGTGCCCGGTGTCTGCCTTCCAGTTGTTCAGCGTAGGTTCGACCGCGGGGCGAATCCATGGTTGTGCCCCACCGGTGTGCCCCGGGCGCGGGGGCGGGGATGGTGGAGCGCCGTCCTGTCGGGGGCGCGTGGCAGGATTGAAGGCATGACGATCACCGCTGCCGCAGACGGCTCTGCCCTCGGAAACCCCGGACCCGCAGGGTGGGCCTGGTACGTGGACGAGGGCTGCTGGCGCGCCGGCGGCTGGCCCCACGGCACCAACAACCAGGGCGAGCTGATGGCCGTCCTGGACCTCTTCCGCTCCACCAAGCACGTCCCCGACGAGCACCTGCGCATCCTCTGCGACTCCCAATACGTCATCAACTGCGTCACCAAGTGGATGCCGGGCTGGAAGCGCAAGGGCTGGAAGAAGGCCGACGGCAAGCCGGTGCTCAACGTCGATCTGCTGAAGCAGATCGACGCGGAGCTCAAGGGCCGCGACTACAGCTTCGAATGGGTCAAGGGCCACAATGGCCACGACCTGAACGAGGAGGCGGACGACCGCGCCCGCGCCGCCGCGACCGCCTTCCAGGCCGGCCGGACGCCCCCGGAAGGTCCCGGCTTCATCGGCGATGCGCCGGCACCGACCACCGGGGCGGCCCCGGACACCGAGGCGGCAGGTTCAACGACGGCGGCTGAAGCCCCAGTACGTGAGGTTCCGGAGCGCACGGCGACCGGGGCCTCCCCGGAGGCCGAGCCCTTCCTCGAAGAACCGGCGCTCTTCGGCGCGGACACCGACGGTGACCTCCCCGAGGCCGCGGAGGACACCGACGAGGCCGAGGCGCAGATCGCCGAACTGGGCCGCGGTGCCGGCGCCGAGGAGCCGGCCGAGGACTTCTTCGCCGCGCTGGACGGCGCGGCGGTCCCGGCCCTGCAGTCCTCGGACCTCGACGCCGTCCTGGCGCTCCAGGCCGCGCTGCTGGACCGGGAAGTCCGCGCGGACACCGCCGCGGTGCTCTACCTGCTGGCCCCGGACTTCCGCGGGGTTTCGGCCGCGGGCCAGCCGCTGGACCGCGAGTACTACGCCCAGCAGCTGGCCGCGCGGCCGGAGTCGGCGGAGCTGCAGCTGCTGGAATCGGCGGTCCTGGGAACCGACCTGCTCCAGGTCATCTACCGCCGCTTCGAGGAAGGGAGCGCCACCGTCGCCAGCGCCCTCTGGGAGCGGGCAGGCGAAGGGGCCGCGGCCGCCCGCTGGCGGCTTCGCTTCCAGCAGGAATCGCCGGAGTCCTAACCGGCCTGGAATCCAGCCGGCCCGGAATCCAGTTGGCCAAGAACCTGGCCGGCCGGAGACCTTCCCGGCCGGAGTCCCTTCTCAGCCGGAGTCCCTGGCGGCCGGGGTTCCGGACGGCCGGACCGCGCCGGGGCTACGCTGAAACGGTGATTGCGCCGAACAACGGCCCGGCCGATGCCGGCCCAGCCCATCCCCACTCCCTTGAAGCCGCCGAACGGCCGGCCCCCGATCCCCGCTTCGCCCCGGTCGCCGCGCTCCTGGAGAGCTTCGCGGCCCAAGACCCCGACTATTCGGCCCAACTGTGCGTCTACGTCGCCGGGCGCCCGGTGCTGGACCTGGCCGTCGGCCCCAACTGCGCACCGGACTCGCTGACCGGCGTCTTCTCCTGCAGCAAGGGCGCCGCAGCCATGGTGATCGGGCTGCTGGTCCAGGACGGGCTGCTGGACCTGGAGGCGCCGGTGGCCAGCTACTGGCCGGAGTTCGCGGCCAACGGCAAGCAGGACATCACCGTCAGCCAGCTGCTCAGCCACCAGGCCGGGATCCTGGGGATCGACGGCGGCCTGCCCACCTCCCACTACCTCGACTCGGAGCGCGGCGCCGAACAGCTGGCGGCGGCCGAACCGCTCTGGATCCCGGGCCGGGCCCACGCCTACCACGCCCTGACCATCGGCGTGGTGATGGAGGAACTGGCGCGGCGCATCACGGGGGAGCGCCTGCAGGAGATCTACGAGCGCCGGATCCGCGTACCCTTCGGCCTGGACTTCCACCTGGGCCTGGCCGCGGCCGACGAGCCGCGCTACCGCGACGTCCTGCACCCGCTGGAAGCCCCGTCGCTGCCGTTCATCGATCCCTTCGGACACCTGGGCATCGCGGTCAACTCCGCGGCCGGATTCGAGGGTCCCGACGGGCGCACGCACAACATCATGGACGTGCCCAACGCCCGCGAGGTCCGCGAAGCCGGCTTCTCCGCGGCCGGCGGGACCGCCTCCGCCCGCGGCATGGCGAGGCTGTACGCGGCGGCGAGCACCGGCGTCGTGCTCGCGGACGGCAGCGTGGCCGGACCGTTCCTCTCCGATGCGACCCGCGCCGCGCTCTCCCGCGAGCAGGTGTTCGGGATCGACCGCGCAACCGGCCTGACCGGGGCGTTCGGGACCGTGTTCATGAAGTCGCAGCCGCGCAACGACTTCGGCTCCTGGCGCGCGTACGGGCACGACGGCGCCAACGGCGCGCTCGCGTACGCGGACCCGCTCTACGGGATCGGGTTCGGGTACGTGCCGGCCCGCGCCGAGGCGCTGGGCACCGGCAGCCGCGGCGGCCTCCTCTCCGTGGCGGTCAGGCAGGTGCTGCTCGCCGGATAGGACGACGCCGGCGCAGTCCAGGCGGGCCGTCCGGGATTTTTCCCGTTTTCTGGCGGCGACGGCCTTGGTTGGCGGCGTGTTGCGGGGACACGCCGGACAGACGGGCGGGCAACTGGGAAAAATTGCGGCGGGACCGGCTATCCGGCCTCGCGGGTCGCGCGCGGCCAGCCCGGCGTGGCCAGCAGCATGCCTCCGTAGGCGACGGCCAGGACCTCCACTCCCCACTCCCGCACCGCATGTTCCAGGGTGTCCATGCCGCCGGCGACGATCGCCGTGGCCAGCACGTCAGCGGTCAGGATGTCCTCGCCCAGGACGCTGACCTGCCGGAACGCGGCGCCATGACCGGTGCTGCCGCTGTGCCCGGCACCGCCCCAGATGTGTTCGCCGCGCTCCGCGGACCCGGAGGTGGCCAGGGCGGCCGTGGTGCCCGGCGTCCCCGCCAGCGGGAGGTCCGCCACGAGGGCCTGGGGATCGTCGGGATCGGCGATGGCGGCCCGCCACGGCGTGCCCCCGCGCGGGTCGGCCCGGTCAGCGGGGACCGGGAACGGGGAGCCGGAGCAAAGGATGTCCCCGCCGGCATTGACCGCCCAGTGCGGCACGCCGAGCTCCTCCAGCGCCTCGCCGGCGGCGGCGATCGCCCACCCCTTGACGACCCCGTTCAGGTCCAGGACCCCGTCCGGTCCGTGCGGGGTGAAGACCCCGCCGGTGCGGTTGCGCCATTCGAGCGCCAGCGCGTACATGCCGCGCAGGCGTGCGCTGGCGAACGGCAGCGAGCGCTCGCCGGCTGACACGCGGCTCAGCTCCGACTCGGGCCGGTAAAGGCTGAACCTCCGGTCGGCGTCCGCGAAGATCCGCAGCAGGGTATCGGAGAGCACGTCCAATTCCTCCCCGGCCAGCGGCGCGCTGACCCCCACCACGGTGCCCATGGTCTCGAAGGTGCGCGTGGCCAGCCGCGGCGGCAGCGGGTCGGCGGGGATGCTCAGCGGACTCGTGGCCGGGAAAGTCATGCCGGGGAATGTTATGGCGGGGAAGGGGGTGTGGGCGGGCATGGGGTCCTCCTAGAGGTTGGCCTTGTCGATCGCGGACTGCAGGGAGTCCAGGTAGGCCCTGCTGGTGTAGGTGGCGCCGCCGACCAGCTGGACGTCGGTGGACTGGGAGCTGAGCACTTCCTCGCGCAGGACCGGCTCGGCCACCTGGGAGATCCGCTGGGAATGCCCGTCCCGCTCGGGCAGCTCCACCGCCTCGACGTCGGTGATCTCCCCGCCCTCCACCGTGATCCGGACCTGGACGTCGCCCCAGCGGGTCGAGTACGCATCGCCGGTGACGGTCGCGTCCGATCCGGACGAACCGCTGTCCGTGGAGGAACCCGACGAGCCGGACGTGCCGGACGTGCCGGAGGAACCCGACGAGCCGGACCGGCCGGAACCCGTCGCCGAATCGGAGGTGTCGGAGGCGCCTGCGGCAAGGGCCTGCCCGGATGTCGCCGCACCGGCGGCCAGCACCCCCGAGTACCAGCCGGACACCAGGACCCCGGCTGAAGCCAGGACGGCGAAGATGGCGGAACGGATTCTCATGGCTCGAACCTTTCGAGATGCAGGGACTCGGGCGCCACGCCGGCGGCGCGGGCATCGGCGGCAACGGACGCGGACCAGCCGGCCGGGCCGCAGACGAACACGTCGGCGTTCCGCAGCCAGGGGGCGAAGGACTCCAGCCGGTACCCGGCGGCGCTGTGCGCCTCGGGCAGCCAGGCGGTTTCCGCGGGGCCGTGGGTGCTCCGGTGTCCGGCGGCCTCATACAGCGCGGCCCCGCGGAGCCGGCACAGCTCAGCGATCTCCCCGCGCAGCATCAGGTCCTCCGGCGTGGACCCGCGCAGGACGACGGCGCACCCGCCGGGCGGGAAGGCGGCGCGCTCCAGCAGGGCCCGGATGGGCGCGATGCCGGCGCCCGCGCCGACGAGCACCAGCCCGGGGCGGGTGCGGGCCTGCTCGGTGAACAGCCCGTAGGGGCCGGAGAACAGGACGCGGGTGTCCGGGGCCAGCCCGGCGACGGCGGCCGATCCGGCACCGAGTCCGCGCACCGTGATGCGCAGCAGGCCACCGTATTCCCCGCCGTGATGGGGCTCGGCGGAGAGCGAGTACGGATGCTGCTGCCACCACAGGCCTGGGGCGAGGAACCGCCAGCGCAGGTACTGCCCGCCCTGGGCTCCGAGGTTTTCCAGCCCGCGGCCGGACACCACCACCGACCAGGTGTCCGGTCCCTCGGGGAGGACGGCGTGCACCCTGGCGCCCGCGCGCAGGGTGGTCCACAGGGGCAGTGCGACGCGGTACACCAGCAGCGCCGAAAGCGTCACCGCATACAGCGACATCCAGTACCAGCGCTGCGGGGCGCCTTCCGCGAGCACTCCGCCGGCGCTGAACTGGTGGGGGAGGGCGGCCAGCACCGCGCCGTAGGAGAGCAGGTGCACCGCGAACCAGAACTCGTACGGCAACCGGCGGCGCACCGCCACGATCGAGGTGCCCACCACGGCCAGGAACAGTCCCAGGCCCAGGAACGCGAGCGGGAAGTCGGGGGTTTCCCAGAGGGAGGCGATCTGGGCCAGGGGATCCAGCCCCAGGGCGGCGCCGTAGCCGAGGACCAGCAGCAGCGCATGGGCCAGGATCAGGTAGAGCGCCGGCTTGCCCAGCGTTGCATGGATGCGCATGGCGGCGTCCAGTCCGATCGCGCGGTCCACCCAGGGCAGCCGCGCGGCCAGCAGCAGCATAACGAGCACTAGGTGGGTTCCGGCGAGGCCGGCCATGATGCCCACCCCGGTCAGCCACGACGCGAAGCCGCTCCATTCGCGCACGGCCCCGGTGGCCAGGTACAGCGAAACGGCCAGCGCCGTGGTCGCCCACACCGCGGTGTGGAAAATGTCCTCGCGGACGGCGCGGCGCCGGGCCAGGGCCCGGAAGTCCGGCACGGCGGCGGGCGGGGCAGTCGGCGCCCCGGTGGGTGCACCATCCGGCAAGGGGCTGCCGGACGGTACACCCACCGGGGCGCCGAGTGACGTCTCGGCCGGGCTGGGGATGCTCATGGAACCACCGTGCTCCCCGACCCTATTTCCTGGCTGTGAACGCGCAAAGTGCCCCGCATGAGTGGGCGGGTCCGGGATTCTTCCCACGCCCGGTCCGGGCAGGAACACGATTCCCGGCGCTCCGTGTGGACACGCCGGGGCGGCAGGCTGATGACTGGGAAAAATTGCCGAACGCCGGCCGCGGGGCCCGGCTATGCTCGGGGCATGCGCAACCACGGCGGAGGCCACGAAGACCTGCGGGACCTGGCCCGCCGCTCCTTCGGATGGGACACGTTCCGCCCCGGGCAGCTCGAATCGATCACGGCCGCGGTCTCCGGCCGCGACGTGCTGGCCGTGCTGCCCACCGGAGGCGGCAAGTCGGCCATCTACCAGCTGGCCGCGCTCTCCCTGGAGGGGCCGGCCGTGGTGGTGTCCCCGCTGATCGCCCTGCAGGCGGACCAGCTCGAGGATCTCAACGCCCTGCCCGGGGTCCACGCGGTGGCGGTGAACTCCGCGCTCGGCGAGGCCGCCCAGGCCCGGGCGTGGGAGGCGGCCGCCGCGGGGGAGGCGAAGTTCCTCTTTCTCGCCCCGGAGCAGCTGGCCAAGGACGACGCCGTCGAGCGCGTCCGCGCGCTGCGCCCGGCCCTGTTCGTGGTGGACGAGGCGCACTGCGTCTCCGCCTGGGGTCACGACTTCCGGCCGGACTACCTGCGCCTGGGCGCCGTGCGGGAACGGATCGGACGGCCGGTGGCGATCGCGCTCACCGCCACCGCCTCCACCCCGGTGCGCGAGGAGATCCTGGAGCAGCTGCGGATGGACGACGCGCGGGTGGTCGTGCGCAGCTTCGACCGGCCCAACCTGAGGCTGGAGGTGGCGCGCCACCACGGCGTGAAGGTGAAGGAGAAGGCGGTCCTGGACCAGGTCGCGGCCCTGCCGGTGCCCGGGCTGCTCTACGTCTCCACCCGCGCCAACGCCGAAAAGTACGCCCGCCGTCTGGGGGAGCGGGGCCTGCGCGCCGCGGCGTACCACGCAGGCCTTCCGGCCTCTGAGCGCGAGCGCGTGCATCGGGACTTCCTCGCGGACCGGCTCGACGCCGTCGTCGCCACCACCGCGTTCGGGATGGGGATCGACAAGCCCAACGTCCGGTTCGTTGTCCACGCGGACATCCCCGGCTCGCTGGACAGCTACTACCAGGAGATCGGGCGGGCCGGTCGCGACGGGCGGGACGCCGTCGCGACCCTGCACTACCGCTCCGAGGACCTGGGCCTGCGCTCCTTCTTCGGCAGCCACCGGGCCGACGAGGACGCCCTGCGGGCGGTGCTCCAGGTCCTGCGCGAGGCCGACGGGCCAATGCAGCTGTCCGCGCTGAGGCAACGGATGGCCGGGGAACAGCCCGGCGGCGAGGGCCCGGAAGGCGATCAACCGGATAGCGACCAGCTGGAGGACGGCGCCCTGGCCTTCTCGCCCCGCAAGGCCACCAACGCGGTGAACCTGCTCGAATCCGCCGGCATTGCCGCCAGCGGTCCGGACGGGATTTTGGTGGATGCCTCCGTCAAGATCCCGGACGCGGTGCGCCGGGCCGTGAAGACCGCAGAGTCCCAGGCGCGCATCGAACGTTCCCGCATTGACATGATGCGCGGCTATGCGGAAACCGGCGGCTGCCGGCGCCAGTACCTGTTGGGCTATTTCGGCGAGGACCTTGCGGACCCTTGCGGGAACTGCGACAACTGCCTGTCCGGCACCGTGGAGGACCTGACGCGTACGGAGCACGGCCCGTTCGTGCTGCACGGGCCGGTGGTGCATGCGCAGTGGGGCGCCGGCGTCGTTATGGGCATCGAGGAGGACCGGCTCACCGTCCTCTTCGACAGCGAAGGCTACAAGACGCTGTCCCTGCAGGCGCTCGAGGACGGACGGCTGCTGCGGCCAGCCTGATGCCCACGGCGCACCTGATGCCAACTGCGCGATTGCGGCTACGCTGGGCCCGTGGAATTTGCGAAGCGTTTTGTGGCCCTGGGGGACTCGTTCACGGAAGGCGTGGGGGACCCGGACCCGCTGCGCCCCAACGGGGTGCGCGGCTGGGCGGACCGCGTCGCGGAGCAGCTGTGCGCCGCCGACCCGGAGTGGGGCTACGCGAACCTGGCCGTCCGCGGCAAGAAGATCCGCCAGGTCATCGCCCAACAGCTCGACGCCGCGCTGGCGCTGCGCCCCACCCTGGCGACCCTGTATGCCGGCGGGAACGACATCCTGCGCCCGAACGTGGACATCGACTCCCTCATGGAGGGGTACGACGGCGCCGTGGCAGCCCTGCGCGCGTCCGGCGCCGCCGTCGTGCTCTTCACGGGCTTCGATTCGGCCAGCTCCACGGTCTTCGGCAAGACGCGCGGGCGGACCGCCATCTACAACGAATGGGTCCGTGAGATCGCGGACCGGCACGGCGCCGTGATCGCCGACTACTGGCGCTGGCGCGAGTTCCAGGACTGGCGCTACTGGGCCGAGGACCGCCTGCACATGGGCCCGGCCGGGCAGATCCTCATGGCCAAGAAGGTGCTGGCCGTGCTGGCGGAAACCGATGCCATCGACACCCCGGAGCTGGCGTACGCGCCGGTGCTCACCCGGATCCAGCGGCTGCAGGCCGACGCGGCCTGGGCGCGCGAGCACGTGGCGCCGTGGGTCAGGCGCCGCCTCACCGGCACGTCCTCCGGCGACCTGCTGGGCGCGAAGTACCCGGAGTACGTCCGCCTCGGCGCCTGAGCGGCCGCCCGCGCATCCGACGCCGCGCCGGTCGCGGCAGGTCAGGTAAGGCTTCCCGGGCTGGCCCAAGGTCCGTGCGGGTGCTTTGCTTGCCCTATGACCGATCCTCCGGAGGCCGTCCAGCACGGTGGGGAACCACATGATTCCACGGACACCGCGCACCGCCTGAACTGGCTGCGCGCCGGGGTGCTCGGGGCGAATGACGGCATCGTCTCCACCGCCGCCGTTGTGGTCGGTGTCGCCGGGGCGACCACCGCGGTGGGGCCGATCCTCACTGCCGGCGCGGCAGCCCTGGTCGGTGGTGCCATCTCGATGGCGCTCGGCGAGTACGTCTCCGTCTCCAGCTCCGCGGATTCCCAGCGCGCGCTGATTGCCAAGGAGAAGCGCGAACTGGCGGAGATGCCGGAGGCGGAGCTGGAGGAGCTGGCCTACATCTACGAATCCAAGGGGATCAGCCCAGCCACCGCGCGGCAGGTCGCCCTGGAACTGACGGCCCACGACGCGTTGGCCGCGCACCTGGAGGCGGAACTGCACATCGCCGAGGCCGAGGTCGCCAGCCCGTGGAACGCGGCGTTCGCCTCCGCCGCCGCGTTCACCGCCGGCGCCGTGCTGCCGTTCCTCACCGCGGTGCTGCTGCCCGCGGCGGTGCGCGTGCCGGTGACCTTCGCAGCCGTGCTCATCGCGCTCGCCCTGACCGGCGCCGCCGGGGCCCTGCTGGGCGGGGCGAAGCCGCTGCGGCCCACCCTGCGGGTGGTCACCGGCGGGGTGCTGGCCCTTGGGGTGACCTTCGCGATCGGTTCGTGGCTGGGCAGCTCCGGCGTGGTGGGGTAGCTACGCCTGCCCCGGGCCCGATACGCGGGGCTGGGCCGGGGGATCGGGCGGCCCCCCTAGGCGAGGATGCGTCCCTCTGGCGGTGCCGGGGTGGGCAGCAGCCGTTCCAGGATCTCCAGCACCCGGAGAGTCGCCCGGCTCGGCCGGGGGCCCCAGAGGACGACGGCGGCCAGGTAGGTGGGCTGCTCGGCAAGCTCCCGGTAGACCAGGCCGGGAACGTTGATGTGGCGGACCGAGGAGACCGTCAGCGTGACCCCGATCCCCGCAGCGACCAGCGCCAGGATGGCATACGAATCCGGCGCCTCCTGGACGATCCGCGGCAAGTGGCCCTCCTCGTGGGCCAGCAGCAGTCCGGCGTCGCGGACCGTCGATCCCTGATCCGCCGGGAAAGCCACCCACGGTTCCGCCGCCAGGTCGCGCATGGCGACGGTCTCCTGGCGGGCCAACCGATGGTCCAGCGGCAGGGCGGCGAGCAGCCGTTCGTACGCAAAGACGCGCCACTCCACCCCGGGGTGGGTCACCGGCAGCCGGGAGAAGCCCATGTCCAGCTCCCCGTAGGCGACCAGGCGCTGGGTGGCGCCGCCGTAGAGCATGGAGCGCAGGTCCAGTTCGATGCCGGGGTCCTCGGCCCGCACCACCCGCCCCAGCGGCGGGATCACCGCCCGGCTGCCGGCCCCCGCATAGCCGATCCGGACGCGGCCGAAGACTCCGGGCCCCTTCATCCGGGCGGCCAATTCCACGGCGTGCGCCCGTTCCAGCGTTTCGCGCACCGGCTCCACGATGGCGGCGCCCTGGTCGGTCAGCCGCACCGAGCGGGTGCTGCGGTCGAAGAGGGCCACGCCCAGGTCCGCCTCCAGCCGGCGGATCCACTGGCTGAGCTGTGGTTGGGCCATGTGCAGGCGGCTGGCGGCGCGGCCGAAATGCAGTTCCTCGGCGACCACGAGAAACGCCTTCAGGTGCTTGAGTTCCACTTTTCCAATTTATAGCGATTCCTTATCAAATTTGAATGGATTGTTTATTGGACGTCCATCGGTTCGGGAAGGCACCCTAGTCGACGTGCCGTAGGCGACATGCCCCTGTGCCACCGGACACAAACCCGCACTTTCACGAAGGATCACCCATGAACACCACGACCGAGACCACTGAGGCACCGCCCGGGCGCTCCGGCATCATGCAGAAGACCGCCGGCTTCTTCACGGAGCTGATGCGCAAGTACCTGCCCGATCCGTTCGTCTTCGCCATCGTCCTCACCCTCCTGACGTTCGTGCTGGCGTTCGCCGTCCAGCGCCAGAACCCGGTCGATGCGATCGTGAGCTGGGGCGATGGCTTCTGGAGCCTGCTGGCGTTCACCACCCAGATGGCGGTCATCCTGGCCGCGGGCTTCGTGCTGGCAAACTCTCCGGTGGTTGACCGCCTGATGGACCGGATCGTGCTCCTGGTGCACACCCCGAAGGCCGCGGTCATTGTCGCGACGCTCGTCGGCGGCATCGGCTCCTACCTGAACTGGGGCTTCGGCCTGGTCATCGGCGGCGTCGTCGCGCGCAAGCTGGCCACCGAGATCAAGGGCATCCACTACCCGCTGATCATCGCCAGCGCCTATTCGGGCTTCACCATGTACGGGCTGGGCCTCTCGGCCACGGTCCCGTTGACCATCGCGACCCCGGGCCATGCGCTGGAGGACAGCATGGGCCTGATTGGGCTGGAGGAAACCATCTTCTCCCTGCCGATGGTCATCACCGCCTTCGTGGTCATGGCCACCCTCCCGTTGCTGAACGCGGCCCTGCACCCGAAGCCCGGCCAGCCCGTGAAGGAGTTGGACCCGGCCCTGTTCGCAACCGCCGATTCCGGCCCGTCCAACGGCGAGTTCTCCGAGGACACCCCGGCCAACAAGCTGAACAACTCGCGGATCCTGAGCATGGTGATCGGCCTGGCCGGAATCCTCTATGTGGTTTTTCACATGTTCCAGGGCGGCAAGGTCGACCTGAACCTGATCAACTTCATCATCCTGTTCCTGGGCATCATCCTGCTCGGCACCCCAATCGCCTATGTCGCCAAGCTCAACGAGGGCATCAAGACGATCTCCGGCATCATCCTGCAGTTCCCCTTCTACGCGGGCATCATGGCGATCATGGCCGGCTCCGGCCTGGTGCTGACCATCTCCGAGTGGTTCGTGAACGTCTCCACCACCGAGACCTTGCCCTTCTGGGGCCTGATCAGCTCGTTCGTGATCAACTTCTTCGCCCCCTCCGGCGGCGGCCACTGGGTCATCCAGGGCCCGTTCATGATCGAAGCCGCCAACACCCTGGGCGCCTCGCTGCCGCAGACCTCCATGTCCGTAATGCTCGGCAATGCCTGGAACGACCTGGTCCAGCCGTTCTGGATCCTCCCGGCGCTGGCCCTGTCCAAGCTCAAGCTCAAGGACATCATGGGCTACACCGTGATCATGATGTTCTGGGTCGGCCTGATCTACATCGCCGCCATCCTCTTCTGGGCATTCATGGGCTAGGTCCCCACACCCCGCAAGCCGCGGGCGGCCGGCCCGGAAAGCCGGCGCGGAGGGGCGCATCCGGCAAGGATGTGCCCCTCCGCGCCGGCATGTCCGCCGCTTCCCGCGATCTCGTCGGCCCCGCCGCCTGCCCTTCCACCTCGCCGGCAGGGGAGAGGATGCCAAGCGGCTCGGGGCTCAGGCGGGCTGGATTCCGAGCACGGGCAGCTTGTCCAGTGCCCGCGTCATGTTGTTGAGCTGCCGTTTTGGCTGCCCCACCTCGAACCGGCGAATCCTGCGGGCCATGGCGCCGATCACCGCGAACGCCTCGAGCCGGGCCAGACCCTGCCCGGCGCAGCCGTGCACGCCGTACCCGAAGGACAGGTGGTCCACCGGGTTCCGGCGGACCTGGAAGGAATCCGGGTCCTGGTAGTGGCGCGGGTCGCGGTTGCCGGCACCGAAGAGGATGGCGATCTGCGCCCCTTCCGGGATGAAGGTCCCGTCAACGACGGTGTCCTCAGTGACCAGCCGGCCGAAGGCATGCGCCGGGGCCTCGTAGCGGAGGACCTCGTTGAACGCGGAGGGAATCAGCGACGGGTCCGCGCGGACCAGGTCGTACTGGTCCGGGTGGGCCGCGAACTGCGCGATCGCGTTGCCGATGGACGCGATGGTGGTGTCCATCCCGGCCGCAACGTACTGGTGGATGATGTGTCCGCAGCTCTCCAAGGGGATGTCGCCGCGCTCCCCGGCGTCGAAGATCGCCCGGCCCATGCTGCCCTCGGCCAGGTCCTTGGCCTGGACCCCAACGCACCACTGGAAAAGCTCGCCGGCGACCGGGAAGTTCTCGATGGTCCGCTGGTTCATGGGGCCGAGCACGTTGAATGCGGCTTCGCCCCAGCGCAGGATGTTTTCCCGTGCCTCGCCCTGCACACCGATCAGGTCCGCCACGACCTGCAGCGGCAGCGCCCGGGCGAGGTCGTCGATCGCGTCGAACGAACCGCGCTCCACGAGCTCGGCGACCATGGCGTCTGCCTTCCCGTCGATGCCGTCCTTGAGCTTGCGCAGCGCACGCGGGGACAGGTTCTCGGTCAGGGCGGCTCGCAACCGCGTGTGGTCCGGCGGGTCGGTCGCGAGGCTGGTGCCGGCCAAGGCCTGGTTCATCTGGTCGTTGAAGGCGACGGCGTTCGAGGAAAACACCTGCCAGTTTCCCAGCGCCTCGCGGTTCTGCTCGTAGCGCGTGAGCGCCCAGACCCCGTTCCGGGTCAACTGGACCACGGAGGACCGTTCACGGATCTCGGCAAAGAAAGGATAGGGGTCCAGCAGGATCTCATCGGAAAAGAGATCGACATCCGATGAAACCGACGTCTCCATAGTCATGGCACCTCACATGGGGGCTCGGGATCCGCGCCGGCGGGCCGAAGCCCGTGCCGGTGCGATCCAAGGGGTGGATTGAGGTGGCGGCACGCGGAACGCCGTCCTCTTCGACGTCCGCACCGGGCACCCCACCGATGGAGACAGTCAAGGGCAGGAGTGAACTATGGCACAAGTGAATAATTTGCATGCCATTCATGCGCCGGGCAAATAGTTCCTGCTTCGCGCGCTAGCCCCCGTTGCCGTGGGCCGGTGCGTAGCGGGCCCGCAGCGGTTCGGCGGCCTCGATGAGGATGTCGCGCAGCCACGTCTTGAACGGGTCCTCGGCCAGCCACGGGTTCCAGACCATGTCGATGCCCAAGGTCTGGATGGGGAAGGGGAATTCCTCCATGCGCAGGTCGAACCTGCCATCGAATTCCAGGCCGACCTGGTAACGATGGACCGCCACCCCGCCGGCCTGGGCGATCAGGTGGGGGACGAACAGGTAGTCGGACACGCGCTGGCGAACCGCGTACGGCACCTTGCGTTCGTCGAGGATCTCGTACGGCCGCTGGTTCTCCGAGGACGCATCGACAACCACGTGGGGCACGGTCTCCAGCAGTCGCAGCGCATCGGCCTCCCGGGGCGCGTCCCAAGACGTGACGACGACCCACCGGTCGTCGTACAGGCGCTCGCGCGGGTAGGAAGAGGCGAACGCCTCCGGAAGGAGGACGACGTCGGCCGCATCCTCCGCGAACACCGCCATGGTGGCCACACTCGTGGTGCGCAGGCGCAGCACCGTGTTCGGTGCACGCTCCGCCAGCAGCCGGCTGAGTGTGCTGCCGATGACGAACGCGGTGCTGTTCGTCATCGCCACGGTGATCACGCGGCGATCGACGGCGGGATCGAAGGGCGCGGCATAGACGAGCCTGGCCGTCTGGTGCAGGGCCTGCCGCAACGCCGGCAGCAGCTCCACGGCCCGCGGGGTCAGCACCATTCCGCGTCCCTGCCGCACGAGGAGTTCGTCACCGAGCAGCCGGCGCATGCGGGTCAGGCCGTGGCTCATGGCCGGCTGCGAGAGTCCGACTTTGCCCGCCGCCCGGGTGACCGAGCGCTCCTCCAGCAGCGCCAGCAGTGGAACCAGAAGGTTGAGGTCCACGGAGCCCAGCCGCGCCAGTTCCGCATCCATGCCGGATTCGCCGTTATGCATGGCGCACCCCTTTCGCCGCGGAGCCTGCTCCGCCTATTCATCCGATGCACGTTCAGGATGAGAATAATTCATTTGTGCGATACAAGGCCCGCTGAAAAGCTTCTTGCCACTGGGTGGCCCACGCCACACCCCAATCCGGAGGAGAGCACCATGAACATCGTCCTTGACCGACCCCGCTGCGAAGGGCACGGCCTCTGCGAGGAGGTAGCGCCGCAGCTGATGCATCTGGACGACGAGGGCGAGTTGGTCCTCGACGTCGAAAACGTGGACAAGGAGCTTGAGGCCGCGCAGGCCGCCGTTCGCGTCTGCCCCGTCGCCGCGCTCCGGCTGGCCTGAGCATGCGGCGGCTGGAACGCGTCGTCGTCGTCGGCAACGGGATCGCGGGCCTCACCGCCAGCGATTCGCTGCGGGCGGCCGGCTTTGAGGGGGACCTGACCATCGTCGGCGACGAGTCCCATCCGCCCTACAGCCGCCCCGCGCTGTCCAAGGCGGCCCTGCTCGACGGCGGCGACCTGGCCTCCCACCACCTGCCGGCGGCGACCCACGAGGCGACCGAGCTCCTCGGCGCGAGCGCAGCCCGGCTCGACGCCGACCGCAAGGTCGTGTTCCTCGACGACGGCACGGACCTTCCGTACGACGCCGTGGTGATCGCCTCGGGCTCGCGGGCACGGCGCCTGGGGAGCGGCGATCCTGCGCGGCAGGAAGCCGAAGAGCTGACGCTGCGCAGCCTCGATGATGCCCTCACCCTGCGCAGGCGGCTGGCAGCCAAGCCGTCGGTCGTCGTCGTCGGGGGCGGCGCCCTCGGCATGGAGATCGCCTCCGGCTGCCTGGCGGCGGGGTGCGAGGTCACGCTGGCGGCACGGGATCGGCCGCTGCTCGGCCAGCTGGGGCCCTATCTGTCCGAGGTGTTCCTTTTGGCCGCCGGGCGCAGCGGGCTGAAGTTTGCGCCGTCCCGCGCGGTCGGGCTGCGCGATGCCGGCGGGCACGCCCTGGTTGAACTGGCGGACGGCTCGTTCCTGGAGGCGGAACTTGTGGTCAGCGCCATCGGCGACGAACCGAACGTCGAATGGCTGTCCACCAGCGGGCTGCTGACCGGCGGCACGCTGGAAGTCGACACCCGCGGACGGCTTCGGCCCGACGTCGTCGCCGCGGGGGACGTGGCGGCGTTTTCGACCAGGCGCGGCATCCGCCGCGTCCCTCTGTGGACCAGTGCCATCGAGCAGGGCAAGATCGCCGGAGCGTCGCTGGTCAAGGGCGATGATGCCCCGGAACTCGACTTCCAGCCCTACTTCTGGACCGAACAGTTCGGCCTCAACCTGAAGGCGAGCGGTTTCCTCCCCTTGGAGGGTGGGCCCGAGCTGCTCGAAGGCGACCCTGGCGACGGTTCGGCGCTCATGCGCTGGTCCCACGACGACGGCTCGGGTACCGCCGTCGCGCTCAATTACCGGATCCCCGTTCCCCGGCTGCGCCGCCTCGGCGGCGCGGCTCCGTCGGTGGGAGTCCGGGTTTGCTGACCCCGTAGCGCGGCCCTGCCTGGAGGGCATTCCCATGTGGTCACGGCTGTGGCAGGCTAGCTGCCACCGGGGGGAAATCAGCTGCCACCGGCGGGAAAAGGGGGAGACATGACGGTCAGCGAAATCACGGGCGAACGGACGCTTTTCTGCAATTCGGAGTCCTGCGGGCAGCAACGCCTGCACACTGTCATCTGGGAGGTCCGTGTGCAAAAGGACGGACACGAGACAAGCCGGACGCCTCTGTGGTGGAAGTGCCAGGAATGCGGCCAAGAAAACGCCCGGGAAGACTAGCCGGCGCGGCCCTCCGCTCCGTCCACTAGGCCTTGGCCGGGAGAGCCCGCCGTGCCGCGCCTGAGGAGCGGCCAGAAAGGGCCGTTGCGACCGGGCCGTCCGCTGGGTGCGGCCCGTCCGACGGGCTCTTGATCCACTTCTGGGCCTGTGGTTGAGTGGCGCACGTCAGAGTTCGGTCGAGTGGCTTTCCTCAATCTCAGGAGTCCGAAATGTATCTGCACACCCAGCAGCTGATCAACGAAATCGCCGTCGACGAGCCGGATCCGGCCGCCGCAAACGCCCTGCAGGAAGGCCTCGGCGGGCAGTTCGGCGAGATGCGCACCATGATGCAGTACCTGTTCCAGAGCATCAACTTCCGCGGGGATGCGGCGGGGAAGCCCTACAAGGACCTCCTTCAGGGCATCGGCACCGAGGAAATCAGCCATGTGGAGCTGATCGGCACCACCATTTCCCGCCTGCTTGACGGTTCCCCGCGCTACAACGGAAAAAAGACCGATCCCGTCGACGAGCCGGGAGCCGGGGGCGCCACCCCGCTGAAGATCGCCCTGGACACCAGCAACATCCACCATTACCTCGTCGCCGCGCAGGGCGCCCTGCCGGTCGACGCCGCCGGCAATCCCTGGAGCGGCAGCTACGTGTACAACAGCGGCAACTTGGCCCTGGACCTGTTGTACAACCTGATGTTGGAGTCCACCGGCAGACTGCAGAAGTGCCGGATCTACGAGATGACGGACAACAAGACGGCCCGTTCCACCATTGCCTACCTGATCGTGCGGGACCAGGCCCACGAGAACGCCTACGCGAAGGCCCTGGAGAGCCTCGGCGTCAATTGGGGTGCCGTCCTGCCCATCCCGAAGACCAACGCCGAGCAGTTCCCGGAGGTGAAGAAGCTGCTGGACCAGGGGCTGCAGAACGTGCAGTACACCTTTGGCGCGGACGACCTCAGCGAGGCCGGCAAGCTGTTCCGCGGAGCTTCCCCCTCCGACGCGACGCAGGAACTGCGGACCGAGGTGATGCCGGAAGGCTTCCCCATGACGATCTCTCCCGAACGCCGGGAGGAATTCTCGCCCGGACTGGACAAGGACCTGCTCGCGCTGATCCAGGCCACCGCCGAAGTCGAACTCAAGGACGCCGACAACCCCAAGGAGACCAAGGCGAGCAAGAAGCCCAAGGAGACCCAGAAATAGGGGCCGCACAGGGGCGTCCGACGCACCGCCCGGCGGTTGCGGAGGACGCCCCTGCCCGACCATGGCCCGCCGCGCCTCCTGCCTGGTGGCGGCCAACCCCGCGAGGAAAAGGAACACTGCCAGGAAGGGGGCCCGTGGGTCCATCACTGCTCTTCGGCGTCATAGCTTCCAGCGCGCTGATGCTCGGCGCGATGGTGGGGGTGCGCTTCGAGTTGCCCAAACGGCTGCTGGCCATGGTGCTTGCCTTCGCTGCCGGAGCGCTCATCACCGCGCTGTCCTTTGAACTATTCGAGGATGCCCATGAGCAAGGGGGCATTTGGCGTGCCTCGCTGGGCCTGTTCGCGGGAGCGCTCGTCTTCACCGTCCTGAGCGCCCTCCTTGACCGGTGGGCGCAACCGGGCCGCGGCGCGATTCCTGCCGACGAATACCGCGGAAGCGCCAAGCTGGATACCGATGCGGCGGCCACGGGAATGGCTCCCAGCCCGGCCTCCACGCGCGGGGCTGCGGGATTGGCCCTCCTGGCCGCGGCGACCCTCGACGGCTTCCCGGAAAACATGGCCCTCGGGGTCTCGCTGGCCGAAGGCACCGGAGGCTTGGCGCTGCTGGCGGCCATCTTTGTCTCCAACCTGCCGGAAGCACTGGTCAGCGCCGCATCCATGCGCAGCCAGGGGAAGTCCACCGGCTACGTGCTGGGAATGTGGGCAACGTGCAGCGTGGTGCTGGTCTTCGCGGTCGTGCTGGGCGCGGGTCCGCTCTCGGGTGCTTCGCCGGAAACCATTTCCTTGCCGCTGGCCTTTGCCGCCGGGGCGGTCATTGCCGCGCTGGCGGACACCATCATGCCGGAGGCCTTCGAAAACGGAGGGCCCGCGGTGGCCCTGAGCACGGCCGCGGGATTCGTCCTGTCCTACGTGCTGTCTCTGGCCTAGGAAGCTGCCCCTCGCGTAGTAGAAAAGTGGTGCGCCGGCTTCCCAGACGTTCCGCCTGCCGGTGCATGACGCCGACCTCAGTTGTTCGCGGCGCCGGAAGCGAACTACCATATCCAGTGTGTGCCCTTGCGGGCACGCACAGCCATTGACATGCGGCGGGAGAGCCCCGTCAGAGCCACTGGCGGGCGCCGTAGGAGCAATTTCCTCCCCGGGAATCTCTCAGGCCCCCGTACCGCCGCGAAGAGGCAACTCTGGAAAGAAGTCGGCCGTGCCTGCGGTCCCGGATCCCCGGGAAGCGCAACCGCGGTGCGGCTCACCGAAGGTGCAAGCAGCGCCCGGGCAGCCGCCCGCCGCTGCGGAAACTCTCAGGTCCAATACAGAGTTGGGGAGGAACCGAAGTTCATTCGGCGTGCGCGCGCCGACATACCTTGGAGTTTCCCCCATGACCGCGACACCTGTCCGCACCCCCGCCCTCACCACCAGCGAGGTCGTCTTCGCCGATCGCCACATCGGTCCGCACGGCGAAGCCTCCGAGGCCATGCTGCGCCAGCTCGGCTACGCCAGCCTCGACGAGCTCGTCGACACCGCCGTCCCGGCGGACATCCGCCAGGAGACGCCGCTGGAGCTGCCGGCTGCCCGCTCCGAGGCCGAAGTCCTTTCCGACCTGCGCGCGCTTGCCTCCAAGAACATCCTGAAGACCCAGATGATCGGCCAGGGGTTCTACGACACCTTCACCCCGCCGGTGATCCTGCGGAACATCCTCGAGGATCCGGCCTGGTACACCGCCTACACCCCGTACCAGCCGGAGATCTCCCAGGGCCGCCTCGAGGCGCTGCTGAACTTCCAGACCCTCGTCGCGGACCTCACCGGCCTGCCCATCGCCAACGCCTCCCTGCTGGACGAAGCCTCCGCCGTCGCCGAGGCCGTCCTGCTGATGCGCCGCGGCAACAAGGCCAAGGGCCACGCCAAGACCGTGCTGGACTCCAACGTCTTCCCGCAGACCATCGCCGTGGTCCAGGGCCGCGCCGAGGCGCTCGGCTTCGAGGTCGAGGTCGCCGACCTCACCCAGGGCCTGCCCGAGGGTGACATCTCCGGCATCGTGCTGCAGCAGCCGGGCGACAACGGCCGCGTCGTCGACCACTCCGCCATCATCGCCGCCGCCAAGGAGCGCGGCGCGATGGTCACCGTCGCCGCCGACATCCTCTCCCTGACCCTGATCACCGCCCCCGGCGAGCAGGGCGCCGACATTGCGGTCGGCAACACCCAGCGCCTGGGCGTCCCGCTGTTCTTCGGCGGCCCGCACGCCGCCTTCATGGCCGTCCACAAGGGCCTGGAGCGCCAGCTTCCGGGCCGCCTGGTGGGCGTGTCGAAGGACGACGCCGGCACCCTCGCCTACCGCCTGGCCCTCCAGACCCGCGAGCAGCACATCCGCCGCGAGAAGGCCACCTCCAACATCTGCACCGCGCAGGCGCTGCTGGCGATCACCGCCTCGATGTACGCCGTCTACCACGGCCCGGCCGGCCTGAAGGCGATCGCCCAGCGCATCCACCGCCACGCCCGCACCCTCGCCACGGTGCTCGCCGGCGCCGGCATCGAACTGGCCGCCGACCAGTTCTTCGACACCGTCACCGCCCACGTCCCGGGCCGCGCGGTCGCTGTCGTCGCCGCCGCCGAGCAGGCCGGCATCAACCTGCGCAAGGTCGGTGCGGACACCGTGGGCGTCTCCGTCGACGAGATCACCACCACCGCGCACGTGGTCGCCGTCGCCGAGGCCTTCGGTGTCGCCGACGCCGCCGCAGCCGTCGCCGCCGGTGCGGAAGGGTACGAACTGGACGCCGCCGTCGTGCGCACCTCGGACTACCTGACCCACCCGATCTTCAACACGATCAAGTCCGAGACCCAGATGCTGCGCTACCTGCGCCGCCTCTCCGACCGCGACCTGGCCCTGGATCGGACCATGATCCCGCTGGGCTCGTGCACCATGAAGCTGAACTCGACCGCCGAGATGGAGTCCATCTCCTGGCCCGAGTTCGCCGGCATCCACCCGTTCGCCCCGGCCCACCAGACCGTCGGCTGGCGCGAACTGATCACCGACCTCGAGGACCGCCTGTCCACGATCACCGGCTACGCGGGCGTCTCCCTGCAGCCGAACGCGGGCTCCCAGGGCGAATACGCCGGCCTGCTGGCCATCCGCCAGTACCACCTGGCCAACGGCGGCGAGGACCGCGACGTCTGCCTGATCCCGGCCTCCGCGCACGGCACCAACGCCGCCTCGGCGGTGCTCGCCGGCATGAAGGTGGTGGTGGTCAAGACCGCCGAGAACGGCACCATCGACGCCACCGACCTGGACGCCAAGATCGAGGCCAACCGCGAGAAGCTGGCCGCCATCATGATCACCTACCCGTCCACGCACGGCGTGTACGACGCGGACGTGCGCGAGGTCTGCGAGAAGATCCACGCCGCCGGCGGCCAGGTATACATTGACGGCGCCAACATGAACGCCCTGGTGGGCCTGGCCCAGCCGGGCAAGTTCGGCGGCGACGTGTCCCACCTGAACCTGCACAAGACCTTCTGCATCCCGCACGGCGGCGGCGGCCCGGGCGTCGGCCCGGTGGCCGTAGCCCAGCACCTGGTGCCGTTCCTGCCCGGCGACGCCACCGGCGCCACCCACGGGCGCGAGGGCACCCCGGTCGCGGCCACCGCGTTCGGGTCCGCCGGCGTGCTGCCCATCTCCTGGGCCTACGTGGCGATGATGGGCGGCGAGGGGCTCACCCAGGCCACCAAGTACGCGCTGCTCACCGCCAACTATGTGGCCTCCCGCCTGAACGACCACTTCCCCGTGCTCTACACCGGCAACAAGGGCCTGGTGGCTCACGAGTGCATCCTGGACCTGCGCGAACTGACCAACAAGACCGGGGTCACCGCCGAGGACGTGGCCAAGCGCCTGATCGACTTTGGCTTCCACGCCCCGACCCTGGCCTTCCCGGTGGCGGGCACCCTGATGGTCGAGCCCACCGAGTCCGAGGACCTGGGGGAGATCGACCGCTTCATCGACGCGATGATCGCCATCCGCAAGGAAATGGACCAGGTCCTGGCCGGCGACTTCACGGTGGAGGAGTCCCCGCTGCGCAACGCTCCGCACACCGCTTCCGTCCTCGTCTCCTCCGACTGGACCCGCAAGTACCCCCGCGAGCAGGCTGCCTTCCCGGTGGAGTCCCTGCGCCAGGACAAGTACTTCCCGCCGGTGGGACGCATCGACGGCGCCTTCGGCGACCGCAACCTGATCTGCTCCTGCCCGTCCCCCGAGGCCTTCGAAGGCTAGCCGGCCACGCGTGGGGCCCCGGCCGGGGCCCCACGCCACACCTCCGCCACGGCATGCCCCTGCCCCGGCACACTTCCGGCAGTGCCCGCTTCCGAGAGGGCACACCCTTGCCTGCCGAGGCACCGGGCACCCCCAACATTTTCGAAAGGCTGACTCCACGATGAGCACCGTTTCCCCGCAGCAGACGTCGCTGCACGCCGAGCACGCCAAGCTCGGCGCATCCTTCACCGACTTCGGCGGCTGGGACATGCCGCTGAAGTACGGCTCCGAACTGGCCGAGCACCGCGCGGTGCGCGAGGCCGCCGGCCTGTTCGACCTCTCCCACATGGGCGAGGTCCGCGTGCGGGGCCCGCAGGCCGCGGCGTTCCTGAACACCGCCCTGGTGGGCAACCTCGCGGCAGTCAAGGTCGGCAAGGCCAAGTACTCGCTGATCTGCAACGCCGACGGCGGGATCATCGACGACCTGATCAGCTACCGCCGTGCCGAGGACGAGTATCTGGTGGTGCCCAACGCGGGCAACGCCGCGACCGTAGCCGCGGCCCTGGCCGAGCGCGCCGCCGGCTTCGACGTGGAGGTGGCCGACGAGTCCTCCGAGACGTCGCTGGTCGCCGTGCAGGGGCCGGCCGCCGCCGGGATCCTGCTGGGACTCGTCCCTGAGGACCAGCGCGCACTCGTCGAAGGCATGCCGTACTACGCGGCCGACGAGGCCACCGTCGCCGGGATTCCGGTCCTGCTGGCCCGTACCGGCTACACCGGCGAGGACGGGTTCGAGCTCTACGTGCCCAACGCCCAGGCTCCTGCCCTGTGGGCCGCGCTGCTCGAGGCCGGGCAGCCGCACGGGCTCATCCCTGCCGGGCTGGCCTGCCGCGACTCGCTGCGCCTGGAGGCCGGCATGCCGCTGTACGGCAACGAACTGTCCCTGGAATCCAACCCGTTCGAGGCCGGCCTGGGCCCGGTCGTCTCCTTCAAGAAGGAAGAGTACTTCGTCGGCCGCACCGCACTGGCCGCCGCTAAGGAAGCCGGCACCGGCACGGCCGCGGGCCGCCGCCTGGTGGGGCTCAAGGGCCTGGGCCGGCGCGCCGGCCGCGGCGGGTACCCTGTGCTGAAGGACGGCGCCGTGGTCGGCGAGGTCACCTCCGGCCAGCCGTCCCCGACCTTGGGATACCCGGTCGCCCTGGCCTACGTCGACGTCGAGCACACCCAGCAGGGCACCGCCCTGGACGTGGACCTGCGCGGCAAGGCCGAACCCTTCGAGGTCGTTGACCTGCCCTTCTACAAGCGCCAGAAGTAGAATCCCCGGGTCGGCACCATGTGTCCGGCCCGCCCTCCCGCCGTCACCCGACGTCCCCGAAAGGAACACACCAGATGAGCAAGGTTCTCTCCAATCTCCGTTACTCCGCCGAGCACGAGTGGATCGACGACGCGTCGCCCGCCAAGGTCGGCATCTCCCAGGTCGCCGCCGACGCCCTCGGCGACGTCGTGTACGTCGACCTGCCGCAGGTCGGCGCCACCGTCACCGCCGGCGAGGCCTGCGGCGAGGTCGAGTCCACCAAGTCCGTCTCCGACCTCTACGCCCCGGTCTCCGGCACCGTCGTCGAGGTGAACCAGGAGGCCGTGGACAACCCGGCCATCCTGAACGAGGACCCGTACGGCGCCGGCTGGCTGTTCACCGTGGAGGTCAGCGAAGAGGGCCCGCTGCTCTCCGCCCAGGACTACGCCTCCGCCAACGGCGGGGACGTCGAGTAGCCTCGGCGCAGTACTTTCCACGGGCCCGGAATCGCGCGATTCCGGGCCCGTGGCGTGTCTGCGCGGGTCTTCCGCCGCGCCGGTCCGGGGCACCGGCTTAGGCGGGCCTTTCGGCCTGCCGAAGCCGGTGCTAGGTTGGGCGGAACGACCGAGTCGGCACACGTGGCAAGGCTGCCGCGTGGGAAGGAGTTCCCCCATGGCTAACCGGGCAGGTTCCACCGGTATTGATGCGGCACTGTATCGACGTGAGGGGCCGTGGTGCACCGCCTTCGTCGACGCCTCGCTGGGCACGACGGCGGCCAAGGAGGCTGCCGATGCGCTGCCGGAGAAGGCCGCGCAACTGCTGGCGTCGCAGCGCGCCGACGAGGGGGACATTGCGGCCATGCGGGCCGCCCTGCTGCCCGCCCAAGGGTTGGCCTCGCCCGCGGCCCGCTTCGTGGCCATCAACAAGGGCGAAATCGTGCTCGACGAGGTGCTCCCGGGAGTCGAGGCCGGAGCACCGCGCGTGGATTGCGGCCCCTTCCCGAACCTGGTCCCGCTGGCCCGGACCCGCGGCGGGCAGTTCCCCTACGTCGTGGCCGAGGTCGGGCGCGACGGCGGCGAGGTGCGGCTGCGGCACTCGGCGGCGGCCGGGGTGGCCGAGGTGCGCCGGGTGGCCAGCAACCCGGACGAGGCCCACCACGCCCGGAAGGTCCCGGACCGGTACGGCGAACCGCAGAATCGTGCCAATACCGAGGAGATCTGGCGGCGCAACGCCGACGAGCTCGCCAAGCAGATCGACGACGTGGTCCGCGACAGCGGGGCACGCCTGGTGGTGCTCTCCGGGGACGTGAAGGCCCGCGAACTGGTGCTCTCCCAGCTGGCGGAAGCCAGCCGGGCCATCGCCACCACGGTGGACCAGCACACCCGCACCGGCGGCGCGGACGCGAACATCTTCACGGCCGAAATCGAAACCAAGGTTGCCCAGGCGATGGCCAACGACATCCGCGACCTCTCCGACAAGATCTCCAACCGGCTCGGCAGCGGCCGCGGCGGGCTGGCGCTCGGCCTGAACGAGGTGGTCACAGCTCTCCAGCAGGCCCAGGCGGACCTGGTCCTGGTGGCCCAGTACCAGGACAACGCGACGCTGCGCGCCCTTACCGCCGAGCCATGGCTGGACACCGACGACTCGTCGGAGCACGCCGAACTGGTGGCCGGATCCTGGCCCGCGCCGGAAGTCCTGCTGCGGGCGGTTGCCCTGACCGACGCCACCATCCGCTACGTCCCGGACGGGGTCCTGCCCTACGGGACCGGGGTTGCGGCCCTGCTGCGCTGGCAGAACGGTGAGGCCTACTGACGGGCGCGCTTGGCGGTTACCGGGCCGCGCGGGTCAGGTAGACCTTCCGCAGCGGCTCGGTGACCGTCCAGACGGTCCTCATCCCGGCGGCGAGGCGCATCACGGTGCCCGGGGCCAGTTCGGCCCGGCGCACCGGGTGCCCTCCGGCGGGTTCGATGACCACGGTCGCCCGGCCGGCGGTCACGACGAAGACCTCGTCGATTTCGACGTCGTACATCGTGCCCTCGGTCAGTTCCCACACGCCGACCTCGAACCCGTCCAGTTCGGTGAGCGTCATCCAGCCGACCGTCGGCGTGCCGACGGCGGCCTGCTCGGCCGGCACCGGCCCGTGGTCCAGCGGCAGCCGATTCACGCGGAGCGCCTGCCCCGGCTTCAGCCCGATCTCTCCGAGCCCATTGAGTCGTTCCATGCCCACCCGTTCCGCTGTCCTGTGCCAGTTGTTCCGTGTCAGTTGTCCCCGCGTCCGCCCTACCTTGCCCGCTGCCGCGTGCGTGGCGGACGGCCGCCCCGGCGTGTGGTCATCCTATTGCAGCAACCGGCGCATCGGTGCAGGTCCGCGCCGGAAACGCGGCCGACCCCGGGCCGCACACACGGTGGGCGCAGCATGCGCGCAGGGTGGGCGTAGGGTGGGGCACGGAAGCCGAACACCAACGAAGGACCCCGTCTCTTGGCCCGCACCGCCCCCACCACCCGCCACCGGACCGTCGGCCCCGCCCTGCTGCTTGCCGGCATCCTGCTCGTGGCGGCGAACCTGCGCCCGGCGATCACCGCCGTCGGGCCGCTGCTGGACCCGATCGGTGCCGAAACCGGGCTCGCCGCGGCCCAGCTGGGGCTGCTGACGGCCGTGCCGCTGCTGGCCTTCGCCGCGGTGTCGCCGCTGGCCCACGGGCTGGGCGAACGCTTCGGCACCGAACGCACAGTGCTCGGGGCGCTGTTCCTGCTGCTGGCGGGAACGCTGCTGCGCCCGCTGCCCGGCGCCGCGGCGAGCCTGTGGATCGGGACCTTCATCATCGGGGCGGCGATCGCCCTGGGCAATGTGCTGATCCCGGCGATCATCAAACGCGAATTCCCGGGCCGGGTGACGGAACTGACCGGCGGTTTCTCCGCCGTCATGGGTGGCCTGGCCGCGCTCGGCGCGGGACTGGCCGTCCCGCTCTCCGGGATTCCGCTCGGTGGCGAACCCGCGGGCTGGCGGTTCGCGCTCGGCGCCTACGCGGTCCTGGTGCTGCCCGCGCTCCTGGTGTGGTGGCCGTGCGCGCGCGCCGCCCGTGCCGGGAGGGCGTCAGCGGGCCGGGACGCGGCGGACGACGGCGGAGCCCCCGCCCGCGGCGCGGTCTGGCGTTCGGGGGTCGCGTGGCAGGTGACCGCGTACATGGGCCTGCAGTCGCTGACCTTCTATGTGCTGGTCAGCTGGCTTCCGACGGTCGAACAGTCCTACGGCCGGCCCGCCGTCGCGGCCGGGTGGGACCTGATGCTCTTCCAGTTGGCGGGAGTCGTTGCCAGCCTGCTGGCGCCGCTGATGCTGCGGGGCCGCCTGCAGCGGATCGGCCCGGTGGTGCCCGCGGTGGGCGCCGCCGGTGCGGTGCTGGGACTGATGCTGGCCCCGGAGGCAATGCTGTTGTGGGTGGTGCTGGCCGGTTTCTTCGGCGGCGCGTCCCTGGTGGTGGCGCTGTCCCTGTTCGGGCTGCGCACGCGCACGCACCGGCAGGCCAGCGCCGTGTCCGGGATGGCCCAGTCGGGCGGGTACCTGCTGGCCGCCGCCGGCCCGCCCCTGTTCGGCCTCCTCCACGAGCGGACGTCGGCATGGATCTGGCCGCTGGCGCTGGTGCTTGCCGCCACGCTCCTGCAGGCGTTGGTTGGGGTACTGGTGGGGCGCAACCGGTTCGCGCTGGGGGAGTAGGACCCCAGCGGTCAGCGTTCCGCAGTGGCTAGTTCTTCGCCGTGGTTAGGTTTTCAGAGTGCCGTAGGGCCACCGCTGGTCCGGCAGGTCCGCACCGGGTGCCGACCATTCGGCGATCCACGGGCCGGTGCCTTCCGACGCGTCGATCACGCCGCGCTCCAGCCAGGCGTAGTCCCCGGCCAGCACCCTGCGGGAGAGGCGCCGGTCCGGCGTGTCGGTGTTGCTCCACAGCGCCCGGAACTGTTCTTCGGTGCGCTGCCGCGACTGCCGGCAGAACGCATCCGCCAGCTGCTCCGCGGACCGCCCGCGCTCCGGGTCCTGGTCGCGCAGCAGTGCGACCCGGCTGACGCAGGCCGACATCGCGAACAGTTCAGCCCCGATGTCCACCACCCGTCCCAGGAACGCCTGGCGGTGCTCCATCCCGGCCTGCCACCGGGCCATCCCGGCGAAGGTGTGCCGGGCCAGGCGGCGCGAGGCCCGCTCGATGTAGCGCAGGTGCTGCCCCAGCCGTCCGTGCTCCCGGTACGACGTCGGCAGCAGGCCCGGCCCCGTGGCCAGGGTCGGCAGCCAGCGGGCGTAGAAGCCCGAGGCCCCGGCCGCGGCCTTGGCCTTGGCGGCGAGGTCGGCATCCGGGTCGGCGAGCTTGCCGGCCGCCTTGAGGTGCGCATCCACGGCCTCGCGGGCGATCAGCAGGTGCATGATCTCCGTGGATCCCTCGAAGATCCGGTTGATGCGCATGTCCCGTAGCTGCTGCTCCACGGGGACCGCCCGCTCCCCGCGGGCGCGCAGCGAGTCGGCGGTCTCGTAGCCGCGCCCGCCGCGGATCTGCACCAGCTCATCCGCCACCTCCCAGGCGCGTTCGGAGGACCAGAGCTTGGCCAGCGCGGCCTCGATCCGGACGTCCTCCATGCCGGCGTCGGCGAGCGCTGCCGACAGCTCGAAGACGGCCTCCAGGGCGAAGGTGGTCGCCGCGATGAAGGCGATCTTCTTGCCGACCGCCTCGTGGGCGCCGACCGGGCGGCCCCACTGCACCCGGGCGTTGGACCACTCCCGGGCGATCTTCAGCGACCACTTGCCGCCGCCGGCACACAGCGCGGGGATGGACAGCCGGCCCGTGTTGAGCGTGGTCAGGGCAATCTTCAGTCCTTGGCCCTCGCGTCCCAAGCGGTTGGCGGCGGGAACGCGGACCCCCTGGAAGCGGGTCACGCCGTTCTCGATGCCGCGCAGCCCCATAAACGCATTGCGCCGCTCCACGACGATTCCGGGGGAGTCCGCCTCGACGACGAACGCGCTGATCCCGCCGGGCGCCTCCGTTCCGTCGGGGAGGGTGTGGGCGGGGACGGTGGCCATAACGACGGCGAGGCCCGCCACGACGCCGTTGGTGGTCCAGAGCTTCGCCCCATCGATCACGTACCACTCGCCGTCCTCGGACGCCGTCGCGGTGGTGCGCAGGCGCGCGGGGTCGGATCCGACGTCGGGCTCGGTCAGCAGGAAGGCGCTGATCTCGCCGGCGGCGCAGCGGGGCAGGAAGCGGCGCTTCTGGTCCTCGGAGCCGAACATCTTGACCGGTTCCGGCACCCCGATGGACAGGTGCGCCGAGACCAGGGCGCCGAGGCTGGGATGGACGGAGCCCACCAGCATGAGGGCCCGGCCGTAGTCGGCCAGGGTCAGTCCCAGCCCCCCGTACTCTGTGGGGATCTTCATGCCGAAGACGCCCAGATCGGTCAGGGCGCGGATGTAGGCGTCAGGGACGCGGGCCTCGCGTTCGATCCTCCCGCCGTCGAACCCGCGCAGGACCTCCTCGAGGCGGGCCAGGAACGCGGCGCCCTTTGCCGCGCGGTCCGGGTCCGGAAGGGGGTGGGGATGGACCAGGGTCCAGTCGAACCGGCCCAGGTAGATGCCCTTGGCGAAGCTGGGCCGCCGCCATTCGGTCTCGCGGGCCGCCTCGGCCACCGCGCGGGCGGTGCGCTCGTCGACGTCGGCCCCCGGCCCCGAAGCTCCCGGCCCCGAAGCTCCCGGCCCCGAAGCCGCCGGCACCGAAGCCGCCGGCACCGAAGCCCCCGTGCCGGAACCCCCGGCATCCGGCGCTGCGGACCCGGACGGTTCATCGAGCAGTGGGGCATCGAAAGGGTGTGGGTCCATTGCGGTCTCCCTCGACCTGCGCGCGACGCGGGAAGCGCGGCGCGGTGTGCGCCGGGGCCCGCCGCGGGCCGGGAGCCCTCACGCTGTGCCCCAAGGCTACTCGCTGGTAGGAGATTCGGCCACGGGCTCCAGCCGCACGCAGCAGCCGCCCGCTCCGTCCGGATCGGGGACGGCCCGCAGCGTTCCCCCGGACCGTGCGGCGGCCGCGCCGAGGAACTCGAGGTTCATCCCGCACACCGTCTCGCGGTGGTTTCGCGACAGCTGGTGGAACGGGCACTCCAGCAGCGTGACGGAGCCGTCCCCTTCGGGGCGCGGACGGTAGCCGGTGTTGCGAAGCACCGCCTGCAGGGCGTCCCCGGGTGCTCCCGTGGCGGCGTCCGCGCGGGCCGCTTCGGCGGAGTCGGCCCCGGCCTGCCGGGAAACGCGCGGCAGCGTTGCGGCCACGGGGTCGCCGCTGCGCACGGACTCCTCGATGGCCCGGGCCATCAGTTCGGCGGCCAGGCCGTAGTCCCGGGGCGGAACGCTGGCGCCGACCTCGGACACCGCTGCCGCGTAGAACTTCGAGGGCCGCCCGGCCCCCGGGCCGCTCCGTCCGCCGATCCGGCGGAACTGGACCTCCAGCAGCCCGTTCTCGGCCAGCCGGTCCAGATGCAGGGCCGCCGTGGCGCGCCGCAGCCCCAGCGCGTCGGCGGCCTCGTCGCGCGAGACCGGTGCGGCGGCGGCAAGGACCAGTTCGTAGACCGCCTTCCGCGTGGGGTCGGCCAGGGCGGCGACGGCGGCCAGCCGGTCGTCGGGGGTGGAGAGGGCCATGCGTCCAGCGTAGCTCTAAAACCTTCCCTCTATTGCTTTAGAGGCTGTAGCTTTCTAAAGTGAAGTACGGATTGTTTTAGAAAGGAAAGAGTCATGGACCTCCACTCGCCGGCGGCCGTTCCGGCACTCCGCACGGATCCCGCCCGGCAGGCCTACCTGCTGCTGCGCACGCTCTTCACCGTCGCGCCGATCCTGTTCGGCCTGGACAAGTTCTTCAACCTCCTCGTCGACTGGACCACCTACCTCGCACCCGTCGCCACGCAGGTCGTCCCGCTCGAGCCGCGGACGTTCATGTACGTGGTGGGCGTCATCGAGATCGCCGCCGGCATCCTGGTGGCGCTGCGGCCCCGGATCGGATCGTTGGTGGTGGCGCTGTGGCTGGCCGGCATCATCGTCAACCTGCTGGTGCTGGGCGACTTCTTCGACATCGCGCTGCGCGACTTCGGGCTGCTGGTCGGCGCCGTGGCGCTGAATCGGCTCGCCTCCTCCCGCGCGGCAGGGGCCGCCTAGCCGGGACCGCCTGACCGGGACCGTCCGAGGGGTTCAACGGTTTCCGGCGGCGCGTTCCGGGGCCGGAGCCGGGGGAACGGTACGGCGTCAGGGGCCCGCGGCTAGGATTGTGCCCATGCCGCGCCCGACCATCGCCCTGACCTTCCCCCGCTCCGCAGCCCCGTACACCGAGGCCTACCGCGAGGAGGTGTCCGATCTGGCCGCATGCGCGGCCGCCGCCGTCGAGGCGGCCGGAGGGACCGCCGTCGTGCTGGACTCCAGCGCCGGCGGCACCCCGGACGCCGACCGGTTCGACGGCGCCCTGATCCTCGGCGGCGGGGACGTCGACCCGGCCCGCTACGGCAGCCCCGGGCACCCGAGCATCGGCGACACCGACCCGGCGGCGGACGCCTTCGAGGCAGCGCTGATCGAGGACACGCTCGCCGCGGGGCGCCCGGTCCTGGGCATCTGCCGCGGCATGCAACTGATCAACGTGGTCCGCGGAGGCACGCTCATCGAGGACCTCGGCCCGGACTCCTTCCACAAGGACCACACCCCGGAGGACCTCATGGTCACCCATGACGCGGAGGTCCTGCCCGGCACCCGGCTGGCCGAGGCCCTCGGGGCCGGCGGCATCCCCGTGCAGTCGGCCCACCACCAGGCCGTGCGGGACGTGGGCCGCGGGCTGCGCGTAGCGGCCCGCGCCGCCGACGGCGTCATCGAAGCGATCGAATCAGTGGCGATCGAGTCCGCGGCGTTCGACGACGGCGGCACCCCCGACGGCGATTGGGTAATGGCCGTGCAGTGGCATCCCGAGCACCGGGGCACCGTGCCGGGCCAGTTCGCCGCACTGCTGGAGCCCTTCATTAGCCAGGCGGCGCGGATCGCCCGGGACCGGGCGGACCGGGCGGATCGCGCCGTTCCCGCCGAGGCGTGCGTCTCCGCCTAGGACGGCTGCCTGGGACTGCTGCTGCATAGGACCACTGCTACGGCGCGTTGATCACGACGATCCGCACGAACCGCACCACCTCGTCCGAATCGTTGACGTAGGAGTACGGCCGGTCGGTGGCGATCTTCGCGACGCTTCCGGCGGGCACGGAGTGCGTCCGGCCGTCCACCGAGAGCACCAGCGTTCCGGCGGACACCGCCAGCAGTTCCTCCGATCCCGCCGGATCCGGCTCGGCGCCGTACCGGTCGCCGGGCCCCAGGGACCAGTCCCACATCTCGGCCCTTCCGCGGCTGCGCGTCGTCGTGAACACGCGCCCGGCGCTTTCCTCGGCGAGGCCGCGCCAGACGGTGGCGGCCTCCCCGCCCCCGACCAGTTCGACGGCGCTGTCCGACGGGGGCCGCACGAGGGCCGAGAAGTCGACCCCCAGGGCCCTGGCCACCTTGTCCAGGGTCACCAGCGAGGCGTTCGCCGTTCCGCCCTCGATGGCGGTCAGCATCCGCCGGCTGACGTCGGCCTGCTTGGCCAGGTCGGTGACGGAGATCTTGCGGGCCACCCGCAGCTGCCTCACGGTCGCACCGACGGACGCCAGCAGCGAGCTTCCGGCCGCATCCACCTCTGTCATGCCCAGCGCCACCTTCGGGAGAGTGAGTGATGAAGTGAGCGATAAAGTGCCCAGTTGGCCCTCAGGGTAGCAGTTTGCCTTACGGCGCAACCCCTAGCCCTCGCTCGCCGCGGTGGCGGCGGATCCGGAGCGCTGCTGGGCGAAGAAGCCGCTGAGCCGTTCGAGTCCCTCGCGCAGGACGGCCTGGTTGTTTGCGTAGCCGATGCGCAGGCAGCCTTCGATGTCGAAGGCGCTGCCCGGGGTGAGCAGGACGCCGGTTTCGGCCAGGATTTGCTCGGCCAGTTCCTCGGAGGGCTGGCCGGTGCCGTAGCGCAGCAGGGCGGTGGTCCCGCCGCGGGGGCGGAGGTAGCCGATGGCCGGTTCGCCGGCGACCCATTCGTCGAGGATCTCCAGGTTGGTGCGCACGATCGAGCGGGAGCGTTCCAGGATGGCGTCCTTGGTCTCCAGGGCGATGCAGGCCAGCAGGTCGTCCACCATGCCCACGCTGATGGTGGTGTAGTCCCGGTGCGCGGAGATCCGGTGGATGAGTTCCTCGGGACCTGCCACCCAGCCCAGGCGCAGGCCCGCGAGGGAGAAGGACTTGGACATGCTGGCGGTGCTGATGCCGCGCTCGTACAGGTCCGCGATGGAGACCGTGAAGCCGTCGCCGTCCTGGTCGATGCCGCGGTAGACCTCGTCGGAGAGCACGTAGGCACCGGTCTTGGCGGCGATCCTCGCGATGCCCTCCAACGTCTCGCGGCCCATGAGCGAACCGGTCGGGTTGTTGGGGTTGTTGATGGCGATCAGGCGCGTGCCCGGGCCCGCCGCGGCCTCCAGTTCGGCCAGGTCCGGCAGGAAGCCGTTCTCCTCGCGCAGGTTCACGTACCGCACCTGCGCCCCGAAGCTTTCCGGGATCGAGTAGTGCTGCTGGTAGGTGGGCAGGACGGTGACGACGACGTCCTCGGGCTCGATCAGGGTCTGGTGCACCAGCGCGTTCGCGCCGGCGGCGCCGTGGGTCACGATGACGTTTTCCGGTCGCTGGTGCTCGTACAGGCCCGCGACCAGGTTCCGCAGCCGGTCCGTGCCCTCGATCGTCCCGTAGGTGAGCTTCAGCGGCAAAAGCTCCTCCAGGAACGTCTCCCGCTTGCCCGCCATGTCCAGCAGCTGCTCCACGGTCAAGGACTCCACGCACGTCTCGGCGAGGTTGTGGGTACAGGTGGTCTCGTACCTGTTCATCCACATTTCGACTTCGAAGTTTCTGATCTTCACGAAGGGGCTCCTTGTTCCGGGGGGCGGTGAACACGCACTTTCCCTAAATGATACATATATTGCTCATATGGGCATTAGGGCTGATGTCGCGACGTGGGGAGTGCGCAATCGCACTGCTTTGGGACTCGCCACCCCAAACATCAAACGTCTAATGTTTAGACATGACCTCCGCAGCTCCCGCCCAACCGCAGTGCCCGCAGACCCTCGATGTCCCGCGCCCGGTGATTGCCGCACCCCCGGCCCCCGCGAGCGCACGGTGGGTCCGCGCGCTGCTGGCGGTCGCCGCCGTCGTGCTGGTGGGACTGAACCTGCGCGCGGCCATCGCGTCCGCCGCGCCGCTCTACCACGGCCTGCAGGACCTGCTCGGCTACGGCCCGCTCGTTGCTTCGCTGCTGCCGACCATCCCCGTGCTCTGCTTCGGGTTCGCCGGGGCGGCCACCGCCTGGCTGGTCCGGCGCGCAGGGCTGGAGCGCGCGATCGCCCTGGCCCTGGTCCTGCTCACGGCCGGGCTGGCGGCGCGCGCCGTCGAATCCACCGCCATGCTGCTGGCGGGCACGGTGGCCGCCATGTGCGGGCTGGCGGTCTGCAACGTGGCCATGCCGTCCTTCATCCGCGAGCACCATGCCCGCCGCACCCCGGTGATGACCGGGACCTACACCATCACGATGTCCGTGGGCGCGACCCTCGCGGCGACCGTCAGCGTCCCGATCGCGGCCGAGCTCGGCTCCGCGAGCCTCGGGCTCGCGGCGTGGGCGCTTCCGGCCGTCGTCGCCCTCGTGGCCTTCCTGCCGCTGGCCCTCCGGCGCCGCGCGGGAGGGCGCGCGGCGGGCCGGCACGTCTCCCCGTGGCCGATGCTCGCCACGCGCAAGGGCCTGCTGTTCACCAGTTTGTTCGCCGTCCAGGCGCTGCTCGCCTACACCATCATGGGCTGGCTGCCCTCCATCCTCATCGCCCGGGGGCTGGACGCGACGGCGGCCGGGCTCATCCTGGGCCTGGTGCAGGTGGTCACCATTCCGGCGGTCGTGCTGCTGCTCTGGATGGCGGCCCGGCCGCGGCTGGTGCGCCCGGCCTTTATGGTCGTCGGAGTGTCCTCGCTGACGGGGTTCACCGCGCTGCTCTTTGTCCCGGCCCAGTGGGCCGTGGTGCCGGCCGTGCTGATGGGCATCGGATTCGGCATCTTCCCGCTGGTCATGCTGCTGATCAGCCGCAGCGGGGAGACCGCCGCGGAGACCACCGCGCTGTCCACGCTGGCCCAGTCGCTCGGCTACCTGATCGCCGCGGCCGGGCCGTTCGGACTGGGGCTGCTGCACGACGCGCTGGGCAGCTGGACCGTGCCGCTCGCGCTGCTGGCCGCCTGCGCGGTGGTCCAACTGCTGCTCGCCTACTGGCTGAGCAAGCGGCCGGCGGGCGTCCCCGCAACGGTCCGGACGGGGGAGCGGGCATGAGCGCGGGGGAGCGCGGCGCCTCCGGCGTCCGCCCGCCGCTGGCCGGCGAGGTCGTGTCCCGGCTGCGGGACGCCGTCGCGTCCGGCCGCTGGGCGGTGGGGGAGCGGATTCCGCCCGAGCCCGAGCTCGTCGCCGAGTTCGGGGTCTCCCGCGGCACGCTCCGCGAGGCCATCAAGGCGCTGGCCCACTCCGGGATGTTCGAGGTGCTGCGCGGGGACGGGACGTACGTGCGGGCCACCAGCGAGATCCGCGGCACCGCGCAGCGGGTCTACCGCGAGCACGCGGACGAGGACGTGCTGCAGGTGCGCTTCGCGCTGGACACCCAGGCGGCCCGGCTGGCCGCGCGGGCGGCCGACGCCGGCGTGGTCGCCGAGCTGCGCGCACTGCTGGCGCAGCGCCGGCAGGCGTGGGACGCCGGCGACTTTCAGATTTGGGCCGCCACGGACTGGGTCTTCCACCTGCGGGTCGCGGAGGCCTCCGGAAATCCGTTGCTGCACGAGCTCTACGACAGCTTCGGCGACGTGTTCCACGGGACCAAGATGGCCCAGCGGCTGGACAAGGGGTTCGACGGCTGCCTGGCGGCAGGGCACGAGGACCTGGTCGACGCGATCGAGGCCGGGGACGGCGAGGCCGCGGTACGCACCGTTATCGCGAACCTCGACTACTGCATGCATTGGATGCCCGGGACCCAGTAGGGTAGCGGGCCGTTCAGGTTCCCGGTGCCGGGTAGGCGTAGAACCCCTGCCCGGACTTGCGGCCCAGCTTGCCCTCGGCCACGAGCGCGGCAACCTGCGCATCCGGCCGATCCGCGGCGTCCCCGGTTTCGGCGTAGGTGGCCTGCGCGATGAAGTCGATGACGTCCAGGCCCACCATGTCCATCAGCTCGAACGGACCCATCGGATGTCCCAGCGCGGTGCGCGCGGTGGTGTCGATGTCCTCCCTGCTGGCGATGCCCGCGGCGGCCAGGGCCAGCGCCTCCTTCTGGATGGCCCCCATCAGCCGGTTCGCGATGAAGCCGGGCACCTCGCGGTTGATCAGCACCGGCTGCTTGCCCAGGCGGCGGGCCAGCTCCAGCGTGGTCTCGACGGTGGCCTGCGAGGTCGCCCTGTGCCTGACCACTTCCACGCACTTCATCACCAGGGCCGGATTGAAGAAGTGCATGTTGCACACCCTGTCCGGCCGGCCCGTGGCGGCGGCGACCTTGGAGGCGCCCAGGGTGGAGGAGTTGGTGGCGAGGATCGCGTGCTCCGGGGCCACCTGCCCCAGCCGGGCGAAGATTTGTTCCTTGATATCCAGCCGCTCGGTGGCCGCCTCGATCACGAAGTCCGCACCTGCAGCGCTGGCGTCCAGGTCCGTGGCGAAGGACAGCCGGCCAAGGGCTGCCTCCGCCTCCGCGGCGGCGAGGCGGCCCTTGGCGACGGTGGCCTCCATCCGCGCGGTGAGCTCCGCCCGGGCCTTGGCGAGGGACTCCGCGGAAATGTCCTGGACGGTGGTTTCGTAGCCGGCCAGCGCGGCGGCCATCCCGATCTGGCTGCCCATGGTGCCGGACCCGATCACCAGGATGGTCCGGATGCCCTCGATGGACGGGGCTGTGGATTCGGTGGACGGGAGGGGGATGCCGGCGCTCATGCGGCTCCGCCCCTCAGGTACACGGTGGTGGTGTGCGTGAAGAACTCCTTGGCTGCGGCGCCCTGCTCCTTCGGCCCGTAGCCGCTCTTCTTCGCACCTCCGAACGGCACGTGCGGGTCGGCGCCGGCGGATTCGGAGTTGATGTGCAGGATGCCCACGTCCAGCTCATCGACGGCCTCCAGCGTGCGGGTGAGGTCTTGGGTAAAGACCGCGGCGGAGAGGCCGAACTCGCTGTCGTTGGCCAGCCCGAAGGCCTCCTCGGCGCTTGAGGCCCGGCGCAGCGTCAGGACGGGTCCGAAGAACTCCTCGCGCCAGCAGGCGTTGGCGCCGTCGGCGACCTCCAGCACGGTCGGTGCCACGAAGGCGCCCTCAGCCAGTGGCCCGCCGTCGTACGCGCCGGTGCCGGCCGCGCCGCCGCCGGCCACCACGCGCGCGCCCTGCCGCAGGGAGGTTTCAATGCCGGCGAGGATGGACTTGCGGGCGGCCGCGTCGATGACCGGGCCCATCTGGATGGCAGGGTCCGTGGGGTCGCCGACCGCCCAGGAATCCAACCGCGCGCGCAGCCGCTCCAGGAATTCGTCCGCCACCGTGTCCTCGACAATCAGCCGCGACGTGGCCGTGCATTTCTGGCCGGTGGAGCGGAACGCCCCGAACATGAGCTGTTCGGCGGCCAGGTCCAGGTCCGCGTCGGCCAGGACGACGGCGGCGTTCTTGCCGCCCATTTCCGCCTGCACCGGCACTCCGCGGGCGGCGCCCTGCGCCGCGAGGCGCCGGCCCACGCCGGTGGAGCCGGTGAACGTGATCCCGTCCAGGTCGGGATGTTCGACGAGCTCGTTGCCCATGGACCCCGGGCCGATCAGCAGGTTCAGCACGCCGTCCGGCAGCCCGGCCGCGTCCAGTGCCTGGGCCAGGCGCATGGCCAGCAGCGGCACCACGCTGGCCGGCTTCCAGACCACGGTGTTGCCATACGCCAGGGCCGGGGCAATCTTCCACGCCGGGATGGCGATGGGGAAGTTGAACGGGGTGATGACCCCGACCACGCCCAACGGCTTGCGGGTGACCAGGATCCGTTCGCCGCGCCGCGGCGAGGAGAAGACCTCGCCGGCGGTGCGGTCGCCCTCGTTGCCGTAGTAGCGCAGGATCTGCGCCGCGCGCAGCACCTCGCCGGTGCCCTCGGCCGCGGTCTTGCCTTCCTCCCGGGCCAGCTCCAGGCCCCAGGCCTGGGCGTTGGCCTCGACATGTGCGGCCGCGGCCAGCAGCACGGCACCGCGCTCGTGGGCGGGGGTGCGGGCCCAGCCGCGGGCGGCGCGGCGCGCGGCGTCGACGGCGCGGTCCACCTCGGCCGCGCCGGCCTGCCGGCCGCTGGCGACCACCTCGTCGGGGCGGGCCGGATTCGTGGAAGTGACCAGGCCGCCGTCGCCCTCCACCCAGTCGCCGGCAATGTACTGCTGCAGCTGAACGCTCATCTGTAGCGGACCCTCCTACCGGAACGCCGGGATGCCGGTGATCCGGTTGCCCAGGATCAGGGTGTGGACCTCGTCGGTGCCCTCGTAGGTGCGCACTGATTCGAGGTTGTTGGCATGGCGCAGCGGGGCGTGGTCCAGCGTGATGCCGTTGCCGCCGAGCACGGCTCGGGCGTCGCGGCAGATCTGGATCGCCTCGCGGCAGTTGTTCAGCTTGCCCACGGAGATCTGGTGTGGCTGCAGCTGCCCGGCATCCTTGAGCCGGCCCAGGTGCAGGGCCAGCAGGAAGCCCTTGTTGATCTCCAGGGCCATGTTGACCAGCTTTTCCTGGGTCAGCTGGTAGCCGGCCAGGGGCTTGTCGAACTGCAGGCGCTCCTGGGAGTAGCGCAGGGCGGCCAGGTAGCTGTCCCGGGCCGCGCCCATGGCGCCCCAGATGATGCCGTAGCGGGCCTCGTTCAGGCACTCGAACGGCCCGCGCAGGCCCTTGGCGTTGGGCAGCATGGCTTCGGCGGGCAGGCGGAGGTCGGTGAGCTCGATGTCGCACTGGATGGAGGCGCGCATGGAGAGCTTGGGTTCGATCGGGGTGGCCTTGAAGCCGGGCGTGTCGGTGGGCACCACGAAGCCGCGCACGCCGTCCTCGGTCTGCGCCCAGATGATGGCGACCTGGGCCACGGAGGCCAGCCCGATCCAGCGCTTGGAGCCGTTGAGGACCCAGTCCTGCCCGTCGCGGCGGGCGAAGGTCTTCATGGAGCCCGGATCGGAGCCGGCGGTCGGTTCGGTCAGGCCGAAGCAGCCGATCGCCTCCCCTTTGGCCATCAGCGGCAGCCATTCGCTCTTCTGTTCCTCGGACCCGTGCTTGTGGAGGGCGCTCATCGCCAAGGACCCCTGGACGGAGACGAAGGTGCGCAGCCCCGAGTCCCCGGCTTCCAGTTCCGCGGCGGCCAGGCCGTAGTCGACGGCGGAGCGTCCGGCGCAGCCGTAGCCGCTCAGGTGCATGCCGAGCAGGCCGAGCTTGGCCATCTCCGGGACGATCTCCAGCGGGAAGTGGGCGTCCTCGTACCAGCCGGCGATGTTGGGCTTGATGGTGGCGTCCACGAAGGTGCGCACGGAGTCGCGCAGCGCGCGCTCCTCGGCGGAGAACAGGGAATCGAGGCTGATCAGGTCGAATTCTTCGGTCACGGTGGGTTCCTCTTCGGGGTGGTGGGCTCTGGGGCGGGACGACGGCGGCGGGCCGGTAGGGATGGCCCGCCGCCGGTTCGGGCGGGTCGGGTCAGACGGCGTTCGAAACCGCTGTGTTGGATACCGCTGCGGCGGATTCCGCGGCCACGGCAAGGATCGCCTTGCGCAGCACCCGCAGGCCGTCCGCGAGCAGGTGGGGGCCGATCACCAGCGGGGGCAGCAGGCGGATGATGTTCCCGTGCGTGCCGCAGGTCAGGGTCAGCACGCCCTGCGCGTGGCAGCGTTCGGAAACGGCCTTGGCGAGGTCCGCGCGCGGGGCAAGCGTGCCGCGGTCGGCGAACTCCACGGCCAGCATGGCGCCGCGTCCGCGGAACTCGGCGACGACGTCGGTCTCCTCGGCCAGCGGGGCGAGCGCCTCACGGGCGGCGGCCTCGATGGAGCGGGCGTTGGCCAGCAGGGACCCGTCCTCGAAGGCTTCGAACACGGCCAGGGCCGCCTCGCAGGCCAGCGGATTGCCGGCGTAGGTGCCGCCCAGGCCGCCGGGATGCACCGCGTTCATCAGGTCGGCGCGCCCGGTGACCGCGCTCAGCGGCACACCGTCGGCCAGCGCCTTGGCGCTGAGCGTGAGATCCCCGGCGACGCCCTCGTGTTCGCTGGCGAACAGGGTTCCGGTGCGGCCCATGCCGGCCTGGATCTCGTCGAGGACCAGCACGATCCCGTGGCGGTCCGCGATCGCCCGCAGGCCGGCCAGGAAGCCGGGCGCCGGGACCACGAAGCCGCCCTCGCCCTGGATCGGCTCGATCACCATGGCCGCGAATTCCTCCGGGCCGTGTTCGGCCAGCGTGGCCTCGACGTCGGCCAAGGCCGCGGCGGTGACGGCTTCCGGCCCCTGCGCCGCGGCGGGGGAGCGCAGCGGGTTGGCCGAGGAGGTGCGGACGACCTCGGCCGGGAAGGGGCCGAAGTTCAGCTTGTAGGGGCTGACCTTCGCGGTCATGGCCATGGTGAGCAGGGAACGGCCGTGGTAGGCCTCGTCGAAGACCAGCACCTTGTCCCGGCCGGTGGCGGAACGGGCGATCTTTACGGCGTTCTCCACTGCCTCGGCGCCGGTGGAGAAGAGCGCAGTGCGCTTGTCGAAGGCGCCGGGGACGTGCTCGTTGAGCCATTTGGCCACCTGCGTGAAGGATTCGTACTCGGTGACCATGAAGCAGGTGTGGGTGAAGCGTTCCAGTTGCCGGGCCACCCGTTCGCGGACGCCGGCGTGGCTGGCCCCGATGCTGGTCACGGCGATGCCGGAGGCGAAATCGATGATCCGGTTGCCGTCCACGTCCTGCAGGATGCCGCCGTCGGCCCGGTCGACGAAGACCGGCAGCGCTACGCCGAACCCGTCCGTGACGTGCGCCTGGCGCTCGGCGTGCAGGGCCAGGGACCGGGGCCCGGGGATCGAGGTGGCGAGGTGGCGCGACTGGGGGAGCGGGGCAAGCTGCGGGGCCGCTGGGGCGGCCAGGGTCTCTGTCATGGGCACCACCGTAGGCGGCCCCTCGCGGACCGGTCATTGGATGTTCTATCCAAGCGACCGCCGTTGTTCGGGCAATCGGGCCAAACTGCTGCATAATCGGCCCATGGTTTCACTCGCGCATTTGTGCAGCCGGCTCGGCGGCTCGCTGCAACCGGCCATCGCAGGACCGGTGTCCGCCCGGCAGCTTTCCGGCGTGCACGTGTCCGAACTCGAGGACCCCACTCCCTACCTGGAGGGCGGCGAACTGCTGCTGACCACCGGCATTCCGCTGCGCGGCGCCGGCCTCCACGCCGGCCAGGCCACCACGGCCGCCTACGTGCGCCGGCTCGCCGGCCGCGGGGTCGCGGCCTTGGGCCTCGGTTTGGGCGAGGGACTGGATACCGTCCCGCCGGCGCTGGCCGAGGCCTGCCGGGAGGCCGGCCTGGAGCTGTTGGTCGTTCCTGACGGGGTGCCGTTTATGGACGTCTCCCGGGCGTACTGGGACCTTGCCGCGCAGGGCGGCCAGGCTGACCTGCTGGCGGGCCTGGGAACCCAGACAGCCCTGGCCCGGGCGGCGTTGCGGCCGGACGCGCTGCCCGCCGTCGTCAAGGGCCTGGCCCAGGCGCTGGGCGGCTGGGCCGCATACCTGCCCGCGGGCGGGGGACCGGCGACCGTCTGGCCGGAGAGCACCGGCGCCCTGCTCCCGCAACTGCGCCAGGAAACCCAGCGGATCAACCAGACCGGGGCGCCGTCGGCGGCCACGTTCGGGCTGCACGGCACCGCGGTGGTGGAGTACCCGATCCTGGTGGGCCGGCGGACCGAGGGGTTCCTGGCGATCGGTGCCGGGCGGACGCTGGCGAAGGCCGACCGCCAAATCATTCTCACCGTCTGTGTCCTGCTTTCGCTCAAGGCCCAGCAGGAGGAGGAACTGGCAGGCACGTCCGCCGCGCTCGGCGCCGCGGTGGCCAAGCTGGTGCTGCGCGGGCACGTGGAGGCGGCGCGGCTGCTGGCCGCGGACACCGGCCTGGGTCCGCTGCCGGAGCGGGTGCGCGTGCTGGCGGTGCGGGTGCCCGCGGAGCGCGGAACCGGCGCCGACCGGCTGGCGGCGTTGGCCGCGGCGGTCCCTGCGCTGGCCACGGAGGAGGGCGTCGCCGGGCTGGGCGGGGCCTTGGCCACCGGGCCGTTCCGCCTGATCGAGGACGGGATCGCCTACTTCCTGCTTGAAACCCCGGAGGCCTCCACGGCCGGGGCCGCCCGCCGAGGGGACGCCGAGCGGGGGCCTGCCGGGCCGCAGGATCCACGGGGCGAGGCGCCGCCGTGGCACGAATGGGGCTGGGACCGGGACGACTGGGAGCAGGGTGAATCCGGAGCGTTGCCCGGGCGTCTCCGTTCCGGCGCCGTCCTTGGAGGCGAGGCGCCGGCATCATCGTCGCCACAGCCTCCGCAGGTCAGCACCGGAAGATCCGGCGCCAGCACATCCCGCGCCGACATGTCCAGCGCCCGAACATCCAGCGCCGGATCAGTGGGTGCCGGACCCGCGGGTGCCGGGCTGCCTGCCGCCGGATTGCCGGGCGGCGCGCTCACCGAGCCGCTGGCGCTCGCCGACGTGCCGGGCCGGGTGGCCGCGCTGCGGCATGCCGCCCTTCAGGCCCCTGCGGGATGCCTGGTGGGAACCGGTGGAGGCGCGGAGGCGCGCGCGGATACCTGGGTGGAGTTGCTGGCAGGGTACGGGCGGGCGGACCTGCTGGGCACGGTCGCCGCCTACCTGCGGCACCGCGGGCACTGGGAGGAGGCGGCGCGGGAGCTGGGGGTGCACCGCAACTCGTTGCGGCACCGGATGACCGTGGCCGAGCGGCTGGTCGGGACGGGACTGGACGACCCGGACACCGCAGCCCACCTGTGGCTGGCGCTGCGCCGGCGGGGGATCTGACCTGGCGATGCCCCAGCCACAGGCCCTGAGGAGAGGGGGCTGATGAGGAAGCGTCGTGTGGCAGATGGGTGGGGTGCTTGGCGCGAACCGTCTCGAAGGCCAGCTATGCGCTGTTCCGCCCCGAGGCCACACCCCTTAAGTGGTTCCCATCAAAAGTCGAGTAGAATATATCTACGAACTACTGATGAATTAATAGTACAAAAATACTAGTCTGGAGCCATGGAAACCGCACCGCACCACCGCCAGGCCGCGGGGCCCCGGCTCCGGCCGGACGAGCTCCCGCCGGAGCCGTGGGCCGAGGAACCGGCGGACCTGCCGGGGGCCGAGTTGACGGAGCCGGAGGTGGACCCGCTGTTTGCGGAACTGCCGGGGGCCGAACTGGCGGAGCTGGAGGTCCCCGAGCCGGCGGTGGAGCCGTGGCGGCCCGGACCGCTGCCCCTGTCCGCGGCGGTGGAGCGGCTGGTCCTGCTGGAGCGCTTCCGGGCGATGCTGGACGCCGAGGCCGTCGGGCTCCGCGTCCGGGTGCTGACCGCCTACCGGGA
>NZ_BAABEO010000019.1:0-444795 GCF_039540195.1 Arthrobacter ginkgonis | reverse complement strand
GAGGCCATGGTCGGCATCAACGTCGACGAGATCGCCCAGCCGCACCGGCTGGCCGAGCGCGGCTGGTAACGTTCGCCTGCCTCTCCATGGACTCGGCGCTGGCGCGCCTCGTCCATGGAGCCTCTGCAGGCTCTCTTATTGAGCCAAGAGGGCCTGGCGCGATTGTCGCCAAGCAGTAAAGTACGACGACGGAGGCCGGTCACCCCTGAGGGTGACCGGCCTCCGTCGTCGTTTCCAGAATCTGCCAGGGAAGCGCCGCCGGAAATGCTTAGCACTTCAGGATCAGGTGCCGGCCGCGGCCGACCAGGCCCAGGCCGCAGGCCTCCAGGAACGGCGTGGCGGCCGGGGCCGCCGCGGCCACGATCTCCGGCGCCCCTGCCGTGAGTGCCCGCACCAGGGCCTTGCCGGCCCCCTGGTGGCGGTACGCGGGGGAGACGGCCACCGCGTGCAGCGAAACCAGCCCGTCCGGGCCGGTCCTGGCGAAACCGTGCCCCACGGCCTGTCCCTGCGCGGTGCGCACCGTGGCGTGGAGCACCGGCCAGCGCCCGTCGGCGACCGCGAGTTCCGCGGAGTCGGCCCCGCGGGCCTCGGCCACCCGGCCCCCGAGCTGGACGGTCAAACCGCCCGGCAGCTCGTCCGCGGCGCCCAAGGGGTGCGTCACCGAACGGGGCGCCCTCCCCGGCATCGGCGGCGCCCCCGTCCGCGCTCCCGTCTGAGCTTGCGGCTGAGCAGGGCCGGCCGTTCCGGACCGCGGGGCCGAAGGCTCCGGGACGGAAGGATCCGGGGCGGAAGGCGCGGGGGCTGGAGACTCCTGGATGGGGCGAATGATCGGGATCGTGGTGGTGGGGATGCCGGCATGCCACAGCAGGGGGGCCTGCTCGGTGAAGCCGAGGTCCTCGAGCTCATGTCCCCGCACCCCGGCGTTGAGCCAGGCGTGCACCTCGACGGCACCGAGCCGGGCCCCTTCGGCCAGCCCCGGCCGCAGGCCCGCGGCGGCGGGCGCGTCGGGGAACAGCAGCATCAGCCGGCGCCGGGTTGGCAGCCACACCCAGCGGCAGCCGAAGGTCGTGAAATGCTTGCCGCCGGTGGCTTCGGCGAGGTCGTCCAGCCAAGCCTCGAAGGCCCGCTGGGCCCGGGCTATGGTGCTCATGGCGCCGGTGGACCGTCGGGCGTCGCCGGCGCGGGCCCGGTGGGGGCGGTCTCGATTGGAGCGAGGCCCCTGCGCCGCAACAGGGGTTCGATCCGCGCCTCCCGGCCGCGGAACGCCACGTAGGACTCCAGCGGATCGCGGGTGTTGCCGCGGGAGAGCAGCTCCGCGCGGAACACGGTGCCGGCCGAGCGGACCGGGCCGCCCTGCTCGGTGAACCACTCCACGGTGTCCGCGTCCAGCACCTCGCTCCAGATGTAGGAGTAGTAGCCGGCCGCGTAGCCGCTGTCGAAGATGTGCTTGAAGTAGCCGGTGCGGTAGCGCGGCGGCACCAGGTCCGGGTCGAACCCGGCCGCGCGCAGCGCCTCGTCCTCGAAGCCCAGCGGGTCCTCCACGGCCTGCCCCGGCGCCAGCGAATGCCAGGCCAGGTCCAGCACGGTGGCGGCCAGGTATTCGGTGGTCGCGAACCCCTCGCCCCACAGCGCGGCGTCCTTGATCCGTTCCAGCGCATCCTCCGGCAGCGGCTCCCCGGTGAGGTGGTGGCGGGCGTACCCGGCGGCCAGCGAGGGCCACAGCGCCCACATCTCGTTGACCTGGGAGGGGTATTCGACGAAGTCGCGCGGGACGGAGGTGCCGGCCAGCGAGGGGTAGCGGGCCGCGGAGAACAGCCCGTGCAGCGCGTGCCCGAACTCGTGGAAGAGCGTGTTGACCTCATCCAGGCCCAGCAGGGCGGGCCCGCCGCCGGCCGGGTGCGCGATGTTCAGCGTGTTGGTGACCACCGGCCGCTCCCGCAGCAGGGAGGCGCCGTCGCGCAGCGAGTTCATCCAGGCGCCGCCGGCCTTGGTCGGGCGGGCGAAGAAGTCGCCCAGGAACAGGCCCAGCGGGCTCCCGTCCTCCTCCGACACCTCCCACGCGCGCACGTCCGGATGGTAGGCCGGCAGGTCGGTCCGCTCCGTGAACGTGATCCCGTACAGCGCGGTGGCGGCGGCGAACACGCCCCGGTGCAGCACCGATTCGAGCTCGAACCACGGGCGCAGCGCCGCGGCGTCCACCGCGTAGCGGTCGCGGCGCACGGCGGCGGAGCAGTAGGCCCAGTCCCAGGGCTCCACCGGGTGCCCTGCCGCTTCGGCGAGCACGGCGGCCTCGCGGCGGGCGTTCGCCACGGCCGGCGGCACCAGTTCCGCCAGCCTGTCGCGGACGGCGGCCAACGACGGCGCGGTCTGCCGCTCCAGCACCAGTTCGGCATGGCTGCCGTAGCCGAGCAGCCCGGCGCGCTCGGCCCGCAGCGCGGCGATTTCCGCGGCGACGCCGAGCGTGCCGTGCTCGCCGCCGATGCCGCGGCCCAGCGATGCCTCGAACAGGCGGCGCCGGGAGGCCGCCAGCCGGAGGCGTTCCAGCGCTGGCTGCCCCGTCGGCAGGACCAGGGTGAGGAGGAACCCGTCCGGGTGGCCGGCCGTGCGGGCGGCCTCCACCGCGGAGGCGATCTCGGCGGGATCCAGGCCCTCAAGTTCCTCCGCGTGGCCGAAGTGGACCGCCGCGGCGTTCATCCCGGCGAGCAGCCGGCGCGAGTAGTCGGTGGAGAGCTCGGCAATCCGGGCGTTCAGCCCGCGCAGCCGCTCCTTTTCGGGGTCGTCGAGGTCGGCGCCGGCCAGCCGGAAGTCGCGCAGCGTCTCCTCAGCCAGGCGGGCTTGCTCTTCATCCAGTTCGACGGCGTCAAGCCCAGTGGTGTCCAGCGACGCCAGCCGGGCGTGCAGCGCCGGGTCCAGGTGGACGGCGTCGCGGTGGGCGGAGAGCAGCGGCTGCAACGCGGCGTCGACCTCCAAAAGGTCCGCGGTCCCGTGGGCGGGCCTGACGGTCCCGAAGGCCATGGCGGCGCGGCGGAGCAGCTGGCCGCTGCGTTCGTACGCCTCGAAGGTGTTCGCGAAGGTCGGCGCCGCGGGGTCGGTGGCGATCGCCGCCAGCTCCGCCAGGTGCTCCTGGGCGCCCTGCTTGGCGGCCTCCAGGTAGTGCTCCGGCGCCACGGCGGAGAAGTCGGGGATCCCGAAGGGCAGCCCGCTGGGCTCCAGCAGCGGATTGGGCCCCAACGGTTGATCGGGCCCTGACAACGGCGTGGAACCCGGGTGCGCACCGGAAACCTGCGGCGGATCGGGCTGGGGAAGCGGATTCGATGCCATGGAGGCGTGCGTCATGGACCAAGCCTGTCACACGGTTGTGTTGTAGGCACGTGATGGGGGCAGGGCCGGCCTAGGGTGGATCGGGCGAGGGCGGATCGGGTGGTGGATCGGCCGGCAGATCGTAGGGTGGACACGGGACAGGCCCGGCCGGCGACGGCGGGGCAGGGCCCACAAATGGGACAGGGCAGCAGCGACCGGAAGGGCAGCGAAGGCCGGATGTGTCTTCCTGTGAAGGAGCGGGGCTGGGTGAGGCTTGGGAACGGGGTGGCATGGGCAGGGAACGAGGCCGGCTGCCGGCAGCCGGTGAATGCCGGGCTGTCCGGTTTCCTGGGGAATCCACCAACGCCTTCCCCCGCGCCGTGAAGGCCGCAGTGGTGGCCGCGGCGCTGGCCGCCGCCACCACGCTCTCCGGCTGCACGGGTCCCGGGGCGAATCCAGCAGTCTCGAATCCAGCAGTCTCGAATCCTGCTGGATCCGAAGCGCCGGCGGCGCCTGGCGCAGGGGAGGCGGTTCCCGGAACGGCTTCCCCGCAAACCCCTGCCTCCGAAAAGCCGGCCGCTGAAGCCCCGACCGTCGAAGCGCCGGGGTCGCCGGAGGGCGCCGACTGCGCCCCCGCGGACTGCGTGGACGTCGTGGTGACCGGCGACGTCCTGCTGCACCCGGCGCTGTGGGAACAGGCCAAGCGCGACGGCGGCGGCAGCTACGACTTCAGGCCCCTGCTGTCCGGCCTGCGGCCCTTCCTCGTGGAGGCGGAGCTGGCCGTCTGCAACCTGGAGACCCCGCTGGCCCCGCAGGGGGGACCGTACTCCGGCTACCCCAGCTTCACGGTCCCGCCGCAGATCGCCCCGGCCCTGAAGGCCACCGGCTACGACGCCTGCACCACCGCCAGCAACCACACCGTCGATGCCGGGACCGCGGGCGTGGAACGTACCCTGGACACCCTCGACGATGCGGGCCTGGCCCACACCGGGTCCTACCGCAGTTCCGCCGCCGCGGCCCGGCCGCTCATCGTGGACGCCGGCGGCGCCCGGATCGCCATCGTCGCCGCCACGTACGGGCTCAACGGGCTGCGGGCCGACACCGCCTGGAGGGTGGACCTGATCGAAACGCGCCGGCTCGTCGCCAAGGCGCGGCAGGCGCGCGCGGCGGGTGCCGACATCGTGCTCGCCGCACTCCACGACGGCGTGGAGTACTCCTCCACACCCAGCGCGCGGCAGGTGCAGGTGTCCCGCGCGCTGGCCGAGAGCGGCGAGTTCGACTTCGTTTACGGGCACCACACGCATTCGGTCCTGCCGCTGGAGAAGCACGCCGGGGTGTGGATCGCCTACGGGCTCGGCAACAGCGTGGCCGCCCATGCGACCGACCTCGCGGTCAACCGCGAGGGGCTGACGGTGAAGCTGCGCTTCACGCGCGCCGCCGGCGGATGGCAGGCCGGGGATCCGCGTTGGGCCGCGCACATCATGGCACGCTCACCGGCGCGCTGGTGCGCCCTGCCGGCGGCCGATCCCTGCACCGGCACGGCCGAGGACGCCGCATCCCTGGCCCGCACGACGGCGACGGTGAACGCCCGCGGCGCGGACGACGACGGCGCCGCGGCCTGGGTGCCCGGAAGCGCGGTTCCGGAGACTGCGGTTTCGGAAGCCGGGGTTTCGGAAGGCGCAGTCCCGTAACCCGCCGCTCCCAAGGCGTCCCGCGCCGCCCGGCCGGACCGCCCCGTGGCCGCGCGCGAGTCCTTCGGAAACGCAACGGAAAACCGCCCCGGTGCGGACCGCCGCCGCCCAGCGCATAAACTGGGCGCGGTCCCCATCAACCCACGCGCCGCTTCTCTGCGGCGCGACGCCCGGCCGCGCGCCGGGAGGAAGCGACGATTCGTGCTGAAAATCGGTGTCTTGGCCCTGCAGGGCGATGTCCGCGAACACGCGGCGGCGTTGGCCGCCGGGGGAGCGGACGCGGTGCCCGTGCGCCGTCCGGAGGAACTGGACGGCCTGGACGGGCTGGTGCTGCCCGGCGGCGAGTCCACCACGATCGACAAGCTCGCCCGCGCCTTCGGCGTCGCCGAGCCGCTCAAGCGCCGGATCGCCGAGGGACTGCCGGTCTACGGCTCCTGCGCCGGGATGATCCTGCTCGCCAACACCCTCGCCGACCCCGCCACCGACCTGGCCGGCAACCGCCAGCAGACCTTCGGCGGCATCGACATGGTGGTTCGCCGCAACGCGTTCGGGCGCCAGGTGGACTCCTTCGAGACGGACCTGCGCTTCGCCGGGCTGGAGAAGCTGCCCGGCGTCGTTCCGGGCGCCGAGGCGGCCCCGGTGCACGCGGTGTTCATCCGCGCGCCGTGGGTGGAAAGCATCGGTCCGGACGTCGAGGTGCTCGCCAGCGTGGCGCTTTCCGGGACGTCCGCCGCGGCGCAGGCCCCGGGCGCGGCTAGAATTGTCGCAGTGCGTTCGGGGAAGCTGCTCGCCACCTCGTTCCATCCCGAGGTCACAGGGGAGCGGCGCATCCACGAACTATTCATCCAGATGATCAGAGGAGAAGCGTAAGCATGTCCGGCCACTCCAAATGGGCAACCACCAAGCACAAGAAGGCCGTCATTGACGCCCGGCGCGCCAAGTCCTTCGCGAAGCTGATCAAGAACATCGAAGTTGCGGCCCGCGCCGGCGGTGCCGACCTCTCCGGCAACCCGGCCCTCGAACTGGCCGTCTCCAAGGCCAAGAAGACCTCGGTGCCCAACGACAACATCGACCGCGCCATCAAGCGCGGCGCCGGCCTGACCGGCGAGGTCGTCGACTACGCGGAGATCATCTACGAAGCGCGCGGCCCGCAGGGATCCGCCGTGCTGATCGAGTGCCTCACCGACAACAAGAACCGCGCCGCCTCCGAGGTTCGCGTCGCGGTGACCCGCAACGGCGGCAGCATCGCCGACCCCGGATCGGTGTCCTACATGTTCTCCCGCAAGGGCGTCGTGGCGCTGCCGAAGAAGGAGCTGACCGATGACGACGTCCTCATGGCCGTCCTCGAGGCCGGCGCCGACGAGGTCAAGGAATCCGGGGACAACTTCGAGGTCCACTCCGAGCCCGCCGACCTGCGCGCCGTCGTGGCCGCGCTCGAGGAGGCCGGCATCGAGTACGAGACCGACGAGGTCGAGTTCGTCTCCTCGATGCAGGTGGACCTGGAAGCCGACGCCGCCCGCAAGTTCCTGAAGCTGGTCGACGCCCTCGAGGAACTGGACGACGTCCAGAACGTCTACTCGAACGCCGACATCAGCGCCGAGGTCCTCGCCGAGCTCGAGGAGGACTAGTCCTCCATGGCGTTGCGCGTCGTCGGGGTCGACCCCGGCCTGACCAGGTGCGGACTGGCCGCGGTCGACGTCGAAACCAACCGGCGCGCGACGCTCGTGGACGTGACGGTGGTCGGCACGCCGCCGGACGTCCCGCTGGACAAACGGCTGCTCGCCATCGCCGAGGGCATCGACGCCTGGCTGGACCGCCATGAGCCCGACGTCGTGGCGATCGAGCGGGTGTTCAGCCAACTCAACGTCAGTACCGTGATGGGCACCGCCCAGGCGTCCGGAATCGTGATCGCCGCCGCCGCGCGCCGCGGCATCCCGGTGGCGCTGCACACCCCCACCGAGGTCAAGGCCGCGGTGACCGGCAGCGGCCAGGCGGACAAGGCGGCCGTGGGCAAGATGGTGGCCAAGATCCTGCGCCTGGACGCCCCGCCCAAGCCCGCCGACGCGGCCGATGCCGTCGCCCTGGCCATCACGCATGGCTGGCGCGGGGCCGCGCCCGGGTCCCAGGCCTCGGCCTCCGCCCACGGCGGCTCCGCGGGACTGACCGGCGCGCAGCGCGCCTGGGCGGAGGCCGAGGCGAAGGCGCGGCGTGCCGGTACCCGCCGGCGGCACTGACCCGGTACCCTATTCGTAGATATATTCGGATGGCGGCCGGAACCGGCCAGCCAGCACGACGCCGAAGGATGGCTAGGGCATGATTTCTTCCCTGACGGGCACGGTTCGGCACGTGGGCCTGCACAACGCGGTCATCGACGTCGGCGGCTTCGGCATGCTGGTCCAGGCGACCCCGCGGACCCTGTCCGGACTGCATGTGGGCCGCGAGGCCTCGGTCGAGACCTCCATGGTGGTCCGCGAGGATTCGATGACGCTGTTCGGCTTCTCCGACGCCGCCGAGCGCGAGGTCTTCGAGGTCATCACCGGCGTCTCCGGGATCGGCCCCCGGCTGGGGCTCTCGATCCTCGCGGTCCACACCCCGGAGGACGTGCGCGTCGCGGCCACCACCGGCGACGTCAAGGCGTTCACCCGCGTCCCGGGCATCGGTCCGAAGGGCGCCCAGCGGATCGTGCTCGAACTGGCCGGCAAGCTCGTGCCCACCGGCGAGCCGACCACGGCCGCCGGCGGCACCGCCGACCAGCCGTGGAAGGGGCAGGTGCTCGAGGCGCTCATGGGGCTCGGCTGGACCGAAAAGGACGCCGGCAAGGCCATCGATGCCACCGTCGAGGCCGAACCGGACGCCGTCGAGGGCGGCGACGTCGGCCAGATCCTGCGCACGGTCCTGCGCGGACTGGGCCGCGGCACCGCACGGGCCGGGCGCTAGGAGCCGGCCGTGACCGAGAGCCAGCCGCTGACCGCCTCCTCCAGCGAACCCGAGGAGCGCGCCCTCGAGTCGGCGCTGCGCCCCAAGAACCTCGACGACTTCGTCGGCCAGCAGCGCGTCCGCCGCCAGCTCTCCCTGGTCCTGGAGGCCTCCAAGATCCGCGGCCGCACCGCCGACCACGTCCTGCTGTCCGGTCCGCCCGGGCTCGGCAAGACCACCCTGGCGATGATCATCGCGGCCGAGATGAACGCCCCGCTGCGCATCAGCTCCGGACCCGCCATCCAGCACGCCGGCGACCTGGCCGCGATCCTGTCCTCGCTGAGCGAGGGCGAGGTCCTCTTCCTGGACGAGATCCACCGCATGAGCCGCCCCGCCGAGGAAATGCTCTACATGGCGATGGAGGACTTCCGCGTCGACATCATCGTCGGAAAGGGCGCCGGCGCCACCGCCATCCCGCTGGAGCTGCCCCCGTTCACGCTGGTTGGGGCGACGACCCGCGCCGGCCTGCTGCCGGGCCCGCTGCGCGACCGCTTCGGGTTCACCGGGCACCTCGAGTTCTACGCGACCGAGGAACTGGAACTGGTGCTGCGCCGCTCGGCCATGCTCATGGACATGAAGGTCAACTCCGCCGGATTCGCCGAAGTCGCCGGGCGCTCCCGCGGCACCCCGCGCATCGCCAACCGGCTCCTGCGCCGCGTGCGAGACTGGGCCCTGGTGCACGGGATCGAGCAGATCGACGCCCGCGGCGCCTCCGAGGCGCTGGACATGTACGAGGTCGACGCGCGCGGGCTGGACCGGCTTGACCGCAACGTGCTGCACGCGCTGTGCACCAAGTTCGGCGGCGGGCCGGTGGGCCTGTCCACGCTGGCCATCGCGGTCGGCGAGGAGACCGAGACGGTGGAGACCGTCGCCGAGCCGTACCTGGTCCGCGAGGGCCTGCTGGGCCGCACGCCGCGGGGACGCATCGCCACCGCCGCCGCCTGGGCCCACCTGGGGCTGGCCATGCCCGCCGACGCCGTGCTGGCAGCGGGCCAGGGCACCTTCGGTTTCGACACGGACGGGGACGCCGGGGAGGACTAGCGTCCGCGCAGGGCCCCGCCAGGCCCGCGGACCGGGAGGGGCTCCCGCGGGGCCGGGCCGGGCCGCCGTGGCGGGCTGACTGGGCGAAACGTTAAGGACGGCGTCGCCGGGTCCAAGGCTGCGTTCAGAAACGGCCTATACACTGGGAACTTGCCTGCCCCGCCGTGACCGCCTGCGGCGCCGGGCCCATCACTCCACACAGGAAACAGGTAGCCCTCAGTGACCACGACAGTACTGGCCCAGACGACCCCCGCGCCGAGCTCCGGGTTCGACCCGATGACGCTCATCCTGCTCGCGGCCTTCGCCTTCCTCATCTTCATGATGTTCCGCGGCCGCAAGAAGGCCCAGAAGGCCCAGGAGCAGCTCAAGTCCGAGCTGGCGCCGGGCGCGGAGGTCATGACCCAGTTCGGCCTGTTCGGTACCGTCCTGTCCATCGACAGCGAGAACAACAAGATCGTCCTGGAGCTGTCCCCGGGCAACACCGCCACCGTCCACGCGCAGGCCATCGGCAAGGTCGTCCCGCAGGAGGCCCCGGCCGAGGCGATCGCCGAGGAGGCTCCGGCCACCGAGGGCTACGTCCGGGAAACCCCGGCCGTGGAGGGGTACGCCCAGGAGACCCCGGAGGAAACCCGCCGCCGCCTGGACGGCACGGACACCACCGGCACTGGCACCACCAAGGAGTAGGCCGCCCCGCGCGGCATCCCGACGGGGTGCCGCGCGGACCCATGCCACCGTCCCGATGCCCGGCATCGGACGCCACGAGTAGAAAGTCCCACGATGTCAACAACTGGCCCGATCAGGCACGCCCGGCGTGCGCTGCTGTGGCTCGGCGTGATCTTCATCCTTTGCGGAGCGATCCTCGCCACCGGTGTGGCCACCGCCAAGACGACCTGGTCCCCGAAGCTCGCGCTCGACCTGGAGGGCGGCACCCAGATGATCCTGGCCCCCAAGGTCCAGGGCGGGGACGCGGCCACGCAGGAGCAGCTGGACCAAGCCGTGGAGATCATCCGCCAGCGCGTCGACGGCTCCGGCGTGTCCGAGGCGGAGATCAGCACCCAGTCCGGCAACAAGGTCGTGGTGTCGATGCCCGGCGTCCCCGACGCCAAGACGCGTGAGCTCATCCAGGCCTCCGCCAACATGGAGTTCCGCCCGGTCATCGCCTCCGGCTCGTGGGCAGCCACCCCGGAGGCGGACCGCACCCCCGAGAAGGACCTCCCGGAACCGACCGCCGATCCGGCGAATGCCTCGGACACCAACTGGATCGACGCCGACCTCTGGAAGGCCTTCGAGGCCCACGACTGCACCACCGAGCTGTTCAGCGGCGAAACCACCTCCGGCGACCCGGCCAAGCCGATGATCGCCTGCGAGCCGGGGACCCAGGCGAAGTACATCCTGGGCCCGGTCGAGGTGCCCGGCACCGACATCGCGGACGCCTCCTTCGGCATGACGCAGGGCTCCACGGGCTACTCCACCGGCCAGTGGGCCGTGAACCTGGTCTTCAACGGCGACGGCGCCACGCGCTTCGCCGACGTCACCACCCGCCTGGTCCAGCAGACCGGCGCGCAGAACCAGTTCGCGATCGTCCTGGACGGCCAGGTCGTCTCCGCGCCGACCACCAACAGCGTCATCGCCGACGGCCGCGCCCAGATCACCGGCTCCTTCACCGAGGAGAGCGCCCGCGCACTGGCCGAGCAGCTGAAGTACGGCGCCCTGCCGATCAGCTTCGAGATCCAGTCTGAGCAGCAGATCTCCGCCACCCTCGGCGCCGACCAGCTGCGCATGGGCATCGTCGCGGGCCTGATCGGCCTGGGCCTGGTGGCGATCTACTCCTTCTTCCAGTACCGCCTGCTGGGCCTGGTCACCGTGGCCTCGCTCGTCGTGGCCGGCGTGCTCACCTACGCGGCAATCGCCCTGCTCGGCTGGGCCCAGAACTACCGGCTCTCGCTGGCCGGCGTCGCGGGCCTGATCGTGGCGATCGGTCTGACCGCCGACTCGTTCATCGTCTACTTCGAGCGCGTCCGCGACGAACTGCGCGACGGACGCAGCCTTCCTTCCGCCGTCGAAACCGGGTGGAAGCGCGCCAAGCGCACCATCCTGGCCTCGAAGGCGGTGAACCTGCTGGCCGCCGTCGTGCTGTACATCGCCGCCGTGGGCAACGTGCGCGGCTTCGCGTTCACCCTCGGCCTGACCGCCATCGCCGACCTGATCGTCGTGTTCCTGTTCACCCACCCGGTGCTGCAGCTGCTGGCCCGCACCAAATTCTTCGGCGAGGGCCACCGCCTCTCGGGGCTGGACCCGTCGCTGATGGGCGTCGAACCGCTCTACCGCGGGGCCGGCCAGGTGCGCCGCTACAGCGCGGACGCCGGCCAGGCGCGCACCAAGCGCAACGCCGCAGCCACCAACGAGGCCGCCCGCCGGCAGACCATCGCCGAACGCCGCAAGGCGGAACAGGCCGCAGGCTCGTCCGTGAAGGAGACCGACAATGCCTAACCTCGCCACCTGGGGCAACGAGCTCTACACGGGCAAGCGCTCCTACCAGTTCATCGGCCGGCGCAAGCTCTGGTTCTCCATCGCGGGCTTGCTGGTGCTCCTGTCGCTGATCGTCCCGATCGCCAAGGGCGGCTTCAACCTGGGCATCGAGTTCCGCGGCGGCTCCGAGTTCACCGTTTCCTCCGTGGCCGACACGGCCGTGGGCCCGGGCGAGGCAGCCGTGCTCTCCGCCGCCCCCGACCACCACCCGCGCGTGACCAACATCGCGCCGAACACCATGCGCGTGCAGACGGACAAGCTCAGCGACGACCAGACGCTGCAGGTCGCCGAGGCGCTGGCGACGTCCTACGGGGTCACCAAGGACGAGGTCACCTCCACGTTCATCGGCCCGACGTGGGGCCAGGAGGTGTCCAAGCAGGCGCTGATCGGCCTGGTCACGTTCGTGGTGCTGGTCGCGCTGCTGATGGCCGCGTACTTCCGCACGTGGAAGATGTCGCTGGCGGCGATCGCCGGCCTGCTGACGGTGCTGATCGTCACCGCCGGCATCTACGCGCTCTCCGGGTTCGAGATCACGCCCTCGGCGATCATCGGCTTCCTGACCATCCTGAGCTACTCGCTCTATGACACGGTGGTGGTGTTCGACAAGATCCGCGAAAACACCGCGAACCTGTTCGGGCAGACCCGGCGCACCTTCTCCCAGCAGGTCAACCTGGCCATCAACCAGACTCTGGTGCGCTCGATCAACACCTCCGTCGTGGCGGTCCTGCCGGTCGGCTCGATTCTGTTCATCGGCGCGTTCCTGCTGGGCGCCGGCACGCTGCGCGACCTGTCGCTGGCCCTGTTCGTTGGCATCATCGTCAGCGCCCTGTCCACGATCTTCTTCCAGGCCCCGCTCTACGAGCTGCTGCGCGAGAAGGAGCCCGAGATCGTGCGTCACACCCAGCGCGTCCGCGAGCAGCAGGCGGCCTCGGCACCGACCGCCGCGTAGCGGCACCGAAGCCCGCAACGGGGGCGCCGGCGACACCCGCCGGCGCCCCCGCCGTCGTTCCCGCCATCGTTGGGGTTCCGTTGCTATACCCTAGATTCACCGCCTGTCAGCCGGGGATGTTCCCACCGGGTCCGGACAGGCGGTTGTCAGGCCGGAGGATCCGCCCACACGGTCCGCAGTGAAAGGAGCAGCCATGGCTGAACAGCCCATCCACGCGGCTCCGGGGCCGCAGCCTTCGGGCCGTCCGGTGCCCGGCCGCAGGGAGCGCGCCATGTCGCGCCTGGCCCGGCTGGCCGGGCGCAACCCGTCCGGGCAGCCGCCGATCCTCGAACCCCTGCTGCGCACCGTCCGCGCCAACAGCCCGCGCGAGGACCTGGAGCTGATCACCCGCGCCTACGCGGTGGCCGAGCGCTACCACGAGGGGCAGAAGCGCAAGAGCGGCGACCCGTACATCACCCACCCGGTGGCCGTGGCCACGATCCTTGCCGAAATGGGCATGACCGGGACCACCCTGGCCGCCGCGCTGCTGCACGACACCGTCGAGGACACCTCCTACTCCCTCGACGACCTGCGCCGCGAGTTCGGCCCCGAGGTCGCCATGCTCGTGGACGGGGTCACCAAGCTGGACAAGGTCCAGTTCGGCGAGGCCGCGCAGGCGGAGACCGTCCGGAAAATGGTCGTGGCGATGTCCAAGGACATCAGGGTGCTGCTGATCAAGCTCGCCGACCGGCTGCACAACGCCCGCACCTGGCGCTACGTCTCCCCGGAGTCCAGCGCGAAGAAGGCCCGCGAAACGCTGGAGATCTTCGCCCCGCTGGCCCACCGCCTGGGCATGAACACCATCAAGTGGGAACTGGAGGATCTCTCCTTCGCCGCGCTGCACCCGAAGGTGTACGAGGAGATCGTGCGCATGGTGGGGGACCGCACCCCCGAGCGCGAGAAGTACCTCTCCACGGTCCGCTCCCAGATCGGCGAGGACCTGCACCAGGCGCGGATCAAGGCGACCATCACCGGCCGGCCCAAGCACTACTACTCGATCTACCAGAAAATGATCGTGCGCGGGAAGGAGTTCAACGACATCCACGACCTGATGGGAGTGCGCGTGCTCGTGGACTCGGTCCGCGACTGCTACGCGACCCTCGGCTCGCTGCACGCGCGCTGGAACCCGCTGCCCGGCCGGTTCAAGGACTACATCGCGATGCCGAAGTTCAACATGTACCAGTCGCTGCACACCACGGTGATCGGCCCCGGCGGCAAGCCGGTGGAGATCCAGATCCGGACCCACGACATGCACCGCCGGGCCGAGTACGGCGTGGCCGCGCACTGGAAGTACAAGAACCCCGGAGCCAAGACCGAGGACGGCCCCGACGGGACGGACATGGGCTGGCTGCGCAGCCTGCTCGACTGGCAGCAGGAAACCCGCGATCCGGGCGAGTTCCTGGACTCGCTGCGCTTCGAGATCAATGCCGCCGAGGTGTTCGTGTTCACCCCCAAGGGCGAGGTCATGGCCCTGCCGGCAGGGTCCACCCCGGTGGACTTCGCCTATGCCGTGCACACCGAGGTGGGGCACCGCACCATCGGCGCCCGCGTCAACGGCAAGCTGGTTCCGCTCAACAGCGAGCTCAACCACGGCGACTGGGTGGAGATCTTCACCTCCAAGGCCGAGGGTGCCGGCCCCAGCCAGGACTGGCAGGGCTTCGTCAAGAGCGCCCGCGCCCGTAACAAGATCCGCCAGTGGTTCACCCGCGAACGCCGCGAGGAGGCGATCGACAAGGGCAAGGACCTGCTCACCAAGGCGCTGCGGAAGAACAACCTGCCGCTGCAGAAGCTGATGACGCACGACACCCTCACGGCCGTCGCGCACGAGCTGCGGCACACCGACATCACCGCCCTCTACGCCGCGGTCGGCGACGGGCACACGTCCGCGCAGAACGTCATCGAGCACCTCACGGCGCTGGTGGGTCCGGCCCACGTCGAGGACACGGCGTTCGACGAGACCTCGATCGTCAACGTCCCGCAGCGGCACAAGGCCTCCGACTCGGGCGTCATCGTCCAGGGCGCCGGCGACGTGCTGGCCAAACTGGCCCGCTGTTGCACCCCGGTCCCGCCGGACCCGATCAAGGGCTTCGTGACCCGCGGTTCGGGCGTCTCCGTGCACCGTACCGACTGCGTCAACCTGCAGGAGCTGCTCTCCGAACCGGACCGGATCGTCGACGTCCAGTGGGCGCCGACCAAGTCCAGCGTCTTCCTGGTGGAGATCCAGGTGGAGGCCCTGGACCGCAAGTCCCTGCTCTCAGACGTGACCAAGGTCCTTTCCGACAACCACGTCAACATCCTCGCCGCGAGCGTGAACACCACCCGCGACCGGGTGGCCATGTCCCGGTTCTCGTTCGAGATGGGCGACACGAAGTACCTGCACCACGTGCTGAACGCGGTGCGCCGCATCGACGGGGTCTACGACGTGTACCGCACGACGGCGGGCCAGCGCCGCATCTAGCGCACCGCACCCGCCCGGACCGGGCGGGTGCTAGGCTCCCGCGCCCAGCACCCGCTCGATCCGTTCGCGGGCCCGCAGCTTGCCGGGCCGGCGGGCCTGGCCCTCCAGCAGGTCCAGCACCGCCTGGCCCGTGCAGCCCAGTTCCGGCGCAGCGAGCAGGAGGGCCAGGACCGCCAGCGACTCCGCCTCGGGGCCGCAGAGCGCCACGTCCACCGCGGTTCGCGGCGGCGAGGTCACCGGCACGCCGGCGATCCGCACGATGTCCTCCGCGCCCAGCCGCGCCTCGCTCAGCTGCACCGGCAGCGGGTCGGCGTGCGCGGGCAGGCGGTGGAAGCGGGGAACCAGGACCTCCAGCCGCTGCGGGGCCGGGCAGCAGCCGTGGATCCACGCCGCGCTCAGCCTTCCCACCGCGCCGCCGCCTGTCCATTTGTCGCCTGACCACCTGTCGCCCCTCCGTTGGCCGCCCAGCCGCCTGCCGGCCAGCAGCCCGGCGGCGGCGGCCCGCAGGTGGGGGCCGTCCGGTGCGCGGGCCGGAGCATAGGCGCGTGGCAGCACCTCCCGCACAATGCCCTCCAACGCCATGGCCGCCAGTTCCGCGGCCGCAAAAACCTCCCCGGGCAGGAAGATCCCGGGGGCCGGATCGTTGGCAAACGGATCGTGGGGGCGTGGATCGGCCGGATACGGGAAGGGTCGCGGGGCGGAACTGGCGGCAGGCATGGGTCCACCCTCGCAAAGGGCGCCCGGACGCAACAGGGGGCGGCCGCCGATTGTGGATATCGGCGGCCGCCCCCTCGGGCCGGCCGGATCAGCGGCCGGGCCGCCGGCCCGGCCGCGTGGCTACTGGAAGTCCGCGGCGGACTTGCGCAGCGTCTCGAGCCAGGCCCGGCGGGCCTCCAGGGCCTCCTCGGCGGCGCGGATCTTGCCTTCGTTGCCCTTGGCGCGGGCGGCATCCAGGTCGGCTTCCAGGGACGCGATGGTCTCCTCCAGCTGGCTCAGCATGCTGTTGGAGCGGGCCTTGGTCTCCGGGTTGGACCGGCGCCACTTCTCGTCCTCGGCGTTGCGCACGGCGTCCTCGACCTGGCGCAGGCCGGCCTCGACGCGCTGCATCGCCGCACGCGGAACCTTGCCGGCCGCCTCCCAGCGGTCGCGGATGGAGTCCAGGGACTTCTTGGCGGCGGCCAGGTCGGAGATCGGCAGCAGCGCCTGCGCCTCGGTCAGCAGCTGCTCCTTGACGGCCAGGTTCGACTCGAACTCCTCGTCCAGGGCGGCGTTGGCGCCCTGGCGGGCGTTGAAGAAGACGTCCTGCGCGGCGCGGAAGCGGGACCAGAGGGCGTCGTCGTCCTTGCGGGAGGCGCGCTTGGAGGCCTTCCACTCGTCCATCAGGCGCCGGTACTCGGCAGCGGTGTTGCCCCAGTCGGTGGAGTGGGAGAGCTCCTCGGCGCGCGCGATCAGGGCCTCCTTGGCGGACTTGGCCTCGGCGTTGTCCGAATCCAGCTGGGAGAAGAACGCGCGGCGGTGGCGGTCGAAGGTGGTGCGGGCGCCGCGGAAGCGCTTCCACAGCGAATCCTCGGTGGCCCGACCCAGGCGCGGACCGTTCTTCTGCGCGGTCTTCCACTGCTCGAACAGTTCGTTCATCCGGGTGCTGCCCTGCTTCCACTGCACCGTCGAAGGGTCCTTGGCGGCAAGTTCCTCGGCCTCGGCGACGATCGCCTCGCGGGTCGCCAGTTCCTCGGCGCGGCGCGCCTCGCCGGCGGCCTGCTCGGCCTTCTGCAGTTCGCCAACCCCGGCGCGCAGGGCCTCGAGGCGGACCTGCAGGGCGGCAAGGTCGCCGACCATGTTCTTTTCGGCAACGGTCTGGGCCAGGTGGTCCACGGTCTTGCCCATGTCGGCGCTCGGCGCCTTCGCCGCGACGCGCTGTTCGAGCAGCATGACCTGGCTGACGACGTCGTCGTGCTTGCGCACGAAGTACGCCAGCGCCTCCTCGGCGGTCGCGTCCGGGTACTGGCCCACCGGGTGCTCCTCGCCCTCGACCAGGACGAACACGTGGCCGTCCTCGGTGACGCGGCCGAACTTCGCGGCTTCCTCCAGCGGAGTGCTGTAGGCCGGCGGTGCCGCCACGGGGGCCGTGGCCTTCTTCGCCGGGCGGGCGACGGCGGCCGGGGACGGCTTGCCGCCGGCAACAGCCGCCGGGGAGGGTGCCGCCGGGGACGGCGCTGCGGGGGAGGGAGCGGGAGACGGGGCTGCCGACGGGGCAGGGACCGTTTCGGGGGCCGCCGGGGCGGCTTCGTCGGTCGTGCCGGACGAGGGCTCTGCGGACGGCGCAGGGACCGTTTCGGGGGCCGCCGGGGCGGCTTCGTCGGTCGTGCCGGACGAGGGCTCTGCGGACGGCGCAGGGACCGTTTCGGGGGCCGCCGGGGCGGCCTCGTTGGTCGGGGCGGGGGACGGCGCAGGAACCGCTTCGGGGGCCGCCGGGGCGGCCTCGCCGGTCGTGGCGGGCTGGACGTTGTCGTCGGATTGCTGACTGGTGGTCACCGCTGGAACTCTTTCGCTCGGATCGGCCCCGGAACCGTTCCGGGACGCAAGTATCACCGGCCACTCTACCGAGTCGCCCCGTTCGCAGGTAGTTTGATCCGCGGCGGGCCGCCATCCCGCGCCTTGCTGCGCTCGGCCGGGGCCCCTCGGCGTCTAGACTGGGACACGCGCCGCACCGGCGGGACCTGCGACGAAAGCCGGGCCCGCGCTCCCGCGGCCCACGCGAACCGTCTAAGGAGTATTCGACCCATGGCACGCAAGGCCTCCCTGTCCGGCTTCCCCGAGTGGCTGCCCGCCGAACGACTCGTGGAACTGCACGTTCTGGACACCCTGCGGAAGACCTTCGAGCTCCACGGCTTCAGCAACATCGAAACCCGCGCCGTCGAGACCGTGGGCCAACTGCTGCGCAAGGGCGAGATCGACAAGGAGGTCTACGGGCTCAGCCGCCTGCAGGCCGAGGAAGGCGAGGCCGGCCGGCAGGATCCGAACGCGCTGGCCCTGCACTTCGACCTCACCGTCCCGTTCGCCCGCTACGTGGTGGAGAATTCCGGACACCTCGCGTTCCCGTTCCGGCGCTACCAGATCCAGAAGGTGTGGCGCGGCGAACGCCCGCAGGACGGCCGCTTCCGCGAATTCACCCAGGCGGACATCGACGTCGTCGGCGACGGCGAACTGCCCTTCCGCTACGACGTCGAGCTGGCGCTGGTCATCGCCGAGGCGCTGTCCGCGCTGCCGATCGGCGAGTTCCGCCTGCGCGTCAACAACCGCAAGCTGGCCGAGGGCTTTTACCTGGGCCTGGGACTTGCGGACACGGCCGGGGTGCTGCGCAGCATCGACAAGCTGGAGAAGATCGGCCCGGAGAAGGTCGCCGAACTGCTTCGGACCGAACTCGGCGCCACCGACGAGCAGGCCGCCGCCGCGCTGGCCCTGGCCGGCATCCGCACCACGGACACCTCGTTCGTCGAACGGGTCCGCGCCCTCGGCGTCGAGCACCCGCTCCTGGACCAGGGCCTGGACGAGCTCGCCCAGGTGATCGGGGCGGCCTCCACCCGCGCCCCCGGGCAGGTGGTCGCTGACCTCTCGATCGCCCGCGGCCTGGACTACTACACCGGCACCGTCTACGAAACCGTGCTGGTCGGCCATGAGCAGCTCGGCTCCATCTGCTCGGGCGGCCGCTACGAGTCCCTCGCCTCCAAGGGCAACCGCACCTTCCCCGGCGTGGGCCTGTCCATCGGCGTCACCCGGCTGGTGTCCCGCATGCTCGCCGAGGAAACCGCCGCCGCGACCCGCTCCGTCCCCACCGCCGTGCTGGTCACGCTGGCTCATGACGACTCCTGGTCCGAGGCCCAGGACATCGCCGCCGCCCTGCGCGCCCGCGGCATCGCCGTCGAGGTTGCCGCGAAGGCGGAGAAGTTCGGCAAGCAGATCAAGTACGCGGACCGCCGCGGCATCCCGTTCGTCTGGTTCACCGGCGCCGACGGCGCCCACGAGGTCAAGGACATCCGCTCCGGCGAGCAGGTTGCCGCGGACCCGGCGAGCTGGACCCCGCCGGCCGAGGACCTGCAGGTGCAGGTCCGCCCGGCCGCGGAGCCGGCCGCCGCGACCGCCTAGGCACTACGCCTAGGCGTCGCGCCGCCGCACCGCGAGGGCAACGGCCCGCCCGGCCAGGCCGGCGGCGAACACCGCCAGCATCGTGGCCACGCTGGCCCCGGGCAGCGTGAACGCCAGCAGCAGGCATCCGGCCAGGCCCGCGGCGTTCAGCCACCGCGGGCAGTACCACGGCCGCTCCGGCTGCCGCCGGGCCCGCTCCGTGCGGGCCCGCGGCGGCAGGGTCAGCGCGGAGGCGTTCGCGACCGCGTAGTAGACCAGCACGCCGAAGCTGGAGAAGCCGATGATCGTGGTCGCGTCGGTGGACAGCAGCAGCACAACGACCACCGCCGCCACGGACACCTCGGCAAGCCACGGCACCGAGCGCTTGGCCGAAACGGCGGCGAAGCGGCCGGGAAGGTCGCCTTCGCGGGCCATCGCCAGCGCCGTGCGGGAGATGCCGGCCACCAGCGCCATCAGGGCCCCGAGGCTGGCCAGGGCCGCCCCGGCCGCCGCCAGCCACGCGGGAGCGCCGAGCAAAACCACCGCCTCGCGCACGGGGGCGGTGGCCGCGGCCAGGCCCCCGACGCCCAGCAGATGGACCAGCGCGGCGGCCAGAAGCCCGTAGAGGACCAGCGTGAAGCCCAGCGCCAGGGCGATCGCCGCCGGGATGGTCCGTTCGGGGTCCCTCACCTCCTCGCCCAGGGTGGCGACGCGCGCGTAGCCGGCGAACGCGAAGAACAGCAGGCCGGCTGCCTGCAGCACCGCCCAGGCCGTCGGCTGCTCAGCGGCCGGCGGGGGCTCCGCGGGCCGGGGCGCGGCGAACGACGCCGCCACGACGAACGCCAGCAGCCCCACTACCGGCGCCACGAGGAGGCGCGCCGCGCCGGCGGTGCGGGTGATGCCCAACAGGTTCACGCCGGTCACCGCGGCCACCGCGCCGATCGCCAGCGGGACGGCCACCCCGGGGGCCGCGTAGGTGGCGAACGTGTAGGCCATGGCGGCGCAGGAGGCCGTCTTGCCGGTGACGAACCCCCAGCCGGCCACGAAGCCGGGCCACTGGCCGAGCCGGAGCCGCCCGTACAGGTAGGCCCCGCCGCTGGCCGGATGCGCCGCCGCCAGGGCCGCGACGGCCAAGGCGTTGGCGACCGCGATGCCTGCCGCGGCCAGCAGCGCGGCCCACAGCAGGCCGCCGGCGCGGGCCGCCACGGGGGAGAGGACCACGAACACCCCGGCCCCGACCATGGACCCGACGCCCAGCGTGGTGGCGTCGACGACGCCAAGGGAACGCCGCAGGGGAGCGGGGCGGGCGGGCGTTGCGGCCATGCGGGCACCTCGTGGACTTTCGGCGGGGAGTTCCGTGAGTGGATCGGACGCAAGGGCGGGGAGGGGCGGCCGCAGCCGGCGCAACCATCGGGCGCCGGTGGCGGTAAACTCGATCGGGATTGATCAAACCACACCGCCCCTCCGCCGCCTTGCGTCGCCGCGGGCGTTTCCCCTCCGAAAGGACCGTAGTGCTGCGCACTCATGACCTGGGATCCCTCAGGGCCGAGCACATTGGACAGACCGTGACCCTGGCCGGCTGGGTGGCCCGCCGCCGCGACCACGGAGGCGTCGCCTTCGTCGACCTGCGCGACGCCTCCGGCGTTTCCCAGATCGTGGTCCGCGACGAAGCCGACTTCCACCACCTGCGCAACGAGTTCGTCCTGCAGGTGACCGGCACCGTCGAGCGCCGTCCGGAGGGCAACGAGAACCCGGCCCTGGCCACCGGCGAGGTGGAGGTCATCGCCGAAACCGTCGTCGTGCTCAACACCGCCGCCCCGCTGCCGTTCCAGATCGACGAGCACGTCGAGGTCGGCGAGGAGGCGCGCCTGCGCCACCGCTACCTGGACCTGCGCCGCCCGGCGCCGAACGCCAACATCCGCCTGCGTTCGGAGGCCAACCGCGTCGCCCGCGAGCTGCTGCACAAGGACGGGTTCGTCGAGATCGAAACGCCGACGCTGACCCGTTCCACCCCGGAAGGCGCCCGCGACTTCCTGGTGCCGGCGCGCCTGGCCCCGGGTGCGTGGTACGCGCTGCCGCAGTCTCCCCAGCTGTTCAAGCAGCTGCTGCAGGTGGGCGGGTTTGAGAAGTACTACCAGATCGCTCGCTGCTACCGTGACGAGGACTTCCGCGCCGACCGCCAGCCGGAGTTCACCCAGCTGGACATCGAGGCCTCGTTCGTCGAGCAGGACGACATCATCGCCCTCGGCGAGTCCATCGTGAAGGCGCTGTGGCAGCTGATCGACGTCGAGATCCCGACCCCGATCCGCCGCATGACCTATGCCGAGGCCATGCACAAGTACGGCTCCGACAAGCCTGACCTGCGCTTCGGACTGGAGCTGACCGAGCTCACCGACTTCTTCAAGGACACCACCTTCCGCGTGTTCCAGGCCCCGTACGTCGGCGCCGTGGTCATGCCCGGCGGCGCCTCGCAGGCCCGCCGCACCCTCGACGCGTGGCAGGAATGGGCCAAGCAGCGCGGCGCCAAGGGCCTGGCCTACGTCCTGGTCCAGGAGTCCGGCGAGCTGACCGGCCCGGTGGCCAAGAATCTGACCGACTTCGAGCGCGAGAACCTCGCCTCCACCGTCGGCGCCAACCCCGGCGACTGCATCTTCTTCGCCGCCGGCTCCAGGCACGAGGCCCGCGCGCTGCTTGGTGCCGCCCGCGTGGAGATCGGCCACCGCACCGGCCTGATCAACGACGGCGACTGGGCCTTCGTGTGGGTCGTCGACGCGCCGCTGTTCGAGGCGGCCGAGGCCGCCGTCGCGTCCGGCGACGTTGCCGTCGGCGCCGGCAAGTGGACCGCCGTGCACCACGCCTTCACCTCCCCGAAGCCGGAGTTCATCGACACGTTCGACACCGACCCGGAGAACGCCCTCGCCTACGCGTACGACATCGTCTGCAACGGCAACGAGATCGGCGGCGGCTCCATCCGCATCCACCGCGCGGACATCCAGGAGCGCGTCTTCAAGATGATGGGCATCGACGAGGAAGACGCGAACGAGAAGTTCGGGTTCCTGCTTGAGGGCTTCAAGTACGGCGCCCCGCCGCACGGCGGCATCGCCTTCGGCTGGGACCGCGTCGTGGCACTGCTGGCCGGCGAGGATTCCATCCGCGAGGTCATCGCGTTCCCGAAGACCGGCGGCGGCTTCGATCCGCTGACCGCTGCTCCGGCCCCGATCACGCCGCAGCAGCGCAAGGAGGCGGGCGTGGACGCCAAGCCGGAGCCGAAGAAGGCCGAGTCCAAGAAGGAAGACGCCCAGAAGGAAGCTGCCGAGGCCAAGTAGGGCCCGGCGGGCAGGGCGGCCGCACGGGGCGTCCGGCCCGCAGAACGACGGCGGGGCGGTGCCCACGCAACACGGGTTGCGTGGGCACCGCCCCGCCTTTTGTGTCTGCCAGATTGTGGCTTGTGGGGAGGGGGGGATCCGCTCCCCTGAGTTCAGTTAATTATGCTAGATCGGTTTCCGTACTAGCTGGTCCTGTCGATTGCGGCTCACCGCGGCAGCCGGTCTTTCCGGAAAGCAGCCCGGAGGGAGAGGGGCGCCCGCGGGTCGGCGTGCCGGGGGAGCGAGTGGGGCATGGCGTCCGCCCAGTGGGCCCTGGTCCACTCGAGCCGCCGGGTTGCGGCAGTGATGCCGTGCGGCAGGGGCGCGGAGGAGGTGGGGCGGGGACTTGTTGCGCGGAGACTGGCGCAGGGCGGCGGCAGGCGGAGGAAGCCGCGGCGAAATGGCGCGGGGATACGAAAGTGCGGGGATGCAACGGTGCGGCGATACGACAGTGCGGGGTTGAAGCAACGCGGCGAGGCAGGGGTCCCTGGGGTGAAAGGGGGCCGGTGGAACCGGGGATCCGCTCCCCTGCATTCCGTTATGCATGCTAGATCGGATTTTGGACTAGTAAACCTCTGCCGGTTGCGGCCCACGAGCCCACCCGGCCATTCGTAAAAGCAGCCCCGAGGGGAGGGGCGGCGCGCGGGTATAGGCGCATGGGTAAATCGGGGAGGGGTCGCCATCGAGTGGGCGCGTTGGCCCGCCAGGCCAGGTGTCGGCCGGCTCGTGGCGGAGTGATGCGAGTTCGCCGCAGGGGAGTGTCGCTACGCAGCGGTGCGCGAGGAGGAGTGGCAGGGGCGGCGGCCTCGGGGGATGGTGCAGGGACGGAACCGGGGAGTCCGGTGGTTTGCGGGGGGTGCCGCAGCGGGTGGGGGGAGGTGGTGCCTGGTTCGCACGGCTGATGCTGAGTGGTTGGGACTTGTGGCGCAGGGATCCGTTCTCTTGCACTCGGATAGTTATGCTAGATCGAATTTTGGACTAGTATCCTTGATTGGATGCGGCCCAGCAGAATGACAATCCTTTCCCCAAAAACGCCATGGAGGGGGAGGGGCCGGGTGGTGTACACGACTGGTCGGCGCTGCCTGAATCCCCGGGGCGCGATGCCCGGTGGGCTGGATCGATCGGGAGCAGGCGCACGGGGCCGCCGTTCGACGCCGGCGCAGGTCCGTGGCATCGGATGTGTCGAACGGCCAGGGCGGCGGGACCGCTGGCAGGGGATCGGCGCCGGCGGGGGAGTGGAGGGTCGGCCGAACGCCTGGCGGTCTGCATGCCGTGGCGTCGCGTGCAGGCGGACGCGACGCCATACGGGGAACGCGGGAGCATGCGCACTGCGCCGGCATCCTGTTCGTCCCGCGGAGCGCATGGATCCGCCAGGCCCGGAAATCCATACGCGGCATGCGTGATTTTTCTGCGGCAATGCCTTAGAGTTATTAGAAATCTAGATCGGTTTCTGACTTACTTGATTGGAGTCTCGCATGCGGTTCCAGCCCCACCCAAACTCATGCCCAAACAATCTCCAGAGGGACGGGGGGCATCACCATGCCCGCTGAGACCGGGGGATTCCCGCGCTACCCGGGCACGTGGCAACGCGCCCTGCTGCCGATGTGCCTCTTGGCCGGGCTGGAGAACGGATCGAACCACGGCTACGCCCTGGCGAAGAAGCTGGAGGAGCGCGGATTCTCCCCGCTGAAGGGGGCCACCCTGTATCCGGCCCTCGGCAAGCTGGAGGAGGCCGGCTACATCCGCGGTGCGTGGAAGGAGGGCCGGGGCGCGCCCGGCCGCAAGGTCTACGCGCTCACCGCCTCCGGCCGCGAGCGGCTGCGCACCCTGCGCATGCTCTGGGACAGCTTCCAGTCCACCGTTTCCCGGCCCCACGAACAGTAGGACGCCGGCAAACGGGAGATCGCGGGCTCCTCGGACCTGACTCAACGACAACCCGGCGTCCAGAAGCCTCCCGCACCTCGCTTCGCTCGGCACGGGCCCCTCGGCTCCTAGACTGGGGGCCGTGAGTGATTTGTTCAGCATGGCGGATGAGGACGACTTCGGGACCGAGCCGGCCGGAGATGTTCCGGGGCGGCCCCGGGCCCCGCTGGCCGTGCGCATGCGCCCCCGCACGCTGGACGAACTGGTGGGACAGACGCACCTGCTCAAATCGGGATCTCCGCTGCGCCAGCTGGCGGGAGTGGACGGATCCGGGCCGGCGGGGCCGGCCAGCATCATCCTGTGGGGCCCGCCGGGCACCGGCAAGACGACGCTGGCGCACGTCATCGCGCGCGGCTCCGGCCGGAAGTTCGTTGAACTCAGCGCAATCACCGCCGGCGTTAAGGACGTGCGCCGGGTGATGGACCAGGCGCTGACGGACCGCGACCTGCACGGACGCACCACGGTGCTGTTCCTGGACGAGATCCACCGCTTCAACAAGGCCCAGCAGGACGCGCTGCTGCCCGGCGTCGAAAACCGGTGGGTCGTGCTGGTGGCCGCCACGACCGAGAACCCGTCCTTCTCGGTCGTCTCCCCGCTGCTTTCCCGCTCCCTGATGCTCACGCTCAAGCCCCTGGAGGAAGAGGACATCAGGCAGCTGCTGCTCCGGGCCGTGGCCGACGAACGCGGCCTGGGCGGCACCGTTGAGCTGGCCGACGACGCGCTGGAGCACCTGGTGCGGCTCTCCGGCGGGGATGCCCGCCGTTCCCTGACCGCGCTCGAGGCCGCGGCCGGCGTCGCCTGGGGCGAGGCCGCCGAGAGCGGCGCCGACACCGTCAGGATCGACGCCGTCCACGCCGAGCGGGCCATGGATGCCGCGGTGCAGCGCTACGACCGGGCGGGGGATCAGCACTACGACGTGGCCAGCGCCTTCATCAAGTCGATCCGCGGCTCCGACGTGGATGCTTCGCTCCACTACCTAGCCCGCATGCTGGAGGCGGGGGAGGACCCGCGGTTCATCGCCCGGCGGCTGATGATCAGCGCCTCCGAGGACATCGGCATGGCAGACCCCACCGCGCTGCAGACGGCCGTCGCGGCGGCCCAGGCGGTCCAGCTGATCGGCATGCCGGAGGCGCGCATCATCCTGGGCCACGCGGTGGTCCACCTGGCGGCGGCCCCGAAGTCCAACGCCGCCTACAACGGGATCAACGCCGCCATCGCCGACGTGCGGGCCGGCCGCGGCCAGGGGATTCCGGCCCACCTGCGCGATGCCCACTACCCGGGGGCCGGACAGCTGGGGCACGGCAAGGGCTACGTCTACGCCCACGACGAGCCGCATGGCATCGCCCGCCAGCAGTACCCGCCGGACGACCTGGTCGGCCGGAACTACTACCTGCCCACGGCCAACGGGGCAGAACGCGCCATCGCGGAGCGCCTCGAGCGGGTGCGCCGGATCGTCCGCGGCGGCTAGCGGGCCGCCCTGGTGCTAGGATGGATCTTTGGCTGGCAAGCCGTCCTCCTTTGCTGCGCAAGCGCAACACCCTTCCGGGTGCCCGGGGACGCGCTGTAGTAGCAGGGGAGCGGCTTCCCCTCACTCTCCCTCCTGGAGGCCAGAGCAATTCAAGCCGCCGTACAGAAAAGGACACCCGTGGCTAACAACACCCGTGCCCGCCGCAAGGTCCGCATTTCGCGTGCCCTCGGCATCGCCCTTACCCCCAAGGCCGAAAAGTACATGGAGCGCCGCCCGTACGGCCCCGGCCAGCACGGCCGTGCCCGTAAGAAGCAGGACTCCGACTACGCCGTGCGTCTGCGCGAAAAGCAGCGCCTGCGCGCCCAGTACGGCATCCGCGAGGCGCAGATGACCCGCGTCTTCGAGGAAGCCCGCCGCACCGCCGGCCTGACCGGTGAGAACCTGGTCGAGCTGCTGGAAATGCGCCTGGACGCCCTGGTCCTGCGTGCCGGCTTCGCCCGCACCATCTCCCAGGCCCGCCAGCTGGTTGTGCACCGCCACATCCTGGTTGACGGCGCCCGCGTGGACCGCCCCTCGTTCCGCGTCACCCCGGGCCAGCTGGTGCACGTGCACGAGCGTTCCGAGAAGATGGGTCCGTTCCAGATCGCCGCCGCCGGCGCCCACCGCGACGTCCTGCCGGCCGTTCCGGGCTACCTGGACGTCAAGCTGGAGTCGCTGCAGGCCACCCTGGTGCGCCGCCCGAAGCGCTCCGAGGTCCCCGTGACCTGCGAAGAGAACCTCGTCGTCGAGTACTACGCACGCTAGGCACCACTCCCGCGTGAGCGGAAGTGCGCCAAGCACACCACTGAGCCCGCGGCCCCGTGCCGCGGGCTCAGTGGTTTCCGCCCCGACGCGGTGGCAGCAAGCAACGACCGGTAGTGTTGTCTACCGTTGGTAGTGCCGAATCGCAAGGAGCAGTTGATATGACAGGGTCCGACATCGCCGGGCTGATCGCCGCCGGCGTCTTTGCGGTGCTGGTGGCCTTGCTGGCCGTCCCCGTCTGGAAGCTGGGCAAGGTGTTCGACGAGCTTCGCCTCGCCGTGCGTGAGCTCTCGGACGGCACCAGCCCGCTCCTGGAGGAGGTCACCACCACCGTGACCACCACCAACGAGCAGCTGCGCAAGGTCGACGGGATCACCAGCAACGTCTCCGACGCCTCCGCCAACGTCACCGCCCTGTCCTCGCTGGCCGCCGCCACGCTGGGCTCACCGCTGATCAAGGTTGCCGCGTTCTCGCACGGCGTCCGCTCCGCCTTGGCGGTCCGGCCGACCGGCAAGGGCCGGCGCAGCCGCTAGGGGGAACCACATGTTCAAACGCATTCTCTGGGTGGGCATCGGTGTTGGCATCGGTGCCCTGGCCGCGCGCAGGATCATCCAGATCCGGGACGCCGCCTCGGCCGAAGGCCTCAACCGCACCGTCGGCCGCGTGGCCGACGGCCTCCACGATGTCGCCTACGCGTTCCGCGAGGGCATGGCCAGCCGGGAAACCGAGCTGCGCGCCGCCCTCGGGATCTCCGACGCCGACGCCATTCCGGGCACCCGCCGCCACTAGGCCGGGCCCACGACCTACCCCGAACCATGAAGGGACCAAAGGACACAATGAAATCGCAGGACATCGCCCGCCGGTGGATCGACTTCTTCGTCGCCAAGGGACACACCGCCGCGCCGAGCGCCTCGCTGGTCTCCAGCGACCCCTCCCTGCTATTCACGGTGGCCGGCATGGTTCCGTTCATCCCGTACCTGACGGCCCGCGAAGAGCCCCCCTACAGCCGCGCCACCAGCGTCCAGAAGTGCATCCGCACCGGTGACATCGACGAGGTCGGCAAGACCGTCCGCCACGGCACCTTCTTCCAGATGTGCGGCAACTTCTCCTTCGGCGACTACTTCAAGGAAGGGGCCATCTCCTACGCGTGGGAGCTGCTGACCACCCCGGTGGAGCAGGGCGGCTTCGGCCTTCCGGTGGACCGCCTGTGGGTTACCGTCTACCACGAGGACGACGAGGCCCTGGCGATCTGGCGCGACAAGATCGGCCTGCCGGTCGAGCGCATCCAGAAGTTCGGCAAGAAGGACAACTACTGGTCCACCGGCCAGCCCGGCCCCGCCGGTCCCTGCTCCGAGATCTTCTACGACCGCGGCCCCGCCTACGGCATCGAGGGCGGGCCGGAGGCCGACGACACCCGCTACGTGGAGATCTGGAACCTGGTCTTCATGCAGTACCAGCGCGGCGAGGGCATCGGCAAGGAGGACTTCGAGATCCTCGGCGAACTGCCGAAGAAGAACATCGATACCGGCCTGGGCCTGGAGCGCCTGGCGATGATCCTGCAGGGCGTCGAGAACATGTACGAGACCGACCAGGTCCGTCCGGTGCTGGACAAGGCCGCCGAGCTCTCCGGCAAGGAGTACACCTCCACCGAGGACCCCGCCGACCCGCACCACACCGACGACGTGCGCATGCGTGTGGTCGCCGACCACGTCCGCTCCTCCCTGATGCTCATCTCCGACGGCGTGGTGCCCTCGAACGAGGGCCGCGGCTACGTGCTGCGCCGCCTGATCCGCCGCGCGGTGCGCGCCATGCGCCTGCTCGGCGTCGAGACGGCCGTGCTGCCCGAACTGCTCCCGGCCTCCCGCGACGCGATGAAGGGCGTCTACCCGGAGGTGGAGAGCGACTTCGCGCGCATCTCCCGCATCGCCTACGCCGAGGAGAAGGCGTTCCTGCGCACCATCGCCAGCGGCACCGCACGCCTGGAGGAGGCAGTCGTGGCCTCCAAGGCGGCCGGCGCCCAGCTCTCGGGCGAGGACGCCTTCGCGCTGCACGACACCTACGGCTTCCCGATCGACCTGACCCTGGAGATGGCGGCCGAGGCCGGCCTGGCCGTGGACGAGTCGACCTTCCGCAAGCTGATGACCGAACAGCGCGAACGCGCCCAGAAGGACGCCCGCCAGAAGAAGGCCGGCCACGCCGACCTGACGGTCTTCACCCAGCTGCACTCCGCCGGCGACGTCGTCTTCACCGGCTACGACGAACTCTCCACCGAGTCCGCCGTCCGCGGCATCGTCCGCGCCGGCCAGCTGGTTCCCTTCGCCACCCAGGGCGACGAGATCGAGCTGGTCCTGAACGAGACCCCCTTCTACGCCGAGGCGGGCGGCCAGGCCGGCGACGTCGGCCTGGTCACCGGCGACGGCTTCGTCGTCGAGGTCCTCGACGTGCAGTCGCCGATCAAGGGCCTGAACGTGCACCGCGCGATCGTCCGCGAGGGCGAGCTGCCCGCCGACGCGCGCGTCCTGGCCGAGGTCGACCGGCAGCGCCGCCACTCCGGCGAGCAGGCCCACTCCGCCACGCACATCATCCACGCCGCCCTGCACCAGATCCTCGGCCCGGAGGCGCTGCAGTCCGGTTCCTTCAACAAGGCCGGCTACCTGCGCTTCGACTTCACCTGGAGCGAAGGCATGTCCGCCGCCGCGCGCAGCGAGGTGGAGGAGGTCGCGAACCTGGCGATCCGCAACAACCACGAGGTCCTCACCCGCGTCATGCCGCTGGCCGAGGCCAAGGCCCTGGGCGCGACCAGCCTGTTCGGCGAGAAGTACGGCAACACCGTGCGGGTGGTCGAGATGGACGGCGAGTGGTCCCGCGAGTTCTGCGGTGGCACCCACGTGGCCTCCACCGCCCAGATCGCCCAGCTGACCCTGCTCGGCGAGCAGTCCGTCGGTTCCGGCAACCGCCGCGTCGAGGCCCTCGTCGGCATGGAGGCGTTCCGCCACGGTGCCGCCGAACGCGCCCTGGTCTCCGAGCTCTCCGAGATGTTCCGCGTGCCCTCCAACCAGCTCGCCGAGCGCGTTTCCACGACGGTGGCCAAGCTCAAGGCCGCCGAGAAGGAACTCGAAAGGCTGCGCAAGGAGCAGCTGGCCGCCGAGGCCGGCCGCCTGCTGACCCAGTCCGTGGACGTCGCCGGGGTGCGCGTCCTGGCGCACGACGCCGGCGCGGTCGCCTCCGCGGACGACCTGCGCGGCCTGGCGCTGGACCTGCGTGGCCGCCTCGGGTCCGAGGCCGCCACGGTGGCCCTCGCCGGCGTGGCCAACGGACGCCCGCTCGTGCTGGTCGCCACCAACGAAGCCGCCCGCGGGGCCGGAGTCAAGGCGGGCGCCCTGGTGCGCACCGCCGCCGGAATCCTCGGTGGCGGCGGCGGCGGCAAGGACGACGTCGCCCAGGGCGGCGGGCAGGACGCGGCCAAGATCGCCGACGCGCTGGCCGCCGTCGTCCGCCAGATCGCGGAGCGGTCCTGACGATGGACGCGGGCTTCCCGCGGGGTGTCAAGCTGGGCGTCGACGTGGGCATGGCCCGCGTCGGCGTCGCGGCCTGCGACCCCGACGGGATGCTGGCAACCCCGCTGAAGACCCTGCGCAGGGACGAGAAGAAGGGCAGCGACCTGCGGGCGCTGGCCTCCCTTGTGACGGAACGTGACGCGGTGCAGGTATTCGTGGGACTTCCCCGGTCCCTGGGCGGGGGGGACACCGAGTCCACCCGCATGGCCCGCGCCTACGCCGAGGCGCTGGTCGCCGAGCTGCGGACGGCCGGATCCGCCGCCACGGTGCGCCTTGTCGACGAGCGGCTGACCACGGTCAGCGCCCACCGTTCGCTGCGCGAAGCGGGCCTGGACGGGCGCAAGCACCGCCAGGTCGTGGACCAGGTGGCGGCCGCGGAAATCCTGCAACAGGCCCTTGATATGCAAAAATCTCTTCATCGGGACGTGGGGATCCCCGTGTACGATGGCATGCGCCCGCACGACGGACGATGACTGAAGGACGGCTCCCCGTGATCGAGAGGTACCCCCAGAACAGCGCCGGTGCGGCATCCGAGCAGTCGGGCCCGCCCTTCCGCCGGTTACCCACCGGCCGGCGCCGGCTTGAGCCGACCGCTCCGTTCGACGCCGCCGGGGAGGACCTGGCGGCGTCCGGACAGGACGCCCCGTCCCCCTCCGCGCCGGATGCGGGCGTCCCGGACGCCGTGCCGGCGGCCACCATGCCGGTGGCCGCAGTGCCCCTGGCGGCCGAGGTGGCCTCGCCTCGCCGCAGGGCGCGGCTCGCCCGTGCGCAGGAGACGGCGGATAGCCCCCTCCAGACGCTGGAACGGCCTCCGGCCCGCGTTTCCGCCTCCTCCGAGCCGGAGCGCCACCCCGACCCGCCGTCCCAGCCTCCCCGCAGCGGCCGCCACGACCACGGCCACCACGAGGTCGACGCCCATACCGTCCGGCTCGGGCATGTGGGCCGCACCCAGCCCGCCGCGGACGGCGACGCCGCCTCCGGCGGCACCCACGACGCCGACTCCGGGCACGTCCGGGACGAGGGGTACGACGACGGCCACGGCCGCGAGCACGTCTTCCTTCCCGGCCACCGCAGCGCCCCGCGCGTGCGCCAGCAGCGCCGGCGCCGGCGCAACATCGTCATGCTGACGGTCCTGGGCATCTTCGTGGTCGGGGTCATCGGCATGGCCACCTTCATCAAGCAGATCATCCCCACCCCGGCCGTGGACTACCCCGGGCCGGGAACCGGAGAGGTCACCTTCACCGTCCAGAACGGCTGGGGACCGATCCAGATCGGCCGCCGCCTGGCCGAGCAGGACATCGTCGCCGGCGAGGACCTCTTCCTCGAGGCCCTGGGCCAGGTGGAGGCCGAGAGCAAGGAAATCCACCCCGGCGACTACCAGCTCAAGTACCAGATGCGCGCGATCGACGCCGCCACCACGCTGGTCGGCGAGGACGCCGCCAAGGTCCACTACGTGGCCATCAAGCAGAACGTGCGCACCGACGCCGTTTTCGAGGAAATCAGCACCGCAACCGGCATCGGCGTCGCCGAACTGGCAAAGCTCAACGAGCAACCCGAACAGTTCGGACTGGACGGTTCGATCCAGACCCTGGAGGGCTACCTGCACCCGGGCGAGTACCGGTTCCCCGTGGACACCGACGCGAAGGGGATCCTGAAGCTGATGGTCGACGCCACGCTGAAGGAACTCACCGACCAGGGCGTCACCGACCCCGCCGAGCAGTACCGCATCCTGAAGATCGCCAGCATCCTGCAGGCCGAGGCGCTGCCCGCCGACTACGCCACCGTCGCCGGCGCGCTGGAGAACCGCCTGTCCCCGGACAACACGGAGACCAACGGACTGCTCCAGGTCGACTCCACGGTGATCTACGGCCTGAAGCGGTACTCGCTGCAGATGAGCGCCGAGGAGAAGGCCGACGCCGGCAACGTGTACAACACCTACGTGCACGCCGGCCTGCCGCCGACCCCGATCGGCTCCCCGGCCAACACCGCCATCGAGGCCGCGATCGCCCCGCAGCAGAACGACTACTACTACTGGGTCACCGTGGATTCGACGACCGGCGAAACCAAGTTCGCCCGCACCTACGCCGAACACCTGGTCAACCAGGAGCAGTTCCGCCAGTGGTGCGCCGCCAACGCGGACGTCTGCAAGTGAGCGCCCCAGCGCAGGGACGGGCCGCGGTCTTCGGCTCTCCGATCGGCCACAGCCGCTCGCCCGTCCTGCACCGCGCCGCCTACGACCTGCTCGGCCTCGACATCGCCTACACGGCCATCGAGGGCGGGGAGGCGGACGCGCCGCGGATCGCGGCGATGTTGCGCAGCGAGCCGGGCTGGCGCGGAGGCTCGTTCACCATGCCCTTCAAGCACGTGATGGTCCCGCTCATGGACACCGTCTCCGACCGGGTGGCCCGGCTCGGCGTGCTGAACACCGTGGTGGTTTCCCGGGATGACGCCGGGCGGGTGCGCCTGCACGGGGAGAACACCGACGTCGCGGGGATCGTGCGCGCGCTGCACGACGCCGGGACCAGCCGGCTTTCCCGGGCCGCGGTCCTCGGCGCCGGCGGCACCGCGGCGGCCGCCACCGAGGCCCTGGCGCAACTGGGTGCCGCGTCCATCGACTACGTGGTGCGGACCCCGTCCCGCGCGGCGGGGGTCCTGGCCCTGGCCGCGGCCCTGGGCATCGAAGGCCGGGCGGTCTCCGCGGGGGAGGCCGGCCAGCGGCTGGGGGAGTACGGGGCCGTGGTGTCCACGCTGCCCCCGCACGCCGCCGACGGCCTGGCCGAGGCGCTGCGCGTGTCCACCGTGCCCGCGGGCACCCCGCTGCTGGACGTCGCGTACGACCCCTGGCCCAGCGTCCTCGCCGGCGCCTGGGAGGCGGCCGGCGGGCGGGTCGTCAGCGGCCTGTCCATGCTGGTGCACCAGGCCGTGGACCAGGTGCGCCTGTTCACCGGCGCCGCGGACGCCGACTGGGAACGTGTCACAAACGTGATGTGTGACGCAGTGGACCTGCCCTGCCCCGCATCGTAGAGCCGGTCCGTGGCAGTATGGAGGGCATGTTGCGTTGGTTGACCGCGGGCGAATCACATGGGCCCGCACTGGTTGGAATCGTCGAAGGAATGCCCGCGGGCGTCGAACTGAGCTCGCAGGACGTGCGTGATGCGCTGGCCCGCCGCCGGCTGGGCTACGGGCGCGGAGCCCGCATGAAGTTCGAGCAGGACGAGGTCCGGTTCCTCGGTGGCGTCCGCCACGGGCTGACCCAGGGCGGCCCCGTTGCCATCGAGGTCGGCAATACCGAATGGCCCAAGTGGGAGCAGGTCATGAACGCGGACCCGGTGGACCCCGAGCTGCTCGAGGACCTGGCCCGCAACGCCCCGCTCACCCGCCCGCGCCCCGGCCACGCCGACTTCACGGGCATGCAGAAGTACGGCTTCGACGACGCCCGCCCGGTCCTGGAGCGCGCCAGCGCCCGTGAAACCGCGGCCCGCGTCGCCCTGGGCACCGTCGCCGCCAAGTTCCTTGCGGCCCTGGACATCCGCCTGGTCAGCCACACCGTCGCAGTCGGCACCGTCGCCGCCCCGGAAGGCTCGGCCCTGCCCCGCCCGGCCGACGTCGTTGCCCTCGACAGCGATCCGCTGCGCTGCTTCGACGCCGAAACCACCCAGGCGATGGTCGCGGAGGTCGACGCCGCCCACAAGGAGGGGGAGACCCTCGGTGGCGTCGTCGAGGTCCTCGCCTACAACCTGCCGCCGGGACTGGGCTCCTACGTGCACTGGGACCGCCGCCTCGACGCGCGCCTGGCCGCCGCCCTGATGGGCATCCAGGCGATCAAGGGCGTCGAGGTCGGGGACGGCTTCCTGACCGCCACCCGCCGCGGCTCGGCCGCCCACGACGAGATCGTCCGCGCCGAGGACGGCGTGATCGAACGCGTGTCCAACCGCGCCGGCGGCATCGAGGGCGGCATGAGCATCGGCGACGTGCTGCGCGTCCGCGCGGCCATGAAGCCGATCGCCACCGTCCCGCGCGCCCTGCGCACCATCGACGTGGCCAGCGGGGAAGACGCCAAGGCCCACCACCAGCGTTCGGACGTCTGCGCGGTTCCGGCCGCCGGCGTGGTCGCCGAGGCCATGGTGGCGCTCGTGCTGGCCCAGGCCGTGCTGGAGAAGTTCGGCGGCGACTCGGTCGACGAGGTCCGCCGCAACCTGCGCGCCTACGTCGACAGCATCCCTGAGGCGCTGGGCTCGGTCCGCTCCTGATGCGGCCGGGAATTTTCCTGGTCGGCCCGATGGCCTCGGGCAAGACGATCGTCGGCCGCGCCGTGGCCGCGCTGCTGGAGGCCGGATTCGTCGACACCGACGAAAAGGTCGTCCAGGGCGCGGGGCCGATCGCCGGGATCTTCGCCGAACAGGGCGAGGCAGGATTCCGCCGGCTCGAGTCCGCGGCCCTGGCGGCCGCGGCCGAGCAGGCCGACGCCGGCCCCACCGTGGTGGCGACCGGCGGGGGAGCGGTGCTCGATCCGGCCAACCGGGCCCTGCTGGCCGGACGGTTCACCGTCTACCTGCTCACCGACCTCGAGACCGTCGCCCCGCGCGTGCGCACCGCCACCGGGCGGCCGCTGCTGGATGCCGGCACCGACGCGCTCCAGCGCTGGACCGACATCTTCGCCGTCCGCGAGCCGCTCTACCGCGACTGCGCGCAGCTGACCATCGACACCCGCGGGGCCACCCCCGCGGAACTGGCGCAGGCAATCGTCGACGCGTACCGGCGTCGTACCGATGCCGCGCTTACCGACCCCGCACTTACCGACCCTGCACGGAGGGACCCCAGATGAACACCCAGGCCACCACGATTTCCGTCACGGGCTCCACGCCCGCGGAGAACTACGACGTCGTCGTGGGCCACGGGCTGCTCGGACTGCTCCCGGGCATGCTCGGCGAACGCGTCCGCAAGGTCCTGGTCATCCACCCGCGCGCCCTGCGCACCACCGGCGACGCCGTGAAGGCCGACCTGGACGCCGCGGGGATCCAGGCGTTCACCGCCGAGATTCCCGACGCCGAGGAGGGCAAGCACATCCAGGTCGCCGCGTTCTGCTGGCAGGTGCTGGGGCAGAACGACTTCACCCGTTCCGACGCCGTCGTCGCGGTCGGCGGCGGCGCCGTCACCGACGTCGCCGGCTTCGTGGCCGCCACGTGGCTGCGCGGGGTCAAGGTCGTCCACATCCCCACCAGCCTGCTGGGCATGGTCGACGCCTCCGTGGGCGGCAAGACCGGCATCAACACGGCCGAGGGCAAGAACCTGGTCGGCGCATTCCACCCGCCCGCGGGCGTGCTGGTGGACCTGGACGCGCTGCAGACGCTGCCGCGCAACGAACTGGTCACCGGCCTGGCCGAATCCGTCAAGTGCGGGTTCATCGCCGACCCGGAAATCCTCTCCCTCATCGAACGCAACCCCGAGGCGTCCACCACCGCCGGCACCGAGGAGCTGCGCGAGATCATCGAGCGCTCCATCCGGGTCAAGGCCGAGGTGGTCTCCACCGACCTGCGCGAATCGGGCCGGCGCGAGTTCCTCAACTACGGGCACACCCTGGGACACGCGATCGAGCTGGCCGAGCGCTACCAGATGCGGCACGGGGCCGCGGTGTCGATCGGCCTGGTTTTCGCCGCGGAGCTGGCCCGTTCGGTCGGACGCCTTTCGGACGAGGTGGCGGACCGCCACAAGGAGATCCTGACCCTGCTGGGGCTGCCCACCAGCTACCGCCGCGACCGCTGGGCCGCCCTGCTGGACGGCATGCGCCGGGACAAGAAGTCCCGCGGCGACCTGCTGCGCTTCGTGGTCCTTGACGACCTGGCCAAGCCGGGGATCCTCGAGGTCCCCGACACCTCCCTGCTCTTCGCCGCCTACCAGGAAATCGCGGAATGAGCGCCCCCGGCGAGTGGATCGAATCCGCCGTCGCCGGCGTCGGCGTCGACCCGGAGACGATGCTTCCGGTGATCGTCGACGAGGCGGCGGCCGAGGCCACCCTGGCCGGGGGCGACACCGAAAGCCGGATCGTGGTGCTGCTGGCTCGCGGCGACGCCGTCGGCGCAGCCGATCTGCTCGCCGAGGCCCGCCTGGCCGAGCCGAAGAACTTCGCCCTGAAGATCCTGGACATGCAGGTGCTGCGGGTCAGCGGCAACCCCGAGCGCGCGCTGCACTGGCTGCGGGCCATGGTGGACGAGTGCGCGGGCACCGAGCACGAGGCCGTGATCGAGCAGAACCTGGGCACCATGTACTTCGCCACCGGCGACTTCCTCGCCGCCTCCACCCGCTTCCGGGCCGCCCTGGCCCTGCGCGAGGCGGCGGGGGAACCGGAGCGGCTGATCGATTCCAGCCGCCGGGCACTGGCCGCCGCAGAGGCCCGCGCCGGCCGTGGGGTAGAATAGACTCTGGATTTTTGACAAACACGCCTGCGCCCCACCCGGCGCAAGGTTCCGCCTTCGGACGGAGCGCGGCGAATACAGGGAGAGTGCACGTGGCGACGACCAACGACATCAAGAACGGAACGATCCTCAAGCTCGAGGGCCAGCTGTGGAACATCATCGAGTTCCAGCACGTCAAGCCGGGCAAGGGCGGCGCGTTCGTCCGCACCAAGATGCGCAACGTGATGTCCGGCAAGGTCGTCGACAAGACGTTCAACGCCGGCCTGAAGATCGAGACCGCCACGGTCGACCGCCGCGACTACCAGTACCTGTACCAGGACGGCACCGACTACGTCTTCATGGACACCAGCGACTACGACCAGATTCACGTGCCGGCCGAGACCGTCGGCGACGCCAAGAACTTCATGCTGGAGAACCAGACCGCCGTCATCGCGATGTACGAGGGCTCCCCGCTGTACATCGAACTGCCGCCGTCGGTGGTCCTGGAGATCACCTACACCGAGCCGGGCCTGCAGGGCGACCGCTCCTCCGCCGGCACCAAGCCGGCCACGCTGGAGACCGGCTACGAGATCCAGGTGCCGCTGTTCGTCGAGCAGAACACCAAGGTCAAGGTCGACACCCGCACCGGCGACTACCTGGGGCGTGTCAGCTAGTGAGCAGTGCCCGCACCAAGGCCCGCCGCCGGGCCCTGGACATCCTGTTCGAAGCCGAGCAGCGGGACGTTTCCCCGCTTGAGGTGCTGCGCCTGCGCCGCGAGGCGACCGACCAGATCATCAACGAGTACACGGTGGTCCTGGTCGAGGGCGTGATGTCCCATCTGGACCGGATCGACGAGATCCTCGGCACCTACGCCCGGGGCTGGACGCTGGAGCGCATGCCGGCGGTGGACCGCACCGTGCTGCGCATCGGCGCCTGGGAGCTGCTTTTCAACGACGACGTCCCGGACGGCGTGGCCGTGTCCGAGGCCGTCGAGCTGGCGAAGGTCCTCTCCACGGACGATTCGCCCGAGTACGTCAACGGCCTCCTGGGCCGGCTGCAGCAGCTCAAGCCCACGCTGCTCGCCTGACGTCCCGGCCGCGAAGGCCCTGTTCGGCCACGAAGGCCCGGCCCCTCGCGGGGACCGGGCCTTTGCGGCGTCCCCAGCCGGGCCGCTTGCGGGAGGGGGCCGGGGCGGGGCTTGCCCGCGAGCGAAGGATCGCACATGCGGCAAACGCACGGACCCGCCGGGACCCTGTGAGGTATCGCTCACGCGGCACCGCCGGGGGGCCCGCGGCGCTGTGATAGTTTTCTTAGGGAGCAGTCAACCTTTAAATTCCGTCCCGTGAGGCGGGGAAGGAGGCGGCCATGGACACCGGCGACGCGACCCAGCGAACCAGTGAATCACAGCCGAAGAGCGCCCGGACCGTGCTGTCCGGGGGCGACATCGATCGCGCGCTTACGCGCATCGCGCACGAAATCATCGAAGCCAACAAGGGCGTGCAGGACCTGGTCCTGCTGGGCATCCCGCGCCGCGGCTTCCCCCTGGCCCAGCGCATCGCCCAGCGCATCGCGGCCGCCGAGCCGGGCACCGACCCCACGGCGATCGTCGGCCAGCTCGACGTCACCATGTACCGGGACGACCTGCGCCACAGCACCGCCCGCACCCCGTCCCCGACGAACCTGCCCGCCGGCGGCATCGACGGCAAGGTCGTGGTGCTGGTGGACGACGTCCTCTACTCCGGGCGCACCATCCGCGCCGCCCTGGACGCCATCGCCGACCTCGGCCGCCCGCGCATCGTCCGCCTGGCCGTCCTCGTCGACCGCGGCCACCGCGAGCTGCCCATCCGCGCCGACCACGTCGGCAAGAACCTGCCCACCGCGACCAGCGAAAAGGTCCGCGTGCGGCTCGGCGAGGTCGACACAGCCAACGGCCTGCCGCTGAACGAAGTAGCCATTGAAGGGCAGGCATGAAGCACCTACTTTCCACCCTTGACCTGTCCCGCGACGACGCGATCCGCATCCTGGACATCGCCGAGGAGATGGCGGCGGTCGGCACCCGCGAGGTCAAGAAGCTTCCCGCCCTGCGCGGGCGCACCGTGGTGAACCTGTTCTTCGAGGACTCCACCCGCACGCGCATCTCCTTCGAGGCCGCGGCCAAGCGGCTCTCCGCCGACGTCATCAACTTCGCGGCCAAGGGCTCCTCCGTTTCCAAGGGCGAGTCCCTCAAGGACACCGCGCAGACGCTGCAGGCAATCGGCGCCGACGCCGTCGTCATCCGCCACTGGGCCTCCGGCGCCCCGGCCCGGCTGGCCGCCACCGACTGGATCGACGCCCCGGTGGTCAACGCCGGCGACGGCACCCACGAACACCCCACCCAGGCGCTGCTGGACGCGTTCACGCTGCGCCGCCACTGGGCCAAGGCCAACGGCACCGGCTCGCTGGGCACCGACCTGGCCGGCATGAAGATCGCGATCGTCGGGGACATCCTGCACTCCCGCGTGGCCCGCTCCAACCTGTGGCTGCTGCGCACCCTCGGCGCCGAGGTCACCATGGTGGCCCCGCCGACCCTGCTGCCGGTCGCCGCCGACAGCTGGCCGTGCACCATCAACTACGACCTCGACGACGCCCTGGCCGCCGGCCCCGACGCCGTGATGATGCTGCGCGTCCAGGCCGAACGCATGAACGCCGCGTTCTTCCCCAACGCCCGCGAATACTCGCGCCGCTGGGGCTTCGACGACGCCCGGCTGGACGCGCTGGACGCCCACGGGCTGGCCAACACGCTCATCCTGCACCCCGGCCCGATGAACCGGGGCCTGGAGATCTCCTCCGGCGCCGCCGACTCGGCCCGCTCCGCCATCCTCGACCAGGTCAGCAACGGCGTCGCCGTGCGCATGGCCGTCCTCTACCTCCTCCTGTCCGGCGACCAGCAGCGCACCGCGAACTAGACCCAAGGCTGATCATGACCACCACCCCCACCACCGGCGACTACCTGATTCGCGGCGCCTCCCTGCTCGCCGAAACCACCGCCGACCTCCTTCTCAGCGACGGCCGCATCGCCGCCGTCGGACCCGACGCCGCCGCTGACGCGCGCGCGGCCGCCGCCACCGTGATCGAGGCCGACGGCCTGGTCGCGCTGCCGGGCCTGGTCGACCTGCACACCCACCTGCGCGAGCCCGGCCGCGAAGACGCCGAGACGGTGGAGACCGGCACCCGCGCCGCTGCCCTGGGCGGCTTCACCGCCGTGCACGCCATGGCCAACTCCAACCCCGTCGCCGACACCGCCGGCGTCGTCGAGCAGGTCTGGAGCCTGGGCCGGCGCAGCGGCTGGGTCGACGTGCGCCCCGTCGGCGCCGTCACCGTCGGCCTGGGTGGGGAACGCCTGTCCGAACTCGGCGCCATGGCCGATTCCCGGGCCCGCGTGCGCGTCTTCTCCGACGACGGCATCTGCGTGTCCGACCCCGTGCTGATGCGCCGCGCGCTCGAGTACGTCAAGGCGTTCGACGGCGTCATCGCCCAGCACGCTCAGGAACCGCGCCTCACCGAGGGCGCCCAGATGAACGAGGGCGAGGTCTCCGCGGTGCTCGGCCTGGCCGGCTGGCCCGCCGTCGCGGAGGAGTCCATCATCGCCCGCGACGTGCTGCTGGCCCAGCACGTCGGTTCGCGCCTGCACGTCTGCCACGTCTCCACCAAGGGCAGCGTCGAGATCATCCGCTGGGCCAAGGAGCGCGGCATCCAGGTCACCGCGGAGGTCACCCCGCACCACCTGCTGCTCACCGACGAACTGGTGCGCACCTACGACCCGGTCTACAAGGTCAACCCGCCGCTGCGCCGCGAAGAGGACGTCATGGCGTTGCGCGCGGCCCTGGCCGACGGCACCATCGACGTCATCGGCACCGACCACGCCCCGCACCCGAGCGAGTCCAAGGAATGCGAGTGGGCACAGGCGGCGATGGGCATGACCGGGCTGGAGACCGCCCTGTCCGTGGTCCAGCACGCCATGATCGAGACCGGCCTGATCACCTGGGCCGACTTCGCCCGCATCACCTCCACCGTCCCGGCCACCATCGGCCGGCTCGAGGACCAGGGCGGCCCGCTGGCCGCCGGCGAACCGGCGAACCTGGTGCTGGTGGACCCGGCCGCGCGCTGGACGGTGGACCCGGCCCGGATGGCCACCAAGGGCCGCAACTCGCCGTTCCGAGGCCTGGAACTGCCCGGCGCGGTGGTCGCCACCTTCTTCCGCGGCCACCCGACCGTGCTCGACGGCGCCCTGAACACTCCGGTCCCGCTGGACGGCGAGGCGTAGGCATGCAGTACCTTCCAGCGCTTCTGGTCACCGTCGCGGTGATCGCCCTTCTCCTGGCCCTGATGGGGCTGGGGTGGAGGAACCGCCTGCGCCGCCAGGCCGGCGTCGCCGCCCCGCCCGAGGTCCCCACCGTCCTCGGCGCCCCGCTGGCCGTCGCCGACGGCCAGTACATCTGCACCACGACGGCGGGGGACTGGCTGGACCGCATCGCCACCCACTCGCTGGGGCTGCGCACCGGCGCTGTCCTGGAGATCGTCGACCAGGGCGCCGTGCTGCGCCGCTCCGGCGCCTCCGACCTGTTCATCCCGGCGGCCGCCCTGACCGGCGTCCGCCTCGAATCCGGCATGGCCGGCAAGTTCGTCGAAAAGGACGGCCTGCTGGTCATCGGCTGGACCCTGGGCGGCCAGGGGGTCGACACCGGCTTCCGGCCCCGCCACCACGCCGACCGGTCCGCGCTGGTCGCGGCCCTGAACGGCATCCTTCCGGCATCGGCCGGAACCACGAACCACCCGGCACACCACACCGCAGCAAAGAAGGAAAACCAGTGACCGCACAGACCACCACCGAGCCAGCAGTCCTGGTGCTCGAGGACGGACGCGTCTTCCGCGGCCGCGGCTACGGAGCAACCGGCACCGCCCTGGGCGAGGCCGTGTTCGCCACCGGCATGACCGGCTACCAGGAGACGATCACCGACCCCTCCTACGCCCGCCAGCTCGTCGTCCAGACGGCCCCGCACATCGGCAACACCGGCGTGAACCGCGAGGACGCCGAGTCCCGCCGCATCTGGGTCGCCGGCTACGTCGTCCGCGACGCGGCCCGCCGCCCCTCCAACTGGCGCTCCGAGCGCTCCCTCGACGAGGAGCTCGTCGAGCAGGGCGTCGTCGGGATCCAGGGCGTCGACACCCGCGCCATCACCCGCCACCTGCGCGAGCGCGGGGCCATGAAGGCCGGCATCTTCTCCGGCGCCGACGCGGCCCGCCCCGAGGCCGAGCTGCTGGAGACGGTCAAGGCGCAGGCGTCCATGAAGGGTTCCCGCCTGGCCGAAGAGGTCAGCATCGACGCGGCCTACACCGTCGAGCCGGCGGACTTCGGGTGGACGGGCGAGCCCCTCTACACCATCGCCGCGCTGGACCTGGGCATCAAGTCCATGACTCCGAAGCGCTTCGCCGAGCGCGGGGTGCGCGTGCACGTGCTGCCCGCCGCCTCCACCCTCGAGGACGTCCTGGCCGTAAACCCGGACGGCGTGTTCGTCTCCAACGGCCCCGGCGACCCCGCCACCGCCGATACCCAGGTGGGCCTGCTGCGCGAGGTCCTGGACCGCAAGGTGCCGTTCTTCGGCATCTGCTTCGGCAACCAGATCCTCGGCCGCGCCCTCGGCTTCGGGACCTACAAGCTGCGCTACGGCCACCGCGGCATCAACCAGCCGGTCATGGACCGCACCACCGGCAAGGTGGAGATCACCAGCCAGAACCACGGCTTCGCCGTCGACGCCCCGCTGGAGGGCGCCGTGACCGCGCCGGAGGCCCGGTTCGGCCGCGTCGAGGTGTCCCACGTGAGCCTCAACGACCAGGTCGTCGAGGGGCTGCGCTGCCTGGACATCCCGGCCTTCTCCGTCCAGTACCACCCGGAGGCCGCCTCGGGTCCGCACGACTCGGCCTACCTCTTTGACCGCTTCATCGACGTCATGGCCCAGGCCAAGACCGGCGCCGCCGCCGATTCCAAGGGAGAGAAGTAATGCCCAAGCGCGAAGACCTCAAGTCCGTCCTGGTCATCGGGTCCGGCCCGATCGTCATCGGCCAGGCCGCGGAGTTCGACTACTCCGGCACCCAGGCCCTGCGGGTCCTGAAGGAGGAGGGCCTGCGCGTCATCCTCGTCAACTCCAACCCGGCCACCATCATGACCGACCCCGAGTTCGCCGACGCCACCTACGTCGAGCCGATCACCCCGGAGGTCGTCGAGAAGATCATCGCCAAGGAGCGCCCGGACGCCGTCCTGCCGACCCTGGGCGGGCAGACCGCGCTGAACACCGCGATCGCCCTGGACAAGAACGGCGTGCTGGAGAAGTACGGCGTGGAGCTGATCGGCGCCAACATCGAGGCCATCGAACTCGGCGAGGACCGCGAGAAGTTCAAGGGCGTCGTGGAGCGCTGCGGCGCCGAGTCGGCCAAGTCCGTCATCGTCCACACCATGGACGAGGCCTTCGCGGCCGTCGAGGAGCTCAACTACCCGGTCGTGGTGCGCCCCTCCTTCACCATGGGCGGCCTGGGTTCGGGCATGGCCTACAACCCCGAGGACCTGCGCCGCATCGCCGGCGCCGGCCTGCAGTACTCGCCCACCACCGAGGTGCTCCTGGAGGAGTCCATCCTCGGCTGGAAGGAGTACGAGCTGGAGATGATGCGCGACAAGAACGACAACGTCGTCGTCGTGTGCTCCATCGAGAACTTCGACCCGGTCGGCGTGCACACCGGCGACTCGATCACCGTCGCCCCGGCCATGACCCTGACCGACCGCGAGTACCAGAACCTGCGCGACATCGCCATCGCGGTCATCCGCGAGGTCGGCGTCGACACCGGCGGCTGCAACATCCAGTTCGCGATCGAGCCGGACACCGGCCGCGTCGTGGTGATCGAGATGAACCCGCGCGTCTCCCGCTCCTCGGCGCTGGCATCCAAGGCCACCGGCTTCGCCATCGCCAAGATCGCGACCAAGCTCTCGCTGGGCTACACCCTGGACGAGATCCCGAACGACATCACCCTCAAGACCCCGGCCTCCTTCGAGCCGACCCTGGACTACGTGGTCGTGAAGGTTCCGCGCTTCGCGTTCGAGAAGTTCCCGGCCGCGGACAAGACGCTGACCACCACCATGAAGTCCGTCGGCGAGGCCATGGCGATCGGGCGCAACTTCACCGAGGCCCTGCAGAAGGCGCTGCGTTCGCTGGAGCAGAAGGGCTCGGAGCTGTCCTTCTCCGTGCCGGACGAGGCGGAGATCGATGAGCTCATCGAGGGCTCGCGCAAGGGCAGCACCGACCGCATCTACCGCGTGCAGCGCGCCCTGCTGGGCGGGGCCGGCATCGAGCGGATCTACGAGGCCACCGGCATCGACCCGTGGTACCTGGACCAGCTGGCGCTGATCAACGAGACCGCCGAGCAGATCCGCACCGCCGGCTCGCTGAACCCGGACATCCTGCGCCTGGCCAAGCGCCACGGCTTCTCCGACGCGCAGATCGCCGCGCTGACCCACAACTCGGAGGCCGTCGTGCGCGGGGTCCGCCACGCGCTGGGCATCCGCCCGGTCTTCAAGACCGTGGACACCTGCGCCGCCGAGTTCGAGGCCTTCACCCCGTACCACTACTCCTCCTACGACGAGGAGTCGGAGGTCGCCTTCCACGAGAAGCCCTCGGTGATCATCCTCGGCTCCGGCCCGAACCGCATCGGCCAGGGCATCGAGTTCGACTACTCCTGCGTGCACGCCACCATGGCGCTGCGCGAGGCCGGGTACGAGACCGTTATGGTCAACTGCAACCCGGAAACCGTCTCCACGGACTACGACGTCTCCACCCGCCTGTACTTCGAACCGCTCACCCTCGAGGACGTGCTGGAGGTCATCCACGTGGAGCAGGCCACCGGCGGCGTGCTGGGCGTGTTCGTCCAGCTGGGCGGGCAGACCCCGCTGAAGCTCGCGCAGGACCTGGCCGACGCCGGGGTCCCGATCCTGGGCACCTCCCCGGAGGCCATCGACCTGGCCGAGCACCGCGGTGCCTTCCAGCGCGTGCTGGACAACGCCGGGCTGATCTCCCCGAAGAACGGCACCGCCGTGTCCTTCGACGACGCCAAGCGCGTCGCCGACGAGATCGGCTATCCCGTGCTGGTGCGCCCGTCCTACGTGCTCGGCGGCCGCGGCATGGAGATCGTCTACGACGAGCCCAACCTGCTGCGCTACATCACCAACGCCACCGAGATCACCGAGGACCACCCGGTCCTGGTGGACCGCTTCCTCGAGGACGCGATCGAGATCGACGTCGACGCCCTCTTCGACGGCACCGACATCTTCGTCGGCGGCATCATGGAGCACATCGAGGAGGCCGGCATCCACTCCGGCGACTCCGCCTGCGTGCTGCCCCCGATCACCCTCGGCGCGGACGTCACCGCCCGCGTGGCCGCGGCGACCCGTGCCATCGCCGAAGGCGTGGGGGTGCGCGGCCTGATCAACATCCAGTTCGCGCTGGCCTCCGACGTGCTGTACGTGATCGAGGCCAACCCGCGCGCCTCCCGCACCGTCCCGTTCGTCTCCAAGGCCACCGGCGTGCAGATGGCCAAGGCCGCGGCGCTGATCGGCACCGGGGTCAGCATCGCCGAACTGCGCGCCGAGCACGGGCTGCTGCCCGCCACCGGCGACGGCTCCGCGCTGCCGGCCGACGCGCCGGTCGCGGTCAAGGAGGCCGTGCTGCCCTTCGCCCGCTTCCGCACCCCGGAAGGGCGCGTCGTCGACTCCCTCCTCGGCCCGGAAATGCGCTCCACCGGCGAGGTCATGGGCATCGACAAGTACTTCGACACCGCGTTCGCCAAGTCGCAGGCCGCGGCCAACAACCCGCTGCCGACCGCCGGCAAGGTGTTCGTCTCCGTCGCCAACCGCGACAAGCGCTCGATCGTCATCCCGGTCAAGCACCTGGCGGACCTGGGCTTCGAGATCATCTCCACCGGCGGCACGGCCGAGGTGCTGCGCCGCAACGGCATCTCCGCCACCGTGGTCCGCAAGGTCCGCGAGGGCAGCGCCGAGGGCGAGGACAACATCGTGGACCTGATCACCGACGGCAAGATCGACATGATCCTGAACACCCCCTCCGGCGGCGACGCGCGCGGCGACGGCTACGAGATCCGCGCGGCGGCGACCTCGGTCGGCACCCCGGTGATCACCACGGTCGCCGAGTTCGGCGCAGCCATCCAGGCGATCACCGCCATGCGCAGCTTCGAATGGTCCGTCACCTCGCTGCAGGAGCACGAGGCGCGGCTGAAGGCCTCCGCGCATGCCTGAGTCCGCTGACACCCTCGACGCCGGGGAGCAGGCGGCCACCGCCGCCCGCCGCCCGTTCGGGCAGCGGCTGGCCGCGGCCATGGCCGCCCGCGGTCCGCTCTGCGTCGGGATCGACCCGCACCCGGGCCTGCTCGCCGGCTGGGGCCTGGCCGACGACGCCGAGGGGCTGCGCGCCTTCTCGCTCACGGTCGTCGAGGCCGTGGCCGGGCAGGTCGCCGCGGTCAAGCCGCAGGTCGCGCTCTACGAGCGGCACGGCTCGCGCGGCATCGCCGTGCTCGAGGAGACGCTGGCCGCCTGCGCGCAGGCGGACCTGCTGAGCATCGCCGACGCCAAGCGCGGGGACATCGGCTCCACCATGGCCGCCTACGCCGACGCGTGGCTGGGGGAGGGCTCGGCGCTGGCCGCCGACGCGGTGACCCTGAGCCCGTACCTGGGCTACGAGTCGCTGCGCCCGGCCCTGGACCTGGCCACCGCCACCGGACGCGGCGTGTTCGTGCTGGGGCTGACCTCCAATCCGGAGGGCGCCTCGGTGCAGCACGTCGGCGGGAGGGACTCGGTCGCCCGCCGGATCGTGGCCGCCGTGGCCCGCGAGAACGCCCCGGTCGAGGCCTTGGGCAGCACCGGGCTGGTGATCGGGGCGACTGTCGGTCCGGACCTGGTCCGGCTGGGGATCGAACTCGGCGCCACCCGGGCCCCGATCCTGGCCCCCGGGCTGGGCGCGCAGGGCGCCACGGGCGCGGACATGAAGGCCGCGTTCGCCGACTGCTGGCCCCAGATCCTGGGCACCAGCAGCCGCGAGATCCTGCGCGCGGGACCCGACCGTGCGGCCCTTCTCCAGGCCGCGCTGCGCACCCGCGACTCGCTGCTCTGACCACCGCCCGTTCCGGCCGCAAGCATGCGGCCGGAACGGGTCACTGGCCACCATTGCGCGGCCGGTCCCGGTTCGCTAGGTTCGGTGCAGGCGTACCCGCCTGAACATCGATGCGCTAGTCAACGGGGAGTGCGAGGATGGTTTTGAAGTCGCTGTCAGATGAGGACCGGGCCAAGGCCCGGGCCAAGGCCCTTCAGGCCCGCACCCGCAGGGCCGAAGTCAAGGAGGCGTTCGGTTCCGGGCGCCTCGGCATCACGGAACTGCTCGAGCTGGTCCCGGACGACGAAGCCGTCGGCCGCCTCCGCGTCGCAGACCTGCTCGAGGCCGTTCCCGGCGTCGGGCAGATCCGTGCCGCTGCACTGATGGAGCGGCTCGGGATCTCCCCGAGCCGCAGGCTGCGCGGCCTCGGCCGCAAGCAGCAGCAGGCGCTGGTGGAGCATTTCACGGCCACCCCGCCCGCCAAACACTGAAAGATCCACACGAAGGACAAGATGACGGCCAAGAGCCACCCCACCGTGACCGTCCTTGCCGGCCCCACCGCGGTCGGCAAGGGAACGATTTCAACCTATATCCGGGACAACTACCCGGAGGTGTGGCTCTCGGTCTCGGCCACCACGCGCGATCCCCGGCCCGGCGAAATGGACGGGGTGCACTACTACTTCGTTGGCCCCGACGCCTTCGCTCGGCTCGTCGAGGAGGGCCAGATGCTGGAGTGGGCCGTCGTCCACGGGCGAAACAGCTACGGGACCATCCGCTCCAAGGTGGAGGAGGCAGCCGCCTCCGGGCGGCACGTCCTGCTGGAGATCGACCTGCAGGGCGCCCGCCAGGTGAAGGAGTCCATGCCGGAGGCCAAGTTCGTCTTCCTGGCGCCCCCCTCGTGGGACGAATTGGTGCGCCGGCTGGTCGGCCGCGGCACCGAAAGCGCGGAGGAACAGCAGCGCCGCCTGGAAACCGCTAAACTGGAACTCGCCGCGGAACCGGAATTCGACGTCACCATCGTGAACGACGACATCCGGCGTGCCGCGGACGAACTGGTTTCCCTGATGGGCCTGGAGCCGCACGCGCACTGAAACCGCGCGCCGGAACCCGGGACCGGCCGGCACCATCGACCCACTCACAGAATATTTTGGAGGCTTCGTGTCCACGAACCTTGAGGGCATCATCAACCCGCCGATCGACGATCTGCTGAAGACCACCGACTCCAAGTACGCCCTGGTGATCAACTCCGCCAAGCGCGCACGCCAGATCAACGCCTACTACGCCCAGCTGCACGAGGGCCTGTTCGAGTACGTGGGCCCGCTTGTCGACACCAAGCTGAACGAGAAGCCCCTGTCGATCGCCCTGCGCGAGATCAACACGGGCCTGCTCGAGGTCACCCCGATCACCGAACCTGCGGAGTAGCACCCCCCGATGGCACAGCAGCGGCGCATTGTCCTTGGTGTCGGCGGCGGCATCGCGGCCTACAAGGTGGCGTCGCTGCTGCGGCTGTTCAAGGAGGCGGGCCACCACGTCGACGTCGTGCCCACCCGCGCGGCCCTCGACTTCGTCGGCAAGGCGACGTGGGAGGCCCTCTCCGGGCGCCCCGTCACCGCCGACGTCTTCGACGCCGTCGACACCGTGAACCACGTGCGGCTCGGCCAGGAGGCCGACCTCGTGGTGGTGGCCCCGGCGACCGCCGACGTGCTCGGCCGGGCCGCCGCCGGGCTGGCCAACGACCTGCTCACCAACACCCTGCTTGCCTCCCGCGCTCCGGTCGTCTTCGCCCCGGCGATGCACACCGAAATGTGGGAGCACCCCGCAACGCAGGCCAACGTCGCCACCCTGCGGGCCCGCGGCGCGCTGGTGATCGACCCGGCCGTCGGCCGACTCACCGGGAAGGACTCCGGCCCGGGCCGGCTCCCCGAACCGGCCGAACTCTTCGCCGCCCTGTCCCCGCTCCTGCGGTCCGAGGCGCCCCGGGGCCCGGCATCCCGTCCCCTGGCCGGACGCACCGTCGTCGTCAGCGCCGGCGGCACCCGCGAACCGCTGGATCCGGTGCGCTTCCTCGGCAACCGCTCCTCCGGCAAGCAGGGCGCGGCGATCGCCCGGGCGGCCCTGGCCGCCGGCGCCACCGTGCGCTTCGTGGCAGCCCACCTGGAAACCCCCGTTCCCGCCGGCGTCGAGGTGCGCACCGCCTCCACCGCGCTCCAGCTGCGCGACGCCGTGCTCTCCGCCTCCGACGGCGCCGACGTGCTGGTGATGGCGGCGGCCGTGGCCGACTTCCGCCCGGCCGACTACGCGGACGCGAAAATCAAGAAGCGCGAGGACGGCCAGGACCCGGTCATCACGCTGGTCCGCAACCCCGACATCCTGGCCGAGGCCGTCGCCCGGCGCACCGCCGAGGGCGCCGGGACCCGGCTGCCGGCGCTGATCGTCGGCTTCGCCGCGGAGACCGGAGACGCCACCTCAAGCGTCCTGGACCACGCCGCGCGCAAGCTGGCTTCCAAGGGCTGCGAACTGCTGGTGGTCAACCAGGTCGGGGAGGACCTGGTCTTCGGCGCCGACAGCAACGACGTCACGGTGCTCGCCGCGGACGGCTCGGCCCCGCGCACGTTTTCGGGCACCAAGGACGAGGTTGCCTCAGGTGTCGTCGCGGTGATCGCGGAGTCGCTGAGCCGGTAAACTGTCCCGGTGACTTCTGAGAACTCTTCCCTGCGCCTGTTCACGTCCGAATCGGTGACCGAGGGCCACCCGGACAAGATCTGCGACCAGATCAGCGACGCCATCCTCGACGCCCTGCTGGACAAGGACCCCGATTCGCGCGTGGCGGTGGAGACCCTCACCACCACCGGACTGGTGCACGTGGCCGGCGAAGTCACCACCGACGCCTACGTCGAAATCCCGCAGATCGTCCGCGACACCATCCTGGGCATCGGCTACGACTCCTCCGCCAACGGCTTCGACGGCGCCCGCTGCGGCGTGTCGATCTCCATCGGCCAGCAGTCCCAGGAAATCTCCGACGGGGTCTTCAACTCCCTCGAGGCCCGCGAGGGCATCCAGACCGACGCGCGCGACCTGCAGGGCGCCGGCGACCAGGGCCTGATGTTCGGCTACGCCTCCGACGAGACCGACGTGTTCATGCCGACCCCGATCCACCTGGCCCACCGGCTCTCCGAGCGCCTCACCGAGGCGCGCAAGACCGGCGTCGAGCCGCTGCTGCGCCCGGACGGGAAGACCCAGGTCACCGTGGGCTACGACGGGGACAAGCCGGTGTCCGTGAACACCGTCGTCGTCTCCTCCCAGCACGCCGAGGGGCTCTCCCTGGCCGACCTGAAGGACGCCCTCTGGGAGGAGGTCGTCAAGCCGGTGCTGGCCACCACGGACCTGGACACCTCCGCCACCCGCGTCATCCTCAACCCTTCCGGCCCGTTCATCATCGGCGGGCCCGTGGGCGACGCCGGCCTGACCGGCCGCAAGATCATCGTCGACACCTACGGCGGCTTCGCCCGCCACGGCGGCGGCGCCTTCTCCGGCAAGGACCCCTCCAAGGTGGACCGCTCCGCGGCGTACGCGATGCGCTGGGTCGCCAAGAACGTCGTCGCCGCGGGCCTGGCCCGCCGCGTCGAGGTGCAGGTGGCCTACGCGATCGGCGTCGCCCGCCCGGTGGGCCTGTACGTGGAGACCTTCGGCACCGAGACGGTGGATCCGCGCCTGATCTCCCGCGCCATCGAGGACGTGTTCGACCTGCGTCCGCTGGGCATCATCGAGGACCTGGACCTCAAGCGCCCGATCTACCAGCGCACCGCCGCGCACGGGCACTTCGGCCGCGAGGAGCCCGAGTTCACCTGGGAGCTGACCAACCGCGTCGAGGCCCTGCGCAGCTTCGTCAACTTCTAGGGCACGCAACAGGGGGGAGGATCCGGTGGACCCGAACCGGCAGCCCCTGATCCCGGGGGAGGACGGCCAGCCCGGTCCGGCCCTGCCCGGCCTGGAGCCGCCCGCGCTGGACCTGCCTGGCCTGGCCCTGCCTGGCTTGGACGTGCCCGGCCTGGGTGCGGGCGGGTCCGCCGGGCTCCCGGCCGATGCCGCGGAGACGGATCCGGTGGCCCGCGTCATGCTGGAATCCCCGGTGCCGCACCTGGACCGGCCCTTCGACTACCTCGTCCCGCGGGACCTGGCGGCCACCGCCCTGCCCGGGGTGCGCGTCAAGGTCCGGTTCGGCGGGCAGGAGCTCCCCGGCTTCATCGTGGAGCGCCGCAGCGGCTCCGAGCCCGGCGTGCGCCTGCAGCCGCTGCGCACCATCGTCTCCGCCGAGCGCGTCCTGCGCCCGGACGTGCTGGCCCTGTGCGAGGCGATCGCCGTCCGCTACGCCGGCACCGTGTCCGACGTGCTGCGCAGCGCCATCCCCCCGCGCATGGCCCGCGTGGAGCGGGAGCCGGGCGCGGACCCGGTGCCGGTGTCGCCCGGCCCCGAGCCGCTGCTGCTGGGCGCGTACGACGGCGGTGCGGCCTTCGCCGCGGCCCTCGCCGCCGGGGCGTCCCCCCGGGCCGTGGCTTCCGTGCTGCCCAACCAGCCCGGCGGCTGGCCCGCCCTGGTGGCGGAGGCGGTGGGAGCGTGCCTGCGCTCGGGGCGCGGAGCCGTCGTCGTGGTCCCCGACGCCCGTGACCTCAACCGCCTCTGCGCCGCCCTGGACGAGGCCTTCGGCGAGGGCACCTACGCGCGGCTGAACGCCGACGACGGAGCCACGCCGCGGTACCGCAGCTTCCTGCGCGTCTCCCGCGGCACGGTCCGCCTGGCCGTGGGCACCCGCAACGCGGCGTTCGCGCCCGTGCACGACCCCGGCCTGTTCGTGATCTGGGAGGACCACGACTCCAGCCACGCCGAACCGCGCGCCCCCTACCAGCACGCGCGCGAAACCCTGCTGCTGCGCGCCAACCACAGCGGCGCCGGGCTGCTGGTGCTCGCCCACGGCCGCAGCGCCGAGGCCCAGCGGCTGGTCCTGACCGGGTGGGCCGCCGAGCTGGCCCCGCCGCGGCCGGTGCTGCGCGCCGCCGCGCCGCGGGTGGTGGCCAGCTCGGACTCCTTCGAACAGGAGCGCGACCCGCTGCTGCACGCGGCCCGGCTGCCCCGGGTGGCGTGGCAGGCCGCCGCCGACGCGCTGGCGAAGGGACCGGTGCTGGTCCAGGTCGCGCGCACCGGATTCGTGCCGGCGCTGCGCTGCCAGCGCTGCGGCGAACCCGCCCGCTGCCCCCGGTGCACCGGCCCGCTGGGGTACCGCGACGCGCACTCCGCCCCGGACTGCCGGTGGTGCGGGGAGCACGTCCCGGGCTGGTCCTGCGCGGCCTGCGGCGGCACCCGGCTGCGCGCCAGCACGATCGGCGCCGACCGCACCGCCGAGGAGCTCGGGCGGGCCTTCCCGAAGGTTCCGGTGGTCAGCGCCACCGGAGCCAGCCCGCGGGACAGCGTTCCGAACCGTCCGGCACTGGTGGTGGCGACCCCCGGCGCCGAACCGGTGGCGGAGGGCGGCTACGCGGCCGTGCTGCTGCTGGACGGTGACCGCATGCTGGCCCGCGACGGCCTGCGCACGGGGGAGGAGGTGCTGCACCGGTGGATGTCGGCCGCGGCGCTGGCCCGGCCCTCCCGGGACGGGGGCACGGTGGTGGTTGCCGCGCAGGAGTCGGACCCGCTGCGCGCCCTGGTGCGCTGGGACCCCGCCGCGTACGCGGACCGGGAACTGGCGCTGCGGCGCGAGCTCGGGCTTCCCCCGGCGGTGCGCACGGCCGTCCTTACCGGACCGGCCGAGGCCGCGGACAGGTTCGTCGAGGGACTCGCCCTGCCCGAGGGCGTGCGCGTGAACGGGCCGGTCCTGGAGGAGGACGGGCACCGCTGGCTGCTGTTCTTCGGCTACGCGGCCGGAGCCTCCGTCACGGCCGAACTGCGCCGGCGCAAGGCGGTCTCCAGTGCTGCCCGCGAACCCGTGGTCCACGTCCGGGTCGATCCCGAGGACGTCCTGTAGCGCGCGGGGCAGGCCGCGAACGGGCGACGAAGTCGACACGAAAGGGCCTGCCCCGCGCTTAGCGCTAGGCCAGGAACTCCTCGACCATGCCGGCGGCCTCGGCGGGGGTCTCGTAGTGGACCAGGTGCCCGACGCCGGGGATCACCCGCAGCGTCGCGTCCGGGAACAGGGCGGCCAGCGAGCGCTGCGAGGCCACCGAGCCGATCTCGTCCAGTTCCCCGGCAATCAGCAGCGTGGGCGCGCCGATCTGTGCGGCGACCTGGCGCACGTGGCCGCCGATCGAGGCGTTGAAGGCCTCCTCGAGCATGCGGCGGTTGCTGAAGCCCCCGAAGTAGCGCCGGTGCTGGTCGAAGACGTAGGCCCGGACCTGGGGATCCCTGGTCTTGGACATCACCGCGCTCATCGTGTCCGCCACGAGCCTGCTGCGCAGCACGGCCAGCCCGGGCCGTTCGGGCAGGGCCCGGGCCAGCGCGTAGTAGCCGGCGGCGAGCCTGGACATGACCGCCTTGGGGCCCTCCAGCGCGGGCTCGCTGATCGGGTTCACCAGCACCAGCCGGGCGAAGTCCCCGGGGTGGGCGGCGAGGTAGTGGGAGGCCACGATGGAGCCGAAGGAATGCCCCAGCAGCACCGCGTCCTCCGGCAGGTCCAGTTCCCGGCGCAGCGTCCCCAGCACCAGTCCGTAGGAGGCGGTCGAATGGGGCAGGGCCGGGAAGGGCTCCGATTCCCCGAACCCGGGCAGGTCCGGGACCACCACGGTGTGTCCGGGCAGGGCGTCCACGATCCGGGCCAGCCCGTGCCGGTCCCCGCGGAACCCGTGGACCATCAGGATGGTCGACTTCGGCGTGCCGGCCGCCGGGTAGGTCCAGCAGCGCACCCGCGCGCCCTCGATCAGGTGATCGGCGATCGTTGCCGGACGGGTGCCGGCAACCGGCAGCTCAGAACTCATGCATCCAGCCTAGAGGGCGAGGGGCCCACGGCGAGCGCAGCGAGGCGGGGGAGCCCGATAGGCGCTAGAGGGCGAGGGGCCCACGGCGAGCGCAGCGAGCCAAGAGAGCGGCCAGGGGTCCCCGCGCGCGAAACGTGTGGGGCAGGCCGCGAACGGGGAGCCCGACAGGCGCTACCGGGGCCGCGTTGACGGTCCGGTGGGCGGCCGATAGCTTCGGGGAATGCGCCGCTACGTACTCGCCATCGATCAGGGGACCACTTCCACCCGGGCGGTCGTCGTCGATGGTGCCGGGCAGATCGTGGCGGCGGCCCAGCGCGAACACCACCAGTACTTCCCGCACCCGGGCTGGGTGGAGCACGATGCCGCCGAGATCCGCGACAACGTGCGCCTGGTCGTGGCCCGGGCCCTCTCCGGGTCCGGGCTGGGCCGCGGGGACATCGCCGCCGTCGGGCTTACCAACCAGCGCGAGACCACGGTGGTGTGGGACCGCCGCACCGGCGAGCCCGTGCACCGGGCCATCGTGTGGCAGGACACCCGTACCCAGCCGGCCGTGGACGCGCTGGCGGCCGACGGCGGCACCGGCCCCTTCCGCGCCGCCACCGGGCTGCCGCTGGCCACCTACTTTTCCGCCACCAAGATCGCCTGGATCCTGGACAACGTGCCCGGCGCCCGGGCCGACGCCGAGGCCGGCCACCTGGCCTTCGGCACCACGGACAGCTGGATGCTGTGGAACCTCACCGGCGGGCTGGAGGGGGGAGTGCACGCCACCGACGCCACCAACGCCTCGCGCACGCTGCTGATGGACCTGCGCACGCTGGAATGGTCCCCGGAACTGCTGGAGGCGTTCGGGATCCCCGCGGCCATGCTGCCGCGCATTGCGGCCTCGGCGGAGGTCTACGGCACGATCGCCGCCACGGAGCCGGTGGTCGGGGAGGTCCTTGCCGGAGTGCCGGTGGCCGGGATCCTGGGCGACCAGCAGGCGGCCACCTTCGGGCAGACGGTGTTCGCCCCCGGGGCGGCCAAGAACACCTACGGCACGGGCTGCTTCATGAACATGGTCACCGGAACCGAGCCGGTGTTCTCCACCAACGGGCTGCTCACCACCGTCGCCTACCGGCTGGCCGGCCAGGACCCGGTGTACGGCCTGGAGGGGTCGATCGCGGTGGCCGGGTCGCTGGTGCAGTGGCTGCGCGACAACCTTGGCATCATCTCCACCTCCGCCGAGGTGGAGGAGCTGGCCGCGTCGGTGGAGGACAACGGCGGGGTGTACTTCGTGCCCGCCTTCTCCGGACTCTTCGCCCCGCACTGGCGGCCGGAGGCGCGCGGCGCCGTCTTCGGGCTGACCCGCTACGCCACCCGGGCGCACCTGGCCCGCGCGGCGCTGGAGGCCACCGCCTTCCAGGTCGCCGAGGTGGTCGCGGCCGCGGCCGCGGACTGCTCCCGCCCGCTCACCGAGCTGCGGGTGGACGGCGGCATGGCCGTGAACGACGCGCTGATGCAGTTCCAGGCGGACCTGCTGGGCATCGACGTGGTGCGCCCGGCCGTCACGGAGACGACGGCGCTGGGCGCGGCCTTCGCGGCCGGCCTCGCCGTGGGCAACTGGTCCTCCCTGGAGGAGCTGGGGCACACCTGGCACGAGGAACGCCGGTTCGTACCGGACCTGGACGCCGGCAGCCGGGCGGCGCTGCTGCGCCGGTGGGGATCGGCCGTGCGGCGCACCTTCGGCTGGCTCGACGACGCGTAGGGCCGCCGCCTTGACGCCCGCGGCGGGCTCCACGGCGGCGTCCGGTCCTTCGCCGGCGAGCGCGGGCGCTGTTGTAGACTGGCCGCATGGAGACGACCCTGCTTCTACGCTAGCCGCGCGTTCGAAACGCGTGGCCGCCCCTTGCATGCCAAGGGGCTTTTGCATGTTCCGGGCAGGACAGGTCCCGGCGGCACGGCAGGCAGGATACGGAACGGCCGCCCCGATCGGGACGGCCGCACAAGGAGAAGGCGAAGCACACAGTGAGCACCCAGCCAACCGGCACCGAAACCGGCGGATCGACGTACCGCTTCCAGGACCTGGAAGCGAAGTGGGCACCCGTGTGGGAGGAACTCGGCGTCTTCACGCCGAAGGACGACGGCTCCGCCGAGCGCCGCTACGTGCTGGACATGTTCCCGTACCCCTCCGGCGACCTGCACATGGGCCACGCCGAGGCGTTCGCGATGGGCGACGTCGTGGCCCGGTACTGGCGCCAGCTGGGCTATGACGTGATGCACCCGATCGGCTGGGATTCCTTCGGCCTGCCCGCGGAGAACGCCGCGATCAAGCGCAACGCGCACCCGGCCGAGTGGACCTACACGAACATCGACACCCAGGCCGCCTCCTTCAAGCGCTACGCGATCAGCGCCGACTGGTCCCGCCGCCTGCACACCTCCGACCCGGAGTACTACCGCTGGACCCAGTGGCTGTTCACCCGTTTCTACGAGAAGGGGCTGGCCTACCGCAAGGACCACCCGGTGAACTGGTGCCCGAAGGACCAGACCGTGCTGGCCAACGAGCAGGTCGTCAACGGCGCCTGCGAGCGCTGCGGCACCGCGGTGACCAAGAAGTCGCTGAACCAGTGGTACTTCAAGATCACCGAGTACGCCGACCGCCTGCTCGAGGACATGGAGCAGCTGAAGGGCCATTGGCCCGAGCGCGTGCTGGCCATGCAGAAGAACTGGATCGGCCGCTCCGAGGGCGCCCACGTGGACTTCGTGGTCGAGGCCGCCGGGGATCGTCCCGAGCACAAGGTCACCGTGTTCACCACCCGCCCGGACACCCTGCACGGGGCCACGTTCTTCGTGGTTGCCGCGGATGCCGACCTGGCCGGGGAACTGGTCACCGGGGCCCACCGGGCCGAGCTGGAGGCCTACCAGGAGCAGGTCAAGGCGCTGTCGGAGATCGAGCGCCAGTCCACCGAGCGGGAGAAGACCGGCGTCTTCACGGGCCGCTACGCCATCAACCCGCTCAACGGCGCGAAGCTGCCCGTCTGGGCCGCCGACTACGTGCTGGCCGACTACGGCACCGGCGCCATCATGGCCGTGCCCGCCCACGACCAGCGGGACCTGGACTTCGCCAAGAAGTTCGACCTGCCCGTGCGCGCGGTGCTGGACACCGGCGAGGAGGATCCGGCCGTCACCGGCATCGCCACCACCGGCGAAGGCACCCTGATCAACTCCGGCGAGCTGGACGGCCTGAGCAAGGCCGAGGGCATCGCCCGCGCCATCGAGATCGTCGAGGCCGCCGGCACCGGCGAGCACACCGTGAACTTCCGCCTGCGCGACTGGCTGCTCTCCCGCCAGCGGTTCTGGGGCACCCCGATCCCGATCATCCACTGCGCCGAGTGCGGCGAGGTCCCGGTCCCGGACGAGCAGCTGCCGGTGCGCCTGCCGGACAACCTGCGCGGGGAGCAGTTGGCTCCCAAGGGCACCTCCCCGCTGGCCGCTGCCGCGGACTGGGTCAACGTGCCCTGCCCGCAGTGCGGCGGCGCCGCCAAGCGGGACACCGACACCATGGACACCTTCGTGGACTCCTCCTGGTACTTCCTGCGCTTCGTGTCCCCGCAGTACACCGAGGGGCCGTTCGATCCGGAGGCCGCTGCCCGCTGGATGCCGGTGGGCCAGTACGTCGGGGGCGTCGAGCACGCCATCCTGCACCTGCTGTATTCGCGGTTCTTCACCAAGGTGGTCCACGACCTGGGCCTGGTGCCGTTCACCGAGCCGTTCAGCGCGCTGCTGAACCAGGGCCAGGTGCTCAACGGAGGCAAGGCGATGAGCAAGTCGCTGGGCAACGGCGTGGACCTGGGCGAGCAGCTGGACAAATTCGGCGTCGACGCGGTGCGCCTGACCATGGTCTTCGCCTCCCCGCCGGAGGACGACGTCGACTGGGCGGACGTCTCCCCGTCGGGTTCGGGCAAGTTCCTCGCCCGTGCCTGGCGCCTGGCCGGGGACGTGGCCAGCGAGGCCGGCGCGGACCCGGCGGCCGGGGACAGGGCGCTGCGCGCCATTACCCACCGCACGGTGTCCGACTGTGCCGAGCTGCTGGATTCGGGCAAGTTCAACGTGGTGGTGGCCAAGCTGATGGAACTGGTGAACGCCACCCGCAAGGCGATCGACTCCGGTGCCGGCGCGGCTGACCCGGCGGTGCGCGAGGCCGTGGAGGCCACCGCGGTGGTGCTGAGCCTGTTCGCCCCGTACACCGCCGAGGACATGTGGTCCCTGCTCGGCCACGAGCCCGCGGTCGCCAACGCCGGGTGGCCCGCGGTGGATCCGGCCCTGCTGGTCCAGGACACGGTCGTCGCCGTCGTGCAGGTCCAGGGCAAGGTCCGCGACCGCCTGGACGTGCCGGCGGACATCACCGAGGAGGCGCTGCGCGAGCTGGCGCTGGCCTCCGAGCCTGTCCAGCGGGCGCTTGACGGCCGCGGGCTGCGCACGGTGATCGTCCGGGCGCCGAAGCTCGTGAACATCGTCCCGGCGTAGGCGGACCCACCCGTGGAGCTTCCCGAAGGCACCAGCCAGCCCGGCAAGGCCATCCGCCCGCCGGGCTGGCTGGAGCGCCTGACGGGACTGCTCCGCGAACCCGGTGCCAGGGTTCCGCGCAGGGGCGGGCGCGCGCCCGTCCAGCGCGTCGCGGTGGTGACCGACTCCGCGGCCGCGGTTCCCCACGAGTGGTGCGCGGCGCACTCGGAGGCGCTGCGGGTGGTGGCCATGCCGGTAATGATCGACGGGCAGATCTACACCGAGGGCCTGGACGACGTCGAAACGGAACTGGCGCTGGCCCTGGCCATGGGCCGGCGCGTGCAGACCTCCCGGCCGGCCCCTGGCCTGTTCCTGCGCTCCTACCGCGAGCTGGCTGCGGCCGGTGCGCACGAGATCGTCTCCATCCACCTCTCCGCGGAGCTGTCCGGGACGGTCGAGGCCGCCCGGCTGGCCGCCGCGGAGAGCCCGGTGCCGGTGCACGTGGTGGACACCTCCACGGTGGGGCTCGCCCAGGGCTTCGCCGTGATGGACGCGGTCGAGGCCGCGGCGGCGGGAGCCACCGGGGAACAGGTCGCCGCCCTCGCCGCCCGGGCCCGGGAGAACACCATCCTCTTCGCCGTTCCCAGCCTGGAGCAGCTGCGCAAGGGCGGCCGGATCGGTGCCGCGGCTTCGGTCCTGGGCACCTGGCTGGCCGTGAAGCCCCTGCTTATGGTGGCCGGCGGGCAGATCACGGTCGCCGAGAAGGTCCGGACCCTGCCGCGGGCGCTGGCACGCCTGGTGGTCCTGGGTCGGGAGGCCGCCGCCGCGGCGCCGGGCGGGGCGCGGATCGCGGTGCAGTACTTCGGCAACGAGGACGAGGCCCGGGAACTGGTCCACGAACTCGCGGGGTCCTCGGTGGCGCCCGTGCTGTGCGAGGCGCTGCCGGCCGTGCTGGCCGCCCATACCGGGGCCGGCGTACTGGCAGTGGCCGTCGCGCCGGTGCCCACCGCTCCGCTTCCCGCCGCCCCGCAGCCGCCTGCCGCTCAGCCGTCCGTTCCTCTGGGCGGTCCGCTGCCCGGCGGTGCGGCAGCCGTCCGCCCGTCCCGCGGCGGCTTCCCGTGGGAGAGGGCGCAGGAGGCCCCCCTGTCCGATCCCGCGGGGAACGCCCCGGTCGCGGCGCCGACCACGACGCCGGATGCCGTGCCGGATGCCGTGCCGGATGACATGCCCGGCGCGGCACCGGGAGGCACGCCGGCCCCGCGACAGGACTAGGCGCCCTCCACAGACCCCGGGCACGATTGCCCTCTCCACCTCGGCCCCCGGTGGCCCCCGCCGGGCCGGTGCCCGGTCCTACGGTGGGTGGATGGTCCGCCACCGATGGGAGCTTCGCACCCGTGCCACCGGCCCCGGCGCGCCCCGCAGCAGGGTCCGCCTGGGCGCAGGCCGCGCCGCAACGCTGTGCGTCCTGTTCGCGGCGCTGGCCTGGATCAGCGCCAGCCTCCTCTTCCATCCGCCGGCCCGTGCCGGGGAGGAGCTGGGGCGGATCGAACTGGAACGGACCGACCAGGGACACCCCCAGCCGGATTCAACCGATGCAGCCCGGACGGGTGAGGCACAGCCTGATGGGACACAGCCCGGAACGGGCGCGGGAGCTTCAGCCACGGACGGATCCACCCCGGACGGGGTGGCCGCGCAGGACCGGCCCGCCCTGCAGGACGGGAGCAACAGGCAGGAGGGCCCCGCTGGGCAGAAGGACAGCGGCGGCGCACCGGTGGAGGCCTCCGCGGCGGACGTGGTCGTCCATGTGGCCGGGGCGGTCAAGCGCCCGGGGGTCTACGAACTTCCCGCGGGGACCCGCGCCCACGAGGCAGTCGATGCCGCGGGCGGCCTGACCCGCGATGCCGATGCCGGAGCAGTGAACCTGGCCTCGCCCCTGACGGACGGGCAGCAGCTGTACATTCCGGAGCAGGGCGAACCCGTACCTCCGGCCGGCAGCAATCCGGGCAATGACGGTAGTGGTGCCGGGACCGCGCCCGGTGGAGGAGGGGCTGCCACCGGCACCGTCAACGTCAACACCGCCACCTCCGAGGAACTCCAGCGGCTGCCGGGGATCGGACCGGCGCTGGCGGAGCGGATCATCGAATTCAGGCAGCGCAACGGGCCCTTCGGCTCCCTGGCCGAGTTGGATGCGGTCAGCGGGATCGGACCGGGCGTCCTGGCCCGGCTGGAGAGCATGGTGTCCTTCGGATGAGGCGGCCTGACCGCGGGAGCCGGAAGCCGGAACCGGATCGGGTGGAAGCCGATCCGGGGGTGGTGGATCTGCGCGGGGTCTGGGCCGCGGCCGGCGCGTGGGGCTCCGCGGCACTGATGGTGAGGATCCCCACGGCGCAGGCTGCCTTGGGTGCAGTTGCCGGGTGCCTCCTGCTGGCGCTGATGGCGTGGAACCTGCGCAGCGGCAGGGGCCTGGTGGCATGGTGGCAGCGGGGGTGGGCGCCCGTGGCGCTGGCGGCAGCCGGGGCGGCCGTGGTGGCCGCGTCGGTCGCCATCCAGGGTGCAGGCGGCCAAGGCAGCGCAGGTGCGGAACCGCGCTGGGCAGCCATGGTGGAGGCCCGCGAGACGGCTCGGGTCAGGATCGTCCTGACCGGGGAACCGGAGACCCGCCCCGCGCCCGGCGGCTACGGTCCGGTGCCCCACGGCAATGGCCCGGCGGCCGGGGAAAGTCGCGGTGTGGAATGGGTCGCGGAGGGGCAGCTCCAGGCCGTGGCAGTCTCCGGAGCCTGGGTGTCCGTGCGCTCCAGGGTGACGGTCTCGTGGCCGGAGTCCCTGGACACGGATGCGGGCGGTGCCGGACAGGGTGCCGGGGTGGATGCCGGCGATGCGACGGCTGAGGAAGCGGCCGTGGGGAGGGGGGACACCTTGGAGGCCTTGGGACGACTGTCTCCGGTGGCCGCGGGGCGTCGGGAAGCGGCGTGGGTGGGTTTGCGCAGTCCGCCGACCGTGGTGCCCGCAGCGGAAGGAGCCGTCGACCGCGCGCGGGAGGACTTCGCGCAGGCCGCCCGGAGGCTGCCGGGAGACGGGCCGGCGCTTCTGCCCGGCATGGTCATGGGGGACCGTCGCGGGCAGGACGCCGACCTTGAGGCCGCGATGACCCGGGCCGGGCTGGCCCACCTGACCGCGGTGAGCGGGGCCAACTGCGCGCTCGTCCTGGGAACGGTGCTCGGGGCAGGCCGCGCCTGCCGGTTGGGCCGGACCGCCACCCTGCTGCTGTGCCTGGCGGCGCTGGCCGGATTCGTCGCGGTGGTGCACCCGGAGCCGAGCGTTGTGCGGGCGGCGGCGATGGGGGCGGTGTCCGCCGTGGCCGTGTACGCCGGACGCGGCCGGCAGGCGTTCGCCGCGCTGTGCGCCTGCGTGGTGGGCCTGTTGGCCTGGGATCCCTGGTACGCGGGCGAGGCGGCCTTCCGGCTTTCCGTCGCCGCGACCGCCGGAATAGCCCTGCTGGGGCGCCCCTTGGCGGTGGTGCTGCACCGCGTCCTTCCGGGCTGGCTCGCCGACGGCACGGCCATCACGGTGTCCGCCCAAGCGTTCTGCCTGCCGGTGCTGCTGACCTTCACCACGGACGTCGCCGCGTACGCGGTGCCGGCGAACCTGGCCGTGGCGCCCCTGGTGCCGGTGGCCACCATCGCCGGGACGGCGGCGTTGGGGCTCGCGTTCCTTCCCGGTGCCGGGGCCCTGACAACGGCGCTGGTGTGGGTGGCGGGGCTGCCCGCGGCACTGGTGGGCGGGGTGGGCCGCTGGTTCGCCTCGCTGCCGCACGCACACCTGTCCTGGGCCGAAGGCCCGGCCGGAACGGCGGCGGCGGTCCTGGTCGCCGCGGCCCTGCTTGCCGCCGTATGGATGGCCCGGGCGCCCGGCGGCATACCGGAACGGCGGACGGCGGCTCTGCTGGCAGCCTTCGCCGCGGCCGTCACCGCAGGCATCCTGGTGCCGGCCACCGCGCTGGTGGGGCGGGATCCCCCGGACTGGGAGGTGGCCCTCTGCGACGTGGGGCAGGGCGATGCGTTGGCCCTGCGCACCGGCCACGGGCACGCGATCGTCATCGACACGGGACCGGACCCCGAACCGGTGCGGACCTGCCTGGACGTTCTGGGAGTGGAGGTGGTCGACGTCCTGATGCTCACGCACCTGCACGCGGACCACATCGGCGGGACGGAGGGGGTCTTCACCGGGCGGGAGGTGCAACAGGTGCTTTATTCCACGGCGGCCGCCGCGCCGGGCGGGACGCCGGATGCCCGAACGGAGGATCGGCCCGGGGTCGAGGGCGCGGAGCTTTCGGGACGGCTGCCCGCGACGGTCCAGGCGCGCAGGGCCTTCGCGGGCGAACGCGGATCCGCCGGTCCGGTGCAGTGGGAGGTGCTGTGGCCGCTGGCAGGTGCCCCGGCTCCGACGGAGAACGACGCCTCGCTGGTGGTGAGGTACCGGATCGGCGCCGACGGGACGGCGGCCGGTCGTCCCCTGACGCTGCTGGCCCCCGGGGACATCGAGGAGGCGGCGATGGACGAGCTGCTGCGCACCGGCGCCGACCTGCGCGCTGACATCCTCAAGGTCAGCCACCACGGGGCCCGCAACGGCGGCACTGCGGTCATCGGCGCCGCGGACCCGCGGGCCGCCCTGGTCGGCGTCGGCGCCGGGAACCGCTACGGCCATCCCGCCCCGGAAACCCTGGCCGCGCTCGAGGCAGCGGGGGCCGCTGTCTTCCGCACGGACACGGGCGGGGCCGTGGTGCTCAGGCGGGAAGGGAACGCGCTCGTGACCGCCCGGCTGGAGGGCGCGGGAGGGTAGCGGTGCCTCTTCGGGCTCAGTGACAGGGCGTGGCGGTAGGATGCAGGGGCAGCAATGTCGGTGAAAGGCGGAGGACAATGGCGGCAGGCAGGACGGCGGCGGGCAAGCCCGGCACAGGCAAGGCGGCCGCAGGCAAGCCCGGTTCCCCACACGCCTGGCGGACCGTTGACCCGGCCCCGCTGGTGCTTCTGCAGGGCCCCGAGGAGTATGTCGCCGGCCGCGTGTTCGAACTCGTCCGCGGCAAGGTCAAGGAGCGCGAGGACGCCGTCGAGGTCACTCGCTTCGACGCCTCCACCTACCAGCGCGGCGAACTCCTGCTGGCCGCCAGCCCCTCGCTGTTCGGCGAGGCGAAGGTCATCGAGGTCCGTGCCCTGGCCACCATGAACGAGGATTTCCTCGAGGACGCCCTGGCCTACGCCACCGCCCCCGCCGGGGACGTGGTGGTGGTGCTGCACCACTCGGGCGGCAACCGCGGCAAGAAGCTGCTGGACCGGCTGCGCGAGGCAGGGGCCACCGTGGTGGACTGCCAGCCCCTGAAGAAGGACTCCGAGAAGCTCGACTTCGTTGCCCAGGAGTTCCGCGGCTCCCGCCGCAGGATCCTTCCCGAGGCCGCGCGGGCGCTGGTGGCCGCCGTCGGCTCCGACCTCGCCGAGCTCGCTGCCGCCTGCTCCCAGCTGGTCACCGACACCAGCGGCGAGATCGACCAGGACACCGTCGACCGGTACTACGGCGGCCGCGTCGAGGCCACCGGGTTCAAGGTCGCCGACGCCGCGCTGTCCGGCCGTGCCGAAACCGCGCTCAGCACCCTGCGCCACGCCCTGGCCACCGGCACCGACCCGGTCCCGATCGTCGCCGCGCTGGCCATGAAGCTGCGCCAGGTGGCGAAGGTCGCCGGCCAGCGCAAGTCTTCCGGCCAGCTGGCCAAGGAACTGGGCATGGCCCCCTGGCAGGTCCAGCAGGCGCAGGAACAGGCCCAGTACTGGACCCAGGACGAACTCGTGAAGTGCCTGCGTCTGGTCGCCGAGGCCGATGCCATGGTCAAGGGCGCCTCCCGCGACCCCGAATACGCCGTCGAGCGGGCCGTGGCCGGGATAGCCCTGGCCGCCCGCCGCTGAGGCCGCCCCGGCACGAGCACCATAGGCCGGCACACAAAAGCGAGGGCCGCCCCGGGATGTCCCGGAGCGGCCCTCACCGTGCAACCAACGCTTAGAGCGTGGCGACCTTCTTGGAGATCGCGGACTTGCGGTTGGCGGCCTGGTTCTTGTGGATGACGCCCTTGCTGACGGCCTTGTCCAGCTTCTTGCCGGCGGTGGACAGCGCGGCGGCCGCGGCATCCTTGTCGGCGGCGGAGACGGCGGTGTTGACGGAGCGGATGGCCGTCTTCAGCTCGGACTTGATGGCAGCGTTGCGCTGGCGGGCCTTCTCGTTGGTGAGAATGCGCTTCTTCTGGGACTTGATGTTAGCCACTGGATAAACTCTCTTGCTTTTCGCGGAAATGGGTCTAGAGGGTTACTTCCGGGCCATCGACTGAGCGGCGTGGGGATACCTATGGCGACCCTAGAAGAAGGTGCCCGTTCGACCTGCGCGGGCACACAGCATTAGATACTAGCAGGTCGCGCCGGGGGAGTGCGACTCCGCGCGGGCGGCGCGCCGGTTCCACGGCCCGGGGCCGGACCGGCCTAGAGGCTCCGGGCGACGGCCTCGAACCGCTCCCGGTCCAGCACCGCGCCCTCGCGGCGGACGGCTCCGGGCAGCAGCCGCACCACGCGGTCCAGCTTGACCTCGCTGGGCCGGCCCTGCCGGTCCCACGGCCCGGTCCCGATGTCCATGTAGTCCTCGTCGCGGCGGGTGACGTTGTTGCGGTCCTTGGAGGTGAGCATCAGCGCCAGCAGGTAGTCCCCGTCGCGCCCGACCAGCAGCACCGGCCGGTCCTTGCCCTGCGCGTGGTCCTCCTCGTAGGGGACCCACGCCCACACGATCTCGCCCGGGTCGGGCCTGCCGTCCGGGCTCGGCGCATAGCGGGCGCGGACCGTTCCGGTGAAGTCGCCCGGGTATCCGCCGTCTTCCCAGCTGGCGGTGCCGCCCACGACGGCGGGAGCCGGCGCAGGTCGCGGAGCCGGCTTCGCGGCGGCGCGGGCGGGGGAGGCCGCCGTGCCGGCGTTGCCGCGGCCCTTGGAGGCGCTCTTGGAAGGGCCCTTGGTGCGAGCCTTGGGGGAGGCCGGGCGCGGGCCGGTGCCCGTCGCCGTGCCTCCGGCCCGCGAGGTGCCCCTTCGCTGCGGCGGATTGGGGTCCTGGGCCTGGCCCGTGCCGAACAGGCGGGCGAGCGAATCAAGGAGCGTGCGGACGAAGGAGGCCTCGGATTTCATGCCCCACAGGCTACCGCCCCTTCCCGGGAGGAACCTTAACGAACGGGTCGCGGCAGACGGGGCCCGCCGCGGCATGGGACAATGAGTGCTTGCGGTGCGTCCGCGTTCATTTGTGCCGTTCGTCCCTACCCCGTCCGTCAGCAAGAGTGAGGTCACCCACGTGTCACCCATGGCCCGCACCGCACCGGTGCCCGCCGCCACCGATCCGGCGATCATCAGAAACTTCTGCATCATCGCCCACATCGACCACGGAAAGTCGACCTTGGCCGACCGGATGCTGCAGAAGACCGGCGTCGTCGCCGCCCGGGACATGAAGGCCCAGTACCTGGACCGCATGGACATCGAGCGCGAACGCGGCATCACCATCAAGAGCCAGGCCGTGCGCATGCCGTGGGAGGTCGACGGGACCGCCCACGCGCTGAACATGATCGACACCCCCGGCCACGTCGACTTCACCTATGAGGTCTCCCGCTCCCTGGCCGCCTGCGAAGGCGCCGTCCTGCTGGTCGACGCCGCCCAGGGCATCGAGGCCCAGACGCTGGCCAACCTGTACCTGGCGATGGAGAACGACCTCACCATCATTCCGGTGCTCAACAAGATCGACCTGCCGGCCGCCCAGCCGGAGAAGTACGCCCTGGAACTGGCGAACCTGATCGGCGGCGACCCGGCGGACGTGCTGCGGGTCTCCGGCAAGACCGGCGAGGGCGTCGAGGCGCTGCTGGACAAGATCGTGCGCGACCTTCCCGCCCCGGTCGGCAACGCCGACGCGCCGGCCCGGGCGATGATCTTCGACTCCGTTTACGACACCTACCGCGGGGTGGTCACCTACGTCCGCGTGGTCGACGGCAAGCTGAGTCCGCGCGAGCGCATCCAGATGATGTCCACCAAGGCCAGCCACGAACTGCTGGAGATCGGGGTCAGCTCCCCGGAGCCGACTCCGACCCAGGGCCTGGGCGTGGGCGAGGTGGGCTACCTGATCACCGGCGTGAAGGACGTGCGCCAGTCCAAGGTCGGCGACACCGTCACCAACCTGGCCAAGCCGGCCAACGAGTCGCTCGGGGGCTACCAGGACCCCAAGCCCATGGTGTTCTCCGGCCTGTACCCGCTCGACGGCTCCGACTACCCGGCGCTGCGCGACGCGCTGGACAAGCTGCAGCTGAACGACGCGGCCCTGGTGTACGAGCCGGAGACTTCCGTCGCGCTCGGCTTCGGCTTCCGCGTGGGCTTCCTGGGGCTGCTGCACCTGGAGATCGTCCGGGAGCGCCTGGAGCGCGAGTTCAACCTGGACCTGATCTCCACCGCACCGAACGTGGTGTACGAGGTCAAGACCGAGGACAAGAAGATGATCACGGTCACCAACCCCAGCGAGTTCCCGGGCGGCAAGATCCTCGAGGTCCACGAACCCATGGTGGCCGCCACGGTCCTGGCCCCGAACGAGTTCGTCGGAGCCATCATGGAACTGTGCCAGTCCCGGCGCGGGCACATGCGCGGCATGGACTACCTGTCCGAGGACCGCGTGGAACTGCGCTACTGGCTCCCGCTGGCGGAGATCGTCTTCGACTTCTTCGACGTCCTCAAGTCCAAGACCCGAGGCTACGCCTCGCTGGACTGGAAGGCCGACGGCGAGCAGATCTCCGACCTGGTGAAGGTGGACATCCTGCTCCAGGGCGAGCAGGTGGACGCGTTCAGCGCCATCACCCATAAGGACAAGGCCTACTCCTACGGCGTCATGATGACCCAGAAGCTGCGCGAGCTCATCCCGCGCCAGCAGTTCGAGGTGCCCATCCAGGCCGCGATCGGCTCGCGCATCATCGCCCGCGAAAGCATCCGCGCGATCCGCAAGGACGTGCTGGCCAAGTGCTACGGCGGCGACATCTCCCGCAAGCGCAAGCTCCTGGAGAAGCAGAAGGAAGGCAAGAAGCGCATGAAGATGGTGGGCCGCGTCGAGGTCCCCCAGGAGGCGTTCATCGCCGCGCTGTCCTCCGACGAATCCAAGGACAAGAAGAAGTAGGAACCATGGCCGGCGCGCTGCCCCTGGGCGACCCCGCCCCGGCGGACGGGCTGCTTCCCCCCACCGTGCTCGACGGTGCGGGGGAGCGCCCGTTCTCCGTCTACGTCCACATCCCGTTCTGCGCGGTGCGCTGCGGATACTGCGACTTCAACACCTACACCGCGCAGGAACTCGGCCACGGCTCCAGCCAGGACACGTACGCCGCCGCGGCCAGCCGCGAAATCGAGTTCGGTGCAGCCGCGCTGGAGGCCTCCGGGCTTCCCGCACGCCGCGCGGGGACCGTGTTCTTCGGGGGCGGAACACCCACGCTGCTGCCCGCCTCGGACCTTGCGGCCGTGCTGGGGACCATCCGCGACACGTGGGGCCTGGAGCCCGGCGCCGAGGTCACCACCGAGGCCAACCCGGAGTCCGTGACGCCGGAGTCGCTGCGCACCCTGGCCGAGGCCGGATTCACCCGCGTCTCCTTCGGCATGCAGTCGGCCGTCCCGCACGTGCTGAAGGTCCTGGACCGCACGCACCGGCCCGAACGCGTGGGGCAGGCCGTCGGCTGGGCCCGGGAGGCCGGGCTGGACGTGAGCGTGGACCTGATCTACGGCACCCCCGGGGAGTCGCTGGAGGACTGGCGGCGCAGCCTGGAGGAAGCGCTGTCCTACGCGCCTGACCACATCAGCGCGTACGCGCTGATCATCGAGGAGGGGACCCGGCTGGCCGCGCGCATCCGCCGCGGTGAGGTCCCGGACATCGACGACGACGACCACGCGGACAAGTACCTGCTCGCCGAGGAGATGCTCACCGCCGCCGGCTACGGCTGGTACGAGGTCTCCAATTGGAGCCGGGGCGAGGCCACCCGCTGCCGCCACAACCTGGCCTACTGGTCCGGCGGCGACTGGTGGGGCGCCGGCCCGGGCGCCCACTCGCACGTGGGCGGGGTGCGCTGGTGGAACGTCAAGCACCCGGCCGCCTACCAGCAGCGCATCGACTCCGGCTCGTCCCCGGCGGCGGGCCGCGAAACGCCCGACGCGGAGGCGCGCTACCTGGAGGAGGCGATGCTGCTCACGCGCATCGTCGAGGGGCTTCCGACGGCGCGCCTGCGCCCGGAGGGCCGCAAGGCCGTCGCCGGGCTGATCGCCGACGGGCTGGTGGACCCGGCGGCCGCGTTCGCCGGCCGGGTGGTGCTGACCCTGAAGGGCCGCCTGCTCGCCGACGCCGTGGTGCGCCGGCTGCTGGACTTCTAGCCCCGACGGACGGCTGGCTGCGCCGGACTTCCGGCCGTCGAAAAAGCCCCCCGACGCGGGCGTCGGGGGGCTTTTTCGACGGCGGGGCCGCCTACTTGATCATGCGGAAGTTCAGCAGGTAGCGGTATGGACGGCCCTTGTTGGTCTCGATGCCGGCGATCACGCCGCAGACGGTCAGGTACAGCCAGATCCCGACGGCCAGGATCGCGAAGAACCCGCCGATGAATGGGATCAGCGCCAGCAAGTTGGCCAGCATCGCCAGCACCGTCAGCGGGAGGGCGAAGTTCAGGGCCTCCTTGGACTCCTGCGCCGTGAACGGACCGCGGTCGCGGTAGACGTAATAGATGATGGCCGCGGGAATGAAGCCCAGGATGCAGCCGAAGTGGGAAATCATGGCCCACTGGCGGTCCTCGGAGGGGGTCAGCGGCAGCGGCGCCGGCGACGAACCCTCGAACCGGCCGGCAGCCTCCGCCCCGTCGGCGGTCTTGTCTGGGTGCCCGTTGGTCACGCTTGCATCCTCCACTAGTTCTCCTGCTTGCCCGCCAAGTCTACCGGGCGCGGGACCCGCGGCGAGCGCAGCGAGTCGGGGGAGCCCGGTAGACGCTAGCCGCCGTCCCGGCGGCTTTCGTCCGCGGTCAGGAAATCGATGACTTCCTCCACCCGGCCCAGCAGCGACGCCTCCAGATCCGCGTAGGTGCGCACGTTCCCGAGCAGGCGCTTCCACCCCAGCGCCACGTCGGCCGGGGTCCGGTGCGGCCAGCCCAGGCCGCGCAGGATGCCGGTCTTCCAGTCGGTGCCGCGCGGGACCACCGGCCAGGCCGGGATCCCGAGCACGGAGGGGCGGATCGCCTGCCACACGTCGACGTAGGGATGCCCCACGATCAGGACGTTGCCGCGGGCTCCGGGCACCGCCATCGCGGCGGCGGCGATGCGTTCCTCCTTGGTCCCGGCGACCAGGTGGTCCACCAGGATGCCGAGCCGGCGGCCCGGGCCGGGGGAGAAGTCGCGGACCGCGGCGGCGAGGTCGTCGACGCCGTGCAGCGGCTCGACGACGATGCCCTCCACGCGCAGGTCGTGGCCCCAGACCTTCTCCACCAGTTCGGCGTCGTGCTTGCCCTCCACCCAGATGCGGCTGGCCCGGGCGGTGCGCGCCTTGAGGTTCTGCACCACCACCGAGCCGGAGGCGCTGCGCGCGGGGGCGGCCTTCGCGGCCGGCGCGGCCGCCTGGGCGACGGCGGGGTCCACGAGTTCGACCGGCTCGCCCTCGAGCAGGAAGCCGAAGCCGGTGCGGAACGACTTGGTCCGCCCGTGCCGGTCCTCCAGGGCCACCACGCGCATGCCGCCGGCCTTTTCGACCCGGACCACCTCGCCGACCCAGCCGGTCTGGACGTCCTCGAGCAGCAGCCCGACGGCGGCGGGGACCTTGCGCAGTTCGCGCCGCTTCGGCGCCCCGATCTCCTGCGCGCCCCAGTCGTACGTGCCCATGTCCCGCCCTCGCCTTCCGTTCCTCGGCCGGCGTCGTTCCGCCCGCCGTTCCGCCCGCCGCCAGCGTGCGCGCGGCCCCCATGCTAACAACGGGCCGGACGTATTAGACTTAGCACTTGAACGTGTCGAGTGCTAAGGCCTCGGCCGAGAGAGCACGGAGGGCGGGACCATGTCCGAACCGCGGCGGCTTGAGGTCCTGAGGGCCATCGTCGAGGACTACGTACATTCCCGCGAGCCCGTGGGCTCCAAGGCCCTCGTGGACCGGCACGGGCTCGGGGTCTCGGCGGCAACCATCCGCAACGACATGGCCGCGCTCGAGGAGGAGGGGCTGATCGTCGCCCCGCACACCTCGGCCGGGCGCATTCCCACCGAAAAGGGCTACCGCCGCTTCGTGGACCGCATCGAGGACGTCAAGCCCCTTTCGCCGGCCGAGCGCCGCGCCATCCAGTCGCTGCTGGAGGGCTCGGACGACATGGACGTGGTGCTGGACCGCACGGTGCGGCTGCTCGCCCAGCTGACCCACCAGGTCGCCGTCATCCAGGTGCCGCGGTTCAGCGACGCCAAGGTCCGCCACATCGAGCTGGTCGGGCTCGGCGCCGGCCAGGCGCTCGTGGTGCTCATTTCCACCACGGGGAAAGTGGAGCAGCGGGTGGCGCTGCTGGCCCCGGAGACCACCGACGCGGACCTGCACGAGCTCAAGTCCGCGTTCCTGACGGCCGCCGCGGGCCGCCGCATGGACGATGTCCGCGACCTGTGCCAGGCCGCCGCGGACCAGCTGCCGCCCCGGCTCGCGCCGGCCGGCGGCCAGCTGGCCGCCGCGCTGGGCGCGCTGGCACGCAACAGCGGCGTCGAACGCATCATCATGGCCGGCACCGCGAACCTGGCCCGCGCGACCGGCGACTTCTCCCACACCATCACCCCGGTCCTGGAGGCGCTGGAGGAACAGGTGGTGCTGCTGCGCCTGTTCTCCGAGATGGAGCAGGACGCGCACGGGATCTCGGTGAGCATCGGCAGCGAGCACGCCCACGGCAGCCTCGCGGAGGCCTCCGTGGTCGCCACCGGCTACGTCGCCGGCTCCACCGCCAAGGTCGGCGTGCTGGGCCCGACCCGCATGGACTACCCCAACAGCATCGCGGCCGTGCGTGCCGTGGCCCGCTACCTGTCGCGGATCCTGGCCGGCTGACCCGGCCCCGCGCACCAAGAATTCACCCTCACGAAAGGACACAGCGAAGACTGTGAGCACCCACTACGACGTCCTGGGCGTCACGCAGGACGCGAGCACCGAGGAAATCAAGAAGGCCTACCGCAAGATGGCCCGCAAGCTGCACCCGGACGTGAATCCCGGCGACGATGCGGCCGAGCAGTTCAAGCTGGTCACCCGCGCCTACGAGGTCCTCTCCGACCCCGAGAAGCGGCGCAACTACGACGCCACGGGCAACGAGAACGGGACCGGCGGCTTCGGCGCGGGCGGCGCCGGGGCGGGCTTCGGCTTCACCGACATCTTCGAGCAGTTCTTCGGCGCCGGCGGAGGCCAGCAGGGCCCCATGTCCCGGACCAGCCGTGGCCGCGACGCGCTCATCACCGCGACCATCGACCTGCAGGACGCCGTGCAGGGCGTCGTGTACCCGCTGGAGATGGAAACCGCAGTCACGTGCCCCACCTGCCACGGCAGCTGCTGCCGGCCGGGCACCCACCCCGAGGAATGCACCATCTGCCACGGGCGGGGACAGGTCCAGCGCCCGGTCCGTTCCTTCCTGGGCCAGATGATGTCGGTGGAGACCTGCAGCGCCTGCCGCGGCTACGGGACCACGCTGCCGAGCCCGTGCAACGAGTGCATGGGCCAGGGCCGGGTGCGCCAGCGCGTCAGCAAGCAGCTCAAGGTGCCCGCCGGCGTCGGTACCGGAACCCGCATCCACCTGGCCGGGCAGGGCGAGGCCGGCCCCGGCGGCGGCCCGGCCGGCGACCTCTACGTCGAGATCGACGTGCGCCGCCACCCGGTTTTCGAGCGCGACGGCAACGACCTGCACGCCACGCTGAAGGTCCCCATGACGGCCGCCGCGCTCGGCACGGACATCTCCCTGGACACCTTCGACGGCAGCCAGACCGTCACCGTGGATCCGGGCACCCAGTCGGGCGAGAACGTCCGGCTGTCCCAGCTCGGCGTCCCGCGCCTGCGCGGCACCGGCCGCGGGGACCTGATCGTCACCATCCAGGTGGAGACCCCGACCCGGCTCGACGGAGAGCAGCGCGAGCTGCTGGAGCGGCTGGCCGAGCTGCGTGGGGACCACGTCGCCGAGGGCCGCTTCGAGCACCGCGGGGTGTTCTCCCGCCTGCGCGACAAGCTGCGCGGCTGATGAGCAATCAGTCGTTCCTGGCCGGGCCCGGCGCCCTCGACGGGGTCCGGGTCGGGAACACGCTCACCCTCGACGGACCCGAAGGGCACCACGCCGTCGCGGTCAAGCGGGTCAGGGCCGGGGAGGCCATCGACCTCGTGGACGGGCTGGGCCGCCGCGCCGTCTGCACCGTCACCGCCACCGCCAAGGCCGGGCTCGACGCCCGCGTCGATGAGCTGCACACCGACCCGGAACCCGCCGTCTCCACTGTCCTCGTCCAGGCCCTGGCCAAGGGCGACCGCGACCTGCAGGCCGTCGAGTCCGCCGTCGAACTGGGCATCGACCGGGTGGTGCCGTGGCAGTCGGAACGCTGCGTCGTGCGCTGGCAGGGCGACCGCGCGGCCAAGGGGCAGGCCAAATGGGAGTCGACCGTGCGCGCCGCGCTCAAGCAGTCGCGCCGTTCCCGCCTGCCCGCCGTCGAGCCCGTCCTGACGACGGCGCAGCTGGCCGGGCGCTGCGCGGCCGACGGCGGGAACGCCGCCGCGGAACGGCTCGCGATCGTGCTGCATGAGAAGGCCGAGCGCCCGCTCGGAGCGGTCGTCGCCGACTGGATGGCCGAACGCGCCCGCTACGAGTCGCCGGAGGCCCCCGCCCCGGCGGAGGTGCTTCGGGGCGAAATCCTGCTGGTGGTCGGCCCCGAAGGCGGGATCTCCGACGCGGAGGTGGAACGGCTCACCGGCGCCGGGGCGGTGGCCGCGCGCTTGGGCTCCCACGTGCTGCGGGCCTCCACGGCCGGTCCGGCCGCGCTGGTCCTGGTGCGCCACCTTGCGGGCCTGTTGGACTGACGGGCAAAGCGCGGGGCTGCTGCCGCGCGCTAGCGGCTAGCGTCCTCGCTTCGCTCGGGGCGGGGCCCTCGGGCGCTAGTCTCCCGAAACCGTGAAGTCCTTGGTGTCCTCGGCCAGGCGCTCGGTGCCGGTGGAGGGCGTCCCCCAGACCGCCAGCCGGTAGCTGCCCCGGGGCAGGGCCAGGGAGATCTCGAATTCGTTGGCGCCCAGGTCCGCCTCCCCGGTCTCCACGGCGCCGGAGGCGACCACCGTGTCCGATTCGCTCCCGGTCCGCTGCACCTCCCAGCGCGTCCCGGCGGGGAACTTGGCGGCGTAGCCGTGGATGCGCACGGCGTTGTCCGCGGCGACCCGGTCCTGCCCCGGGTCCAGGACCCAGATCGGGGCACAGAACGTGGCGTCCCGGGACATCGCGCCGTCCAGGGGGACGTGGCCGAAGGCCTCGTAGTCGGCATGCCCGTCCACCAGCAGGACCACCTGCGCGGACGAGCCGCCGAGCAGGCCCGCATTGGCCGCGGCCGACGTGGCGGTGAAGACCAGCTGCTGGATGGCGCGCTGGGCGAGCCCCGCGTCCAGCCGCCGGGCGAAGGCGTCCGCTGACAGGTCCACCGTGATCACGTTGTCGGCCGAGATCGAGGTCCCGATCCGGCTGGCCGGGCTCCACACGTTGAAGAAGTCGGGGTCCTCCGGCGGCTGCTCCAGCATGTGCTTGATGCTGGTGGTCACCGGATCGCCCTGGTCCTCGGCCCGCACGTACTCGCGGTAGAGGTAGACGGTGGAATCGCGTTCGCCCAGCCAGTAGACGGGGGAGAGATCGCGGGAAGCGACCGGTTCCAGGGCGGTGCCGCTGGCCGCCGCGGGCACCTTCTGCGACGCCTCGGTCGGGGCCGGCATCGTGGCGGCCGCCCCTCCGGGCCCCTCCGCGCAGGCGGAAACCATTGCCAGGCACGCCGCCAGCGCCAGCGTGGCGGCACGGGCGCGAGGCCTGAGGCGGGGTTGGCGGCGGGTCAAAGGTCATTCCTTCCTGCGAAAAATCGGACAGCCAAGATGCGGACAATCCAGCTTTGCACAGCCCGCCGACCGGGTCCTGCTCGCCGGGGCGCCCGTGCCCGGAACGTTGCACAAGCGATACCAAAGCATCCGCCCGTGACTGGGCCGTGTCCTTGGAGGCCAGTCTTCCGAAGTGCGGGGGTCCGGACAACCACCGTGTTCCAAATCACGCACCGGCGGCCGGACCCGAGGGCGCGCCGACAAGGTCAAGTACCATGGAAGGGCGCCGGAAAGGCCCGGGAAAGCCCGCGGCCGGATCCGCCGGCGCGAACCAACGGGGAGGCCCGCCAGCAGCATGACCGAGGACGTCAGCAACCAGGGGGACGCGGTCGGCGCCCCCGCGCCGGAGCAGCCCGAACAGGCCTTGGCCCCCATCCACTTCGACAGCACGGAGGAGATGGTCGCAACGCTCGGTGCCCACGACGAGGTCCTGCGCATCATCCAGGGCGTCTATCCCGCGGCCCAGCTCCACGTCCGCGGCAACGAGCTCAGCTTCGGCGGCGACCCGGCCGACGCCGGCAAGGCCCACCGCCTGGTGCAGGAGGCCCGCGGCCTGGCCGCGCGCGGCACGCGCATCTCCCCGCAGGTGGTCGAACAGCTGGTGCGGATGCTGGAGGGGAACCGCGAATCGCGCCCCCAGGACGTCTTCGGCCTGAACATCCTCACCGGACGCGGACGCAGCATCCGGCCCAAGACGGTCAACCAGAAGGCCTACGTCGACGCCATCGACACCCACACGGTCATCTTCGGCATCGGCCCGGCCGGCACCGGCAAGACCTACCTGGCCATGGCGAAGGCCGTCCAGGCCCTGCAGGCCAAGGAGGTCAACCGGATCATCCTGACCCGCCCCGCCGTGGAGGCCGGAGAGAAGCTCGGCTTCCTGCCCGGGACGCTCACCGACAAGATCGACCCGTACCTGCGTCCCCTCTACGACGCGCTGCACGAAATGGTCGATCCCGAATCGATTCCGCGCCTGATCGCCGCCGGCACCATCGAGGTCGCCCCGCTGGCGTACATGCGCGGGCGCACGCTCAACGACGCGTTCATCATCCTCGACGAGGCACAGAACACCACCCCGGAGCAGATGAAGATGTTCCTGACCCGCCTGGGCTTCGGTTCCCGGATCGTGGTCACCGGCGACGTCACCCAGGTGGACCTGCCCGGGGCCACGAAGTCGGGGCTGAAGGTCGTCACCGAGATCCTGCAGGGCGTGGAGGACATCGCCTTCTGCCGGCTCGATTCCTCCGACGTCGTCCGCCACCGGCTGGTCGGCGACATCGTCAACGCCTACGAGGCCTGGTCCGCCCGCGCGCGCACCCCCCGCCCCCGTCCCGCCCGCCGCAGCAAGGCCGCACCGGCGGCCGTTCGTCCCCAGGAGGACTAGCCCGTGTCCGTGGAAGTCAACAACGAATCCTCCATGGAGGCCGACCTCGAGGCCGTCGCCGCCCTGGGCCGGCACGTCCTGGACAGCCTCTACGTCCACCCGGAGGCCGAGGTCTCGGTGATCTTCGTGGACGAGGACGCGATGGAGCGGCTGCACGTGGAGTGGATGGACCTGCCCGGCCCCACCGACGTCATGTCCTTCCCGATGGACGAGCTGCGTCCGGGCAGCCCGGGCAGCCCGACCCCCGCCGGGATGCTCGGCGACATCGTGATCTGTCCGCAGGTGGCAGCCCAGCAGGCCCGCGCCGGCGGGCACTCCACCGCTGACGAGATCCTGCTGCTGGCCACCCACGGGCTGCTGCACCTGCTCGGCTACGACCACGAGGACCCGGCCGAGAAGGAAGAGATGTTCGGGCTGCAGCGCAGCCTCCTGGAGGCGTTCCTGGGCCGTCCGGCCCCGCGGGAGACGATGCAGTGATCCCGGGCGTCCTGGTTCTGCTCGCCGTCCTCTTCATCCTCTGCGCCGCACTGCTGACCGCCGCCGAGGCGGCCTTCCTCCACCTGCCGCGCCACGACGCCGAGCAGATGCTGGCCGAGCGCCCGCGCCCGCGGCTGCGCCGGATCCTCGCCGAGCCGACCGCGCACTCGCACGCGGTGCGGTTCTGGAGGATCTGGTTCGAAACCGCCTCGGCCGTCGCCATCGCGATCCTCTACCACGACCTGTTCAACAGCATCTGGATCGCCGGCCTCCTGGCCACCGCCACCATGGCGGCGATCGGCTTCGTGCTGATGGGCGTGTCCCCGCGCCGCTACGGCCGCAACCATGCCGCCGGCGTCGTCGCCTTCACCGCCCCGCTGGTGCGCCTGCTGCGCATCGTGCTCGGGCCCATCCCGGGCTGGCTGGTCGCGGTCGGCAGCGCCGTGGCCCCCAACGCCCCCGACGCCGAGGAGGCCTTCTTCACCGAGGAGCACCTGCGCGACCTGGTGGACCGGGCCAACGAGGCCGACGTGCTCGAGGACGCCGAGGCGGACCTGATCCACTCCGTGTTCGAACTCAGCGACACCCGGGTGCGCTCGGTCATGGTCCCGCGCACCGACATGGTCACCGTGGAGTACGGCACCTCGCTGGAATCGGCGATGAGCCTATTCCTGCGCTCGGGCTGCTCGCGCATCCCGGTCATCCGCGACAGCGCCGACCAGGTCACGGGCATCGTCTACCTCAAGGACGTCGCGGCCCGGCTGCACGCCCATCCGGACGAGCACCGCACCGTGGAATCGGCCAGCCGCGAGGTCAGGTACGTCCCCGAATCCAAACTGGTCGGGGACCTGCTGCGCGAACTGCAGCGCGAATCCACGCACGTGGCCATCGTGATAGACGAATACGGCGGCACGGCCGGCCTGGTCACGCTGGAGGACCTCATCGAGGAGATCGTCGGGGAGATCGACGACGAGTACGACCGCTCCCGCCCGGAGACCGAGGACCTCGGTAGCGGCGTGTACCGGATCAGCGCCCGGCTGGGCATCGACGACTTGGGCGAGCTGTTCGGCCGCGACATCGAGGAGGACGAGGTCGACACCGCCGGCGGGCTGCTGGCCAAGACGCTCGGCCGCGTGCCGATCGTCGGCTCCGAGGTCACGGTGCACGGCATCCGCCTGCAGGCCGAACGGCTCCAGGGCCGGCGCAACCGCCTCGGCACCCTGCTGGCCCGGCTGGCGGAGGAGCCGGCCACCGACGACACAGACGACGACGGCCCGCGGGGCCGCAAGGAAAAGGACGCCGCCCTGCGCGGCGACCGGAACGAGGAGTAGGCGATGGCTTCCAGTAACACGGGCCCCCGGAACCAGGGACAGGGGAACCGCAGGCAGGGGAACCGCCGGCAGGAGGGTACCCCGATCCAGGTTCCGGGCCTGCTCCCCACGGAGTGGCCGGAAGGCTACCGCGCGGGCTTCACGTCCTTCGTGGGCCGGCCCAACGCGGGCAAGTCCACGCTGACCAACGCGCTGGTGGGCCAGAAGGTGGCCATCACCTCGGCCAAGCCGCAGACCACCCGGCACACCATCCGCGGCATCGTGCACCGCGCCGACGCCCAGCTGGTGCTCGTGGACACGCCCGGCCTGCATCGGCCGCGCACCCTGCTGGGGCAGCGCCTGAACGACCTCGTCGCCGAAACCCTCTCCGAGGTGGACGCGATCGGCTTCTGCCTCCCCGCCAACGAAAAGATCGGCCCGGGCGACCGCTTCATCGCCACCCAGCTGGCCCAGCTGCAGCGCAAGCCGATCGTCGCGATCGTCACCAAGGCCGACCTCGTCGACCGCGCCGACCTCGCCAAGCAGCTGATCGCCGTGGAGGCGCTGGGCACCGAGACGCTCGGCGCCGACGGCTGGGCCGCCGTCGTGCCGGTCTCCGCCACCAAGGACTTCCAGGTCCAGGCCGTCGCCGACGTCCTGGTGCAGCAGATGCCGATCTCCCCGCCGCTCTACCCGGACGGGGAACTCACCGACGAGCCGGAGGCCATCATGGTCGCCGAGCTGATCCGCGAAGCCGCCCTGGAGGGTGTGCGCGACGAGCTTCCGCACTCGCTCGCGGTGGTGGTGGAGGAGATCGTCCCGCGCGAGGGCCGCCCGGAAGACAACCCGCTGCTGGACGTACGCGTGAACCTCTACGTGGAGCGTTCCTCGCAGAAGGCCATCATCATCGGCCGCGGCGGCGCCCGCCTGCGCGATGTCGGCACCCGGGCCCGCAAGGGCATCGAGGCGCTGCTGGGCACCCGCGTCTACCTGGACCTGCACGTGAAGATCGCCAAGGACTGGCAGCGCGACCCGAAGCAGCTGGGGCGCCTGGGCTTCTGACCCATCCGCCCCTGACCTGATCCGACCCGCACGGCACGACGGCGGCGGGGGATCTTCCGCACGGAAGGTTCCCCGCCGCCGTCGCACGTTTGGCCCCGCACGTTTGCCGCCTCCGCAACAATGCCCGGCACGAAGTGGGCGGGTGCTACTGTGGAGGCGTGAGTTCGGGAATGCTGCTACTTAGCCGCCGCTGCGAGGCCAGATAGGACCAGCGGTCCTGGGCCGACCCCTCGCGGCGGAGTTCCGATGTTGCCGGCCACCCATTTCATCCCCACTGAAAAGGCCACCTGAACCATGCAGAACATGCAAAAGCCCTCCGGAATGCCCGTCCACAAGTACGTCCCGTTCCAGGACCAGATCGCCGTATCCCTGCCGGACCGCACCTGGCCGGACAAGTACATCACCCGGGCCCCGCGCTGGTGCGCGGTCGACCTGCGCGACGGCAACCAGGCGCTGATCGACCCGATGAGCCCCGAACGCAAGCACAAGATGTTCGACCTGCTCGTGAGGATGGGCTTCAAGGAGATCGAGGTCGGCTTCCCGTCCGCCTCGCAGACCGACTTCGACTTCGTCCGCCAGCTGGTCGAGCAGGGCCGCATTCCCGACGACGTCACCATCCAGGTCCTCACCCAGTCCCGCGAGCACCTGATCGAGCGCACCTACGAGGCCCTCGAGGGATGCAAGCAGGCGATCGTCCACCTGTACAACTCCACCTCGATCCTGCAGCGGCGCGTGGTGTTCAACCAGGACGAGGACGGCATCGTCGACATCGCCCTGAGCGGGGCCCGGCTGTGCAAGAAGTACGAGGAGCAGCTGGTCGGCACCAAGATCACCTACCAGTACTCCCCGGAGTCCTTCACCGGCACCGAGCTGGAGTTCGCCAAGCGGATCTCCGACGCCGTCGCCGAGGTGCTGGAGGCCTCGCCGGAGAAGAAGATGATCCTGAACCTGCCGGCGACCGTCGAAATGGCCACCCCGAACGTCTACGCCGACTCGATCGAGTGGATGCACCGCAACCTGGCCAACCGCGACTCCATCATCCTCTCCCTGCACCCGCACAACGACCGCGGCACCGGCGTGGCCGCGGCCGAGCTCGGCTACCTGGCCGGCGCCGACCGCATCGAGGGCTGCCTGTTCGGCAACGGCGAACGGACCGGCAACGTCGACCTGGTCACCCTGGGCATGAACCTGTTCGGCCAGGGCATCGACCCCATGCTGGACTTCTCCGACATGGACGAGATCCGCCGCACCGTCGAGTACTGCAACCAGCTGCCGGTGCCTGAGCGGTCGCCCTACGGCGGCGACCTGGTCTTCACCGCCTTCTCCGGCTCCCACCAGGACGCCATCAAGAAGGGCTTCGAGGCGATGGAGAAGGACGCGGCCGCGGCCGGCAAGACCATCGACGAGATCGCCTGGGCCGTGCCCTACCTGCCGATCGACCCGAAGGACATCGGCCGCAGCTACGAGGCCGTGATCCGCGTGAACTCCCAGTCCGGCAAGGGCGGGGTCGCCTACCTGCTGAAGAACGAGCACCAGCTGGACCTGCCGCGCCGCGCGCAGATCGAGTTCTCCGGCGTCATCCAGCGCCACACCGACACCGCCGGCGGCGAGATCACCGGCGCCGAGCTGTGGCGGGTGTTCCAGGACGAGTACCTCCCGGTCAAGGCCGAAGAGGGCACCAAGTGGGGCCACTACGAGATCGGTTCCGTCACCGCCGACACCGCCGAGGACGGCACCTTCAACCTCACCACCACCCTGCTGGTGGACGGCCAGCCGCAGCGGCGCGCCGCCGGCGGCAACGGGCCCATCGACGCGCTGCTGAAGATCCTGGCGGAGGACGGCGTCGACGTGCGCGTGCTGGACTTCACCGAGCACGCCCTGGGCGAGGGCGGCAACGCCCAGGCCGCCGCCTACGTCGAATGCGCCGTCGGCGAACGCGTGCTCTGGGGCGTGGGCATCGACACCAACACCGGCGTCGCCTCGCTCAAGGCCGTCATCTCCGCGGTCAACCGCGCCATCCGCGACGCCCACTAGCGTACAAAGGGCCGGGGACGGCGCTGGCCGTCCCCGGCCCTTTGTACGGGCGCAACGATTCTCTGGGACAATGGAAACCGTGTCCCGCTCCAGTTTCGCCGCCAAGTCCTACCGGACCCCGGCCCTGGTGCTGCGCACCCACAAGCTGGGGGAGGCGGACCGGATCGTGGTCATGCTGACCCCCGAGCACGGGCAGGTGCGCGCCGTGGCCAAGGGCGTGCGGCGGACCAGCTCCAAGCTGGGCGCGACGCTGGAGCCGTTCATGTTCGTGGACGTGCAGCTGGTGCACGGGCGGACGCTGGAGATCGTGGCCCAGGCGCAGCTGCGGGCGCCCTACGGGCAGGCCCTGGCCGCCGACTATGCCCGCTACACGTCGGCGCATGCGATGGCGGAGACCGCCGAGCGGCTCACGGAGACCGACGGCGAGTCCTCCGCGGCGCAGTTCCGGCTCCTGCACGGGGCGATGGCCGCGCTGGCCCGCGGGGACACCGACCCCGGCCTGCTGCTGGATTCGTACCTGCTGCGGGCCCTGGCGACCGCCGGCTGGGCGCCCAGCTTCACCGACTGCGTGCGCTGCGGCGCCCCCGGCCCGCACACCGCCGTGAACATCCCGCTGGGCGGCGTGGTGTGCCACGACTGCCGGCCTGCGGGTTCCCAGTCGCCGGCGCCGGAGACGATCGACCTGCTGGCGGCCCTGCTCAGCGGGGATTGGGCCCGCGCCAACGGCAGCCCCGCCGCGGCCCGCCGGGAAGCGGCGGGCATCGTGACGGGATACCTGCAGTGGCACCTGGAACGGGTGGTCAAGTCACTCAAACATGTGGAGAGAGCGTGAATCCCCTTAGCAGCAAGCGCGGGCCGTCGGGCAGGAAGCCCCAGGCCCCGGAACCGCACCCCAGCGGGGCGGTGCCCCCGCGGATCCCCAAGGCGCTGATCCCGCGGCACGTCGCGATCGTCATGGACGGCAACGGGCGCTGGGCCAACGAACGCGGCCTGCCGCGCACCGAGGGACACCGGGCCGGCGAGGCCGCCCTGGTGGACGTCGTCGCCGGCGCGATCGAGCTGGGCATCGAGTTCGTCACCGTGTACGCGTTCTCCACCGAGAACTGGAAGCGCAGCCCGGAGGAGGTGCGCTTCCTCATGGGCTTCTCCCGGGACGTGCTGCGCCGCCAGCGCCGCCAGCTGGGGGAGTGGGGCGTGCGCATCCGCTGGTCCGGGCGCGAGCCGCGGCTGTGGAAGTCGGTGGTCAACGAACTGCGCGACGCCGAGGAGGAGACCAAGGACAACACCCTGTGCCGGCTCACCATGTGCGTGAACTACGGAGGCCGGGCGGAGATCGCCGACGCGGTCGCCGCCATCGCCCGCGATGTCGCCGCCGGCAAGCTCAAGCCCTCCGCGGTGTCGGAAAAGACGGTGGCCCGCTACCTGGACGAACCGGACCTGCCGGACGTGGACCTGTTCCTGCGCACCTCCGGCGAACAGCGCACCTCCAACTTCATGCTGTGGCAGTCGGCCTACGCCGAGATGGTCTTCATGGACGTGCTCTGGCCCGATGTCGACCGCCGCACCCTGTGGGAGGCCGCCGAAATCTACGCGCGCCGCGACCGCCGCTACGGCGGCGCCGTGGACAAGGCCACGGACAGGGCCGCGCCCTAGCAGGCCCGCACGACTCGGCCCCGTCAGCTCCGGCGGTGCTCCTCGGCCAGAGCGGGCAGGTACCCCCCGGCCCAGCGGGACACCGCGGCGTAGGCCGCCCGCCGGGCCGGCAGCGCCGAGGCGAAAATGTCGTGCATGGCCCCGGACACCCGCACCACCGAGACTTCCCGTCCCAGGCCCACGGCCCGCTGGCGCACCGTGTCGACCTCGATGACGCTGTCCGCGCGCAGCATCTCGGAATCGTACACGGTGCCGAAGCGCGTCCGGCCGGCGGTCAGGACCAGGATCGGCTCGCGGATGTCCAGTCCCCGGGCCACGGCCGCGTGTCCGGCCATCACGGCAGTCAGCCACCCGGCGGTGACCGGGAAGGAGCGGCGCGGGCGCCACAGCGGGTGCAGGTCCCAGTGCCCGTGGGCCTCCCGGCTCATCGACTGCCAGTAGGATTCCACCTCCGGCAGCTTCAGGCGGGTCTTGGGCCGCCGCCGCGCCACGGGATCCAGCAGTCCGGCCGCGGCGTTGCGCACCAGCCAGCTTCCCTGCGTCTCCAGCCACGGGCTGTTGAGCACCAGCGCCGAGAACCGGCCGGGGTTCCGGTCCGCCCACAGGCTGGCGATCAGCCCGCCCGTCGAGTGGGCCACGCACACCACGTTGCCCAGGGTTCCCACGTCCGCCGCCATCGCCGCGAACGCGGCCTCGAGGTCGGCGTCGTACTCGGACAGGTTGGTGGTGAACCCCGGCGTGGACCAGGCGCGCAGGCTGCGCCCGTAGCGGCGCAGGTCCAGCGCGTAGAAGCGGTAGCCCCGGCGGGTCCAGTAGCGGGCCAGCTCCACGTTGTAGAAGTAGTCGGTCCAGCCGTGCAGGGCCAGCACCGCCGGCACCGGCGGCCCGGGCTCGTGGTGGTGCTGGGTGGCGAACTCCACCAGCCCAGCCACCATGCCGCGCAGGCGCGGGCCGTGGTCGGCGGGATGCTCCGGAGGGCTTTCCGGCACGTGGCGCACCAGCGTGGCGCACAGCGGCCCGTCCTCGTCCTCCCCGGCCGCCAGCGTGGTGTACTCGAAGCCCGGCCCCAGCAGGTCGGGGAGCCACTGGCCCGGCAGGGTGTCCTCCGCATAGCCCGGCGGTGCGTCCGCTGCCCACGCTCCCGTGTCCATCGCCATGTGATGAGCATAACCACCCCCGAGTTGCCGCCCACGCACCCAGACGGAAAACTGGAACCCATGCGCATTTACCCGACCTTCTTCCGCCTCGTCTTCTCCGGCATGGATCCGGAAAAGGCCCACCACATCGGCTTCCGGCTGATCCGGCTTGCGGAGGAGACCAAGGCGTCGGCGCTGCTGCGCAGGATCACCCGCCCGCACCCGTCGCTGCGCCGCACCGTCATGGGCATCGACTTTCCGTCCCCGTTCGGTCTGGCCGCCGGCTTCGACAAGGAGGGCCACGGCGTCGCGGCGCTGGCGGACCTCGGCTTCGGACACGTCGAGGTCGGTACCATCACCGGGCAGGCGCAGCCGGGCAACCCGCGGCCGCGCCTCTTCCGCCTGGTGGAGGACCGTGCGGTGATCAACCGCATGGGGTTCAACAACGACGGCGCCGCCTCGGTGGCCCCGCGCGTGGAGGCCGCCCGCCCGGTGCTGGCCCGCCGCTTCCCCGCCACGCGTCCGGTCCTGGGCGTGAACATCGGCAAGACCAAGGTGGTCGAGCTCGAGGACGCCGTGGAGGACTACCTGGCCGGCACCCGGCTGCTGGCCCCGCACGCCGACTATCTGGTGGTCAACGTCAGTTCCCCGAACACCCCGGGCCTGCGCCTGCTGCAAAGCATCGAGTCGCTGCGCCCGCTGCTGTCCGCGGTCGGCGCGGAGGCGGACCGCGTGGCCGGGCGCCACGTGCCGCTGCTGGTGAAGATCGCCCCCGACCTGGCCGACGCGGACATCGACGACGTCGCCGACCTGGCCAAGGACCTGGGCCTGGACGGGGTGATCGCCACCAACACCACGATCGGGCGCGGGGGACTGGTCACGCCGGCCGCCCGCATCGAGGAGATCGGCGCCGGCGGGCTCTCCGGCGCGCCGCTGAAGGCCCGCTCGCTGGAGGTGCTGCGGCGCCTGCGCGGACGCCTGGGTGCGGACACCGCGGTGGTGTCCGTCGGCGGGGTCGAAACCGCCCAGGACGTGCTTGACCGGCTGGCCGCGGGAGCGGACCTGGTCCAGGGCTACACCGCGTTCCTGTACGAGGGCCCCTTCTGGGCCGCGCGCATCAACCGCGGCCTGCGCAAGGCGCTGGCCCGCGCCTGACCGGCCCCTCCTTCCGTCCGACGGCGGCGGGGAGGCTTCCGTACCGGAGGCTTCCCCGCCGCCGTTTTGGCACGCCCGCCGAAGTCAGGGCCAATGCAGGTGGCCAGTGCAGGTGGTCGGTGCGAGTGGATCCGCGTAGCGGGGGAGCGGAATCGGGTACCCCTTCACCCGTGCGCCCCGCCCCCGCCCGCCCCTAGGGTCGAAGCGGCGGCAGGTTTCGCACCGGCCGCTGGATCCACCCGAACGTCTTGGGGGCGTGCGGGAAGGGAGCCGCAGGGGGGCACCAATGGAACGCATCGATGTAATGAAGCCGTGGCTTGGGTCGGCGGAGGCCGAGGCCGTCGCGGACGTCCTGGCGTCGGGCCGGGTCGGGCCGGAGCCACGCACCGCGCAGTTCGAGGCCGCCTTTGCCGCGGACCGGCACAGCGCCCACGCCGTGGCGACCAGCAGCGGGACGGCGGCGCTGCACCTGGCCCTGGAGGTGGCGGGCGTGCGCCGGGGCGACGACGTGGTCGTGCCCTCGTTCGCCTCCCTGGCCACCGCCAACGCGCCGGCGTGCCTGGGCGCCCGGCCCGTCTTTGCCGACGTGGATCCCGCCACCGGGAACGTCACCGCCCGAACGCTCGCGGGCGCCCTGAGCTCAACGGCCACCGCCGTGATCGTGGTGGACCAGGGCGGGATGCCGGCGGACCTCTGGCCGATCCGCGCGCTCTGCGACGAGCACGGACTGACCCTGGTCGAGGATGCGTCCTGCGCGGCGGGGTCCTCCTACTGGGGACGTCCGGTGGGCACCGGTGCGCACGTGACGGCGTGGTCGTTCCTCCGGCGCAGGTTCCCCGCCGCCGGCAACGGCGGGATGCTGACCACGCACGAGTGGGAGCGGGCCGAGCGGGCCCGCAGGCTGCGGGAGGATGCCGCCGACATGACGGAGTTGCAGGCCGCCGTGGGGCTGGTCCAGCTGGACCGGATTCCGCACGTGGTGGCCCGGCGCCGCGAACTGGCGGAGCACTACGGGAGGGGGCTGGCGGACGTGCCCGGACTGCGCCTGACGGCCGACCCCGAGTACGGGGCCTCCAACTTCCAGTCCCTCTGGCTGGAGGTCCTGCCCGAATTCCCGCTGGAGCGCGGGCAGCTGCTGGAAAAGCTCGCCGCGGACGACATCCAGGCCCGCCGCGGCCCGCTGGCCGCGCACCTGCATCCGGCCTATGCCGGCCACGTCGGCACGTGGGTGCCGCTGCCGGCCACCGAACGCCTCAACGACGCCGTGCTGGTCCTTCCGCTCCACCAAGGGATGGACGCGGCGGACGTTGACCGCGTGGTGGCCGGCCTGCGCACCGCGGCGGCAATGTGAACTGACGGATGTGACCTGACGCGTGCCGTGGTGGCCCGCGCCAGGTCAGCCCATGCCCTGCGGTTAGGTGATGCCCTGCGGTCAGTCGACCTTCTGGCCGCGCTTGACCAGCGGCTTGGGCACGCGCAGCTTGCGGAACTGGAGGCCGCGCATGGCCGCGTACCACAGCACGCCCCGATCCACCTGGCCGAACTTGGCGGCCAGGCGCTTCTTGAGCTGGCGGGTCATGAGGAAGGCGTCCAGGACGGTGATGCCCAGCACCGCCCACAGGGCGAAGGTGATGCCGACCTGCGTCTGGGCGCTGGAGGGCATCACGAGCGAGACGATCAGGAACGCGAAGATGGCGAACATCAGGTACTCGCCGACCATGAAGCGGGCATCGACGAAGTTGCGTGCGTAACGCTTCTGCGGCCCCTTGTCGCGGACCATCATGTAACGGTCGTCGCCGGTCTCGTTGGCGATCCGCAGGCGCTCCTGGGCGGCCAGGCGTTCGTTGCGGGCGGCCTCGCGCGCGGCCTTGCGGTCGGTGCTCACCAGCGGCCGCTTGCGGCTGGCCACCTGGGCGCTGCGCTTCGGGGTCGGCGCGCCCTTGCCCTGGGTGGGGGTCTTGGTCAGTTCCTCGGCGGCGGCCGGCGAGGCGGCGGCTTCGTCCTTCTTGCGTCCAAACACCCGCCAAGTCTAGCCCGGACCGGCGGTAGGCTGTGCCACATGACTACCCCTGACACGGCACAATACGGTCACGCCGCGGCCCCCGCCGCCGCCGTCGCAGCGGCGGTGGACGCCGCCCTGCCGCGGACGCTCGGCGAGTTGAAGGACCTGGTCGCGATTCCGGGCATCGCCTGGGACGCCTTCGATCCGGCGCAGCTGGAGCGCAGCGCCGAGGCCGTGGCCGGCCTGGTCCGCGGCGTCGGCCTCGACGACGTGCGCATCCTGCGCGTGGACACCCCGGCGGGCAAGCCCGGCGGACCCGCCGTCGTCGCCAGCCGGCCCGCCGCGGCAGGCAAGCCCACCATCCTCCTTTACGCCCACCACGACGTGCAGCCGCCGGGGGACGACGCACTGTGGAACACCCCGCCGTTCACCGCAACGGAAATCAACGGGCGTTTGTACGGACGCGGGGCGGCCGACGACAAGGCCGGAATCATGGTCCACCTCGCGGCCCTGCGCGCGGTGCTGGACACCACAGCGGATTTCGGGCTCGGCGTGGTCCTGTTCATCGAGGGGGAGGAGGAGGCCGGGTCGCCGACCTTCCGCCGCTTCCTCGAGGAGCACCGGGACCTGCTGGCGGCCGACGCGATCGTGGTGGCCGACTCCACCAACTGGAAGGTCGGCGTGCCTGCCCTGACCACCAGCCTGCGCGGGCTCGCCGCCGCCGTCGTGGAGGTGCGCGTGCTGGGCCATGCCGTGCATTCGGGCATGTTCGGCGGACCCGTGCTGGACGCGCCGACCCTGGCCGCCCGGCTGGTCGCCAGCTTCCACGACGCCGAGGGCAACGTGGCCGTCGAAGGGCTCCAGGCGAGCGAGGGCGCGGCCGTGGACTACGCGGAGGAAGCCTTCCGCGCCGACGCCAACGTCGTCGAGGGCTACCGGCTGGCCGGCAGCGGCAGCCTCTCCGACCGGCTCTGGAACAAGCCGGCCCTGTCCGTGATCGGCTTCGACGCCCCCTCGGTGGCCCTTTCCTCGAACACGCTGGTTCCCTCGGCCCGGTTCAAGGTCAGCCTGCGCCTGGCCCCCGGGCAGGACCCGCAGGCCGCCCTGGAGGCGCTCGAGCGGCACGTGCTGGCGCAGGACCTCTTTGGCGCGCAGGTGCTCTTCGAGCCGGTGGAGGCGGGCAACGCGTTCACCACCGACACCTCGGCCCCGGCCGCCCGGGCCTGCCTGTGGGCGCTCGAGCAGGCCTGGGGGGTGCCCGCGGTGGAGATCGGGGTGGGCGGTTCCATTCCGTTCATCGCCGACCTGACCGAGGTCTTCCCGCAGGCCCAGATCCTGGTCACCGGGGTGGAGGACCCGGACTCGCGCGCGCACGGACCGAACGAGTCCCTCCACCTGGGGGACTTCCGCAACGCCGTCCTGGCCGAGGCCCTCCTTCTGGCCCGGCTGGACGCGCAGGGAATATAAGGAAGCCTCCCGACGTACCATTGAAGTAAGGGCGGGACCGGCCTGGTCCCGGAGGCCCGCCACGAGCAGCAACGGAGGACAACCATGACAGCAGCCACCAACGACACCAGCGCCGATGCGACCGAACTGCCGACCCACGAGGTCCAGCTGTCGGAGGTCGCCGCCGGCAAGGTCCGCAGCCTGCTTGAGCAGGAGGGCCGCACCGATCTGCGCCTGCGCGTTGCCGTCCAGCCGGGCGGCTGCTCCGGCCTGATCTACCAGCTCTACTTCGACGAGCGGCTGCTCGACGGCGACGCCGTGCGCGACTTCGACGGCGTCGAGGTCGTGGTCGACAAGATGAGCGTTCCGTACCTCAGCGGCGCATCGATCGACTTCGAGGACACGATTTCGAAGCAGGGCTTCACCATCGACAACCCCAACGCGGGCGGCTCGTGCGCCTGCGGCGACTCCTTCCACTAAGGAGCCGACTGACCGGAAACTCCGCCCGAACCCGTGCGTAAACCAACGGGAGGGGCGGAGTTTCTGTCACGTTTGGAGTACCCGTAGGGGTAAGCTCTACGATGAGTAGTAAAACTATGGATTTCTTTAGCCATGTCACGGCTGGTTCCCAGCAAAAGATGCCGGTCGGCGGCGGGTTGAAGCATCATTCAGCACTATCAAAGAGGAAGGGCCGTCTGTGAGTTCGCAAGACCGAACCAGCAGCAGGCGCGGGGGCAAGGCCAAGGTCTTGGCCGTCGCCGCCGCAGGCGCGCTGTTGTTGACGGGTTGTTCGGAGCAGGTCCAGCGTGGCTGGCTCCCCAACGAGAACCGGGATACCACCAACCACACCGGTATGATCCAGGACCTTTGGGTCAATTCATGGATCGCCGCGCTGTTGATCGGCCTGCTCACGTGGGGACTGATCATCTGGTGCATGGTGGCCTACCGCCGCCGCAAGGACGATACGGGCTACCCGCGCCAGCTCAGCTACAACCTGCCGCTTGAGATCTTCTACACGGCCGTTCCGCTGATGCTCATCCTGACCCTGTTCGGCTTCTCCAACGACACCGAACGCAGCATCAACACCCCGATCGAGAACTCCGATCTGGTCGTGGACGTGCGCGGCAAGCAGTGGTCCTGGGACTTCAACTACACCTGGAAGGGCGAGGAGAAGTACTTCGCCGGCGTCCAGGCGCAGCTTGACGGCACCGAGGGCGTCGAAGGCGAACTGCCGACGCTTTACCTGCCGGTCAACCACTCCGTGGAGTTCCAGCTGAACAGCCGCGACGTCATCCACTCGTTCTGGATCCCGGCGTTCCTGCAGAAGCTGGACATGATCCCGGGCAAGACGAACCACATCTGGCTGACCCCGCAGGTCGAGGGCACGTTCGACGGCAAGTGCGCCGAGCTCTGCGGCGAGTACCATTCCGAAATGCTCTTCAACGTGAAGGTCGTGTCCGAGGCGGAGTTCGAGGCGCACCTCGCCACGCTCGAGGACGGCCACATCGGCGAGGAGTACGACCGCGAGCCGGGGACCGTCAATTCTTCCGCCAACACGTCCCACGGCGAAGGAGAGTAGTCAGCGATGACCACCTACGAATACGCGACCGACGACGCCAAGGCGATCGCTCCGCGCGTCGTCCCGGTATCCAAGGGACGCATCATCGTCAACTGGATCACGACCACCGACCACAAGACCATCGGGTACATGTACCTGATCGCGTCGTTCGTGTTCTTCTGCATCGGCGGCGTGATGGCCCTGCTCATCCGCGCCGAGCTGTTCGAACCGGGCATGCAGATCCTGCAGACCAAGGAACAGTACAACCAGCTGTTCACCATGCACGGCACCATCATGCTGCTGATGTTCGCGACGCCGCTGTTCGCCGGGTTCACCAACGTCATGATGCCCCTGCAGATCGGCGCGCCCGACGTGGCCTTCCCGCGCCTGAACGCGCTGGCGTTCTGGTTCTTCCTCTTCGGCTCCAGCATCGCCGTGGCCGGCTACATCACCCCGCAGGGTGCCGCCTCCTTCGGCTGGTTCGCCTACGCGCCGCTGTCCAACACCACCTTCAGCCCCGGCGTCGGCGGTGACCTCTGGGTCTTCGGCCTGGCCCTCTCCGGCTTCGGCACCATCCTGGGCGCGGTCAACTTCATCACCACGATCATCTGCCTGCGTGCCCCCGGCATGACCATGTGGCGCATGTCCGTGTTCTCCTGGAACGCGCTCATCACCTCGATCCTGGTCCTGATGGCGTTCCCGCCGCTGGCCGCCGCCCTCTTCGCCCTCGGCGCGGACCGCCGCTTCGGAGCGCACATCTTCGACCCGGAGGTCGGCGGACCGGTCCTGTGGCAGCACCTCTTCTGGTTCTTCGGCCACCCCGAGGTGTACATCATCGCCCTGCCGTTCTTCGGCATCGTCTCCGAGATCTTCCCGGTCTTCAGCCGCAAGCCGATCTTCGGCTACAAGGGCCTGATCTTCGCCACGATCTCCATCGCCGCGCTGTCCGTGGCCGTGTGGGCCCACCACATGTACGTCACCGGCTCGGTCCTGCTGCCGTTCTTCGGCTTCATGACCATGCTGATCGCTGTCCCGACGGGCGTGAAGTTCTTCAACTGGATCGGCACCCTGTGGCGCGGTTCGGTGACCTTCGAGACGCCGATGCTGTGGAGCCTGGGCTTCATGGCCACCTTCCTCTTCGGTGGCCTGACCGGCATCATCCTCTCCGCCCCGCCGCTGGACTTCCACGTGTCCGACACCTACTTCGTCGTCGCGCACTTCCACTACGTCGTCTTCGGCACCGTGGTGTTCGCGATGTTCGCCGGCTTCTACTTCTGGTGGCCGAAGTGGACGGGCAAGATGCTCAACGAGCGCCTGGGCAAGATCCACTTCTGGATGCTGTTCATCGGCTTCCACGGCACCTTCCTGATCCAGCACTGGCTGGGCGTCATGGGCATGCCGCGCCGCTATGCGGACTACATGCCGGAAGACGGCTTCACCGCGATGAACCAGTTCTCCACCGTGTTCGCTTTCCTGCTGGGCATGTCCATGATCCCGTTCTTCTGGAACGTGTGGATCACGGCCCGCCACGGCAAGAAGGTCGCCGTGGACGATCCGTGGGGCTTCGGCGCCTCCCTGGAGTGGGCAACCTCCTGCCCGCCGCCGCGCCACAACTTCCACTCCATCCCGCGCATCCGTTCGGAGCGCCCGGCGCTTGACCTGCACCACCCGGAGCTGAGCATGCGCCACACGCCGGACACCGCCGTTGCCAAGATCTTTGGCCCCGCCGACCAGAAGGACCTGTAAACATGAAGATCGAGTCCTGGCTCTTCCTTGGTGGAATCTTCTTCTTCATCCCGGTCGGCATCGTCTACGGCGTCATGACCGACTGGGACGAATGGGTCGGTTTCCCGGCACTGTTCATGGTGGCGGCCATGGCCGGCATGGTCGGCTTCTACCTGTACTACACCGCCAAGCGCGTCGGTCCCCGTCCGGAGGACCGCCTCGACGGCGAGATCCACGAGAATGCCGGCGTCGTCGGCCAGTTCTCCCCGTGGAGCTGGTGGCCGCTGATGCTGGCCGCCGCCGCGGCCGTCGGCTTCCTGGGCCTGGCCCTGGGCTTCTGGGTGCTGTTCCTCGGCGTCGGACTGGCCATCATCGGCCTGGTCGGCTGGGTGTACGAGTACAGCCGCGGCGACCACGCCCACTAGCGCCTAGCGGGCTCCCGCGCCCGTCCAGGCTGCGCCAAGCACGAAACGCCGGTGGCGGCATCCCCCGTAAGGGGGATGCCGCCACCGGCGTTTTGGCGTGCGGCGGGGGCCATGCGCATACCATGGTGGTACCACCCGTCCACCGGCCCAGGAGTCCGTGCATGCCCCATAGCCGTCCGCTCGAAGTCAGGGCCGGTCTCGATCCGGCGGCCAGCGGTGCGAAGTACCTGCAGGTGAAGTCCGCCCTAAAGCAGGAGATCGAGTCCCGGGGACGTCCCGGCCAGCCGATTCCCTCCGAACGCGACCTCACCGCACACTTCGGGGTGGCCCGGATGACGCTGCGCCACGCGATCGACGCCCTGGTCGAGGAGGGGGTGCTGGAACGCGTCGTGGGGGTCGGCACGTTCATTGCCCGCCCCAAGATGGACCTGCAGGTGAAGCTGACCTCCTACACGGAGGACATGCAGCGCCGCGGCATGGTGCCCGCGGCCCGCGTCCTGCGCTTCGAGGAGGTGCCCGCGACCGTGTCGGTCGCGCGCGAAATGGAGCTCGACGAGGGGACCCCCGTCATCCGGTTCCGCCGCCTGCTGCTGGCGGACGGTCAGCCGATGAGCCTGGACGAGAACTACCTGCCCTCCGCGCGGGTGCCCGGCTTCCTGGACGAGCCGGCTCCCACGTCCCTCTACAGCTGCCTGAACGAACGCTACGGGCTGGTCATGGAGTGGGGCGAGGACCAGATCGAGGCCTCGGCGGCGGCACCGTCCGACGCCCAGTACCTCGGCGTCGACGCCGGCAGTCCGCTGCTGCGGATCCAACGCCACGCCTACGTCCGCCAGAACCTGGTGGACTACTCCATCTCCCTCTACCGTGCCGACCGCTACAAGCTCTGGGTACCGCTGCAGCGCCCGGGGGTGCGTCCGCCGCGCGCCTACGACGAGGACGATTTCTGACCCCTGCCTGCGGCCTTCGGGCCGCCCGCGCCGGCCGGATGGGGGAGCGGGGCGGGCAAGCTGTCCGCCGTTTTGCATGGGCATGCGAAAGGGGGCCCCATCCATCCGGATGGGGCCCCCTTTCGCGGGTGCGGGAAGCCGTGCTGCTAGCGGCCGAACACCCTAGTGGCCGATCTGGGCCTTCTCGCCGCCCTCGACGGCCGCGGGGCCGTGGTGGGCGTGCGCCTCGGCGAGTTCCGCCGGGGTGACCGGGGCGACCCGATCCTCGAAGAAGAACCTCGACAGGGCGCCGCGGCTCTTCTCGGGGCCGGAGATGTGCCCGGCGGCGTTCGGCTGGGCCGGAATGACGTCGTGCGACTCGAAGGACACCAGGCGGTAGCGCTTGTACTCGTCGAGCTGCTCGTGGCGCTCGGAGAAGGCGCCCTCCGGGGACATCTCGATGATGCCGGCCTCGCGGCCGTGGAGCACGATGTCGCGGTCCTTGCGCTGCAGCGCCAGGCACAGGCGGCGGGTAACGATGAAGCCGACCACCGGGCCGATGAAGAACAGCGCGCGCAGCCAGTAGGTGACATCGTTCAGGGACACGTGGAAGTGCGTCGCGATGAGGTCGGAACTGGCGGCGGCCCACATGACGGAGTAGAAGATCACACCGGCGACGCCGACGGCCGTGCGGAACGGGGCGTTGCGCGGGCGGTCCAGGATGTGGTGCTCGCGGTTGTCGCGGGTGATCCAGCGTTCGATCCACGGCCAGGTGAACATCAGGCCCAGCAGGACCGTGGCCGGAACCAGCGCCGGGAGCAGCACGTTCAGCACCAGCGTGTTGTTGCCCCACGGGAACGGGATGATCCACTCGAAGCTGAAGTTGCCGAGCACGCCCGGCATCAGGCGCAGCGCGCCGTCGACCCAACCGATGTACCAGTCGGGCTGGGTGCCGGCGGACACGGGGGAGGGGTCGTACGGGCCGTAGTTCCAGATCGGGTTGATCGTGAAGAAGCCGGAGATCAGGGCAATGACGCCGAAGACGATGAAGAAGAAGCCACCGGCCTTGGCGGCGTACACCGGTCCGACCGGGAAGCCGACGACGTTGTCCTCGGTGCGGCCCGGGCCGGGGTACTGGGTGTGCTTGTGCACGACGACCATGAACAGGTGGATGGCGACCATCAGGAGGATGAGTGCCGGCACCAGCATGATGTGCAGCATGTACAGGCGGCCGATGATCGCGGTGCCCGGGAACTCGCCGCCGAAGAGGAAGGCGGAGATGTAGGTGCCTACGACAGGGAGGGCCTTGACGACGCCGTCGATGATGCGCAGGCCGTTGCCGGAGAGCAGGTCATCGGGGAGGGAGTAGCCGGTGAAGCCGGCAGCCAGGGACAGGACCAGCAGCACGCCGCCGACGACCCAGTTCAGTTCGCGCGGCTTGCGGAACGCGCCGGTGAAGAAGACGCGCAGCATGTGCACGGACACGGAGGCCACGAACAGCAGCGCGGACCAGTGGTGGACCTGGCGCATGAACAGGCCGCCGCGGACATCGAAGGAGATGTCCAGGCTGGAGGCGTAGGCCACGGACATCTCCACCCCGCGCAGCGGGTTGTAGGAGCCGTCGTAGTGGGTCTCCGCCATCGAGGGGTCGAAGAAGAACGTCAGGAACGTGCCGGAGATCAGCAGGATCACGAACGTGTACAGGGCCACTTCGCCGAACATGAAGGACCAGTGGTCCGGGAAGATCTTCCGGCCGAACTCCTTGACCATCATGGAGCCGCCAACACGCTGGTCGACGAAGTCCGCGATGCGTCCGGTCCGGGTCTTGGCCTGGAACTCAGTTGCAGTGCTCATGGATTAGCCACGCTCCCAGTAGCTCGGGCCGACGGGTTCGGTGAAGTCGCTCTGCGCGACCAGGAAGCCCTCGGAGTCCACGGTGATCGGCAGCTGCGGCAGCGCGTGGCCGGCGGGGCCGAAGATGACCTTGCATTCCTGCGTGAGGTCGAACGTCGACTGGTGGCACGGGCACAGCAGGTGGTGCGTCTGCTGCTCGTACAGCGCGACCGGGCAGCCCACGTGGGTGCAGATCTTGGAGTACGCAACGATGCCGTTGTAGTGCCAGTCCTCGCGCCCGGGGGAGATGTTCATCTTGCTCGGGTCCAGGCGCATCAGCAGGACGACGGCCTTGGCCTTCTCGTTCAGCGGGTGCTCGGTCTCGCCGAGGCCCTCCGGGATCACGTGGAACACGTTACCGATCTGGACGTCGGACGCCTTGATCGGGGTGCCGGACGGGTCGCGGACCAGCTTCACGTCCTTGTCCCACATCGTGTAGCGCAGGCGGTCCACGATCTGGTTGGCGGTGGCGCCGGTGCGGTCGAGGTCGCGGAACATGAAGATCGCCGGGATCGGGGCCAAGGCGATGGCGCCGATGACGGTGTTGCGGATCAGCGGACGGCGCTTGATGCCCGTTTCCTCGATCACGTCGCCAATGATCTTTACGGCATCCTGGCGGTCCGCCTCCGGGCGGACCTCGTGGCGCGATTCGGACACTTCGTGGTCCGGCATCAGGGTCTTGGCCCAGTGGACGATGCCGACGCCGATGCCGAGCATCGCGAAGGCGGTGCCCAGGCCCAGGAGCATGTTCTGGGTGCGCAGGGCGCTGATGGAGTCGGTCCTGCCTATGACGAAATAGGCAATGAAGAACGACAGAGTGCCGATGATCGAGATGACGAACAGCCACGCCACCTGACGCTCTGCCCGCTTCTCTGCACGCGGACTGGTGTCCGCGAGGCGCTTCCGGTGCGGCGGGAGGCCGGGGTCCTGGAACTTCTCCAGCGACTCCGGGCCAGCCTTAGCAACGGTGCCCGAGTCGTTCGGACCGCCGTGACTATGGTCGCCCATGATGTCTCTCATCCTTCTCTCAAATATCTAGGTACGTAGTGAGCCGGCCATTGCGGGGCCGCCGGCTGGCCTTAGGAGGACCGGGAGGTCAGCCAGATGGTGAAGGCGATGATGATGCCCAGCCCCGCCGTCCAGATGAACAGGCCTTCGGACACCGGACCCAGCGCGCCCAGGGCGGCGCCGCCCGGGGAACCCTGCGACTCGATTTCCTTCAGGAAGGTGATGACGTCGCGCTTCTCCTCGGGGGAGATGTTGGAGTCGTTGAACACCGGCATGTTCTGCGGGCCGGTGGCCATGGCCTCGTAGATGTGGGCCTCGGAAACGCCCGCCAGGGACGGGGCGAACTTGCCGCGGGTCAGGGCACCGCCGGCGGCAGCGGCGTTGTGGCACATGGCGCAGTTGGTGCGGAAGACCGCTCCACCGTTGGCCGAGTTGCCCAGGGACGTGTCGAGCCATTCCTCGTGCGGCACTGCGGGACCGGCACCGAGGGAGGCTACGAATGCGGCGAGCTGTCCGGTCTGCTCGTCGGTGAACTGCTGCGGCTTGGCTTGGGCCTGCGGACCCTGCATCTGCATCGGCATGCGGCCGGTGCCCACCTGGAAGTCGACGGCTGCGGCGCCGACGCCAATGAGGGAGGGGCCGTCGGGGGTGCCCTCGGCATTGAGGCCATGGCAGGTGGCGCAGTTGGCGACGAAGAGCTTGTTGCCTTCTTCGACATCGCTCGCGGTGTAGACAGTCGAGGCCTTGGCCTCGTTGACACTGCCGGCAGCCGTGTACAGGCCGCCGGTGGCGACCAGTCCGATCAGGAGCAGGGCTGCGGCGGCGAGCGGATGGCGGCGCCTTTGCGAAAGAGCCTTCACTTGCTGGTTCCTCACTAGAGTTTCTTGGGTCTTGTAATGCCGGGGGCCGGGTTTGGCCGGTGCTACTTCAGGAAGTAGATGATCGCGAAGAGGGCGATCCAGACGACGTCGACGAAGTGCCAGTAGTACGACGTGACGATGGCGGAGGTCGCCTCGAAGTGGCCGAAGTTGCGCGCGATGTAGGCGCGGCCGATGACCAGCAGGAAGGCGATGAGGCCGCCGGCCACGTGGAGGCCGTGGAACCCGGTGGTCATGTAGAAGCTGGATCCGTACGCGTTGGAGTTAAGCGCCACGCCGTGGTGGACCAGCTCGGTGTACTCGTACGCCTGCACGGAGACGAAGATGGCGCCGAGGAGGAAGGTCAGGATGAACCATTCGACCATGCCCCATTCCTTGAAGTTGAAGAGGCCGCCGGTGCGGCGGGGCTTCAGGTCTTCGGCGCGGAAGACACCCATCTGGCAGGTGAAGGAGCTGGAAACCAGGACGATCGTGTTGATCAAGGCGAACGGCACGTTCAGCTTCGCGCTCTCCACGGCCCACAGGTCGGGGGCGGCGGCGCGGAGCGTGAAATACATGGCGAAGAGCGCGGCGAAGAACATCAGCTCGCTGGAAAGCCAGACGACAGTTCCCACCGACACCATGTTGGGACGGTTCGGCGCAGCGTGCGCCGGGGCATTTATGGCATGAGTCGCAGTTGTCACAGAGCCCATTATGTCTATAAAAGTGCCGGGCACACCAATGCATCTGGCCCCGCGTGGCGGCTTTTGGAGCCGGTCAAGCCCAAGATCCCCGGAATCACAAGGGATTAACAATTCCGCACTTTCTACAAAACGTAGATAACCTTGTCGGGTGCCAACGATTCCAGCCCCGAAGAAGTTCCCCAACTGGCCCTCGGTGTTGACCACTTTGATTGGTGGCCAAGACATCTCCCGCGAAGACGCCGCCTGGTCCATGGGAGAGATCATGGCCGGAAACGCCAGCGATGTGCAGGTCGCGGGTTTCCTGGTGGCCCTGCGCTCCAAGGGCGAGACCGTCGAGGAGCTCACCGGTCTCGTGGACGCGATGGTCGCCAACGCCCGGCCGCTGGATATTCCGGGGGAGAAGCTGGACATTGTCGGAACCGGCGGCGACCGCCAGAACACCGTCAACATCTCCACCATGGCCTCCCTCGTGTGCGCCGGTGCGGGCGCGCGGATCGTCAAGCACGGCAACCGGGCGGCGTCCTCGTCGTCCGGATCGGCCGACGTGCTTGAGGCCCTGGGCGTCCACCTCGAGATGCCGACGGAGCGCCTCGAGTCCGTGCTGGACGCCTCGGGCATCACCTTCTGCTTCGCCCAGGTCTTCCACCCCTCGATGCGCTTCGCCGCGGTGCCCCGCCGCGAGCTGGGCGTCGCAACCGTGTTCAACTTCCTGGGCCCGCTCATCAACCCGGCCAACCCCAGCGCCTCGGCGATCGGCTGCGCGGATGCGGCGATGGCGCCCCTGATGGCCGGCGTGCTGGCCGTCCGCGGCAGCCGCGCCCTGGTCTTCCGCGGCGACGACGGCCTTGACGAGCTGACCACGACCGCGCCCAACCGGGTGTGGGAGGTCCGCGAGGGCAAGATCACCGAGAGCACGCTCGACGCGCGCGACCTCGGCATCGCCCGTGCCACCCTTGAGGACCTGCGCGGGGGGCTGGCCCCGGAGAACGCTGCGGTGGTTCGGCGCGTCCTGGGCGGGGAGCGCGGCCCGGTGCGCGACGCCGTTGTGCTGAATGCCGCCGCCGCGCTGGTGGCCTACGACGAAACGGCGGAGGGGCCGCTGCTTGAGCGGCTCGCCGCGGCCAAGGTACGCGCCGAGGAGGCCATCGACTCGGGCCGCGCGACCGTCGCGCTGGAGCGCTGGGTCGCCGCCTCCTCCGCGGCCTGATCGCGTCCCGGCCCCGGGGCACGGCAAAGGGGCGCCGGCCAATGGCCGGCGCCCCTTTGCGCTGTCCGGAACGGCTGCGCCGGTGCCTGCCTTATTCCAGGCCGAGCGAGAAGGCGGCGTCGAGGTCGTGCTGCGAGTAGGCGCGGAACGCGATGTGGGTGGAGGTCTCCAGCACGCCCTCCACCTTGGAAAGCCGGTTGGCGATGACCTCCGCCAACTGCTCGTGCTGGCGGACGCGGACCACGGCGATCAGGTCCCAGTCGCCGGCGACGGAGTAGACCTCGCTGATGCCGTCGATCTCCGAAATCTGCTGTGCGCACTCCGGAATGCTGTCTGCCTTGGTCTGAATCATCACAAATGCGGTAATCACGCTCTTTGCCTCCACTTTTTGCTGTCGCCGCGGCGTGCCGGCGGCACTACGGTCGAGCCTAGTTCACCCCGTGCCCGGCGCGCACCTTGCGGCGCAGGAGCAGCCCGGTGGCCGCGCGGCGGCCCAGCAGGAACACGGCGAGGGTCACCGCGGTGACGATGATGAACGGCACGGCGGCGGTGGCGCCGGTTGCCACGCGCAGCGCCAGGCCCAGCGCCACGGTGCCCGCCCAGACGACGACGCCGGCCGGCCAGATCCGCGAAATCGTCGCGCGGGGGCGGGTGGCCAGGGTGGCTGCGGTGAGCGCGGCCAGGAACGGGGCGGCCGTCTGCAGGATGCCCAGCGGGGTCAGTCCGTGCTCGTGGGACTGGCGGCCGAGGGCCGCGAACAGCAGCACGAGCAGGGCGTCCAGGATGAACAGGGGAATCCAAGGGTTGCGGCGGTCCATACCTTTAATAATAGGTGGGCTGGCCGATGCCCCCCGAAGCCACAACCTCCACGCCTTGTGTAGGGACATACAAGCCTCTAGCCTTGTGGAATGATTGTGGCAACCATCGACCAGCGGGCCTCGCGCCGCCGGGCGGACCTGGTGGACCAGCTGCTCCACCGCCTGAACACCGACTATCCCCTGGTGCGCCCCTTCGAGCGGACCGCCGGGGATGAGCTCCAGGGCGTGCTCGATGACGGAGCCGCCGCCGTCGCGCTGGCCCTGGACGTCGCGGCGACCCGGGCCTGGAGCATCGGCCTGGGGATCGGGCCGGTGCGCCTGCCGCTGCCCCCACAGACCCGAGCCGGCGCGGGACCGGCGTTCGAGAACGCACGCACCGCCGTCGAACGGGCCAAACACTCCCCGGCCTCGCTGGCCGTCGTGGGTCCGGCGCCGGAAGGGTCCCGGCTGGAGGCGGAACTCCAGCTGGTCGCCGAACTGGAGGTGCGCCGCAGCCCGGCCGCGGCCGAGGCGGGGCGGCTGATCGAGCAGGGGTTGTCCCAGCGCGAAGCCGCCGAGCGGCTGGGCATCACCCAGCAGGCGGTCTCCGGGCGGCTGGCGGCAGGGCTGTGGCAGCCGACGCGCGCGCTGCTGCGCGAGGCCGGGGCCGCGCTGGGCCGGCTGTCCGAATCCGCCGACGCGGCCGGCGAACCCGACGGGGGAGCGGCATGAGCGCGCTGGCCCTGGTGCTGCTGGTCCTCTCGGGGATCCTCGGCCTGCCCCAGTACTTCAGCCGCTTCCGCGGACGGGGCAACCGGGTGCTGTACGGGTTCGCCGCGGCGCAGTTGGCGCTGTTGGGCGCCTCCGCCGTGGTGGCCCTCATCTCCGTCGATGCCGCCGGGGCGGCACCGGTGGCGGCTGCCTTTTCCGTGGCGGCGGCCGCGCTGGGAGGAGGCCCCGTTACGGTGGCGGTCCTGCGGCTATCGCAGCGGGCCGACCTGGAGGAGGCGGAAGCCGGCACCGGGACGGTCGAGGATGCGGGGACGGTCGAGGGCGCCGCCGAATCCGGTGCCGCGGCGCTGCGCGGCGGGACGTGGATCGGCCTGCTCGAACGGATCGCGATCGCCGCGACTCTGTGGGCCGGCTGGCCGGAGGGCCTCGCCGTGGTCCTGGCGGTCAAGGGCCTGGGGCGGTATTCGGAGCTGGACAAGGACGGGGCGGCCGAGCGGTTCATCCTCGGAACCTTCGCCAGCGTCCTGTGGGCCTGCGCGTGCACGGGCATCGGGATGCTGGTGCGCTAGCTGTACTCAGCCAGCGGGGCCGGCGCAGCACGCTACGGAACCGGCGCCCCGGTCCGGGCATCCAGGGCACCAAGCACGTTCCGGGCGATGGTGGCGGCCGGATCGCGCCCGTCGGCCGCGGGCGCAAGGTTGGTCCACACCACCAGGGTGACCTTGGTGTCCGGGTCGTGGCCGGCGAAGGAGTTGAAGCCGGGCAGTTCGCCCGTGTGCCCGTAGAGGTTCCCGAACTTCGCCAGGCCCAGCCCGTACTGGGCTCCGTTGGGGTCGGCGGGGTCCACGGGGCGAACGCTGTCCAGGCGCATCCGTTGCGTCTGGGCGTCCAGGAGCCTGCCTCCGGCCAGGGCCTCGGCCCAGGTGGCCAGGTCGGCCGCGGTGGAGACGCCTTGGCCGGCCGCCCAGGTCCAGGAGGGGTTGGCGTTGGTGACGTCGTTGGGCAGCAGGGTGCCGGCCTGCGCCTTGGCCAGCAGGTCGGCCGGCAGCCGCGCCGAGGACAGCGTGAGCAGGTTGTCCATGTACATGTAGCCCTGCGGGTGCGGCGAGGGCAGCTCCCCGGTGTTCGACGGCGGGAAGGAGGACCCGGACAGGCCCAGCGGCTCCAGGATCCGATCCTCGATGATCCGCGCCAGCGGCTTGCCCTCGAGCTGTTCGGCGATCAGGCCCAGCAGGACGGTGTTCGTGTTCGAATAGTGGAACCCCTCGCCCGGGGCGAAATACGGGGGCAGGGCAAAGGCGATGGCCAGCAGCTCCTCCGGCGTCCAGACCCTTTGTGGGGTCGTGTCCAGGGCCAGGTTCAGCTCGTACGACTCCGAGTAGTTGTAGAGCCCGCTGCGCATGTTCAGCAGCTGTTCGATGGTGATGGCCTCGCCGTTGGGCACGTCGGGCCGGTACTGCGCCACCTTGTCGGCAAGCCGCAGCTTGCCCTCCTGCACCAGTTGCAGGATGACCGTCCCGGTCCAGGTCTTGGTGATGGAGCCGATCCGGACATGGCCGTCGGGGGACACGGGGGTGCTGCCGCCCAGGCTCGTCACCCCGTAGGTGAAGGTGAGGTCCCGCTGCGGGGTGCGCAGCAGCATCACGGCGCCCGGCACCAGCAGCTCCTTGGCCGTGTCCTCGAAGACGGCGCGCAGCGCCCGCTCGTCCAAAGCCGCCAAGGGGGAGGCCGCGGAAGAGTCCGGCCCCGGTGACTGCCCCGACGGTGCTGGGCCTGACGGTGCTTGGCCTGACGCTTCTGGGCCGGCCGGCGCCGTGGGGCCCGTGGACACGGAGGGCGTGGGTCCGGACGGCACGGCCACCGATTGGCCGGCGGGACCGGCCAGGCAGCCCGTGGTGGAGAGCAGGACCGCGGCCGCCGCCGCGGCGGACAAGACCCGCGGCCAGGCGGACCGGCGTCGGACCGCCTGGAAGGACTGCGAATCGGGGGAATGGGGATGGAAGGAGCTCGGATGGATGGACATGGCGTACTCCGGCCGGATGCTGGACCTCTTGCGGAACCGGGCGTTGGATGCCTCGCGCGTCGCCCTCCCGGACGCGCCCTCATCCACGGTGCCCTCCTTCACGGTAACCCCGGGGGGCAGGCCTCCAGAAGGGGAGCGCCGGATTCACTTCTGCATCTCCGGCCGCCGGCCGCGGTCTTGACGCGCTTCCCGATCCCCACAAGGATGCTGAGCATCACCGCTGTCCAATGCGGCCTTTCGCCGGTACCTCCGGCAAGGCGCTTGGACGGCTCAGAGTCCGAGGGAGAAAACATGCGGCCATTGACTTTCATCGTCGGAGCCTCCGTGGGGTTCCTGCTCGGCTCCCGGGCCGGCCGGGAAACCTACGACCGGATCGCGGCCAGCGCCCAGGATCTATGGAGGAATCCCAAGACCCAGGAGGCCGTCCACCACGTGGAGGAAACGGTCAAGGCCAAGGCCCCCGGCGTGGGGCAGAAGGTGGCGGATGCCGCCGCCGCGGTCAAGGACAAGATCCAGCCCTCCCACCGGGCTCCGGCGAGCGCCGAGCAGCAGTATGGGGGAGGAGCCGGACCGGATTACGGAGCCGGGACCGGGACCGGGACCGGGACCGGGACCGACCATCTGTCGGATCCCGCCCTGGCCGACGAGACGGGCCGGGATTGGACCGACGAGGGCGGAGCGACCCCGGGCGGCCCGGCCACCGGCACGTGACCCGAGGGGAAAGGACCACGCCGGTGCTGCAGGCCGGTGGATCGAGGTCGGAGAAAAATAGCGCGGAGAAATCCAGGGCGGACAAGGAGTGTGGTGGCAGTGGGCCTAGGCCGGAAGGATGAGGACCGCAAGGGCCGGGACGAGGAGCGCAGCTCCGCTGACCAGGGGGACTCGGCGAACCCGGACCCGCTGGAGCAGCGGATCACCGGGCTTGAGCCCGGTGGTGGAGTTCCGCCGGGAGAAACCCCGCCGGCCGAGGACCAGATGAGCGCGGACCAGGGCCACGACGAGTAGCACCCGCCAGGGCGGGGTGCGTTGTCCCCGGGGGACGGCGCGCCCCGCCCTGGCACTTTAATGCCCTCGCACTTTAATGACCCCGCCCAAATGACCCGGCACTTTCAGGAGTCGGCCCTTCCGGGCGGGGTGTCGAGCAGGTCCGTCACGAGGATGTCGATCGCGGCGACGTTCAGGTCCGTGTGGGCTGCCAGGGCTCCGGAGAGGGTGGCCCGCAGGTCGGCGGCCAGCCCGGGCAGCGGGTATCCCCACAGGGCCGTGACGCTCACTTCCACGCGGACGGGGGCTTGGGCCGTGGCCAGCTCCCCATGCAGGCGGCATTTCCCGATGATCGTCCCGTCCACCGAGTCTCCGGTGGCGCGGATCAGGGAAATGATCGAGCCCTCGGTCCGGAAACAGCCACTGTCTTCAGGAACACCGTTCCCATGGACACCTTCCGGACGGATGCCGGCCCGGGGCACTGACCGCCCGGCCTTGGGTTCGAGGCTCAGGTTGGCCAGGACGTCCTCCAGCCACGACTGGTCCCCGGCGCCGGCCGCGCGGATGTCTTCCTGGAGCAGTTCGGCGCTGAGGGCTTCGAGCCGGCGCAGCGCCTCCAGGCGGGCCCGGCATTCCGGGCAGCCGCGGACATGGTCCTCAGGGGACGGGGAACCGGCGACGAGGGCGTCGCCGAGGTCCTCCGGGGTCAGGCAGCAGCCGCCTGCGCCGCTCTGGGGCGTCATCTCCAGTCCTCCAACTCCCTGATCAGGGCGATCCGTGCCCTCGCCAGCCGGCCGCGGACGCTTTCGGTGCTGATGTCCAGGATTTCCGCGATCTCCTGGTAGGACAGGCCTCCCATCTGCCTAAGGGTCCAGCACCGGCGCTGTTCCTCCGGAAGCGTGGCCAAGGCGGCTGCCAGGGCGGCGATGCCGGCTTCGGCGACGGCGGCCGCTTCGGGGGTCGGGCCGTGGCCGGCCTCGTCCGCCAAGGCCTCGATGTCGAAATGGTTCCTGCGCCGGCGCAGGAGGTCGACGGCGCAGTGGGCGGTGATGCGCATCATCCAGGTCTTGACGGCGGCGGGTTCGCGCAACTCCCCGATGCCCGACCAGATCAGGATCAGGGACTCCTGAACCACGTCGTCGGCGTCGGTGAAGGATTCGGTCAGCCGACGCGCATAGGCGCGCATGAGCGGGCCGTGCCGACGCGCCAGGGCTTCGAAGGCCCTGGCATCCCCGTCCCCGGCCCGTGCAGCGAGCAGGGCGTCGGGCACGGCCGCCAGTTGTGCCGCGGTCATCTCCGGCCTGTCCATCCGTTAAGCTCCCTGGTCCCGGCATCCGGTGCGGTGCCCGGCGGCGCAAAGGCCGGTCCGCCGGCAAAGATCCCCGTATTTCGGATCGTACCCCGGGAGGACCCGGGCGCGGGAGGGATCGGCAGGCGTCACTAGGGGACGGATCGAAGGGCTTACCGGACGCGTTCGGTGCCGGCCGAGGCGCTGCGCATCCCCGAGCGGATGCGGATCAGGACGGGGACCTGGTTTCCCAGAAGCTCGTCCAGGCCCCGGACGGCTTCCTCGGCCGTGTCGGCGATCGCCCGCGGCACGGCTCCCTTGCGTGCCTGGATGGTGATCCGCAGGCCCTCGGTGCCGTGCGACTTCCAGGCCGAGACGGCGGTGGAGAAGATGCCGGGGCGTCCGTCCAGGGAGGCGCGCACGGCCTGGGCGGCCAGGCCGGCGTCGACCGTGGTTGTTCCGGAGGGCACATCGGCGTTGCCGGCCGACTCGAGGGTGCCGATGCTCTTGGCCTGCCTGCCGATGCGGGAAAAGATCCACGCAAGCAGCAGGACAATGGCAACCGCCAGCAGGGCCAGTGCCGCCAGCGTCCACCAGCTGATGCCCAGGGCGCCGGCCGGAGCGGCCACAAGCCGGGCCTGGATTCCGTTCCAGGCGGCGGTGCCGCGTCCCGTCCAGGCGGCGGCGAAGGACGGGGACAGGCCCGCCGCCGCGACGGCGGCCCCGACGGCGACCAGGAGCAGCCCCAGCACCCCCAGCAGGATGCGGCTGAGCACGCGGCGGGGGCCGGTCATGGTCCCACCTTGCCTCGGTCGCTGACAATCACGTCCAGCTTGGGTTCCGGCTGGAGGGCGGAGGAGGCGAGCACCTGTTCGACGGCGGCCCGAACGGCGGGTTCGTCGACGCCGCCGCCCGGGATCGGCCGGATGCGCACCTGGACCCGGCGCCGGCGGATCCGGCTGGAGACCTGCTCGGGAAGCAGCGCACCGGCCTGGCGGGCGGCACGGTCGATGGCGGCGGCCAGCACGTCGTCGTCCACGACGATCGCGGCGCGGTCGCTGGCCATGATGCGCCGGGGCCGGGTACCCGGGGACACGGCCAGCACCAGCAGCAGCAGCCCGAGCAGTGCCAGTGCGGCCCCCGCGGCCACGAGTCCCCAGGGAAGGGTGGCCGCGGGCAGGCGCACCAGCCACTCCGCCATGCGGGTCGGGGTGGCCAGCAGCGGAGGCTGCCCGCTGCTGGCCAGGACGGCTTCGGTGCCGAGCCAGGCGAGGATCAGGATCAGCACGACGGCGGTGGCGACCGATGCCACGGTGCGGGAGGACCGGGTCTCCCGGCGTGCCAGGCGGCTGGTCCGGGGCGGGGCGCTCATTGGAGTTTCTTCTTTTCCGTGCGCGGCGTGCCGGTCAGGCGGATGTCGAGGCGAACGACGGGGGAGCCGGTCAGGCGCCGTACGCGGTCGCCAATGGCGGCTCGGGCCGTCTCCGCCCTCTGGTACACGGTCCCGCCGCCTTCGCGCACCAGGTCGGGGTGGCGGGCGGCCTCGGCCGGCAGCGGGATGGGAAGGGGCGCCGAGACGGTAATACTCAGCAACCCGGCGTCCTCGCGCACGCGGACGCTCACCCGAGCCCGGGGGACCGCAAAGTAGTCCGCACTGATTGCCTCCACGGTCCGGTTTAGCGCCCTGGAGCTGACCGAGGTGTATCCGGCACGTAGCCGAACCGGTTCCTCGCGGGGGACAAGGGCCTGTTCCGGCTGGGGGACGCCCATCAGACCGAGCGCTTCCCGCGCAACGCCTCCATGACCCCCTGAAGGTCAATCTGGCCCTCGACGATCCTGCCGATTACGGCTCCGATGGCGATGAAGAGCGCCACCAGCAGGAAGCCCCAGAACCCGAAGACTAGGGCGCAGATGGCCAAGGTTGCCCCGGCGGCCATTCCCGCTACCGCGGCGTTCATGAGACCCGCGGGCTCTCGCTCTGGTCATCGGAGGGGATGCGGATGTCGGCAATGCTGATGTTGACCTCGGTGACCTCAAGTCCCACAAGGGTCTCGACCGAGTCGTAGATCGCGTCCCGGACCTGCCCGGCAACGTCCTGCAACGGGTACGGGTAGTCGACCACGAGGATCACGTCGACCGCGGCCTGAGTATGGCCGACCTCGACGCTGACGCCCTGCGCCATGTCGTGCTGGGACACCACGTCCCGGATCTGGCCCATGGCGCGGGCCACGCCGCCCCCGAGGGCATACACGCCCGGAACCTGGCGCGCCGCGATCCCGGCGATCTTGGCGACCACCGATTCGGCAATGGTGGTCGATCCCTTGCCTTGCCCCGCGGGGGTCTTCGTGGCGTTGGACTTCGGGGGAAGCGGGGTGGAGCCGGCGGGGGCGGCTGAAGAAGGCTGGCTGGTCATGACGGTCGCTCCTTGAACTGGTCGGTTGAACTGAGCGGTGTGTGAACCGGGCGGTGGTCATCCGCGTGACGCCCACATACATAGGACGCTGGAGGCGGGCATACCGCACGCGCCGCCGTCGCATTTCATCCTGATGATTTCGCAGGAGCGGTGGGTCATCCATCCGTTGGGGACGGGGAGAGGGCCTGCTACGCGGAAAAATACCCCGGGATCAGGCCGTTGCCCATCGATGGGACATCACTGCCGCCGCGCAGGACGCGGCATCCTGCCAGCCATTCGCCGTCCCAAGGAGGAACAGGCCGGAACGCATTGACCGGTTCCCGGCACGTTTCCATACTGGGAGCTGTCCGCGTCATGGTCCGAAGCGTCGGGGCCGACGCATGATGCTGCAAAGTGTGATGGTTCAAAGGAGATCCTCATGGCAGGCATGATCCGCAAGAGTCTGAACGAACCCGAGGAAACCCGGCCCTTCGAGGAGGGCAAGGGCAGGCTGGACCTGGTCCATCTGGAGGCCGGCGGCGTCGGCCGGGCCGTTTTCGAACCCGGCTGGCAGTGGTCCAAGCACGTCAAGCCGATCGTCCACACGGACAGCTGCGAGGCGGCCCATGCCGGCTACGTGCTGTCCGGGCGGATCAAGGTCGTCATGAACGACGGCCAGGAGGAAGAGTTCGGCGCGGGGGACTACATGCAGGTCCCGCCGGGCCACGACGCGTGGATCGTCGGCGACGAGCAGTGCGTGGTCCTGGACTGGCAGGGGTACGCCGACTACGCCAAGCGCCAAGACTGAGAAGTTCGGTTCCCGCATTGATCACACGTGGCGCGGATTCGCCGCGCCCTCGACATCAGGATGGCAGGTGAGCTCAATGGCCGGACGCGTGGTGCACTTCGAGATCCCCGCGGAGGATACGGACCGGGCGAAGGACTTCTACGCCTCGGCCTTCGGCTGGGACATCGAACCGGAGCCGGAGATCGACTACAACATCGTGAAGACCGCCCCGACCGACGACTCCGGCAGGCCCAGCGAGCCCGGATCCATCAACGGCGGGCTGTTCAAGCGGCAGGGCGAACTGAAGAGCCCCATCATCACCGTGGAGGTCGACGACATCGATGCGGCGCTGGAACGGATCGGATCCCTCGGCGGAACCACGGTGTCACCGAAAGAGGCGGTGGCGGAGATGGGCTTCGCCGCGTACTTCCGGGACTGCGAGGGCAACCTCCTGGGCCTGTGGCAGAACGCCGCGCCCACCGGGAACCAGGCCTAGCGGCGGTTCGCCGGATCGAACCGTCCGTGCCCCTCCAAGGACTGCGACAGCCCGGAGGCGTACCGGTCACGCCACGGCATGCCTGAGAGGTATCGCGTGATGCGAGGAAAATCTTGGACGGGGGTCCCCGCGCCTTCCTAGGGTGGCCATAATGCGCTGCGCCGGAACCGGCGGCCGCCCCACGGACTTAAGGACGATCCCATGCCAGCCAGGCCCCCCGCCGATTCTTCGCCGCTCGGACAGGCACTGGCCGGTGGGCAGCGATTGAGGGAGCCTGCCGTGCCGCAGGTACCGGGGACGGTTCCGGTGCTCACCCGCGCAAACCGGCAATGGCCGGCCGAGCCCGATCCGCAGGCGGCCCGCGTGGTGGCCGCACTCCGGCGCGAACTGCCGTCCGGGTCCGTCCGAGCGGACCTGCAGGAGCTTGCCCGCTACGCCTCGGACGCGGCGGGCCTGCGTCCCGGTGCGCCGCCGGCGGCGGTCGTCCTGCCGGAAACGACGGCGGAAGTACAGGCGGCCATGCGCATCGCCAGCGCGCTGCGCGTGCCGGTCGTGGTCCGCGGCGCGGGCAGCGGCCTGTCCGGGGCCGTGATCGCCCCGCCCGGGGGCATCGTGCTCTCGACGGAGCGGCTGACCCGACTCATCGAGATCCGTCCCGAGGACGAGTTGGCGGTGGTCGAGGCGGGTGTCATCACCGGCGACCTCGACCGGGCGGCGGCAGCTCATGGCCTGCGGTACGCCCCGGACCCGGCCAGCGCCGATTTTTCGACGATCGGCGGCAACGTCGCCATGAACGCCGGAGGGCTGCGGTGCTGCAAGTACGGGGTCACCCGCGAGTCGGTCCTGGCCCTCGACGTCGTGCTTGCCGACGGAACGCTCATGACGGTCGGCCACCGCACCATCAAGGGGGTCACGGGACTGGACCTGGTGGGACTGTTCGTGGGCAGCGAGGGCACGCTCGGGGTGGTCGTTACCGTCACGGTGCGGCTGCGTCCGCTGCCGGTGGCCACGGAGACGATGGTGGCCTTCGCCGACAGCCTCGGCGACGTCGGCGCAGCCGTCCAGGCGATCACCCGCTCCCGGGTCCAGCCCTCAGCCGTCGAACTGCTCGATGAGTCCTCGCTGCGCAGCATCGACGAGAACCGGGGCACGGACCTGGCCGCGCGCGGGCGGGCCATGCTGCTGCTTCAAACCGACGGCCACGGGGCGACGGCGGAGATGGACGAACTGGAGTCCGTGGTGGCCGCTGCCGGCGTGAGCGTCCAGCGGCTCGTGGGCGAGGAAGCCGACCGGATGGTCGAACTGCGCAGGTCCGGCCGGGGCAGCAAGAAGGACACGTGGCGGATCGGCGAGGACGTGGCGGTTCCCCGGTCGCGGCTGGTGGAGATGATTGCAGCGATGGAAGGGATCGGCGCCCGGTACGGCGTCGAGGTCGGCTGCGTGGCCCACGCCGGGGACGGCAACCTTCACATCGGGCTCTCCGCTGCCATGCGGCCCGGGGAAGCGGAGCCCCCGGCCGCCGTCCACGCCGCTGCCGACGCCGTCGTCCGCGCGGCCCTGGACCTGGGTGGCACGATCACCGGCGAACACGGCGTCGGAGCGCTCAAGAGGCCGTGGCTGGAACGCGAGCTCGGAACGCGCCAGCTGCAGCTGCAGCGTTCGGTCAAGGCTGCCTTCGATCCGCTGGGCATCCTGGCTCCGGACTCGTTCCTGGCGACGGTGTAATGTCGCGGGAGAGCATGACGTCCCTTGAGGAGAACCCATTGAGCGAGCAGCGCAGGCGCCACCTGAGGAACACTCCTACCCCTGTCGTCCCAGCCAATTTCGTCCATATCGAGCGTCCGGCCAACCGGTCGCTCGGCGTGGCGGTTGCCGGCCTGGTCACGTTGTCGGCGCTGGCTTTGGCGGTTGTCTTCGCCCTGGTGGCCTTCTTGTTCACTCCTGAAGGGACGGTCGTTTACGTATGGGCGGCCGCAGCGGGAGCCGCGCTGGGAGCAGCCGCGGCTCTCTCTGCGCTGCGCCGTTCAGGCAGGAGTCGACGCGAGGATTTCGTGCGCTGCGGCGGTGATCCCACGGGCATGAGTGACCTGATGTTCGGGGTCATGCGAGGACGCCGGGCCGCCGGGGGCACGTGGGAAGTGCCGCCCCAAGGCTCGGGCGACTACGTCTGAACCCGATGGCCTTCCGGAGGAGGCCCCGCGTAGCGTTCAGCGGAGCTCCTCGACGACGACGCCGACGTGATCCATCCGGTAGATCGTCATGCCGCGCAGCGTAGGGGAGCGGTCCTGCCCTTGACGACCACCGGGCCGGCCCCGGACCGGCGCCACGGGATGTGGTGCGTTGGCCGCGCCGGCGGGCTACGGTGGGCGCCATGCGAAAACTCATAGTCCAGCAGTGGGTTACCGTCGACAACATCGTCGCGGAGGAGGACGGCGGGCTCAGCTTCGTGACGGCGGAGCCCTTTTCCGAGACGGACACCAGTGCGTTCAAGGAAAGCGTGATGGGGTTCATCGACTCGGTCGACACGATGATTCTCGGCGCGAACACCTACGCCCAGTCCAAGGACTACTGGCCGTACGCCGACGAACAGGGCGCGTACGGCGAGAAGCTCAACAACCTCACCAAGTTCGTCGCCTCCTCAAGGCTGGATGACGCCCCCTGGGGCGATTTTCCCGCCGCGACCGTGACGCGCGACCCGGCCGCCACCATCCGGGAGCTCAAGGAGCAGGACGGCAAGGACATCTGGCTGTGGGGAAGCCTGAAACTCATGCACTACCTCCTGGACGACGGCATCGTCGACGAAGTCCGGATGCTGGTCTGCCCGACGACCCGCGGCAAGGGAACGCGCATCTTCGAGGACCGGCGGGACCTGGTGCTGCTTGAGGCCACCGGGTTCGAAAACGGCGTGGCGCTTCTGCGCTATGGGATCAGGAAATAGGCGGCACGTCCCCGGGATCTGCATCACCGCGTCAAATCCGGAAGTACAGTTCAGTGTGCAGCTTGCATCCCGGGTTGAACGCCGCAGCGCAACTCGGGCATGAGTCGACGCCGAGGTACTCGCTGATCGCCAAGAGGTGCCCGCAGACGCCGCAGAGCACGGCTGGCTCGTCGCGGGAATCGACCGGCCACTGCGCTGCAACGTGGTCGGCGGCCTCCGCGTGGCAGAGGTGGCAAGGATAGAACTCGCGGCAGCACGCGAACTTGATCGCAATCACGTCGAGCGGGGATCGATAGTGGACGCAGCGCGTCTCACCATCGACGACGGGACCGAGTACCCTCGGCCGGTTGACGTTCATCGCACGCCCCTCGCGGTGAGCGCATCCCCTAGCTCGTCCGCATGCTTGAGCGCCACAATGAGAAATGGGACGACGAAGGTGCGTGGGTCGTTCCGCGCTCCACGCGCCCGCTGCGCATCGCGCACCTCGCTCGCCCGGCGGCCGAGCACCGGGATGGTGCTGATCGTCACCGTGAGCAGCAGCGCGATCCGATGTGAGTCGAGGCCCAGCCGTTCCAAGGGGTGCAGCCCGCGCTCGATGGCGTCCAGCAGCGCGGTCACCCGCGTGGTGAGCGCGAGCAGTGCAGCAAGCACGATCGCGGCAGTGACCCGGGCGACATTGGCGACCGCGGGCTCCGGGCCCAGAAAGATCAGCTGGCTGACGGCGGTGATCACGATGACCCAGCGGACCGCGAACACCTGACGGCCAAGTTCCCGGATCCCGCTCAGTCCAGCGCCGAGGCCGGACACCGCGTAGCCCAGGATGCCCGCTGCGGTAGCGACGGCCGCTGACCACCAGTGCGATGGCAGCAGCGACACGGCGAGCACGACGGACAGGATCAACAGCAGCTTCGGACCGGCGGGCATGCGATGCAGCCAGCCGTTGCCTGGCCGGTAGAGCGTCAGCATCGCAACCTCGCCTCGTAGTTGGCGATGATCGCGTCCGGTTCGCCGACTGACACCATGCGTCCGCCGGCGAAAAGCACGGCTTGCTCGCAACGCGCGGCCAGTCCGAGATCGTGGGTGACGAGCACGAGGCGATGGCTGACGTCCTCGAACAGGTGATCGGCGACCCGTCTGGCGTTGCGCGCGTCCAGATATGCGGTCGGCTCGTCCGCGATCACCAGCTCCGGACCGCGCACGAACGCGCCGCACAGCGCGAGCAGCTGTTTCTGGCCGCCCGAGAGGTCGTGGGACGGCCGTTCGGCCAAGCCGGTGAGGCCGAAGCGTTCCATCGCCGTGGCCACGCGTTCCTCGAGTTCGGCCGGGCGGAGCCGATCGGCGCGCAGCGAGAAGGCGACGTCCTCGGCGACCGTTGGCATGATGATCTGCGCGTCCGGGTTGCTGAACACGACGGCGATGCGGCGGCGCAGCTCGGCCGCCCGGCGGGTCGGGTCGATCCCCAGAATGCTCAGTTCGCCCGAGGTCCTTGCAATGAGGCCGCCGATCAGCCGGGCGAACGTGGATTTGCCCGAGCCGTTCTCCCCGATGACGGCCACGGTGCGCGCGTCGAGGTCGAGGGAGACATCCCGCAGCACATCCACGTCGCCGAGACGCACCCCGACGGCATCGAGGTGGATTCCGGTCGCGCTCATCGGACAACCTCCAGCACGGCGGCGATCCCCATGCCGCCGCCGATCGAGGCCGCGGCGACGCCACGCGTTCCCGCCGGCGCCCCTGTCCGCACGAGGCGGCTGAAGAGGCGCACCACGGAGATTGCACCGCTGGCACCCCACGGGTGTCCGAGCGCCAGCGCGCCGCCATCTGCGGACAGCCGCGGGTCGTCGTCCGCGATCCCGATCCGGTCGAGCACGGCCAGGCTCTGCGCGGCGAACGCCTCCACGATCTCCAGCGCCGCGATGTCCGCCAGATCCGATCCCGCCGAGCGCAGGGCCGCCTGGATTGCGCCGGCGGCCCCTATGCCCGGAAGCGCCGGATCGCAGCCGACCACGGCGGACGCCCGGATCGCGAGCCCGGATGCGACGCCGGCCGGGGCAAGCACCAGGGCGGCGGCGCCGTCCCCGATCCGCGTGGCCGTGCCCGCGGTGAGCGTGCCTCCGGGGAAGAGCGCGGGCAACCGGGGGAGCAGCCGTTCCGCGCCGCCGATCGCGTCGTCGTGCCGGAGCCCGCCCAGTGGCACCAGTTCGGCGTCGAACCGGCCGGCGTCTCGTGCCGCCCGTGCGCGAGCGTGGCTGCGGGCGGCATGGGCGTCCTGGCGGGAGCGCGAGATGCGCTCGTGCACGGCGAGGTCCTCCGCGGCCTGGGTCATCTCCGGGTCGGGGAAGCCCGTGGGCGCGAACGGTGCCCGGTCATAGGGGATGCCGTCCACCGAACGCACCGGCGCCGTTGATGCGCTCTCCACGCCGCCGGCGACACGCATCCGCTCGTCACCGGCGCGTATCGCTGCCGCGGCATCGAGCACGGCCGCGAGCCCGCTCCCGCACTGCCGATCCACCGTTGCGCCGGGAACCTCGTGGCCGAGTCCGGCTGCCAGCGCGGCGATGCGGCCGGGGTTGCCTCCGGGGCCCATGCAGTTCCCGAGGAGCACGTCGGCCACGGTGATCGGCGAGCCGTTCGCCGCTTCGGCATCGGCCAGGGCAGCCCGGATCACAGGCGCCGCCAACTCCTCGACACGCAGCTGGGCCAGTGCACGGCCGCGCGTGCCGATCGGGCTGCGCCGGGCGGCGATGATCACGGGATCGCGGTCAGGCTGCAAGAGACTGCATCTCCCCGGCCAGGACCAAACGCACGGCTTCGGCACGCGCGGGCTTACCCGAGGCGGTCCGCGGGATCTCGCCCGCAAACCAGCGCCGCGGTCGGTGCGCCGGCGCCAACTGGGCGGCGGCAAGCTGTCGGACATCAACCGACGCATCGCCGTCGAACTCCAGCAACGCCGAGACCAGGGCACCGACGGGCTCGCGCGGCAGCCCGAACACGATCGCGTCGCGGACGCCTGGAATCGAGCGCAGCACCGCCTCGACCTCCTCCGGAACGATGGTGGCCGAAGCGCTCAGGATCGCGTCGTCAGCTCGTCCCAGCAGACGGAGGCGGCCGTCGATCAGTTCCGCACGATCGCCGACCGTGGCCCACTCGCCGTCTCGACGCAGCGGACCAGGGGCGCCTGCATAACCGGACGCGATGAAGGCCGAGCGCACCCACAGGTCGCCATGCCGGATCTGCAGATCGACCCCGGGGAACGGCCGCAAGCCGTCGCCCTCGTCGCAGGCCACAAAGGACAGTTCGGCCGCACCGTAGTAGGCCGTCACGCGGATACCAGCCGCTTCGGCACGCTGGCGGAGTGCCGGGTCGAGGTGGGAACCGCCGATCAACGCCGCGCGCAGCCGCGGCGGTGCTCCCGCGTCGAGCACGGCCCGAAGCGACTGTGGGGTGCCGTGCAAGGCGTCGGCATCCGGGGTGACCCGCGGCATTGGGCGCGGGCCGCCCGAGAGCGAGTGAGCGAGAGAGAAAAGGGTGAGCGAAGAAGCGGGCGGGGCGGGGAGCGCCACATTGTCACCGGGCCCGGCGTCCAGGAACTCGCTGACGGCGGCGAACGAGTCGGCCCACGACTCCGCGCTGCGCAGCACGATCCGTGGCGCACCACTGCTGCCGGAGGTGAGCGTCGCCCAAGCGGTTCCGTGGGGAAGCTCGGCCGCGGTCGCAGCCGCTACCACGGCCGAGCGGTGCGCCTCCGGCCACCTGGCATCGACGACGAGAGGGACGTCTCCTGCGTCACGAATCTGCTGGAGACGTTCGGGCAGGCCGGGCTCCTCACCGTTGACCGGGATGATCACTGGACCTGCTCCAGAACGGGGGCCGTCTTCGGGGCCCACGTGCGGCGGAAGGCGCGCGGATATGCTCGCGCCAACGTCATCACGATGAACGTCGCGATTACGGCCTTCACCAGATCGCCAGGTACGAAGGCGAGACTCATCAACGCCGTCTCGCCGAGCGGCAAGCGCGTCACCAGGCTCTGCACCGGGATTCCTGCGGCGTAGACCACCAGGATGCCACCGGTGAGCAGGCCGACAAGCGTCCGCCACAACACCGGCTTGCGCCCTCCCGCATGCACGATCAAGCCGATGACGAGCGCGCCGAGGATCCAGCCGAGGAGGTAGCCCGCCGAAGGCCCAAAGAACACGCCGATGCCGCCTCGGCCGCCGGCAAGAAGGGGCAGGCCAATTGCGACCAGCGCCATCAGCACGGTCATCGAGAGGGCACCAAGCCATGGACCGAGAATGGCGCCCGCGAGCATCACGCCCAGCGTCTGGACGGTGATCGGGACGCCGCCGGCGAGGGTGAATGCGCCCGGCAAGCCCAGTACAGCGACAATCGCCGCGAAGACTGCGACCCGCGCGAGGTCGGTGGCGTCGAGTCGCCGCCTGCCAGAACGGTTTGAGAGGGGGCGAGGATTGGTCATTGGAGCTATCCTTTTAGGTTTCAATCCTGAACGGCATTCAGCTGAACGCCGTCCAATTGAACGGCGTTCAGGTGGACGGTGTTTACTATAGTGACGCCATGGCGAAGGCCACAACAGCCGGCAGTAACACTACGACGTCCCCGTCCGCGCAACCCCGCACCTTCTGGATGACTGTGGGCTGGCCAATCTCACGAGGCGCGCCTCGCAGCCGTACCGCGTGTTTCATTGCTCGCTTGGCGAGCTGGCCCAAGGCCGCCCTGGTCGCACCCCGCCACTGCGCAAGGATGGAAGAGGGACCGGCCAATTCGCGCCTGACGCGAATATTCCAGACTCTCTTGGAGTTCTTTTGCGGTGCCCTACTCTGCGCCTGACGGCCGTGGTGCCGGCGAGGCCGCCACGGCCACGAAACTCCAGCGGGGGAGAACCTCGCTTTTCGGACGGCGTCGAACCCGTCAGGGTTCAGTCCGCCGGTCAAAATCGCCAGACCACCTTGTCCCTGCGGCGTCGGCGTGGAGGAACGCGACCTGGCGGCGGTTCCGGAGGTGTTGCCTGAGCGGTTCCCGTCGTCCCGCAAGACGCTGCTCCTGCGGGACGACGGGTCGGCCCTTGGCCGCGCAGTGGCCGATTTCGACGCGCCCGTTCGCGCCGACCTTCTTCGCACGGACGAAGAAGGTCCTGATGGCCTTCCCCGTCGCGGGTCCCGTCGCGAGCCAGGCGTCCACACCGCGGGCGGTTGAGTCCGGCGGTGCCGTGGCCCGGATGCGTCCGAAGTGGCGCCGGGCCGCGATCCGCCTCGGGCAAACCCCAATTGCCGCGGCTCAAGGCGTGACGCACACCAACGCCCGCCGCGCCGCGGGAGAGGGGCTGGGGCTTGCCCTGGGGGGCATCCTCGGAACGCTAGTTGACATAATGTAGATTATCGGCGTTATTCGGAGGGGGCTCCGGAAGGGGTTTCGGGCCGAAATTGCCGGTTATCCCAGAAATGTCCCAATCCCCCGTTTTGGACCGTTTTTGCGCGGATTTTCCCGTTTTCGCCTCCCGGACGCCCGTTCGGCATCGGCCGGGAGGCGCCCGCGCGGTTCCGCGGCGCCGGCGCCGGCGAGCCGTCGGTCGCGCCACCGGCGCATCGGGCCCCAAAATCCCCAAAATCGCCGGAGTGCACTCTGGGAATTTGGCCGGCTGGGCCCACCCCCACGCACCGTTCCGGCGGCCCCCAAAACGATAACCCTTAGTTGACATAACTACGCACCCCCTGCCCCACCGTTGTGCAAGCGTCCAACGACGGCCCGTGCGCACGCCCGGTCCGGTTTTGCGCACGCCGGGCGCGCTGGGCCACACTCGAAGCCATGAGTTCCGCCCCGGCCCCAGCGCCCGCCCCGTTTTCGGGGTCAGCCCCGTTCGCAGGGTCAGAACAGTCTTCAGTATCGGCATCGTTCCCAGGATCCGCCCCGTCCTCGGGGCCCGTCCCCGCCCCCGCCAGGGGTCCGGTACGGATCCGTCCGGCCCGGCTGGTGGACGCGGTGCGGGACGCCGCGGCCGCCCAGGGCCTGTTGCTCGACGCCGGCCAGCTCGGCATTGCCCACGCGCTGGCCGACTCCGCCGCCCGGGCGCTGCGGCGGCGCACTCCCGCGGCCGCGCCCGGCGAGCACCTCTATGTCTGGGGGCCGCCGGGGCGGGGCAAGAGCTGGCTCATGGACGCGGTCTGCGAGGCCCTGGGCGGGGCACCCGTGCGCAGGCTGCATTTCCACGACTTCTTCCGCGAACTCCACGCGCGCACGCACCGCGCCGGCATGGAGCGGTCGGCCCAAAACCGCGCCGCCCAGCCACCTGGCGCGGCAGTCGCCGCCGAGCCCCGCGGCGCGGCCATCGCCGACGCCCTCGACGGGATGCTCGGTGGCGCACGGGTCCTCTTCTTCGACGAGTTCCACGTGCACGATCCGGGCGACGGCATGCTGGTGACCCGTGCGCTGCGCGAAATCTTCGCCCGCGGCATCCTCCTGCTCGCCACCTCCAACTACGCCCCCGAAGACCTGCTTCCGGACCCGATGTTCCATCACCTGTTCGAGCCGGCGATCGGCCTGATCACCGAGCGCATGACCGTCCTGGAGCTCGCCGGGCCCGTGGACTACCGCACGCTGCGCCCGGCCGAGCGCTCCGCGGGCTATGCCGCGGGCCATGCGCTGGTCCCCGGCACCGCCGGGCAGCTCGCCGCCGCGGGACTGGAGGAACCGCTGCCCGCCGAGGAGACCCGGGTCCGGCCGACGACGCACGAATTCAGCGCCCGCCGGGCAGCCAACGGGCAGCTCTGGTTCCGGTTCGCCGACCTGTGCGAGGCCCCGTCGGCGACCTCCGACTACCTGGCCCTGGCCGCGACCTACGGGCACTGGGTCCTCAGCTCGATCCCCGGCATGGAGGATGCCTCCCCCAGCGGCTGGAAGCGTTTCGGCAACCTGGTCGATGTCCTCTACGACCGGGACGTGCGCCTTGACCTCATCGGGGCCGCGGACATCGACCCGGCCCGCGTCCTCGACCATCCGGTCGACGCGGCACGGCTGGGCAGCCGCCTCGCCGCCCTGCGCCGCGAAGCCAGGGACCCGAGCGGAAGCTAGCCCTCGAACAGGCAGAACGGATGCCCGGCAGGATCCAGGAAGACCCGCACGCCGGGCTCCGGCTGGTGGTCCGAGAGCCGGGCGCCCAGGCGTGCGGCCCGCGCGCAGGCGGCCTCCAGGTCCCCCACCGTGAAGTCCAGGTGCAGCTGCATCTGCGGCTCCCCCGCGGCCGGCGGCCAGGTCGGCGGAACGTGGCCCTCCTCCTCCTGGAAGGACAGACCCACGCCGCCGGCGGGCGGGCCGATCGCGACCCAGCCGTGCTCCTCAAGCAGCAGTTCCCAGTCCAGCAGCGCCGCGTAGAACCTCGCCAGCCCGCCGGGGTCGGGCGTCCCGAGTACGACGGCGGACAGCGTCACCTCAGCATCGTTGGCCATGGGTCCACTATGGACCGCCACGGAGGGGGCGTCGAGGCCGCCCGGGACCCGGGCGGTGCCTCCGCCGCGGTCAGGTGCCGCCGTCGTAGTTTGATGGGGCCGCGGTCTGGTGGCGCCGTAGTCTGGTTGAGTCGCCTATCCCGAAGGAACCGCCCGATGCCGGACCGCCACAGCGCCGACCCGTCCCCCGCCACCGTCTCCTCTGCAACCATGGCCTCCGCGTCGTGGCTGCGCGAAACCGTCGAGGCCATGGTCGAACACCACGAGGGAACCGGTGACCTGCCGCCGATCGTGCAGCTGGGGCACCCGGCGCTGCGGATGCGCGCGGCGGACGTCGACGGACAGCTCGGCGACGAGCTGCTGCACCGCTTCCTGCGCCTGATGCGCGCCGTGATGCACGCGGCTCCCGGCGTCGGGCTGGCCGCCCCGCAGCTGGGCATTCCGCTGAGGATGGCCGTGCTGGAGGACCTCTTCGAGGTCTCTCCGGAGGTCGCCGAGGTGCGCGAACGCCGCCCGCTGGGCTTCTTCGCCGCGCTCAACCCGGCGTACGCGGCCCGCGGGACGCGCCGGGCCGCCTTCTACGAGGGCTGCCTGTCCTTCGCGGGGTTCCAGGCCGTCGTCGACCGTCCCGCGGACATCGACGCCCGCTGGGAGGAACCCGGCGGCACCCGCAGGGAGGCCGTCTTCTCCGGCTGGCAGGCGCGCATCTTCCAGCACGAGACCGACCACCTCAACGGGGTCGTGTACATCGACCGGGCCCTCACCCGCAGCCTGAGCACGAACGCCAACTACCTGGACCGCTGGGTGTCCCCCGACGTCGCCGCGGCCCGCGCGGGGCTGGGCTTCTAGCCCCGCGGACCGACCGGCAGGTGGCGGTTCCACCAGTCCAGGATCGCCTCGAAGCGCTGCCGCCGGTGCCACGGCGTGCCGCTGCGGGAGAGCTCGTGGTTCTCGCCCGGGAACAAAAGCATCTCCGCCTCCACCCCGGCCCGCTTGAGGGCGACGTAGTAGCGCTGCGCCTGCTCCACCGGGCAGCGCAGGTCCTCCTCCGAATGGATGACCAGCGTGGGCGTGCGCACCTGCGCGGCCACGGCCAGCGGGCTCTGCTTCAGCGTGTGCTCCGGGTCGGTGCCGGTGTAGGCCTCGCCGAAGAACCAGCCGATGTCCGAGGACCCGATGAAGGACATCGGGTCCAGGAAGCCGCGTTCGACGATGGCCGCGGCGAAACGGTGCTCGTGGGCGATCGTCCAGGCGGTCAGGTATCCGCCGTAGGATCCGCCGAGGATGCCGGTGCGGGTCCCGTCCAGCGCCGGGACGGCGGCGACGGCGCCGTCGAGGAACGCCAGCACGTCGTCCAGGTCCACGGTGCCCATCGCCCCGCGGATCGCCAGGCCGTGGTCGCGGCCGTAGCCGGCGGTGCCGCGCGGATTGCACTGCACGACGGCGTAGCCGGCCTGCGCGTACACCTGCGCCTCGTCGAAGTAGCCCCACCCGTACTGGGAGTACGGACCGCCGTGGATGTTCAGCAGCACCGGGTGCGGGCCCTCGCCCTCGGGCAGGAAGACCCACCCGTGGACCGGGTGCCCGTCGGGCGCCTCGACGGTGAGTTCGCGCGGGACAGCGATGCGGGCCGCCGCCGCCAGCGGCGCGGCGAAGGCCGTTGCCGGGCGCAACGCACCGTCCGCGACGACGCCCAGCTCCCCCGGCGTCGCCGGGTCCGCGTAGGAGACGACGACGGTGCCGCCGGCCTCGGCCGCACCCGCCAGGTCCAGCCGGCCCTCCAGCAGGACGGTGGCGCCGCCGTCGGGCCCGATCGCATGCAGCCGGCCGCCGCCGCGCACGCGCGCACGGGCCAGCACCGAGTCCGTGCCGTAGGGAACCAGCCGCCCCGCGTCTCCGTAGTCGAGCGCGTCGCGGTCGGTGAGTGGCCGCGGCTCGCCGCGGACCTCTCCCGCGGCGGCCGGGTCCGTTGCGTTCAGGTCCGCCGCTTCGAGGTCCGCGGTTTCAAGGCCGGCAACGTCAAGGGCGAAGACGCCGCCGTTGCGGGCCACGAAGTCCAGCCCGTCGGGACCCAGCTCCTCGCCGAGAAGGAACAGGGTTCGCCCGTCACGGGAGAACGTCGGGGCCCAGTAGGCGAAGCTGCCGGCGGGACCGCCGGCGACCGCCTGCGGAGGCAGCTCCGGGGCGTCCAGGCGGAGGCGGTGGACCATGCTGCGCAGGTCCAGGTCCGCCCCCTCGTGCAGCGCGGCCGCGAAGTACAGGTGCGTGCCGTCCGGGGAGAACGCGGGCCCGGAGGCCTCGCGGTCCGCCGGCGTCAGCAGGCGGACCGCGGGGAACCCGGGGCCCGGCTCCCCCGCGGCGCCGGGCCGGCCTGAAGCGTCGGAGCCGGAACCGGCGTCGCGGGCCGCCCGGCCAACGGGCTCCACGAACGGCTCCTCATTGGGGTCCGGGACCTCCAGCAGGAAAATCCCGGGGCGCTGGTCGCCGGTGTAGCCGGTGCCGTTCTCGCGGTACTTCCATCCGGTGATCCGGCGCGGGTCCTCCTTCTCCGGCCCGACGCCCTCGAGCGTGCCGTAGCGTCCGGCTTCGGGCCTGCCGGCGGTGAAGGCGATGCGCGCCGAATCCGGGGACCACGCGAACTCCCCCACGCCCAGCGGCCGGTCGGTCAGCACGCGCGGCTCGCCGCCGCGGGCATCGACCACCGCCAGCTGCGGGCGGCCCTTCGCGTCCGCGCGCAGGAACGCGACGGCGGAGCCGTCCGGCGAATACTGCGGGTTGGTGTCGCGCACGCCCCGCGTGAGGCGCCGCGGCGCCGCGGCCCCGGCCGGGTCCACGAGCCAGAGCTGCCCGACGGCGGCATCGGCCGCGAAGCTCGGCCGGCAGGCCGCCACGACGGCGGCCGACCCGTCCGGGGCCAGGGCCGGCGCGGATACAGTGGTCAGGAGCTCAAGCTGCGTAGGTTTCACAGCGCGAGGATATCTGAAAGAAATGTTGAAGGAAACAGATCCGTGCCCCTTTCCGCCCGCCCCGTCGCCCTGCTGTGTCCCGTCTGCGGCGAAGCCCTCGATCGGCTGCCCCGGACCTTGCTCTGCGCCGCCGGGCACCGCTTCGACGCCGCCAAGCAGGGCTACTTCAACCTGCTCACCGGCAAGGGCACCCCGTTCCGCGAGGACACCGCGGAGATGGTCGCCGCCCGGGCGGAGTTCCTGGGGGCCGGCCACTACGCGCCGCTGGCCGAGGCCGTCGCGGAAACCGTGCTGGACTCGCTCCCGGAGGCCGGCGGGGCTGACCTGCGCGTCCTCGACGCCGGCGCCGGCACCGGGTACTACCTCGGCGCCGTGATGGAGCGGTTCCGCACCGCCACCGGAGGCGAGGCCTCCGCCGTCGCACTGGACATCTCCCGGTACGCGATGCGCCGGGCCGCCAAGGTGCCCGGGACCACCGCCATGGTGTGGGACCTGTGGCGCCCGCTGCCGCTGGCCGACGCCTCGGTGGACGTGGTGCTGAACGTCTTCGCCCCGCGCAACGGCGCCGAATTCGCCCGGGTGCTCGCCCCGGGACGCACCGCCGTCGTGGTCACTCCCCTGCCCGGACACCTGGGCGAGGCCGCCGAGGCCTTGGGGCTGCTGTCCATCGCCCCGGACAAGGAGGCCACCGTGGCCGCCGCGCTCGGCGACGCCTTCGCTGCCGGACCCGTGCGCGAGGTCCGCGCCGGGCTGCACCTGGACGTGGACGACGCCGTCCGGCTGGCCGTCATGGGGCCGGCCGGGCATCACCTGGACGCCGCCGCGCTGCGCGCGCGGCTGCACGCCGACGGCGTGCCCCCCGTGGTCACCGCGGCGTTCCGCGTCCAGGCGTTCACCCGCCGCTAGCCGCACCCAGCCACCTGGCCGGGGCGGGCCGAGATACGCCTGAAGGCTGATGGGGCCCGATCCGGGCATCGGGCAAGATGGAGGGAAGCGAGGACCCGCCGGGTCCTCACGGGAACATCGGCGAGGACAACATGTTCGAATGGATCGTGGCCAACGGCTGGGTCTTCTGGCTGGCGGTATTTCTGATCCTGGCCATCGTGGAAATGATGTCCCTGGACCTCTACTTCATCATGCTCGCCGGCGGCGCGCTGGGGGCCGTCTTCGTCGCGCTGGCCGGCGGCCCGTTCTGGCTCCAGACGCTGGTGTTCTGCGTCCTGGCGCTGGCCATGATCCTGTTCCTGCGCCCGCTCGCCATCAAGCACCTGCACAAGGGCCCGCCCGGGCTGCGCACCAACGTGGACCGCCTGATCGGCGAGGACGCGCTGGTGCTGGAGCCGACCAGCCGCATCGCCGGCAGCGCCAAGATCGGCGGCGAGACCTGGAGCGCCCGCAGCGAGGACGACGCCCCGCTGGAGCCGGGCACCTACGGCACCGTTCTGCGCATCGACGGGGCCACGGCCTACATCACCGTCCGGGGGCGGACCTCCGCCACCGACGCCGGCGCGGAGGGCTAGGCCGGGGCGTCCCGGCCGCGCGGTCCGCGTCCGCGGAATACAGATTTTCAGGCCCGGCCAACCGGTCCGGGCGCACCGAGGGGTGCACGGCGCAGTGAACAACACTGTGCACAACACAAGGGGGTAGCATGTTGGATTCGCCAGGCATAGGCGTCGCAATCGTCCTGGTGGTGCTGGCGGTCTTCGTCATCATCGTCGTGGTCCGGGCGGTGCGGATCGTCCCGCAGGCGCGGGCGGGCATCGTGGAACGGCTGGGCAAGTACAACCGGACCCTCCTGCCGGGCCTGACGCTGCTCATCCCGTTCGTCGACCGGCTGCTGCCGCTGCTGGACCTGCGCGAACAGGTGGTGAGCTTCCCGCCGCAGCCGGTCATCACCGAGGACAACCTGGTGGTTTCCATCGACACGGTGGTCTACTACCAGATCACCGAGCCGCGCGCGGCGACCTACGAGATCGCCAACTACATCCAGGCCGTCGAGCAGTTGACCACCACCACGCTGCGCAACGTGGTGGGCGGGCTGAACCTCGAGGAGGCGCTGACCAGCCGCGACCAGATCAACGGCCAGCTGCGCGGGGTCCTGGACGAGGCCACCGGCAAGTGGGGCATCCGCGTGTCCCGGGTCGAGCTGAAGGCGATCGACCCGCCGCTGTCCATCCAGGACTCCATGGAGAAGCAGATGCGCGCCGAGCGCGACCGCCGCGCCGCGATCCTCACCGCCGAGGGCACCAAGCAGGCGGACATCCTCACCGCCGAGGGCCAGCGCCAGGCCGCGATCCTCAAGGCCGAGGGCGACGCGAAGGCCGCGATCCTGCGCGCGGACGGCGAGGCCCAGGCCATCCAGAAGGTCTTCGACGCCATCCACGCCGGCAACCCGGACCAGAAGCTGCTCGCCTACCAGTACCTCCAGACCCTGCCCAAGCTGGCCGAAGGCTCCTCCAACAAGCTTTGGATCATCCCCAGCGAGGTCGGCGAGGCGCTCAAGGGCATCGGCGGAGTCCTCGGCAACCTGGTGCCGGAGGACGGAAAGCCCGGACCGCGGCCCACGCCGTAGCCGGCACGATATACTGGTTTCTTCGAGTCTTCCGTCCCGGCGGGAATCACATCCCCGCCGGAGACGTTGAATCCAAGTAGCCTTCGTCTTCTCGAACGCAGTAGGGAGTAATCATGAGCGATCGCAGTTTGCGCGGCATGCGCTTGGGCGCACAGAGCATGGAAACCGAGGCGGGCGTCGAGCCGGCCCCGCGCCAGCGGGTCGAGTACCGCTGCGAGGACGGCGAGCAGGTCTTCGTGATCTTCTCCTCCGAGGCCGAGATCCCGGCGACCTGGATCTCCAAGACCGGCAAGGAAGCCACCCTGGTCAACGGCGAAAAGCCGGTGGACAGCAACGAGAAGCCCGTGCGCACCCACTGGGACATGCTGCTGGAGCGCCGCTCCGTCGAGGAACTCGAGCAGATCCTCAAGGACCGCCTGGACAAGCTCCGCGCCGCCCGCGGCGAAAAGGTCAACGCCTAGGCGAAGCCCGGGCCGGCCTGGTCCGGCACGCGAAAGGGGTCCGCACCGTTACGGTGCGGACCCCTTTCGCGTGTCCGGCGGGACAGGTCCCGCTAGGCCTGCTTGCCGGTGAGCTTGCGCCAGCGGGCCCCCAGGCCCCACTTGGTCACGTTGAGCATGGCCTCGACGACGATGTTGCCGCTCATCTTGGAGACGCCGAGCTCACGTTCGACGAAGGTGATGGGCACCTCGACGATGCGCTTGCGCAGCTTGGCCACGCGGAAGGTCATGTCCACCTGGAAGCCGTATCCGACGGATTCGACGGCGGAGAGGTCCAGCGCCTCGAGGGTCTCGCGGCGGAAGGCGCGGTAGCCGGCGGTGATGTCCCGCACGCCGATGCCGAGCATGATGCGCGAGTACAGGCTGCCGGCGCGGGAGAGCAGCTTGCGGCGCAGCGGCCAGTTGACGACGCTTCCGCCCTTGACCCAGCGCGAACCGATGACCAGGTCCGCGCCGCGCGGGATCTCGGCCAGCAGGCTGGGCAGCTGCTCGGGCTGGTGGGAGCCGTCGGCGTCGAGCTCGACGAGGACGTCGTAGCCGCGCTCGAGCGCCCAGCGGAACCCGGCGATGTAGGCGGCGCCGAGGCCGGCCTTGCCGGTCCGGTGGAGCACGTGGATGTTGGAATCCCCTGCCGCCAGCTCGTCGGCCAGGCGCCCGGTTCCGTCGGGGCTGTTGTCGTCGACGACCAGGACGTCGGAGTCCGGGACGGCCGCCCGCAGCCGTCCGACGGTCAGCGGCAGCGACTCGAGCTCGTTGTAGGTGGGAATGATGGTGACTACCCGCACGCGGTTGTACCCTTCTGCACACGTGGACGGGCCCGTGGGCCCGACGAACCGGCCCGCGGCTCCGCGGGCCCCTTTCCCGGCCGCGCGCACGGACGCTCCATGCGGCTCACGCCGGGAAACCAAAGGGCCAGTATATCCGCCCCCCGCTCGGGTTCCGGCGGCCCGCGCCGCCGGCGGGCGGGGCAGGCGGGCGCGGCGGCCAGGGGCGCGAAAAGACCCCGGGAACTTCGGACCAGGATCCCCCGAAAAGATGAATGTGGCGGGGATGCCTGTTTTCTACTGTTCCCGGGGCCTTGACGCGTGTTGCCGCCGGTTTCCCGGCGCGGCGAACCCACCTAAGCCACGTAGGAGGGGTGCGCCGTTGCAGGTCCAGCGTATCCGGAAGTTACCGGCTGTCAACCATTTACTGACCAGTGACAACCAACATCACCGCATGTCAGGCCCGGGTAGGGGCGCTCCGGAAGGAGGCGCCGTTCACCTCGGGGATACGGGAAATCAGGCGTCGAAGATCACGCGCCCGGCACGCACCGTGCGCAGGCACCGCGGGGCCCCCTCGTCCAGCACCGGCAGCATGGGGGTGCCGGCGCGGGCATCGGTGCTCCAGGAGGACACCCGCAGGTCGGGGGTCTGCACGGCCAGCTCGGAGGCCTGCCACACGGCGAAGGTCGCCTCCGTGCCCGGGCCCAGCTGCCCGGCCAGCGGGGACGGCTCCCCCACCGCCCGGTACCCGGCGCGGGTGTGGGCCAGGAATGCCGCGCGTGCGGAGATCCGCGCCCGCTCGGAATTCAGTTCCAGGCAGGCCTTCACCGCCAGCCAGGGGCTGGCCGGAACCACGGGGCTGTCCGAGCCCAGGCACACCGGCACCCCGGCGGCGAGGTACCGTCCGACCTCGTTCATGCCCGCGGCACGCTCGGCGCCCAGCCTGCGCGCGTACAGTCCCCCGTCCCCGCCCCAGGCGGCGTCGAAGAGCGGCTGGAGGGAGGCCGTCACGCCGAAGCCGAGCAGCGCCTGGATCGCGGCGTCGTCCGCCATTTCCGCGTGCTCGAGGCGGTGGCGGCCTGCCTGCACCGCGGCCAGGCCAACGCGTTCGGCGGCCAGCGTGAACCCGGCGACCGTCTCGTCGATCGCGGCGTCGCCGATCGCGTGGAAGCCGGCCTGGATGCCGGCGGCCGAGCAGGCCGCGACGTGGGCCGCGATGGCGTCCGCGTCCAGGTGCAGGGTGCCGCGGGTGTGGGGGGCGTCGGCGTAGGGGGCGCGCAGCCGGGCGGTGCGCGAGCCGATCGACCCGTCCACGTTCAGGTCCCCGCCCAGCCCGGCGAGGCGCCCGCCGAACGAGCCGGCCAGGGAACGGGCCTGGTCCGCGGTCTCGACGGCCTCGCCCCAGTAGGCGTAGATGCGCGGCAGGGCGGAGCCGTCGGCTTCCAGCGTGCGGAACAGCGCCTCAAGGTCTTCGCGCCCGGCCAGGTGGGGGGCCGCCATTTCCGCGGCCGCGGCGTAGCCGTTGGCGGCCAGGTGTTCCAGCCCTCGGCGCTGGAGCCCGGCGCGGGTGGCGCCGTCCAGGTCCAGGACGGCGGCGCGGATGGCCGCATGGGCCGGACCGTGGACCCGCCCGTCGCCGTCCCAGCCCTCGTGCGCGGCGATGCCGGTGCGCACCGCCAGGCCGGTGCTGACGGCCGCCGAGTGCAGGTCCACCCGGGCCAGGTAGACGTCGCGGCCTCCGGCGGCGCGCTCGAGTTCCTCGGCGGAGGGGCCGCGGCCCTCCGGCCACGCGGTCTCGTCCCATCCGGAACCGAACACCGGGCCGGCCCCGGCGGCGGCGTGGCCGGCGACGGCGTCCAGCGCCTGGGCCAGCGATCCGGCCCCGCGCAGGTCCAGGGCGGACAGCGCCAGCCCGGTTTCGGTCAGGTGCACGTGCGAATCGAAGAACGCCGGGGCCACCAGGGCGCCCTCGAGGTCCACGACCTCCATGCGCGCATCCAGCAGCGCCGAGGCCGCCGACTCGGACCCGACCCACGCCACGGTCCCGCCCTCCACCAGCATGGCGGTGGCGAACGGGTCGGCCGCGCTGTAGATGGAACCGTTCCGGTACAGGACCAGCGAAGACATGGGGGTGTTCCTTTCCAGGGGGGTGCCGGGCGCGGGCCCGGGGGGCTATTCGGCGATGCTCGAGTAGGCGACGACGCCGCGGCGGACGGATTCGACCGCCGCGATGCACTGGCGGGCCAGGGGCCGGGGCAGGTCGGGGATCTTGGCCAACTGGTCCAGGGTGTCGATCACCTGCTTGGCCCAGCGCACGAAGTCCCCGGCGGCCAGGTCGGTGCCGAGCAGGCATTGCTTCAGGTCCTTGCCGCGCGCCCAGTGGTACATCGGCCAGACCAGGCCGGATTCGGGTTCGGCGGTCTCCGGCAGCCGGTTGGCCTCTTCCAGGTCGGTCAGCCCGGACCAGGCCCGCACTGCCGTTTCCCACGCCTTCTCGATGGCCGGGGTGGGCATCTTCGGGCCCACGCCGCCTTCCTCGCGCTTGGCCTGGTAGACCAGCGTGGTGACGAACCCTGCCAGTTCGGCCGCGTTCATCCCCTCCAGCGCCCCGGATTCGAGCACCAGCGAGGTCAGCAGGTCGCGTTCGCCGTAGATCCGGCGCAGCCGGTTCCCGGCCGGGGGGAAGGCCGGGAGCACAACGTCCCCGCCCTCCTCCGGTTCCGGCTCGGGGGCCAGGTAGCCGTAGTGGGCCAGCACCGCGCAGACCCGGTCGAAGGTCTTGGCGATGGTGTTGGTGCGGCCGCTGATCTGCGCGGCCAGGCGGTCGGTCTCCTGGCGCAGCTTGATCCAGCGGTCCGCCCAGCGCAGGTGGTCCTCGCGTTCGGAACAGCCGTGGCAGGGGTGGCGCTTGAGCCGGCGGCGCAGGTCGGCGATGCGCGCCTCCTGCCGGTCGCTGCCGCCGAAGTCGAAGCCGGCGGCCCCGCGGCGCGGGGGACGGTGCTCGTGCAGGGCGTTGCGCATCGAGGCCGCCAGGTCACGGCGTTCCTTGGGCGACTTGCCGGTGAACGCCTTGGGGATGCGGATGCGGGAGATCACCTCCAGCGGCCCGTTCAGGTCCTGCGGGCCGATGCGCCGGATCTGCCGGTCCTCGGTGAGCACGGTGGGGCGCGGGTCGCGCAGCGAATCGGACAGCGCGATCACCACGGCGCGGCCCAGCTGGCGGGGGCCGGGGACGTCGATCACGTCGCCGGGCACCAGCTGCTCAAGGGACTCGGCGGCCGCGCTGCGGCGGGCCCGGTGGGCGGTGCGGGAGGCGTCCTTCTCGGCGGCCTCCAGTTCCTGGCGCAGCCTGGCGTACTCGGAGAAGTCGCCCAGGTGGCAGGTCATGGCCTTGGCGTAGCCGGCCAGCGACTCCTCCCGGCTGCGCACCTGGCGGGCCAGGCCCACCACGGAGCGGTCCGCCTGGAACTGGGCGAAGGAAGACTCCAGGATCCTGCGGGCCCGCTCGCGGCCGAACTGGGCGGTCAGGTTCAGGCTCATGTTGTAGGTGGGCCGGAAGCTGGAGTTCAGCGGGTAGGTGCGGCGCGAAGCCAGGCCGGCGACGGCCGCCGGGTCGGTGCCCGGCTGCCAGAGCACGGCGGCGTGTCCCTCCACGTCGATGCCGCGGCGGCCGGCGCGTCCGGTGAGCTGGGTGTATTCGCCGGCGGTGATGGAGACGTGCTGCTCCCCGTTGAACTTCTCCAGCTTCTCCAGGATCACGGAGCGGGCGGGCATGTTCACGCCCAGGGCCAGGGTTTCGGTGGCGAAGACCGCCTTGACCAGGCCTTGGGCGAAGAGCTTCTCCACGACCTCCTTGAAGATCGGCAGCAGGCCGGCGTGGTGGGCCGCGAAGCCGCGCAGCAGGCCCTCGCGCCAGGCCCAGAAGCCGAGCACCTCCAGGTCGTCCGGGGGCAGTTCGTAGGCGGCCAGGTCGATGGCCTGCTCGATGCGCTGCGCCTCGGCCTCGGTGGTCAGGGCCAGGCCGGAGCGCACGCACTGGGCGACGGCGGCGTCGCAGCCCTTGCGGGAGAAGATGAACACGATCGCCGGCAGCAGCCCCGCACGGTCCAGGGACAGGACCATCTCCGGACGGGTGACCTTGTACCGGTCCACCGGGACCTGCTGGGGCCGGGCCGGGCCCCTGCCGTGCCCGGGACCGCGGCCGCGGGCCCCGCCGGAGCGGAAGCCGCTGCGCATGTCGCGCTGGGCGAGCTTGGTCAGTTCGGGGTTCACCGCGATGCGTTGCTCGGCGCCGGTGGACCCTTCGGCCGCGGCCTCGTCGAAGGACACCTCCCCGGCGAACAGGTCCAGCAGCCGTCCGCCGACCATGACGTGCTGCCATAGCGGGATCGGGCGGTGCTCGGTGACCACGATCTCGGTGTCCCCGCGCACGGTGTCCAGCCACCCGCCGAACTCCTCGGCGTTGGAGACCGTGGCGCTCAGGGACACCACCTGCACCTCGGAGGGCAGGTGGATGATCACTTCCTCCCAGACGGCGCCGCGGAACTTGTCGGCGAGATAGTGGACCTCGTCCATCACGACGTAGGCCAGGCCGGTGAGGGTGTCCGAATCGGCGTAGAGCATGTTGCGCAGCACCTCGGTGGTCATCACGACCACGTCGGCATCGCCGTTGATGGTGGTGTCGCCGGTGAGCAGCCCCACCCGCTCGGCGCCGTAGCGGGCGGCCAGCTCGGCGTACTTCTGGTTGCTCAGCGCCTTGATGGGGGTGGTGTAGAACGTCTTCAGGCCCCGCTGCAGGGCCATGTAGACGGCGAACTCCCCCACCACGGTCTTGCCGGCCCCGGTGGGCGCGGCCACCAGGACGCCCTTGCCGTCCTCCACCGCCTTGCAGGCGTCGGCCTGGAACGGATCCAGTTCGAAGTCGAGGGTTTGCCGGAAGGCGTGCAGCCGGGTCTTGGCCTCGGCGGCCCTCTGCCGGGATGCCGCGTAGCGTTCGGCCGGGGAGCTCATGGTGCCTGTCTTTCGGGGGTCGGTGCGGCGGGGGCCTTGGGCGACGCCTCCGGGAGGCGACCCTCCGGCGGCCCTAGATGTTTTCGAGGTCCTTCGGTGCGTCGATGCCGTTCGCCCCGCCGAGGGTGGAGCCCGTTCCTCCGGCTGCCGCGGCGTTCTCCGCCTCCAGGGCCGCCCGGCGCCTGGCCCGGCGCTTGTCGTTGGAGAGGCAGACGACGGTCGCTGCGGCGAACAGCACCACCAGCGGGCCGGCCAGCACGAACATGGTCATCGCGTCGCCGCCCGGGGCCGCCATGGCGGAGACCAGGGCGATCAGGAAGACCGTGATGCGCCAGTTCTTGACGATCAGCTTGCCCGGAAGGATGCCGACCATGTTCAGGCCCACCATCAGCACCGGGACAAGCATGGCGACGCCGAACGCGAGCAGCAGGCGCAGGACGAAGGCCAGGTACTCGTTGGCGAGGATGAAGTTTTCCGCGTTGGCCGGGGTCAGCGAAATGAAGAAGCCCAGCGCGTGCGGCAGGACCCAGTAGCCCAGCCAGATGCCGCCGAGGAACAGCGGCACGGCGGCGGCGATGAAGGCCAGCGCCGTGCGCTTTTCCTTCTTCTTCAGGCCCGGAACGATGAAAGCCCACAGTTCGTAGAGGATCACCGGGCTGGCGATGATCAGGCCCAGGAACACCGAGACCTTGATCATCATGTCGAAGGGCGAAACGGCCGTCCCGAAGTTGGGGGTGCCGCCGATGTCCACCAGCGGCTGCATCAACAGGTCCAGGGCCGGGTAGTACAGGAAGAACCCGCCGATGGTGGCCAAAAAGAGCGCCACGAGTGCCACAAAAAGCCGGTTGCGGAGCTCGATCAGGTGCTCTTTGAGCGCCATCCGCCCCTCGGGGTTGGACTTGCGTCCCGCTGCCTTCGTCGTCACGTTCTGCTAGGCGTTGCGGTCACGCTGGTCGGGTTCGACGACCTTGCCCTCGACGGTTTCGCCGGAGGCGGTGGAAGCGCCGGGCTTCGGATCCTCGTCCTTCATCTGGCGCACCTCGGACTTGAAGATGCGCAGCGACTGGCCGATCGAGCGGGCCAGTCCGGGAAGCTTCGGGGCCCCGAACAGCAGGAGGGCAAGCACGATGATGATGACCAGATGCCATCCCTGGAGGCCAGCAAACATGGGTACTTCCTTTCGTCCCTTCAAGTCTACGTCACAGCGGATGGAGGTCCCGCCACCGTTGCGGCTGCCCCGCCCGGCGCTTGCGCGCGATCCGGCGCTGCCTCCTGGCCTCGCGCCGGCTCCACTTGCCGGCCTGGTATTCCAGGCGCGCCTCGCCCGGATCGCGGAAGAGCGCGTCCGTTCCCACGGGTGCGCCGCCGGGGGCGCGGGCCGCCGGCACCGCATCGCCCTCAAGGGCGCCGAGCCCGAGCCGGTCCATCGCCTGGCCGGTGTCGTCGGCCAGGCGCATGAAGCCGCGGAAGAGCCGGATGCCGCACAGCACCACGAACAGGGCGGCGGCCGCCGCCAGGAACATCCACAGCAGGATCCAGAACCACCAGGGCATCACAGGCCCTCCTTTCCGTAGAGGGCCAGCGCCGATTCCAGCCATCCGGCCACGGCGTCCGCGTGCCCGGCCGGTTCCAGCACGGCGACCTCGCCGCCGTGGCGGGCCACCAGTCCGGGCAGGTGCTCGGGGGCCGCGATGCGCACCTCGGCGGCGGTCCCTCCCCCGGCCAGCGCGGCCGTGCGGGTGGGGGCGTAGTCGTCCACGATCCGGCCCAGGCGCGCGGAGAAGGCCAGCACCACCACCGCGTCCGTGTCCGCGGCGGTGTACAGCGCCTCCCCGACGCCGGCGTGGCGTTCGCCGGCCTCGAAGGTTTCCCCCGAGGCCGTGGCGCCCAGGATCCGGTCGGTGCGGAAGTTGCGCGGGGCGCAGGCCTGGCGGCACCAGGCCTGCAGGTAGGTGCGTCCGCCGTCCTCGAGCAGGCGCACCGGCTCCACCTCGCGCACGGTGATCTCCTCGCGGACGCGGTTGTGGTACTCCAGGCGCAGCACGCTGCGTGCGCGGACGGCGTCGGCCAGCACCGCGGTCCGCTCCCCGTCCTCGGCGGAGGCCAGGCGCGTCGACACGATCCGGCCCAGCTGCCCGAACTCCCCCGCCGCCTCGGTCAGCTTGGCCAGGGCGGAGGCGACGGCGGTGCGTTCGCCCGTGTCCGGCAGGTCCAGGATCGCCTGCAGGCCCACCGTCAGGGAGAACGCCTCGAGCAGGTTCAGCCGGACCGGGTCGGCCAGGCCCTCGGCGTTGCCGACGGTGACCACCCCGGTCTCCCACTCGACCTCGATCAGCTCGTCCGGGAGCCCGTTGGGCACCCCGCACATGCGGATCATGGCCAGGTCCTCCAGCAGCGCGGCCTTGGTCAGGCCGAAGTGCGCCGCGGTCTCCTCGACGGTGGGCGCGCCGTGGCGCACCACGAAGGCGACGATGTCCAGGGCCCGGGCCACCACCTTGGTCGCGGCCGGGCGGCCGCCGGAGCGGGAGGGCTTGAGCTGGTAGGCCGGCCGGGAGGCGCGCTGGGCCTGAAGCGCGGCGCGCAGCCGGTGCACGACGGCGTCGCGCAGCTCCGGCGGGCCGGTGACCCGGGCCGCGGGACCCAGTTCGGCCAGTTCGGCGGCGGCGGCCTCCGCGTCGTGGTAGCGGAAGGCGACGGACTCGCGCCCGTCGGCGGTGCCGGCGTCGGGCCCGTCGGTTCCGGGCAGGCCGATGGCGGGCAGGGCGGGGATGCCGGCGTCGTCGGCGGCGGCGATGCGCAGGGCCAGGCCGCGGCCGGGCAGCACGTCCGCGGCGGCGGGGGTCATGGCCGAGGCCGGGTCCAGCCGGTCCAGGTGCTCGGCGATGCGGAACCCCTCGGGACGTTTCATGGTGCCGCCGAGGCGGGCGATGTCGCTGGTGATGCGGGAGAGGCGGAACATGCGTTCCTCGCCGCGGTCGCGGTCCAGCCCCACCAGGTACCAGTTGCCGAACCGGCTGCCCACGCCCCAGGGTTCGACGCGGCGCCGGGATTCGGTGCCGTCGACGGCCCGGTAGGTGAAGCGGATCGGCGCCTCCTCCCAGGCGGCGCGCAGGACGTCGGTGAAGACGGCGTCGCCGGCGTGCAGCCGCGCCGCGTGGCCCTCGAAGGCGGCCTCGGCATCGAGCAGGCCGGCCAGCAGCATGCGGTTGGCGGCCCGGGAGGCGGCCGTGCCCAGGGCCGGGTCCTTCCAGACCTTGGAGGCCAGTGCGAGTGCGGCGGCCTCGGCCGGGTCGAAGGCGACCGGGGGCAGGCGGTATTTCTCGGGCAGGATGCGGTAGCGGGTCAGCTGCCGGTCGCCGTCGAAGAAGCCGTCCTCGGTGAGGGTTTCGACGGGGATCCCGAGCTGGCGCAGGTCCTCCTTGTCGCGCTCGAACTTGCGCTCGAAGGCCTCGTCGCCGAGCCCCCGGTAGTCGTCGACGATCTCGCGCAGCTCCGCCCGCGAGTAGCCGCGCTTGCGGTACAGCAGGGCGTACGTCAGGCTGACGAGCTTCTCGGTCCGCGAGGGGGCGTCATCGATTCGTTTGGCTGGCACGCTGGCTACGTTACTATGCGCCGGGGCCTCCGGGCGCGGCCCCCACGCGCAAGGCGGGCCGGACGCGCATCTGCGCGTCCGGCCCGCCTTGGGGTTTGCCGGTACCGGGAGGTGTCTTAGCGGACGCCCACCAGGTCGACGACGAAGATCAGGGTCTCGCCCGGGCCGATCAGGGCGCCGGCGCCGCGGTCGCCGTAGGCCAGGGGCGCCGGGATCTCGAGGCGGCGGCGGCCGCCGACCTTCATGCCCAGCAGGCCCTGGTCCCAGCCCTGGATGACCTGGCCGATGCCCACGGTGAAGTCCAGCGGCGCGCCGCGGCCCCACGAGGAGTCGAACTCCTCGCCGGTGGACCAGGCGACGCCGACGTAGTGGGCGGAGACGGTGCTGCCCGGGACGGCCTCGGTGCCGTCGCCGACGATCAGGTCCTCGATGACGAGGTCGGCCGGCGGGGTGTCGCCGGGGAACTCGATCTCGGGCTTGGTGCGGTCGTATTCGCGCTTACCGAAAGACATGGTGTCCTCTCTGGGGTTGTTCGGCCGGGTTGGTGTGGCCGGGGATTATTCGGCCGACTTGATGTCGACCACAAACACTAGCGTGCCGGTGGGGCCGCCGGTGGAGCCGTCGTCGCCGTAGGCCATGGAGGCGGGGATGGTCAGCAGGACGGTGGAGCCGACCTTCTGCCCGGCCAGGCCCTTGGTCCAGCCGGTGATGACCTGGCCGAGCCCGAACGTGGCCGGCTGTCCGGTCTCGTAGCTGGAGTCGAAGACCTCCCCGGCCTTGTGGTTGGCGCCGTCGGCCCACTGCACCCCGACGTAGTCGACGGTGACGGTCGAGTCGGCGGTGAGTGCCTCGCCGTCGCCCTCCTTCAGGACCTTCACGGCCAGCCCGTTCGGCGGTTCCTTGCCCTCCGGAATGGAGATGGTGGGGGTGCCGTCCTTGCCGAACTCGACGCCGGGCAGGGCGCCGGCCTCGTCGAGCTGCTTGACCTCGTCCTGGCCCAGCAGGCGGGGCGCGTCCTGGGCTCCGGTGACCTTCAGGATCAGGACCTCGCTGGCGGTGTCCGGGGCGGCGGACTCGCTCTGAGGGGCCGCGCTCTCGGTGGAGCCGTCCTCGGGGACCGCGCTCTCGGTGGCGTCGGTGGCGGTGGAGGGGCGCACGTAGGCGATCCAGGAGCCGACCTTGGATCCGACCAGGATCCCGTAGATCTCCGGGTCCGCTTCCTTCAGCTCGTCCACCAGGGAGAGCGTCTGGTCGCCGGCGCTGAAGGTGTCGCCCAGGACGGTGCCGTCGCTGGTCTTGTAGCCGGCGAGCTTGTAGGTGACGTTCTGTCCGGCGGCGATCTCCGCCCCGTCGCCCTCGATGACGACCTTCGCCCCGGCGGCCGTTGCCGTCATCGGGGTGTCGAAGGTGACCGTGGGCGCGGTGTTGTCGTCGTCGGCGGGGGTGATCTTCACGGAGGCCAGCGGGGCCGCATCCCCGACCGACTTGCCGCCGGAGGCGCTGCAGCCGGCGAGCAGCAGCATCGCGGAGGCGAGGAGTAGGGCCAAGAGCTTGCGCACGTGTTCACTTTCGTCGGACGGCGGGGTCTGGTCCGGGCACGCTGGCGCCGGACCACACCCAGCCTAGGGGGTTTGGCTGTGAGAAGGCCAAGCCGCGACGAAAAAAGCCTCAGATCAGGGAGATCAGTTCCTCCACGCGGGGGTCGGTGTTCGCGAACGGGTCCTTGCACAGGATGGTGTGTCCGGCGTGGTCGTTGAGCTTGAGGTGGACCCAGTCGACGGTGAAGTCCCGTCCGGCGTCCTTGGCGGCGCGGACGAAGTCCCCGCGCAGCTTGGCCCGGGTGGTCTGCGGCGGCACGGTGCGCGCCGCCTCGACATCGGCCTGGCCGACCACGGTGGCGGCCAGCCCGCGGGCGCGGAGCACGTTGAACAGGCCGCGGGTGGGCGAGATGTCGTGGTAGGTCAGGTCCAGCTGGGCGATCCGGGGCGCGTCCAGGCCCAGTCCGTGGCGCGTCCGGTAGCCCTCGATCAGCTTGTGCTTGATGGCCCAGTCGATCTCGGTGTCGATGCCGGAATGGTCCCCGGAGCCGACGGCGTCCAGGGCCCGGTTCCACAGGTCCAGGACCCGCGGCACGTGCGGGGTGTGGGCGCCCTCGCGGTCCACGAAGGCGGTGGCCTTCTCCAGGAAGTGCCGCTGCAGGTCCAGCGCGCTCGTGTCGCGGCCGCTGGCCAGGCGGACCGGGGCCTTGCCGGTGAGGTCGTGGGAGATCTCGCGGATGCTGCGGATCGGGTTCTCGAGGCGGAAGTCGTCCATGATCGTGCCGGCCTCGATCATGCGCAGCATCAGGTCGGTGGTGCCGACCTTGACCAGCTGGGTGGTCTCCGACATGTTCGAATCTCCCACGATCACGTGCAGGCGCCGGTAGTGCTCGGCGTCGGCGTGCGGCTCGTCGCGGGTGTTGATGATCGGGCGGGACCGGGTGGTGGCCGAGGAAACCCCCTCCCAGACGTGGTCGGCGCGCTGGGAGAAGGAGAAGCGGTGTTCGCCGTCCACCGGGACCACCTTGCCGGCGCCGGCGAACAGCTGGCGGCTGACCAGGAACGGGATCAGGATCTCGGCCAGCCGGGAAAACTCCAGCCGGCGCGGGATCAGGTAGTTCTCGTGGCAGCCGTAGGAGTTGCCCGCCGAGTCCGTGTTGTTCTTGAACAGGTAGATGGACCCGGTGTACCCGTCCTCGCGCATGCGGTCCTCGGCGTTGCGCACCAGGTCGTTGAGGATCAGTTCCCCGGCCCGGTCGTGGGCGATCAGCTGGGTGACGTCGTCGCACTCGGCGGTCGCGTACTCGGGGTGGGAGCCGACATCGAGGTAGAGCCGCGACCCGTTGGTCAGGAACACGTTGGAGCTGCGCCCCCAGGCCACGACCCTGCGGAACAGGTACCGGGCCACGTCTTCGGGCGAGACGGGCCGTCCGCCCGGCGCCGAGTAGGTGACGCCGTACTCGGTTTCGATGCCGTAGATCCTGCGGTCCACGTGCCAACCCCTTTCGTCAGGCCGCCAGGATGACGGCCAGTTCGTTCTTGTCCAGCCGGCGGAAGCACCGGCGGCGTCCGCGCAGTACCTGCGGGTCCCGGTCCAGGACCGCCACCTCAAGCATCGCGGCGCCCTCGGGCCCGTCGGGAACGCCCGGCAGCGCCGCGGCCGCGGCCCGGATGGCTCCGGCGAAGCCCTGGTCCGCCGCGGCGTCCCCGCCCCAGGCCTCGTTCAGGCTGGCGGAGATGGTCTCCGCGTCGCCGCCCATGATGATCACGCCAGGCTCGTCGGCGATGGAGCCGTCGAAGTTGAGGCGGAACAGGTGGTCCGAGGCCTGGCTGTCGCCGACCTCCACGACCGCCAGCTCCACCTCGAAGGGCTTGCTGTCGGCGGTGAAGACGGCGCCGAGGCTTTGCGCGTAGACGCTGGCCAGGCCGCGCCCGGTGACGTCCTCGCGGGCGTAGGAATAGCCGCGGGTGTCCGCGTAGCGCACCCCGGCCTGGCGCAGCGACTCGAACTCGTTGTACTTGCCGACGGCGGCGAACGCGATCCGGTCGTACAGCTCCCCCACCTTGCGCAGCGAGCCGGACGGGTTCTCCGCCACCAGGGCGATGCCCTCGCGGCAGCCCAGCACCACCACCGAGCGTCCCCGGGCGATGCCCTTGCGGGCGAAGTCCGCCCGGTCCTTCATCAGCTGTTCGGGCGAGACGTAGAACTGCGCGGACATCTAGGCCTCCCGTCCCGCGATGGAGCGTTGGCGGATGATCGTGGCGGAAATCTCCGCCAGCGTGTCGTCGGGCACCCGGGAGGTGCCCCCGGCATCGACGGAGTACACCACCGGCCACAGCTGGCGCAGCGGGTCCGGCCCGCCGGTGGCGGAGTCGTCGTCGGCCGCGTCGAAGATCGCCTCCACCGCCACCTTCACGCCGTCCTCGCGGGACAGGCCCGGCTTCCAGAGCTTCTTGAGCGCCCCGCGCGCGAACACGGAGCCGGAGCCGATGCTGTGGTGCTCCAGTTCCTCGTAGCGGCCGCCGGTGACGTCGAAGGAGAACAGGCGCCCGACCCCGCGCAGTTCGTCGTAGCCGGCGAACACCGGCACGGCGGCCATGCCCTGCATGGCCATGCCCAGGTTGCCCCGCACCATCGAGGCCAGCCGGTTGGCCTTGCCGTCGAGGCTGAGCAGCGTGCCCTCGATCTTCTCGTAGTGCTCCAGCTCCACCTGGAACAGGCGGGCGATGTCCATGGCGATGCCCGCGGAACCGGCGATCCCCACCACCGAATAGCGGTCGGTGGGGAAGACCTTCTCGATGTGGCGGCTGGCAATCACGTTGCCGATGGTGGCGCGCCGGTCGCCGGCGACCACCACCCCGCCCTCGAAAGCCAGGGACACGATCGTGGTCGCGTGCGGGACCCCGCCGGAGATCCCCTCCGGGGCCGCCGGGACGGACCCGGCCGGCAGCAGGTCGGGACGCTCGCGCACCAGGTATTCGAGGAAGGACGGGCCCGCGGGCAGTTCCACCACCGTTACTGGCCGCCCTTCTGGACGAAGCCGCGGACGAACTCCTCCGCGTTGCGCTCCAGCACGCCGTCGATCTCGTCCAGCAGGTCGTCCACCGCCTGGACCTGCTCCTGGGCCGCGGCGGAGGGACCGGCGGGAACGGGAGTCTCCGTCTCCTCCTGGGTGGTGCCCTGGGCGGGCTGGGCTTTGAACTGTTCCTGGGCCATGGCGTCCTCCTGCTCTCTTGCGGGCGGGCCATGCGGCCCTCCCGCCTCTATCTTGTCACTGTCTCGGCCCTGCGGCGCCCCTTGTCAGCCACGAAATGTCAGGACCTGACCTGATCCACGAACTCGGCGATCCCCAGCCCCGCCTCGAACAGCGGACCCACCAGCGCACGGGTCCCGCGCAGCGGCTCCAGCGTCTGCACGCGCTCCAGCCCGGCCCGCCCGGGGACGCTGAAGATCACCGCGTCCCAGCTGGCCCCCACGACGTCATCCGGGAAGTCGGTCAGGCACCGCCCGCGGAAGTAGGCGCGGGTGTCCTCCGGCGGGGCGGCCACAGCCGCCGCGACCGACTCCGCCGGCAGCAGCGTCTCCACCATCCCGCGCGCGGCCAGCCGGTGGAAGAGACCCTTCTCCGGGCGGATGTCGGCCCACTGCAGGTCCATCAGGGCGATCCGCGGGTCGTCCCAGTCCAACCCGTGCCGGTCGCGGTACTGCTCCATCAGCCGGTACTTGGCCACCCAGTCCACCGTGGACGCGGCAGCGAAAACGTCGGCGCGCAGCGTGTCGATGGTGCGCTGCCAGCGCTCCAGCACGTCCCGGGTCTGGGCGTCGTCGGCTCCCGTGCGGGCGCAGTGGCTCCGGGCCGCGGACAGGTAGGCCTCCTGGATGTCCAGGGCGGTCATCCGCCGCCCGTCGGCCAGTTCGACGGCGGTGCGCAGCGTCGGATCGTGGCTGACCTGCCGCAGCGCCGACACCGGGTGGCGCAGCGCCAGCGCGGGCGCCTCCCCCGCCTCGATCAGGGACAGCACCAGGGCGGTGGTCCCCACGCGCAGGTAGGTGGACACCTGGCCGAGGTTGGCGTCGCCGATGATCACGTGCAGGCGCCGGTACTTGTCCCACACCGCGTGCGGTTCGTCGCGGGTGTTCACCATCGGGCGCCGGATGGTGGTCTCCAGGCCCACCTCGGCCTCGAAGAAGTCGGCGCGCTGGCTCACCTGGAAACCCGACCCGCGCCCGGCGGAACCCACCCCCACGCGCCCGGACGCGCAGGTGACCTGCCGGGTGGCGAAGAACGGCAGCAGCCCGGCCACGATCGCATCGAAGCTGGTGCTGCGCGGCATCAGGTAGTTCTCGTGGGCGCCGTAGCTGACGCCCTTGTTGTCCGTGTTGTTCTTGTACAGCAGCACCTCCGCGAACCCGGGGGTCTGCGCGATGCGCCGGGCCGCGGCCAGCACCACCAGGTCCCCGGCCTGGTCCCAGCGGACCACGTCGAGCGGATTGGTGGTTTCCGGGGAGGAATACTCGGGGTGGGCGTGGTCCACGTACAGGCGCGCCCCGTTGCCGAGCACCATGTTCATCAGCACGTGCCCGGAGGCCTCCCGCTCCGAGTACAGCGTCGCCCCTGCCCGCGCGTCCCCGCCGGCCAGCGCGATCTCCTCCGCGGTCAGTTCCTCCGGCGCGTCCGTGAGCTGGCTGGGGTCCGCGGCCGAGCGCGGCACCGTCCAGCCGCGGGCGTCGTCGAGCGGGTGCTCGTCGGCGTAGTCCCACCGCGTCCCGGCCAGGTGGCCGTAACCCTGCCGCACGGTCGCGGCGTAGGCGTTGACCACCTGAGCCGAGAGCAGGGTCGAGTTCGCGCCGGGCTGGGACGGGGCCAGGACGCCGTACTCCGTCTCCAGCCCCATCACCCGGTGCACGCTCACAGGTACTGCCCCGTCGAGTAGGGACGCGGGTTCTCCGCCTCCAGGCTGCGCCCGGCGTCGGCACCGTCCTTGTCCTGCACGATCGTGCGGATGTAGGTGATCCGCTCTCCCTTCTTGCCGGAAATGCGCGCCCAGTCGTCGGGATTGGTGGTGTTGGGCATGTCCTCGTGCTCGCGGAACTCCTCGGCCACCGCCTCCAGCAGGTGCTCCATGCGCAGGCCGCGCTCGCCGGAGAGCAGGAACTGCTTGATCGCCGACTTCTTGGCCCGGTCCACGACGTTGCGGATCACGGCGCCGGAGTTGAAGTCCTTGAAGTAGAGCACTTCGGTCTCGCCGTTGGCGTAGGTGACCTCCAGGAACTCGTTTTCCTTGCCGGTGGCGTACATCGATTCCACGGTGCGGCGGATCATGTCATGGACGGTGGCCGCGGCGTCGCCGCCGTGCTCGGCCAGGTCGGCCGCGTGCAGCGGCAGGTCGGTGGTCAGGTACTTGGCGAAGATCTCCGCGGCCCCTTCCGCGTCGGGGCGCCTGACCTTGATCTTCACGTCCAGGCGGCCCGGGCGCAGGATCGCCGGGTCGATCATGTCCTCGCGGTTGGACGCGCCGATCACGATCACGTTGTCCAGCTGCTCCACGCCGTCGATCTCGGACAGCAGCTGCGGCACGATCGTGGTCTCCACGTCGGAGGAGACGCCCGTGCCGCGGGTGCGGAACAGCGAGTCCATCTCATCGAAGAACACCACCACCGGGTTGCCGCCGGTGGCCTTTTCGCGGGCGCGGGCGAAGATCAGCCGGATGTGGCGTTCGGTTTCGCCGACGTACTTGTCCAGCAGCTCCGGGCCCTTGATGTTCAGGAAGTAGCTGCGCGCGGTCGGGGTCCCGCGCAGTTCCGCGGTGCGTTCGGCCAGCGAGTGGGCCACCGCCTTGGCGATGAGCGTCTTGCCGCACCCCGGAGGGCCGTAGAGCAGGATGCCCTTGGGCGCCTTGAGGCCGTGTTCGCGGTACAGGTCCGCGTGCAGGAACGGCAGTTCCACGGCGTCGCGGATCTGTTCGATCTGCGGCCCCAGGCCGCCGATGTCGGTGTAGGCGATGTCCGGGATCTCCTCCAGGACCAGGGACTGCATGTCGCTGAGGTGGACCCGCTCGATCGCCAACCCGGACTTCGGCTCGATGGCCAGGGAGTCCCCGACGCGCACCGTCTCGCGCAGCAGCGCCCCGCCCAGCTTGACCACCTTCTGGTCGTCGGCCCGGCCCACGGCCAGCACGCGGCCGTCGTCCAGGACCTCCTTGACGGCCACCAGTTCGCCGGCCCGCTCGAAGCCGAGGATCGCCACGATCGTGAGGGACTCGTTCAGCAGCACCTCCTGGCCCGGCTCCAGGGCGTCGAAGTTCAGCAGCGGGCTGACCGCCACGCGCAGCTTGCGCCCGCCCTGGATGATGTCCGCGCTCTGCACCGCCGCGGCGGCGATCGACCGGCCGGCCTCGGCCTGGGCCCGCGGGTTCAGCGCCACCACGGTGCCGAAGCTGAACGGGGTTTCCCCGTCCTTCTCCAGGGCGCCCTTGAGGGTGATGATCTCCTCGCGGGTGCGCTCGAGGATCCCCACCAGCCGGCCGTTGTTCTGCGCGGCCGTGGCCAGCTGCCGGTCCAGGGTCCGGGCCTTGTCCCGCAGCACCGCGACCTGGCGTTCCGCGGCGCCGAGCCGGTTTTCCAGTTGTGATTCGCGTTCGGTCGGCCTGGGGGTTCCTTCCGGAACGCCTGCGCCGCCCGCTCCCTGCTCCGTCGGCATGTCCCTGTCCCTTCGTCGCTCACCGCCCCGGCCGGACGGTCTTCGTTCCATCCTAGTCAGCGGGGCGGCGGGACCAACCCCTCTGGGCGAGAGGTTGGTCCCGAAACGGCGCGACGGCGGCCGGTCCCGTTCCGGGGAACGGAACCGGCCGGCGTCGTGGCCGGTGCCCGGACTGCCGCCGCCTGCCGGGCATGCGCGGCCCGAAGGTCCGCGGGCCCGGGCGGCTTCCGCGCCGGCAGGGGTCACGGGCGCTCGCAGCGCGGAAAAGCCGGGCGGGGCTAGTCCAGGCCGGGCTCCTGGCTGGCCCCGTGGCCGTCCTGGTCCTCCGCCTCGTCCGCGGCCTGCGGCCCTTCCCCGGCGGTGTCCCTGAAGGCCCCGCGCTGGGCGGTGGAGGCGGCGTCCTTGGCGGCGCGGCGCAGCTTGCGGTCGGAAACCCCGCGTTCGCCCAGGCCCGCGGCGTCCCAGCTCTCCTGGTCGTGGCCCTGGGTCCAGGCGTCCAGGTCCTCCTGCGCGAACTCGGTGTTCTTCACCCGCTTCTGCCCGGGGATGCCGACGGCGCCGTCGGCCAGGCGGCGGCAGGTCATCAGGAAGCCGGTGTGCGCGACCATCCGGTGGTCCGGGCGCACGGCCAGGCCGTCCAGGTGCCAGCCGCGGACCATGGACTCCCACGCCTCGGGCTCGGTGAAGCGCCCGTCGGCGCGGATCGCCTCGGCGGTGCGGGAGAGCTGGGTGACGGTGGCCACGTAGTTGACCCACACCCCGCCCGGTGCCAGCACGGTCGCCACGGCGTCCACGCACTCCCACGGGGCCAGCATGTCCAGCACCACGCGGTCCACGGAGCCGGGCTCCTCCTTCTTGAGGACCTCCTCCTGGAAGTCGCCGATGCTGATCTGCCAGGCCGGGTGCGCTCCGCCGAAGATGGTTTCCACGTTGCCGCGGGCGATGTCCGCGAACTCCTCGCGACGCTCGTAGCTGTGCAGGTAGCCGTGATCGCCCACGGCGCGCAGCAGCGAGATGGACAGGGCGCCGGAGCCGACGCCGGCCTCGACCACGCGGGCGCCGGGGTAGATGTCGCCCATGGTGACGATCTGCGCGGCGTCCTTGGGGTAGACGACGGCGGCGCCGCGCGGCATGGAGAGCACGAAGTCCCTCAGCAGCGGGCGCAGCGCCTGGTAGCGGTGGCCGGTGGTGTTCTCCACCACCACGCCCTCGGACTGCCCGATGAGGATGTCGTGCGCCAGCACGCCCTTGTGGGTGTGGAAGGACCCGCCGGGGGTGAGGGTGATCGTGTTGATGCGGCGCTTCTGGTCGGTGAGCTGGACCCGTTCGCCGGCGCGGAACGGCCCGCGGCGGACGTCGGCCCCGTGCGGGGAGGAGGGGTTCGGGCTCTGTGTCATGCTGTGGCTCATTCCGGTCGGTGGTTCTGCGAAAGATCGGGACTGTGAAGGATCGGGTCTGCGCGCCGCGGGGGCGTCAGCGGCGTTTGGTGACGGCGTTGACGACCGTCCCCTGGAAGAGCAGCCCCACGACGGTCCCGCCGTCGAGGACCGCGTACTCGCTGCCGGCGATTCGGGCCAGGCGGTCGATCAGTTCCTTGCCGACTTCGTCCACGGACACCACGGCGTCCGGGGCCAGGGCGCGTGCGACGGTGCTGGCGGGCGTGGTGGCACGCAGGTGGGCGGGCACGGCGGCCAGCGAGCCGGCGTCGACCACGGCCTCGGGGATGCCGGCGGCGGAGACCAGCAGCACGTGGCCGGGCGGGCGGCGCATCAGGTGCCGGTCGATGTCCGCGACGCGGGCGTCGGTGGGGATGCCGGAGGCCGGCTGCATCAGCTCGCGCACGGCCACGTGCGGCACGCGCAGGCGCAGGCGGGCGTTCGCGATCGAGGCGCTGGCGCCGGACCACAGGAAGCCGGCGATCAGCACGGCCACCACGATCAGCTGCAGGTTCGGTTCCTCGCCGCGCAGCGCGGGCACCAGCAGGAAGTACACGGCGATGCCGACCGCGATGACCCTGCCGGTCCAGCCGGCGGCGAGGGTGCCGCGCTCCTGGGAGCCGGTGCCCCGCCACACCGCGGATTCGACCAGGCGGCCGCCGTCCAGCGGCAGGCCCGGGAGCACGTTGAACAGCGCGACCAGGAAGTTGGCCCAGACCAGGATGCCCAGGAGCAGTCCGGTGACTCCGGCGGGCTCCCAGATGCGGTCAGCGGCGTAGCCGAGTCCGGCGAGGATGAAGTTCGCCGCCGGTCCGGCCATGGCGACCATCAGCGACCGGCCCGGGGTGGCGTTGAAGCTGCCGAACTGGGTGTGTCCGCCCCACAGGGTCAGCACGATCCGGGCGCCGGGCCAGCCGAAGGCCTTGGCGCTGACCGCGTGGGCGAGTTCGTGGACCAGGACGGAGAGGGCGAGCAGGACGGCGTAGGCCAGCGCCACCAGGTAGGCGGCGAGGGTGCCGATGCCGGGCAGGGCGGCGGCGACGTCCGGGGAGAAGACGACGACGATGAATACCGCGACGACGAACCAGGACCAGGCCAGCGAGACGGGGACGCCGAGGATGCTGCCCAGCGGGATGCCCTCGCGGCGTTCTCCCGCCGGTCCTGCGGCAGGGCCTTCGGCCGGGCCTTGTCCGGCGCTCACGGCTTGGCCCCGGCCACCGGTGAGCGGTGGCGCACGAAGGCGTCCAGGTGCGGGGCGCCCACCCCGGCCAGGGTGTCCCACAGTTCCCAGCCCGCCGCGGGCGGGACGTGGCCGCGGTGCGGGACGGCGATGGTCGCCGCGCCGCTGGCGGCGGCGGAGGTGGCCCCGGGCAGGGAGTCCTCGAGCGCGACGACGCGGTGCGGGGCGAGCGATTCGATGCTCTCCTGCAGCGTGGACAGCGCCATCAGGTAGGGTTCGGGGTCCGGCTTGCCCACGGACACCATGTCCCCGGTGACCAGGAAGCGGAAGGTGCCCGAGGGCAGCCCGGCCGCGACCAGCCCGGCCAGCGGACCCTCGGACATGGTCACCATGGCGCAGGGAACGCCGTGGCGGTCCAGGTCGGCCAGCAGTTCGCGGGCGCCGGGACGCCAGGGCACCTCGCGTTCGACCCCGCGCAGGACCTCCGCGATGAGCGCGTCGATGATCTCCCGCACCCCGAGCCGGACGCCGGCGTCCTGCAGCATGCGGGCACTGGTCGGCAGGGCCTGCCCCACAAGGCGCAGGCCGTCCTCCTCGGTCCAGCGGCCGCCGTGTTCCTCGACGAGGGCTTGTTCGGCGGCGATCCAGTACGGTTCGGTGTCCACCAGGGTTCCGTCCATGTCCCAGAGGACGGCCTGCAGCCCCTCCACGGCATCGAAGGCGTTCGCGGGCGGCAGGGAGGAAGGCATAGGGCAATTCTACGGGGGCCGGGACCAGCCATCGGCCCACTATGGCGCTAGGGTGGCAACGTGGCAGAGGAAAACAAGGAACGCAATTCGCTGACCGGGATCGCCGCCGGGGCCGCCGCGGACGCCGAGGGGGTCCGTCCGACCATCATGGTGGCGGCCTTCGAGGGCTGGAACGACGCCGGCGAAGCCGCCAGCGGTGCCGTGCGGATGCTGGCCAAGGCCTGGGGTGCGCGCAAGGTGGGCCGGCTGAGCGAGGACGACTACTACGACTACCAGTTCTCCCGGCCCACGGTTCGGCGCACGCCGACCGGGCGCAGCTCCATCAGCTGGCCCTCGGCGCGGCTCTCGCGTGCCCAGGTCCCGGGCACCGGCGTCGACGTGCTGCTGGTGCGTGGGGTCGAACCGACCTACCGCTGGAAGGCGTTCACGGCCGAACTGCTGGCCCGGGCCGCCGGGGAAAACGTGGTGGCCGTGCTGCTGGTGGGGGCGCTGCTGGTCGACGTCCCGCACACCCGTCCGCTTCCGGCCACGCTGACCAGCGACAATGAGCGGCTGCGCAAGGACCTGGGCGCCGAGGCCGCCACCTACGAGGGACCCACCGGGATCCTGGGGGTGCTGGCCGAGGCCGCCACGACCGCCGGCCTGCCCACCGCCTCCATCTGGGGCGCGGTCCCCCACTACGTGGCCCAGCCGCCCTCGCCCAAGGCGATGCTGGCGATCGTCAAGCGCCTCGAAGAGGTCCTGAACATGCACCTGGACGTGCACGAACTCACCGAGGACGCCGACGCGTGGGAACGCGGCGTCAACGAACTCGCCGCCGAGGACCCGGAGGTCGCCTCCTACGTGCACCAACTGGAGGAGGCCCAGGACGCGGCCGAACTGCCCGAGGCCAGCGGGGAATCGATCGCCCGCGAATTCGAGCGCTACCTCAAGCGCCGCAACCGGCACGAGCGGGGCCCCGGAGACCCGTAGGCCCCCGGGGCCGGACCGCCCCCAATCAGTCCACCTAGACCAGCCGCAGGCCCAGCAGCGCGTCGGTGGCCGCCGCGACCAGCTGCGCGCCGGAACCGGCCGCGTCCCCGGAGGGCGTGGTGGCGGCCCAGGCGTCCAGCGCCGCCAGGGCGCCGGGGGCGTCGAGGTCGTCGGCGAGGCGCTCGCGCAGGGAAGCCACCAGTTCCGTGCCCTCGTCCAGGGTCGCGGTGGCGAGGCGGGCGCGCCAGGCGGCCAGCCGGCGTCGTGCCTGCTCCAGGAGGTCGTCGGTCCAGAACCAGTCGGTGCGGTAGTGCTGGCCCAGCAGGACGGCGCGCACCGCCATCGGGTCCTCGCCGGCGTGGCGCAGCCGGGAGACCAGGACCAGGTTGCCGCGGGACTTGCTCATCTTTTCCCCGTCCAGGCCCACCATGCCGGTGTGCATGAAGTGCTCGGCGAGGCGGTGCCCGTCGCAGGCCGCGGCGTGGCCGGCGGAGAACTCGTGGTGCGGGAAGATCAGGTCCGATCCCCCGCCCTGGACGGTGAACGGGGCGGGCAGGAAGCGGCGGGCGATCACGGAGCACTCGATGTGCCAGCCGGGACGCCCGTTGCCGAGGGAATCGCCGTCCCAGCGGGGTTCGCCGTCGCGGGCGACGCGCCACAGCAGCGGATCCAGCGCGTCGCGCTTGCCGGGCCGTTCCGGGTCCCCGCCGCGCTCGGCGAAGAAGCCGAGCATGGCGTCGCGGTCGTAGCCGCTCACCTCGCCCAGGGCCCAGGCCTTGGAGGCTGCCGCGGCCGCGTCGAAGTAGACGTCCCCGTCCGGTTCCGCGGCCTCCCCCGGCCCGCCGGGCCGGCCCGGCACGCGGTAGGCGAGATCGCGGGCCAGCAGGTCCTCCACGACCGGCACGATCCACTCGATCGATTCGACGGCGCCCACGTAGAAGGTCGGCGGGACGACGTTCAGCGCCGTCATGTCCGCCCGGAAGAGGTCCGTCTGCTCGGCGGCCAGGGCCCGCCAGTCCACCCCGGTGGCGTGGGCGCGCTCCAGGAGCGGATCGTCGATGTCGGTCACGTTCTGCACGTAGGTGACCTCCAGCCCCGCGTCCAGCCACTGCCGGTGCAGCAGGTCGAACGCCACGTACGTCGCCGCGTGCCCCATGTGCGTGGCGTCATAGGGGGTGATCCCGCAGACGTAGAGGCCGGCGGACCCTTCCGCGGCCGGCACCGCCGTGCCGCGCAGGGCGGAGTCGTGGATCCGCAGCGCCGGAGGGGCGCCGTCAAGGGTCGGGACACGGGGGGCGGACCAGGCGTGCATGGGGTCCTTTCATTGCGGGGGCGAAAACCGGGAAGGGAAGGGTGCGGGCCGTGCCGGCGGGCGCCGGCGCTAGGCCTGGATGACTCCGAAGCCGAGCAGCAGGTACAGGGCCAGGCCCAGCAGGACCCGGTACCAGACAAACAGGCGGTAGCCGTTGTTGGAGACGTACTTCAGGAACCAGCCCACGATCACGTAGCCCACCACGAACGCGATGGCCGTGGCCAGGGCCGTCTCGGGGAGGCTGTAGGGGCCGGGCTCGCCGAAGCTCTTGGCCAGCTGGTACAGCCCGGAGCCGAAGACCGCCGGGATGGCCAGCAGGAAGGAGTAGCGGGCCGCGGCCTCGCGGGTGAAGCCCATGAACAGGCCCGCGGTGATGGTGCCGCCGGAACGGGAGACGCCGGGGATCAGCGCCAGCGCCTGGGCAAAGCCGAAGATGATGCCACGCTTGGCGTCCAGCCCGGACAGGTCGCGCTGCTGGCGCCCGTACACGTCGGCCACGGCCAGCACCAGGCCAAAGACGATCAGCGTGGTGGCCACCAGCCACAGGCTGCGGAACACGCCCTCGATCTGTTCCTGGAACAGCAGGCCCAGCACCACGATCGGCAGCGAGCCCAGGATGATGTACCAGCCCATCCGCGCATCCGGGTCCTTGCGCTCGACCTTGCCGGTCAGCGAGCCGAACCAGCGCGAGACGATGCGCACGATGTCGCGCCAGAAGAACACCAGCACCGCGGTCTCGGTTCCGAGCTGCGTGATGGCGGTGAAGGCCGCCCCGGGATCGGCCGCGTTGGGCAGGAGTTCCCCCACGATGCGCAGGTGTGCGCTGGAGGAAATCGGGAGGAACTCGGTCAGGCCCTGTATCAGGCCAAGGAAAGCAGCTTCGAACCAATTCACACGTGAGAGACTACTTCACCCCGAGACCCGATCAGTTGTCGTCGACCTCCACGAGCCCCAGCGCGGGCCTGCGCGCGGCCTCCACGCCGCCGTCCCCCGGCACCCCGTCCACCCCGGCGTCGGAACCGTCCCCGTCCTCGAGGTCGTCCTCCAACTCCTCCTCGCTGTCCTCGTACAGCTCCAGCGGGGTCACCTCGCCGTACGCCTCGTAGAGGGCGTCCTCGTACTCCTCGAACGCATCGGCAATGGCGAAGAACGCCGCCTCCACGGAGGGGTCCTGCGCGCCGCGGCGCGAGGCCACGGCGGACAGATGCTCCTCCAGCGAGGACACCAGAGCCTGTAGGGCAACACGCGGATCTGTGCTCATGGGCTAGACGTTACCCGCAGGAAGCGGACAATGGACAGGACATGATGGAAAAAGCATTCACCGCATCCGAGCACTACCGCGACCCGTCCCGGCCCTTCGAGTACCTGGTACTGACCGTCCGGCCCGACCAGAGCCTCGCGGAAGCCCGGCGCGCGCTAGCCGAGCACGCCGAATACGGCAAGTGGGAGCTGCACCGCAGCCGCATGTACATCGGCGGCATGCGCCGCTACTGGCTGCGGCGGCGCGTGATGCGCGTCGAAAGCACCATCCCCGGGCAGTACACCTAACTCCTAGCCCTGCGGCGCCCCCAGCAGCCAGTTGGCGACCGTGGAGTGCGCCGACTCGGCGTCGGAGGGGTGGTAGAGGCTCGCCAGCACGTCGCGGTAGAGCCGCTCCAGCTCGCTGCCGCGGGAGTACTGGCTGCCGCCGGAAACCTGCAGGGCCAGCTGAACGGTGCGGCGGGCGGTGTCCCCCGCGTGCGTGCGCAGCGCTACCAGGCGCGGGAACCAGGACGGCCCGTGGTCGACGCGCTCATCCAGGTCCCGCGCGGTCAGGCGCAGCTGCGGATCCAGGCCCAGCACCGCAAGGCCGGCCTCGGCCACCTGCCAGCGGATGTCCGGGTCCTGCGCGTAGGACCGGCCCGCCGCCTTCAGCGAGGAGCGCCCGGCCGGCAGCGCGGCCGCGAGCTCCATGCCGCGCTCGGCCAGCCCCACGTACACCGACGCGGTCAGGGTCAGGAACGCGGCGAAGATGCCGAACACCAACGGATCCGCATTCGGCCCCACCGGCAACGAACTGTGGATCCGCTCCGCCGGGACCGGTGCGCCCTCCAGCCGGGTGCTGTGCGACTGGGTCGCGCGCATGCCCAGGGTGTCCCAGTCCCCCCGGGACTCGACGCCGCCGTCGCCGCGATCCAGGAACCCGTGGACGAGCCGCGGCCCACCTTCCTCCTCCGACTTTCCGAACACGCCCAACTTCGTCCACACCGGCGACAGCGAGGTGAAGATCTTGGTTCCGGTGAAGCGGTAGCCGCCGTCGGGCTGGCGTTCGGCACGGGTCGTCGAATCGAAGAGCACCTGGTCGTTGCCGGCCTCGGAGACGCCGAACGCCATCACCTCCCCCGCACCCACCCAGTCGAAGACCCGATCCAGCCGGTGGTCCCCGCGCGCGGCCAGCAGCCGCGCGACGCCGGTCCAGACCAGGTGCATGTTCACGGCCAGCGCCGTGGCCGGTGCGTGCGCGGCCAGCAGGCGTTGGGCCGCCGTCATCCGTTCCATGCCCCAATCCAGGCCCCCGCGGTCCGCCGGGAGCATGGCCTTGAGGTATCCGGCCGCCCGCAGGTCCTCGAAATCCTCCGCGCAGAAGGCGTTCGCGGCGTCGTAGCCGGCCGCGCGCGAGCGGAAGCGTCCAAGCAGGTCGGGGGTGAGGATGTCGGTGGTGTCCACGGGTGTCTCCTGGAGGGGGCTGGGGTGCGAAGGAACGACGCCGGAAGGGCGCCGGAAGAACCCGGAGCCGTCAGTAGGTGGTGAGCAGGCGGTGCAGCACGCGGGTGCCGAACTTCAGCGAATCGGCGGGCACCCGCTCGTCCACCCCATGGAACATGCCGGTGAAATCCAGGTCCGCCGGCAGGCGCAGCGGGGCGAAGCCGTAGCCGGTGATCCCCAGCCGGGCCAGGGACTTGTTGTCCGTGCCCCCGGACAGCATGTACGGCAGCACCACCGCCTCCGGATCCTCGGCCTTGAGGCTGCCCACCATCGAATCGACCAGGTTCCCCGCGAACGGCACCTCCAGGGAGATGTCGCTGTGGTTGAACGTGATGTCGATGCCCGGCCCCGCCAGCCGGCGCACCGCATCCAGCACCAACTCGTCCTGCCCCGGCAGGGTGCGGCAGTCGATCGCCGCCTCCGCTCCACCGGGGATGACGTTGTGCTTGTACCCGGCCCTCAGCACGGTCGGGTTCGAGGTGTTCTGCAGCGTCGCCCCCACGAACCGCGCCACGGTCCCCAATTCCTCCAACAGCCGGGACGGGTCGTCGGGCGTGAACTCGATGCCGGTTAGTTCGGAGACGCCCTCCAGGAACGCGCGCGTGGTGTCCGTGTACTCCAGCGGCCACCGGTGCGCGCCGATGCGCGACACCGCGCCGGCCAGCCGCGTGACGGCGTTCTCGTCATTGATCTGGGAGCCGTGCCCCGCCCGCCCCCCGGCCTTCAGGTCCAGCCACGCAATGCCCTTCTCGGCCGTCTGCAGCAGGTAGGCGCGACGGCCGCCGATGGTGGCGGAGAACCCGCCCACTTCGCTGATCGCCTCGGTGGCGCCGGCAAAGGCCTCCGGGTGCTTCTCCACCATCCACCGCGCCCCGTACTCGCCCCCGGCCTCCTCGTCCGCGAAGAACGCGAACACCAGGTCCCGCCGCGGACGCGTCCCGTCCCGGCGCATCTGGCGCAGGACGGACAGGATCATCGCATCCATGTCCTTCATGTCCACCGCGCCCCGGCCCCAGATCATGCCCTCGCGCACCTCCGCGGCGAACGGATCCACGCTCCAGTCCTCCTTGGCCGCCGGCACCACGTCCAGGTGTCCATGGACCACCAGCGCAGGCAGTGACGGATCGCTGCCCTCCATGCGCGCCACCACGGTCGTGCGCCCCGGCGCCGACTCATACAGCGCCGGTTCCAGGCCGACCTCCGCCAGGAGTTCCGCAACGTACTCGGCCGCCGCGCGCTCGCCGGGGCCCTGGTTGCCGCCGTAGTTGGAGGTGTCGAAGCGGATCAGGTTGCGGCAGATCTCCACGACCTCGTCGGCCGCCGGGCTCCCGGCCTGGGGTCCCGGGGGCGCGGGGTTTGGCTCCGCGTGCCGGGGCTGGGGAGTGTCGGGCCGAGGGTGGGTCATGGTGTGCCGCCTTCCGTTCCGGGTTTTGACTCCAGCCTAGTCAGCCGCCCGGAACGGGCGGAACGGCGCACCGGGGCCCGATTTTGTGTCTGCGCGCAAAGGGTGTTAGAGTCTTTCTCGCCGCGATCGCCGGAGACGAAGTTCCTTGCGGAACTCGGAACGGGGTTCGCCGACACCTGCGCGGGTGGCGGAATAGGCAGACGCGCTAGCTTGAGGTGCTAGTCCACGTATAGTGGGTGGGGGTTCAAGTCCCCCTCCGCGCACAGCGAAGACCCCGGCCGGGAAACCAGGCCGGGGTCTTTTTGCGTTGGCCGCATAATCCGTATTGGCCTCCTTCTGCCCGGGCCTTCTCGTCGGATCCCCTTTGGCTGGGGCCCTTTCGTACGGGATCCGGTCATGTCGGGCCTTGTCCCAAGGCCCTTTTCCGTTCGCGGGGCACCTTGTGAATTTGCTGGAATCCCGAACCACTTTCCTTCCCTCCGTGGACCCCGCCGCGATTCGCGGTTAGCGTGGGCCGTGACATGCGCCACTTGGGCCCGTTCGCGGATGCGCCGCCAGGTCTTCCGCCCGGGCCTTGGCCGTGGTGCGTGTTTTGGCAGGGGGAGCCAAAGACCAGGGGGAAAGCATGAATCGCAGCACTCGACCGCAGGAATCTGTCCGCCACTCCGCGCACCGGGAGGCCGGCCATCCGGACGCCGCGCCCCGGAAGCCCGGGCAGCGGGCGCCGGGACCCGGGTCGCCGTCCAAGGCGACGACGTCGAACCCGGCAACGTCTAACTCGGCGGCCACGGGCGGCGCAACGGAGCACCGCCACTCCGCTCAGCACTCCACCAAACATTCGACGAAGCACCGCATGGACGCCGCCTTGGGGCCGGTTGGGCTCCCGGGCCGGCCGATGGCCGCGCTGGGAATGCTGCTGGCGGCCGGGTCGATCGCGTTCACCGGTTCCGCCCCGTTGGGCGCCCGCGCCATGGAACCGGCCGGGACGGCCGCGGCATCCGCGCCAGGCGCCGTCGTGGTTCCCGCCGTGTCCGCCGCGGGATGGATCCCGGCCGGGGAGGGCCTGGCCAGGGCCCCGCAGGCGGCGACCGCGGGAGCGAACGGCGGCGTGGCCGCGCGCGGGGACAGCGTGACGGCTGCCGGGGCCAAGGCAGCCGTGGACAGCGCCGCCGTTGACCAGGCCCTGCTCATCGGTGCCCCGGCGGCCTTGCCGGGGCATCTGCTCCTGCAGCACCCCGTCGCGTCGGTGACGATCACCAGCCGCTTCGGTTGGCGGTTCAACCCGACCGGGGCCGGTTCCCAGCTGCACATCGGGCAGGACTACGCCATGGCCTGCGGTTCCCCGGTGCGGGCCGCGGAGGACGGCACGGTGGTCCAGTCGGAGTGGGCGGGACACTCCGGCCAGCGGGTGGCGATCGAGCACGGCAACGGCGTTCGCACCGCCTACAGCCACAATTCCCTGCTGCTGGCCCGGGTGGGGGAAGAGGTCAAGCGCGGCGACCTGATCGCGCTGTCCGGAACCACCGGAAATTCGACCGGCTGCCACGTCCACTTCGAGGTGTACCTGAACGGGAAGTGGGTGGATCCTGCCCTCTACCTGCCGCGTCTTCCGGGGCAGCCCGCCCCGCTGACGCCGCGTGAGCAGCTGGCGGTGCGCGATTCCCTGGATGCCGGGTCCTCGCTGGCACGTCCCGCGGACGACTGGGCCAGCTCGGGCGCGTCCGGGGTGGTGGCGGCGGCCACCGCGAAGGCGAAGGCCGGCAATTCCAGTTCGGGCCAGTCCAGTGCGGGCAAGTCCAGTTCGGGCAAGTCCAGTTCGGCGAAGTCCACCACGGGAAAGTCCACCTCAGCGAAGGCCAAGGCCAAAGCGGCGAAGAAGAAGAGCGCAGCGAAGCCCGCCAAGGCGGCCAAGCCTTCGAAGGCCGCCAAGCCCTCGACGCCGTCCGGCGCGGCAGGCGCCCAGGACCCGGTCGTTGAGAAGCCGCAGGCGAATGTCCCCGCCGCGCCGGCTCCGAATCCGGCCCCTGCGCCGGTCCCCGTTCCGTCCCCCAGCCCGGCCCCCGCGCCAACCGTGCCGCCGGCGGAGCCCGTCGTCGTCGGCGGGGACACCCCCGCGGCGCCGGAGCCCGTCCAGCCGGAACCGCCGGCCCCCGCGGAGGACACGGGTTCCGTCGAGGCGCCGGCCGCGCCCGCGGCCGAGCCGGACGGCGGAGCCGCCGCTTGTCCGGACACCGCCGGGACGGCAGCCGGCGAACCCTGCGTGGCAGAGAACCCGGCGGCCCTGGAGCCGATCAAGGAGTAGGCCGGCGCGGGTTCCGCACGGGCAAGGCCGCCAAAAGTGGCGGCCTTGCCCGTGCGGGGGATAACCTCGTGGGGAAACTCCGCCGGTCCCCGACCGGCCCGCAGCAAGGATGCCCATGACCCCCTTCTCCCGCCCCGGGCTTCGCGTGGCCATGCTCTCGCTGCATACCTCGCCGCTCGCCCAGCCGGGATCGGGCGATGCCGGCGGGTTGAACGTCTACGTCCGCCAGTTGGCCCTGGCGCTGGCGGCGGAGGGCACCGAGGTGGACATCTTCACCCGCGGGGCGGCCGGACACGTGCGCATCGCCGCCGGGGTCACCGTGCACCATGTCCCGGCCGGACCGGCCGGACCGGTCCCGAAGGAACGCATCCCCGGACTGGTCCCCGAACTGGTGGACGGCATCGACGCGGTACGCGGGACCGCGCGGTACGACCTCATCCACAGCCACTACTGGATGTCCGGCTTGGCGGGGCTGCGGCTGGCCGAGCGCTGGGGCGTCCCGCTGGTCCACACCATGCACACCATGGGCAAGGTCAAGAAGCACCACCAGGCCGACGCCAACGAACCCGACAACCGGTTGCGGGCGGAGGCGCGACTGGTGGCCTCCGCCTCCCGGCTCACCGCCAACACCCCGGCGGAGATCACCGAACTTCGGGAGCACTACGGCGCGGATCCGGCGCGCGTGGACATCGTTCCCCCGGGCGTCGACCTCTCCGTCTTCCGCCCCTCCCGCGGCCGGGCCGACTGGCCGTGCGGCGAGGCCGACGGCGCCTTGCGGCGGCACCTGCGGGTGCTGTTTGCCGGGCGGATCCAGAAGCTCAAGGGCCCGCACATCCTGGTGCGGGCGCTGGGTGTGCTGGCCCGGACCCGTCCGGATCTGGACGTGCGGCTGACCATCATCGGCGCGCTGAGCGGGACGCCGGAGCTGAACCTGCACCGGCTCGAGTCCGAGGAGGGCATCGCCGGTCGGATACGTCACCTGGATCCGCTGCCGCCCGCCGAGCTGGCCGCCTGGTTCCGGGCCGCCGACGTCGTCGCGGTGCCCTCCTACAGCGAATCCTTCGGGCTGGTGGCGATGGAGGCGCAGGCCTGCGGAACCCCCGTGGCGGCCCACGACGTCGGCGGGCTGCGCCACACGGTGGTGCACGGGCGCACCGGGGTGCTGGTGCCCGACCTGAACCCCGAGAGTTGGGCCGCGGCGCTGGCCCGCCTGGCCGATGCCCCGCTGACCACCGCGCAGCTGGGAAGCGGGGCCGCCGAGTTCGCCGCCGGTTTCAGCTGGGCGCGGACCGCGGAGGCGGCGTCGGCGTCGTACGCGCACGCCCTGGGGCGGGTCGCGCTGCCGCTGTAGCCGGCTAGTCCTCCTGCTGGTAGACGTCGGGGATGCCGTCCCGGTCGGTGTCCACCCGCTCCTCGGCCTCGATCTTCCGGTAGCGCCGGTTGCGGCCGGTCAGCACCAGGGAGGCCAGCAGGGCGGCCATCACGGAGGCGGCCAGGATCGCGACCTTGGCGTGGTCGTTGTGCGGCGTGCCGATGCCGAAGGCGAGTTCGGAAACCAGCAGCGAGACGGTGAAGCCGATGCCGGCCAGCAGGCCCATGCCGAGCAGGTCCACCCATTTGAGCGTGGGGTCCAGCCGGGCGCGGGTGAACCGCGCCGTGAGCCAGGTGGTGGCCAGGATCCCGACGGGCTTGCCGAGCACCAGGCCCGCGGCGATGCCCAGCGCCACCGGGTCGGCCGCCACGGCGGCCAGGCCCCCGATGCCGCCGATCGCCACGCCGGCGGAGAAGAAGGCGAACAGCGGCACCGCAACCCCCGCGGAGAAGGGGCGGAACCGGTGCTCGAAGACCTCCGCGAGCCCGGGACCGGCCTCCGGCTCGCCGTTGGCCTTGCCGTGCAGGACCGGGATGGTGAAGCCCAGCACGACGCCGGCGATGGTGGCGTGGATCCCGGAGGCGTGCAGCAAGGCCCAGGCCACGACGCCGATGGGCAGCAGGATCAACCAGGCGGCGGCCGGATTGAGGTGGAAGTAGCGCCGGTACCGCTGGGCCAGGAAGGCGTAGACGGCCACCGGCACAAGGAACAGCAGCAGCGGGACCACGTGGATCTCGCTGGTGTAGAAGATGGCGATGATGGTGATGGCGATCAGGTCGTCCACGACGGCCAGGGTGAGCAGGAACAGGCGCAGGGCGGTGGGCAGGTGCGAGCCAATGACGGCCAGCACGGCGACGGCGAACGCGATGTCCGTGGCGGTCGGCACGGCCCAGCCGCGCACGGCCTCCGCGTTGCCCCAGTTGACGGCGGCGAAGATGAGGGCCGGGACAAGGACACCGCCGGCGGCCGCCGCGACCGGGACCGCCGCCTTGCTGGGCTGGCGCAGGTCCCCGGCGACGAATTCGCGCTTGAGTTCCAGGCCCACCAGGAAGAAGAACACGGCCAGGAGCCCGTCCGCGGCCCAGGCGCCGAGGCTCAGTTCCAGGTGCCAGGGCGCGTAGCCGACCTTCAGGTCCCGCAGGGCGAAGTAGCTCTCCGCCGCCGGGGAATTGGCCCAGACCAGGGCGATCGCCGCCGCGGCGACCAGCAGCGCGCCACCGACGGTTTCCTTGCGGAGGATCTCGCCGATGCGCAGGGCCTCGGCGTAGCTGCCGTGTCCGATCAGCGGACGGGAGGGACGGCTCTTAGGTGCGGTCATGGGATTCCTTTGCGGGAGGGGTCGGCAACGAACGTGCCGACCAGACTTCCCGGCTCACCTGCCAACCACTTTACCGCCTATGCCCCGCTCCCTTCCTGAGGCCGGCCCCACCGGGCGTTAAACATTTCCGAAACATGGATGTCACCGGATTTTCACCTGCGAGCCGCGTCCGTAATCTTCCCGCAATCCCGCCAACAGGGTGCCGAAACACGGGATGGCCAATATTAAGGACAGATAACGCCGGGCCGCAGCGCCGGGCCAGGTACGGCGGATGTGACGGGAAGGGACGCAGGTGGAACTCACTGCGCAGGACGTGTGGATGATGGTCTCGGCGGCGCTGGTGCTGTTGATGACACCGGCGCTGGGACTGTTCTACGGCGGCATGACCCGGGCGAAGGCCATCCTCAACATGATGATGATGAGCTTCAGCGCGGCAGGCATCGTCGGCGTCGTCTGGGTGCTCTGGGGCTACTCCGTGTCCGTGGCCGGCGACGCCGGCGGCCTGTTCGGGAGCCCCTTCGCCCACTTCGGCCTGCAGGACCTGATCGGGACCCCCGAGCTGATCAAGGCCGGGTTCAGCGCAACGTTCGCGATGATCACCGTGGCCCTGATCAGCGGCGCCATCGCCGACCGCGCCAAGTTCAGCGCCTGGGCAGCCTTCGTTCCGGCCTGGGTCACCCTGGTCTACGCGCCGCTGGCGTTCATGGTCTGGGGCGGCGGCCTGCTCGGCCCGGACGGGGCCCTGGGCTCCGTGTTCGGCCCGGTGATCGATTTCGCCGGCGGCACGGTCGTGGAGATCAGTTCCGGCACCGCCGCGCTGGTCCTGGCCCTGGTCCTCGGCCCGCGCCAAGGCTTCGGCCAGGATCCGGCCCACCGCCCGCACAACATCCCCTTCGTCATGATCGGTGCGGGCCTGCTGTGGTTCGGCTGGTTCGGCTTCAACGCCGGAGCGGCCACAACGGCCGAACAGGCCGGACTGATTTGGATCAACACCCTCGCCGCGCCGGCGGCGGCCCTGCTGGGCTGGGTCGCCACGGAAAAGGTCCGCGACGGCCACCCCACCTCCCTGGGCGCGGCCTCCGGCGTCGTGGCGGGCCTGGTCGCGATCACCCCGTCCTGCGCCAACGTCAGCCCCCTCGCGGCGGTGGGCCTCGGCCTGGTCGCCGGCGTCGTGTGCGCCCTGGCCGTCGGGCTGAAGTACCGGTTCGGCTTCGACGATTCGCTCGACGTGGTGGGCGTCCACCTGGTTGCCGGCATCGTCGGCACCCTGGCGCTGGGTTTCATCGCGCTGCCGCTCGACGGCGCCGGCGGGCTCCTCTACGGCGGCGGGCTCGGGCAGCTCATGGCCCAACTGGTGGCGGTCCTGGTCGCCGTCCTGCTCTCCGGCCTGGTCACGCTGGTCATCGGGCTGGCCATCCACGCGACCATCGGCTTCCGGATCAGCCACGAGGACGAAATCGCAGGCGTCGACGTCACCGAACATGCCGAGACCGCCTACGAGTTCGCCCTGGACGGGCTGGGCGGCAGTGAACGGGTCCGCCACTAGGGTCAGCGCCATTCAGTCCGTCCAGGACCCGTCCGGCCGCAGGGCGTCGACGCGGCCGGCGAAGTGCCGCCGCCCGGACGCCGCGTTCCAGCCCTCGAAGGCCAGGGCGCCGTCCCGCGGGTGCAGGGCGACCTCGACCGTGCCCGGCAGGAACACAGGCGCCTCGAAGGAGATGCTCCAGCGGTAGGCGCGGTCGTTGGGCGCGGCATTGGCAAGGACCCGCCCGGCGAGGTACATCCCGTGGGCGATGTGCCGTTTCAGGCCCAGCGCCTTCGCCGGCAGGGCCCCGAGGTGGATGGGGTTGTAGTCCCCCAGCACCGCCGCATAGGCCCTGCCCGTGTCCGCTCCCAGCCGCCACCGCGCGGTGGGCACCGGCGGGACGTAGGCCGGCCGCTTCCCCGGCTCGGGCGCGGACCCTCCTTCCCGGACCCCCTGCCCGATGCCCTTGGCAAGGTAGGTGGAGACGCCGCGCCAGGCCGTCTCGCCGCCGGCGGAAACCTCGACCACCATGTCCAGCTGCGTTCCGGCCCGGTGGGGGCGCAGGTTTTCCGCCCAGGCGGCGATCTCCAGCTCCTCCGCCGTCCCGAGGGGCCGCCGGTGCTCCACCACGTTGTCCAGGTGCACCATGCCCAGCAGGGGCAGGGGAAAGTCGGCGCGGACCATGAGGTCCATCGCCACCGGGAAGGCCATGCCGTGGACGAACACGCTGGGCAGCGTGTCCCTGACGGTGTCCCCCACCAGCCGCTGGTAGGCCACCAGGCGTTCGGGGTCGGCCGCCACCCCGCGCACCACGTGGCGGACCGCGGGCAGCCGCAGCGCCTCCTGCGCGGCGCCCCGGTCCGGGGTCCCGGCGGCCTGCCGACCCAGCCGCCCGGCAGCCAGTCGTCCCAGCGCGGTCGCGTAGAGGGAAGCGAGTCCGGGGACGGATCCGAGCACGACGTCCGTGCGCTCCGGCCGTCCGGCAGCCTGTTCGTTTGGCGCGCTCATGCGCCCACCAGGCTTTGTCCGCACACCCGCAGCGTCTGCCCGTTGATGCCGGCGGCCGCGTCCCAGGCCAGGAAGCCGACGGCCTCGGCCACGTCCACCGGCAGGCCCCCTTGCATCAGCGAGGGCATCAGCAGGCGTGCGACGCTGCGGGTCGCCAGCGGGACCGCTGCCGTCATGTCCGTCTCGATGAATCCCGGCGCCACGGCGTTGATGCCGCCGCCCCGGGCAGCGAACGCCGCGGCGCTCGCCCCCACCATGCCGATCACGCCGGCCTTGGAGGCGGCGTAGTTGGTCTGTCCGCGGTTGCCGGCGATGCCGCTGGTGGAGGCCAGGGAAACGATGCGCAGCCCCTCCAGTCCGGCGTCGAGGAAGGCGCCGTTCATGCGCAGCTGGGATTCGAGGTTGACGGCGAGCACGGAATTCCAGCGGGACTCGTCCATGTTGGCCAGCAGCTTGTCGCGGGTGATGCCGGCGTTGTGCACCATGATGTCGAGCCGTCCGTGGCGGTCCCGGGCGTGGGCGAGGACCGCTTGTCCGGCGTCGGGCCGCGTGACGTCCAGCTGCAGCGCGGTTCCGCCGACCTCGTTGGCCACGGCCGCCAGCGCCTCGCCCGCGGCGGGGACGTCGACCGCGACGACGGTGGCGCCGTCGCGGTGCAGGGTGCGGGCGATGGCCGCACCGATGCCCCGGGCGGCTCCGGTGACGACGGCGACCTTGCCCTCCAGTGGATGCTCCCAGTTCCGCGGCAGGGTGCCGGCGGTGGTGTCCACGCGCACGAACTGCCCGTCGACGTAGGCGCTGCGTCCCGAGAGCAGGAAACGCAGGGCCGCGACGGCGGAGGGAGCATAGGCGGTCAGCGTTTCGCCGCCGAGCACGATCCCGTTGGCGGTGGCGCCCCCGCGCAGTTCGCGGCCGAGGGAGCGCAGGAATCCTTCCGCGCCGCTCCGGGCCGCGGCGCGGGCGGGGTCGCCGGCGTCGTCCCCGGCACCGTGCAGGTAGGCGGCGATCCGGCCGCCCGGCGTCAGCCGGCGCACCGCCTCGGCGGTGGCCAGCGCGGGGGCGGAGAGGTCGGCGGGCGTCCGCAGCGCGTCCAGGGCGAGCACGATCGCCCCGATCCGTTCGGCATCGGCGGCGTGCCGGCGCACGTCCAGCCCCCACCCGAGCAGGATGTCCGCGGCGGCTCCGGCCGCGGGGCCCTCGCCGAGGATGAGCACGGGCCCGGGCACCAGCGGGTCCCCGGGCCGGTGCCGGCGCAGGATGGCCGGCCGCGGCAGTCCCAGCTTCCTGGCGATTTCCTTGGTCAGGCCGGAGTTGACGAGGGACAGGTAGGTATCCATCCTCAGCGCGCCTCCAGGATCGCGGCGACGCCCTGCCCGCCGGCCGCGCAGACGGAGACCAGGCCGCGGCCGGAACCCTTCTCGTGGAGCAGTTTGGCGAGGGTGGCCACGATGCGCCCGCCGGTGGCGGCGAACGGGTGTCCGGCGGCCAGCGAGGAGCCGTTGACGTTGAGCCGGCCGCGGTCGATCGGCCCCAGCGGGGCGTCCAGGCCCAGCTTGTTGCGGCAGAAGTCGGCGTCCTCCCAGGCGGCAAGGGTGCTCAGCACGGTGCCGGCGAACGCCTCGTGGATCTCGTAGAAGTCGAAGTCCTGCAGGGACAGGCCGTTGCGCTCCAGCAGGCGCGGCACGGCATAGGCCGGGGCCATCAGCAGGCCTTCGCGGCCGCGGACGAAGTCCACCGAGGCGGCCTCGAAGTCCACGAAGTTCGCCAGCATGGGCAGGTTGTGCTCCCGCGCGAAGTCCTCGGAGCCCAGCAGCACGGCGGCGGCGCCGTCGGTGAGGGGGGTGGAGTTGCCGGCGGTCATGGTCGCCTCGGTTCCGAGGTCCTTGCCGAAGACGGGCTTCAGGGACGCGAGTTTTTCGGCGGTGGTGTCCGCGCGCAGGTTGGCGTCCCGCACCAGCCCGCGGTAGGGGGTGAGGAGGTCGTCGAAGAAGTTCCTCTCGTAGGCCGCGGCCAGGTTGCGGTGGCTGGCCAGCGCCAGCTCGTCCTGCGCCTCGCGGGTGATCCCCCACGCGGCAGTGGTCAGGGCCTGGTGCTCCCCCATGGACAGTCCGGTGCGCGGTTCGGCGGTGCTCGGGGCGTCGGGAGCCAGGTCCTTGGGGCGCAGCCTGGACAGGGCGGCGAGCTTCTGCTGGGCGGTCTTGGCGCGGTTGAGTTCCAGCAGCACCTTGCGCAGGCCCTCGCTGACCGCGATGGGAGCGTCGGAGGTGGAGTCGACGCCGCCGCCGATGCCGGATTCGAGCTGTCCGAGGCTGATCTTGTTGGCCAGCGAACCGATCGCCTCCATCCCGGTGGCGCAGGCCATCTGCACGTCGTAGGCGGGGGTGTCCGGGGCCAGCGCGGTGCCCAGCACCGCTTCCCGCACCAGGTTGAAGTTCCGCGAATGCTTCAGCACCGCGCCGCCGGCCACGGCGCCCAGGCGCTGGCCCTGCAGCCCGAAGCGGGCAACGAGCCCGTCGATCGCCGCGGTGAGCATGTCCTGGTTGGAGGCGTGTGCGTAGGGGCCGTGCGCCCTGGCGAACGGGATGCGGTTGCCGCCGATGACGACGGCGGGGCGCACCCGGCGCGCCTCGTGCGGGGATGCCTGCGGGGCGGGGGTCTCGGGGGACGCGGCCATGGGTCGAGCTCCTTCGGAATCGTGCCAAACGGCGGAAGGTTTACCGATACCGAGCGTACCTGATACTCTCCGTAACGTGAAGCAGATCACTGTGGCGGGAGCGGCCCTCCCGGACGGGCGCTCGGCCCGCTGGGACGGGCACCGGCAGCAGCGGCGCCTGGAACTGGTCAAGGTGGCCCGCAAGGCCGTCCACCGGCTGGGCCCGGGCGCCCCGATGGGGGACATCGCCGCCGCTGCCGGCACCAGCAAGTCCGTGTTCTACCGCTACTTCGGGGACAAGGACGGCTTGCGCCAGGCCGTGGGCGAGGTGGTGATCGGGCAGATGCGGGCCGAGGTCCTCGCGGCCGGACGCGGCGCCACCTCGGCCGAAGAAGGCCTGCGCGCCATGGTGTCGGCGTACCTCCAGATGGCCGAGACCTCCCCGAACGTGTACTTCTTCGTGACCGCCGACCGCGAGGCCGGCTCCGGGCCGGCAGCCCGGGCCCACGGCGAGGTGCTCGATGCCTTCTTCGACGAGGTCCTCTCCATCATGCGGGAGGGGATGCAGGCCTACCTCGCCTCCCGCGACGCCGAATTGGACGGCGTCGGCCCGGAGCCCGCCACCGCCCGCACCGCCTCCCCCAACGGCACGGGCTCCCCCGACGGGCCAGACCTTCCCAACGGGCCCGTCGGGACCGGCGCGGCGGTCGCCTACTGGCCGCGCGCGGCGCTGGGCATGGTCCGGGCCGTCGGCGAGGACTGGCTGCGCCAGCCCCCCGGCCCCGTCCGCCCCTCCGCCGGGGAACTGACAGACACCCTCACGGGATGGCTTGCCCGCGGCATCGCCGGCAGCCCCTTGCAGGAAACCGCAGAAAGGCAAACGAAGTGACGCAGGCACCCGAAATGAGCAGCGCCTCCGAAACGGACCAGGCACCCCCAATGCACCGTGCCGCCCGGATGGTCCAGGCGCCCGGAACCGCCGGCGAATCCGCCGCCGCGCGCGTGGACGTGGAGGCCCTCGGTGCGCAGTTGCTGGGCAAGTGGGCCGACGCCCGCCGCGCCGCCCGCGACCTGGCCGGCCGCCCCGAGGTCCAGGGCATTCCCGGCCTGGACATGGAGGGGCACCGGGCCCGGGTCCTGTCCCAGCTGTCCTGCCTGGTGGACAACGGGGCCATCCAGCGCGCCTTCCCGGCCCGCTTCGGGGGCGCCGACAACCACGGCGGCAACGTCGCCGCCTTCGAGGAACTGGTCCTCGCCGACCCCTCCCTGCAGATCAAGGCCGGAGTCCAGTGGGGTCTTTTCGGTTCGGCGGTGCTGCACCTGGGCACCGCCGAACACCATGAGAAGTGGCTGCCGGGCATCATCTCCCTGGAGGTCCCCGGCGCCTTCGCGATGACGGAGACCGGGCACGGGTCCGACGTCGCCAGCATCGCCACCACGGCCACCTACGACGGCGGGACCGGCGAGTTCGTCATCGACACCCCGTTCCGCGGGGCGTGGAAGGACTACCTGGGCAACGCCGCGCTGCACGGGCGTGCCGCCGTCGTCTTCGCCCAGCTCATCACCCGCGGGGTCAACCACGGCGTGCACGCGTTCTACGTGCCGATCCGCGACGCGAACGGCTTCCTGCCGGGGATCGGCGGCGAGGACGACGGCCTCAAGGGCGGCCTGAACGGGGTCGACAACGGCCGCCTGCATTTCAGCCGGGTGCGCATCCCGCGGACCAACCTGCTGAACCGCTACGGCGACGTCGCCCCGGACGGAACCTATTCCTCCCCCATCGCCAGCCCTGCCCGGCGCTTCTTCACGATGCTGGGCACCCTGGTCCAGGGCCGGGTCTCCCTGGACGGGGCAGCGATCGCCGCAAGCAAGGCGGCCCTGCAGATCGCGGTCACCTACGCCAACCAGCGCCGCCAGTTCAACGCCTCCTCCGGCACCGCCGAGGAGGTGCTGCTGGACTACCAGCGCCACCAGCGCCGCCTGATCCCGCGCATCGCCACCACCTACGCCGCCGCGTTCGCGCACGAGGAACTGCTGGAGAAGTTCGACGGCGTCTTCTCCGGGGCCCTGGACACCGACGCCGACCGGCAGGACCTCGAAACCCTGGCCGCCGCGCTGAAGCCGACCTCGACCTGGCACGCCCTGGACACCCTGCAGGAGTGCCGCGAGGCCTGCGGCGGCGCCGGCTTCCTGGCCGAGAACCGCCTCGTCTCGCTGCGCGCCGACCTGGACGTCTACGCCACCTTCGAGGGCGACAACAACGTGCTCCTGCAGCTGGTCGCCAAGCGCCTGCTCGCCGATTACGCCGAGGAGTTCCGCCACGTCAACGCCGGCGTGCTGGCCAGGTATGTCGTCCGCCAGGCAGGCAGCACCGCGCTCAGCCGCACGGGCCTGCGCCAGCTGGCCCAGACGGTCACCGACACCGGGTCCGGGGCCCGCGCGGCGACGGCCCTCAGGGACGCCGACACCCAGCGCGACCTGCTCTCCGACCGGGTGCGGACCATGGTCTCCGAGGTGGGCGGAACCCTGCGCGGGGCCTCCCGGCTGCCGCGGGCCCGGTCCGCGCAGCTGTTCAACCGGCACCAGGAGGAGATCATTGCCGCCGCCGCCGCGCACGCCGAGCTGCTGCAGTGGGAGGCCTTCACGCGGGGCCTGGAGCAGGTGCGGGATCCGGGGACCAGGACGGTCCTGACGTGGCTGCGCAACGTGTTTGGCCTGTGCCTGATCGAGAAGCACCTGGCCTGGTACCTGATGCATGGCCGAATCTCCGCGCAGCGCGCCCGCACCGTGGGCCCGTACGTCAACCGGCTGCTCGAGCGCCTGCGGCCCCACGCGCAGGACCTGGTCGATGCGTTCGGCTACGGCCCCGAGCACCTGCGCGCCCCGATCGCCACCGGTGCGGAAGGCCGGCGCCAGGCCGAAGCCATGGAGTACCTGCGCCGCCTGCGGGCCTCGGCCGACGCGCCGGTGGACGAGAAGACGCTCCGGGCCGCCCGCTAGCACGCGGGGCAGGCCCTCTCGTGTCGACTTCGTCGCCACGCAGGGAACCCGGCTGCCCCGCGCTGGCGAGGGAACGGCCCTCTCGTGTCGACTTCGTCGCCACGCAGGGAACCCGGCTGCCCCGCGCTTACCCGCGCGCCACGCCCGGGAGTGGCGGCATACCTCCCCTCGGGGCGGCGTTCGCGCTACTCTGGGCCGCGGAAACCGGCCCCGAACATCAGGACGCTGGCAACATGGCGACTACCCAGACCCAGTTCCCGCCCTCCTCCGGGCCCGCCCGGTCCCTCGACCCCGGCAGGGGCCAGGGACGCGTCCATCCCGGCGATGCCTGGCTGCTGGCGACGGCGGCCTTCACGGTCGCGTTCGCGGGCAGTTGGGCCCGCAGCATGTGGTACGACGAGGCGGCAACGGTCACCGGCGCAACCCGGCCGCTGGCGGAGCTGTGGCGGCTGGCCGGTCACGTCGATCTGGTCCACGCCGCCTACTACGCGGGCATGCACTTCTGGACCGGCTGGTTCGGCGTGTCCGAGGCCGCGCTGCGCGTGCCCTCGGCGCTGGCCGCGGCGGTGGCCTGCGGGTTGACGGTGGTGCTGGGACAGCGGTTGGGGACCCGCGCCACGGGGGTGCTGGCCGGGGCCGTGCTGGCGGTCATGCCGCGGATGATGTGGGCCGGCACCGAGATCCGCCAGTACGCCCTGACCGCGGCCCTCTCCGCCCTCCTGGCGCTGGCGCTGCTGCGGGCCTGGCGGACCGGGCGCTTCCGCGACTGGGCGGCCTACGTGGCGGTGGCGGTGGCCGGGGTGGTCGTGTTCATGTTCTTCGCCTTCGGCGTGGCGGCCATGGCCGGCGCCGCGTTGCTGCTGCGCCGGCGTCCGGTGGCGACCCTGGCGGCCTCGGCCGCGGCCGCGGCCATCTGCCTTCCGTTCATCCTCCGCTGCATCCAGCAACAGGGGCAGGTCTCCTGGATCCCCCCGCTCAGGAACGGGCTGTTCGAACTCGGCGTGAACCAGTTCTACTCGGGCACGACGCGGGCCACCGGGTGGATCGGCCCGTGGATGGCCGCGCTGGCCGTGCTGTCCCTGGTGCTGGCCCTCGTGGGGCTGGTGTCCGCGGTGCGGGCGAGGCCCGTCAGGGACGGGTCCGGCCAGTACCGGCCCAGGCCGGCCAACCGGCAGTTGGCCGGCCTGGCCCTGTGCGGATTGGCGGTTCCGTTCCTGTGCATCCTGGCGCTGCAGGTGTTCGGGGACCCGGCCTACCGGAACCGGTACCTGACCTACACGGCCCCGTTCCTGGCGCTTCTGGTCGGATCCGGCCTGGCCGTCCTGCTGTCCCGGCGCCCGCGGCGGCCGGCGGACAGGGTGGCCGGGCTGGCCAGGGCCACCGGGGTGGGCGCGCTGTGTGCGCTGGTGGCCTTGGGCCTGCTCTTCCAGCCGTGGGTGAGGCTGCACAACGGCGGTTCCACGGTGCCGACCCGGGACGTCGCGCAGACGGTTGCCGCCTTCAGCGGGCCGGGTGCCGCGATCGTGCCCAACCGGGCGCACGACCGCTACCGCTTCATCGCCTACCCCGCGCTGTATGCCGCCGTGGAGGACCTCACCCAAAGCCGGGACAGGGTGGCCGCCGGCACCCTGTGGGGCAGCTACCGGAAGATCACCGCCGAGCGGCTGGCGGGTCGGGGCCAGGTGTGGTGGATCGCCGACACCCGCCGGAAAACCCCGGAGCTGGAGGCGTTCGAGGAGGCCGGCTGCACCCTGGTGCGATCCTGGGAACAGTTCCGCGGCACGCGGCTACGCGAATACGACTGCACGGACCAATAAGGCTGCACGGTCCAGTACGACCCCGCGACCTCGGCCGCGCCGCCCCGGCCGCCAGGGGCCCCGGCGGCGTACCGCTAGCCGGCGAGGGCGGCCCGGTAGACCTCCAGAGTCTTCTCGGCGATGGAATCCCAGCTGAAGTGCGCGGCGGCCCGTTCGCGGCCGGCCCGGCCCATGGCCGCTGCCCGGTCCGGATCCTCGAGGGCGCGGTTCAGCGCGGCCGCGAAGTCGGCCACGAACCCCTCCGCGTCCAGCGGCGTGCCGGTGCCGTCCTGGAGCTGCTCCAGCGGGACCAGGTAGCCGGTCTCGCCATCGGCGACGACCTCGGGAATGCCGCCCACGGCGCTGGCGACGACCGCCGTGCCGCAGGCCATGGCCTCCAGGTTCACGATGCCCAGCGGTTCGTAGACCGAGGGGCAGGCGAAGACGGTCGCGTGGGAGAGGATCTGCACGACGTCGGCGCGCGGCAGCATGCCCTCGATGACCACCACCCCGTCGCGGGTGGCGCGCAGGCCCTCGATGAGGCCGTTGACCTCATCCGCCAGCTCGGGCGTGTCCGCCGCGCCGGCGCAGAGCACCAGCTGCACGTCCTCGGGCAGCAGGGCGGCGGCGCGCAGCAGGTACGGGACGCCCTTCTGCCGGGTGATGCGTCCCACGAACGCGACGGAGCGCTTGTCCGGATCGATCCCGAGACGGACCAGGGCGTCGGTGTGGGGGTCGGGCCGCCAGGTGTCGACGTCGATCCCGTTGTGGACCACGTGGACCTTGGCCGGGTCGATGGCCGGGTAGGCGCGCAGGATGTCATCGCGCATCCCCGCCGAGACGGCGATGACCGCCGCGGCACCGTGGTAGGCCGTGGACTCCGCCCAAGAGCTCAGGGCGTATCCGCCGCCGAGCTGCTCGGCCTTCCAGGGCCGCAGCGGTTCCAGCGAGTGGGCGCTGACCACGTGCGGGATTCCGTGCAGCAAGGAACCGAGGTGGCCGGCCATGTTGGCGTACCAGGTGTGGGAGTGGACCAGGTCGGCGCCCTGGAGGTCGGAGAGGATCGCCAGGTCGGTGCCCAGGGTCTGCACGGCGGGATTGGCGGTGGCCAGGTCGGCCGGCACCCCGTAGCTGCTGACGCGAGCGCCATGGTAGTCCTCGGGGCGGGGATCGCCGAAGGCACGGACCCTCAGGTCCAGCAGCGGGGCCAGCACCCGCCCGAGTTCGGCCACATGGACCCCGGCGCCGCCATAGATCGCGGGCGGGAATTCTTTGGTAACAATGTCTACGCGCACCTTTACAACGTAGTCGAAAATGTGGGCTTTCCCATAGTGTGAAGCGGTAGTGTCCAACATGGTCACAAGGACCGGACAAACCAGATCCATGGGGGATTAAGCATGGCACCAAGGAAGGTACTCGCCGTAGTGCTGGCGGGAGGCGAAGGCAAGCGCCTGATGCCGCTGACGGCGGACCGGGCCAAGCCCGCGGTTCCGTTTGGGGGAAGCTACCGGCTGATCGACTTCGCGCTCTCCAATGTCGTCAATTCCGGCTATCGGAGAGTCGTCGTGCTGACCCAGTACAAGTCGCACAGCCTGGACCGGCACATTTCGGAGACGTGGCGCATGTCCACCCAGCTGGGCAACTACGTGGCCTCGGTGCCCGCGCAGCAGCGCATGGGCAAGGATTGGTTCCTCGGCTCGGCCAACGCCATCTACCAGTCGCTGAACCTGATCTACGACGACCAGCCCGACTACGTGGTGGTGGTCGGCGCCGACCACGTCTACCGGATGGACTTCTCCGCCATGGTCGAGGCACACATCGCCTCCGGGCTCTCCGCCACCGTGGCGGCCGTGCGCCAGCCGCTCGCGCTGGCCAACCAGTTCGGCGTCATCGAGACCGATCCCGCCCATCCCGGACGCATCGCCGCGTTCGTCGAGAAGCCGGAGACCACGGCCGGGCTGGAGGACGACCCGAACTCCTTCCTGGCCTCCATGGGCAACTACGTCTTCAACACGGACGCCCTGGTCGAGGCCCTGGAGCGGGACTCCACCAAAGAGCACACCAAGCACGACATGGGCGGGGACATCGTGCCCTGGTTCGTCTCCCAGGACGACTGCGGGGTCTACGACTTCGACACCAACGACGTCCCGGGCGCCGCCCCCGGCGCGGACCACTACTGGCGCGACGTGGGCACGCTGGATTCCTACTACGACGCCCACATGGACCTCATCTCCCCCATCCCGCAGTTCGACCTGTACAACCACGAGTGGCCGCTGTACACCCGGCAGACCATCTCCCCGCCGGCGAAGCTGGTCCGCGGGGCGGACGGCACCCAGGGCGAGGCCCACGACTCGATCCTGGGCAACGGCGTCGTCATTTCCGGCGCCCGGGTGCAGCGGTCGGTGCTCGGCACCGACGTCACCGTCCTCCAAGGCGCCCACGTGACCGGGTCGGTGCTGATGGACAACGTGACCGTGGGCGAGGGAGCCCGCGTGCTGCACGCCATCCTCGACAAGAACGTTGTGGTCCCGCCCGGTGCGCGGATCGGGGTGGACCGGGACGAGGACCTGGCCCGCGGGTTCCTGGTCACCGACTCCGGCCTGACCGTGCTCAGCAAGGGGCAGAAGGTCACCGCTTAGGGACCGCCGGGACCGTCCCCGCCGGGCCATGCAATGGGCGGGCGCGGTCCCGGCGCGGTAGAGTTTTTCCGTCATGACTGAACAGCTCTCCCCCCAAACCGCCTTCACCGCCGAGGACCTGCAGACGTGCCTGCGGGTCCTCGGCGCCGTGCACACCCTGCCCGACGGCGACGACAGCTACATCGCCGTACGCGACGCCACCAGCAAGATGTTCAAGGAAGTGAAGAAGTACCGCCGCGCGATGGCCCGCCAAGAGGTGCGTGACGCCGACCGGCGCACCATGGAACTGACCGCCACGGGCGCCGCCGACCGCCTGGACGACGAGACCGAGGGCCTGCCGCTGGTGTCCTCCGCCGCCGGGGCCACCGCCGGCGAGTACCTCCGCCCGCGCGGGTGCTACGTCTGCAAGACCGACTTCACCACGGTCGACGCCTTCTACCACCACCTGTGCCCCGACTGCGCGCGGGCGGGACGGGACCGCCGCGACGCCCGCACCGACCTGACCGGCCGCCGCGCCCTGCTCACCGGCGGGCGGGCAAAGATCGGCATGCACATCGCCCTGCGCCTGCTGCGCGACGGCGCACACACCACCATCACCACCCGCTTCCCGCGCGACGCCGCCCGCCGCTTCGCGGCGCTGCCGGACAGCGCCGACTGGCTGCACCGGCTGCGCATCGTCGGCATCGACCTGCGTGATCCCGCCCAGGTGGTCGCCCTCGCCGACCGCACCGCGGCCGAGGGCCCGCTGGACATCCTCATCAACAACGCCGCGCAAACCGTGCGGCGCACCGGCAACGCCTACCGCCACCTGGTCGAGGCCGAGTCCGTGCCGCTGCCGCCCGAACTCGGACCCGGCAACGGCGGACCCGAGGTCTGGGGGGCCGGGCACGCTCCGGAGGCCCACCCGCGCACCCTGGCGGCTGCCTTTGACCTGGCGGCCGGGGCCCTGGAACAGGGCCGCACCGTCGCCCCGGAGCGGCTGGCCGCCCTGGCGATGACGGCCGGATCGGCCTCCCTGGAACGCATCGCCGCGGGGACGGCGATCGACGCCGGCGGGCTGGTCCCGGACCTGGTCAACGAGAACAGCTGGACCCAGGTCCTCGGTTCGGTGGAGGCGCTGGAACTGCTGGAGGTGCAGCTGTGCAACGTGACGGCGCCGTTCCTGCTGGCCAGCCGGCTGCGCCCGGCGCTGGCCGCTTCCGCGGCCCGGCGCAAATACGTCGTGAACGTCTCGGCCATGGAGGGCCAGTTCTCCCGGCGCTACAAGGGCGCCGGCCACCCGCACACCAACATGGCGAAGGCCGCCCTGAACATGATGACGCGCACCGCCGCGGAGGAACTGTTCGAGACGGACCGGATCCTGATGACCGCGGTGGACACCGGGTGGATCACTGACGAGCGCCCGCACGAGGCGAAAATGCGCAAGGCCGCCGAGGGGTGGCACGCGCCGCTGGACCTGGTCGACGGCGCCGCCCGCGTCTACCAGCCGATCGTGGACGGCGAACGCGGGATCGACCTGTACGGCTGCTTCCTCAAGGACTACCGGCCGTCCCCCTGGTGACGGGGACGGCCGGTACTCCGGCTTCGCGTCAGGCGACGCGGGTGATCTCCACGGAGACGCTCAGGGTCGAGGCCCCGCCGCCGGTCTGGATGCCCTTGAGCGGGGTCACGTCCCGGTAGTCGCGGCCCCGGGCCACGGAGACGTGGAAGTCGCCGGCTGGCTTGTGGTTGGTGGGGTCCCAGGAGCGCCACTCGCCGTCCCACCATTCGATCCAGGCGTGCGACTGCCCGGCGACGGTCTCCCCCACCGCGGCGTCCGGGCGGGGATGGATGTACCCGGAGACGTAGCGGGCCGGGATGCCCAGGCTCCGCAGCGCGCCGACGGCGACGTGGGCCAGGTCCTGGCAGACGCCGCGGCGTTCGCGCCAGGCGTCCTCGGCGTTGAAGTGCACCGCGGTCACCCCCGGCACGTATTCCATGGTGTTGCGCAGCCAGGCGAAGACCGCGTGGGCGGCGGCGTGCGGGTCCTCCAGGTCGCGGAAGCCGGCGACGGCGGCGCGCACCTCGGGTCCCGGGTCGCTGAGCTGGGACTGGGGCAGCCAGTCGGAGAAGTCGTTGAGCACCGACTCGGTCCCCAGCGCCGCCCAGGCCGCCACGTCCTCCGCGGGACGTTCGTGGCGGTGGATCTCCACGGTGGCCTTCGCGTCGACCTCCAGGAAGTCGTGCGGCGCCGTCATGTCGAAGGACGTGACCCGGGTGCCCCAGTAGTCGCGGTAGCTGCCCATCACGGCGAGGTTGGGCGAGACATCCAGGGTGGCCTCGAGGACCACCTGCTGGGAGTCCGTCAGCGGTGACATCCTTGCCTCGTTGTAGGTCAGGCCGACCCGGGAGGCGTAGCTGTAGCGGGTGAGGTGGCGGATCTTCAGGCGGGTCACGAATTCTCTCCTACCCACGCGGCGTCGGCGGCCGGCGAGAAGTACTTGCGGCTGATGGAATTGGAGGCCTGGGCCACGGCCTTCTGCACGCGGTCGGTGTGCTCGGGTAGCACGTGGATCAGGTTCTCGGGCTCGTGGAACTCCAGGAAGGAGCGCACCTCCCCCACGATGCGGCGGGCATCCGACTGGAACCCCACGCGCTGGGTGCTGGGATCCAGTTCCTGCAGGGTGCGCTCGGCGACGCTGAGCGAGTGCACGATCGAGCGCGGGAAGAGGCGGTCCAACAGCAGGAACTCGGCGGCGTAGCGTTCGTCGAACGCGACCCTCCGGGTCCGCAGGAAGGACTCGTAGGCCCCGGCGCAGCGCAGCATGGTGACCCAGGACAGGCCGCCGCCCTGCGTCTCCGCGGTCGAGAGCATGCGGGCCGTCATGTCGGCCTGCTCGAGGCTGCGCCCCAGCATCAGGAACTGCCAGGACTCGTCGTGGCTCATGGTGCTTTCGGCCGAGCCGCGGACCATCGCCGTGCGCTCGAGCGCCCAGTGGCAGAAGCGGAAGGTCCCTACCACGTCCTTGCGGTGCTGGCTCAGCCCGTACCAGGTGGTGTTCAGAGTCTCCCACACCGCGGCCGAGACCGTCTCGCGCGCCCGGCGGGCGTTCTCGCGGGCCGCCCCGAGGGATCCGGAGATGGAGGTGGCGTTGGTGGTGTCGTACGCCATCCGGTGCAGCAGTTGGGGCAGCCCGAAGTCCTCGGTGTCCGGGAGGGCGCCCATGATGGCGAGCAGTTCGCGGGAGGCCTGCCGCTGCTGGCGCAGCGGCATCTGGTTCAGCCGCTCCAGGTGGACATCGAGGATGCGGGCGGTGCCGTCGGCGCGCTCGATGTAGCGGCCGATCCAAAAGAGCGATTCGGCGATGCGGCTCAGCATGCTGCGGGTCCTTCCCCGGCGCGCACGCCGGCGTGTTCGTTGCGGGCGGAATTCACTGCTGCTGCTCCGGCTGCTCTTCGGCGACATCGTCGGCCCCACCGACGTCGATCGGCCACAGGTGGGTGCGCTCCCGGGCTTCCGGGGTGGCCGGCAGCGGAACCTCGGGCTCCTGCGGGGTGTCGGCCAGGACCCAGGTGTCCTTGGAGCCGCCGCCCTGGGAGGAGTTCACGATCAGCGAGCCTTCCTTCAGCGCGACGCGGGTCAGTCCGCCCGGCAACACCCAGACGTCCTCGCCGTCGTTGACCGCGAACGGGCGCAGGTCGACGTGGCGGGGGCTGAATTGGCTGCCGGACATGGTGGGGACGGTGGAGAGCTGCAGGACCGGCTGCGCGATCCAGCCGCGCGGATCCTTCAGCACCCGGGTCCGCAGCGCGTCCAGCTGTTCGCGGCTGGCGTCCGGGCCGACCACCAGGCCCTTGCCGCCGGAGCCGTCCACGGGCTTGACGACCAGTTCGTCGAGGCGGTCCAGGACCTCCTCGCGGGCGGCGTCCTCCTCGAGGCGGAAGGTGTCCACGTTCGGAACGATCGGCTCCTCGTTGAGGTAGTAGCGGATCAGGTCCGGCACGTAGGTGTAGACGAGCTTGTCGTCGGCGACGCCGTTGCCCACCGCGTTCGCGATGGTGACCCCGCCCGCGCGGGCCGCGTTGACGATGCCCGGGCAGCCGAGGACGGAGTCGGAACGGAACTGCTGGGGGTCCAGGAACTCGTCGTCGATGCGCTTGTAGATCACGTCCACGCGCCGTTCGCCCGCGGTGGTGCGCATGTAGACGCGGTTGCCGCGGCAGACCAGGTCCCGGCCCTCGACCAGCTCGACGCCCATGAGGCCGGCCAGCAGGGTGTGCTCGAAGTAGGCGCTGTTGAACACCCCGGGGGTCAGCACCACCACGGTCGGGTCCTCGATGCCGCCCGGGGCGGTCTTGCGCAGCGCCGACAGCAGCCGGCGCGGGTACTCCTCCACGTGCCGGACGTTCTGCTGGCCGAACGCCTCCGGAAGGCCCTTGGCCATCGCCCGCCGGTTCTCCAGCACGTAGGAGACGCCGGAGGGAACCCGCACGTTGTCCTCAAGCACCCGGAAGGTGCCCTCCTGGTCCCGGACCACGTCGATGCCGGAAATGTGCACCCGCACCCCGCCGGCCGGGCGGAAGCCGTGGACCTGGCGGTGGAAGTGGGCGCTGGAAGTGATCAGCCGGCGCGGCACGACGCCGTCGGCCACGACGTTCATCCTGTCGTAGACATCGTCCAGGAACGCTTCAAGGGCCTTCACCCGCTGGGTGACGCCGCGCTCGAGGATGTCCCAGTCGGAGCTGGAGATCACCCGGGGCACGATGTCCAGCGGGAAGGGGCGTTCCTCGCCGGCGAAGTCGAACGTGACGCCCCGGTCCAGGAAGGTCCGGGCCATGGAGTCGGCGCGGGCTTTCACGTCGTCAAGGGTCAGTTCGCCGAGCGCGGCGGCCACCTGCGCATACTCGGCACGGACCGAGTGGTCCCTGCCGAACATCTCGTCGAACGCGGCGGACCGGCCCTGCGCAGCGGCGTAGTCCTCAAATAGATCTGGCATAGGAGCAACCTTTTCACGCCGGTGCACCAACGCGCACATCGGCCCCCGCCGCAGGTCCCTGTGTTGCACCGGCACCGGACGCGTCACATTTTCCGGCGCACCCGGGCCCGGCCCGGCGCGCGGCAATCCCGGCCCTAGCTGGTTGAATGGGCCTGTGGACGACGCGAAGAACCCCCCTGCCGGCAACCGCAACCTCGGCCGCGCCGAGGCCGCCGAACGGGCCCGCATCCTGGCCGTGGATTCCTACCAGGTCCACCTGGACCTGTCGGGGGCCCGCGACCCGGAGCGCGGCGGATACCCGTCGCTGACCCGGGTCGGCTTCTCCTGCTCCGAGCCGGGTGCCGAAACGTTCCTGGACTTCATCCACGGCGGAGTCTCCGCCGTCACCCTAAACGGCCACGAGCTGGACCTGGACCGCTGCGTGGCGGGTGACCGCATCCTGCTGCCCGGCCTGGCCGCGCACAACACCGCCATCGTCGAGGGAACCGCCCTGTACAGCACCAGCGGCGAGGGGCTGCACCGCTACCGGGATCCCGCCGATGGGGAAACCTACCTGTACACCCAGTTCGAGCCGGCCGATGCCCGCCGCGTCTTCGCGAACTTCGAGCAGCCGGACCTGAAGGCCGAGTTCGACTTCACCGTCACCGCCCCGGCCGGCTGGCACGTGGCCTCCAACGGCGCCGCCCGCGGCCGCGAGGAGAACCCGGACGGCAGCACCACGCACTTCTTCGAACCCACCCGCCGCATCTCCACCTACATCACCGCCGTGCTGGCCGGGCCCTACCACCGCGCCACGGACAGCTGGCGGCGGGAGCAGCCGGACGGCACCGTCCTGGAGGTTGGGCTGGGGGCCACCTGCCGCGCCTCGCTGGCCCCGCACTTCGACGCCGACGCCATCTTCGAGACCACCAAGCGCGGCCTGGACTTCTTCCACGACCTCTTCGGCTACCCCTACCCGTGGGGCAAGTACGACCAGGCGTTCGTGCCCGAATACAACCTGGGGGCCATGGAAAACCCCGGCCTGGTCACGTTCACCGAGTCCTACGTCTTCACCTCCCGCGCCACGGAGGCCCAGTACGAGGCCCGGGCCACCACGCTGCTGCACGAGATGGCGCACATGTGGTTCGGCGACCTGGTCACCATGCGCTGGTGGGACGACCTGTGGCTCAAGGAATCCTTCGCGGACTACATGGGCACCCTGGCCGCCGCGGAGGCGACCGGCCGGCAAACCGCCTGGGTGACCTTCGCCAACCGGCGCAAGGCGTGGGCCTACGTGCAGGACCAGTTGCCCACCACGCACCCGATCGTCGCGGACATCCCCGACCTGGAGGCGGCCCGGCAGAACTTCGACGGCATCACCTACGCCAAGGGCGCCTCGGTGCTCAAGCAGCTGGCCGCGTACGTGGGACGCGAGGCGTTCACCGCCGCCGCCCGCGGCTACTTCCGCCGCCACGCCTACGGCAACACGACGCTGCGCGACTTCCTGGACGCCCTGGAGGACGCCTCCGGGCGGGACATGGGCGCGTGGGCGGACGCCTGGCTGCGCACCGCCGGCGTGCCCGTGCTGGGGGTGGAGCTCGCGGACGACGCCGGCGGCCGGCCGGGCGCGGCGCTGACCTCCGCGACGCTGCGCCAGGAGGGCTGGGACCCGGTGGCCGGCGCGCAGGTCCTGCGCCCGCACCTGCTGCGGCTGGGCCTGTTCGAGCTGCGCGGAGGCGCGCTGGAACGCACCGGATCGATCGACGTCGAAGCCACCGGCGCCGCCACGGAGCTGGCGGGGCTGCCGGGACGTCCGCGGCCGGCGCTGCTGCTGCCCAACGACGGGGACCTGACCTACGCGAAGGTGCGCCTTGACGAGGTCTCGGTGGAGACCCTGTTGGAGCACCTGGACACGCTGGAGGAACCGCTCGCCCGGGCCACCGCATGGGCCGCCCTGTGGAACATGGTGCGCGACGCGGCCCTGCCGGCGCCGCGCTTCCTGGCCGCCGTGCGGCGGATGGCGGCCTCGGCCCGGGAGGTCTCGGTGCTGCAGCAGCTGCTGGAGCAGGCCGCCACGGCGGCCTCCTTCTACTGCTCCCCCGCGATCCGCGCCGGCGAGCACCAGTTGCTGGTCGACGCCGTGCACGGGCACCTGGCCGCGGCGGAACCGGGATCGGACCACCAACTGGCGTTCGCGCGCAGCCTGGCGCTCCTGGCCCGGACGGGCGGGGCCGACGAGACGGTGGTGGACCTGCTCTCCGGGGACGCCGTGATCCCGGGCCTGGCCGTGGACGAACAGCTGCGCTGGGCGCTGCTGCAGGCCGCCGCCGCCCGGGCCCTGGTGGATCCGTCGCGGCTGGACGATGAGCTCGCCGCCGGGCCCTCCGCGGTCGCCACGGTGGGCCACGCGCTGGCCCTGGCCGCCCGCCCCGTCCCGCAGGCCAAGCGGGAGGCCTGGGACGCGGCGCTGTCCGGGACCGGGACCGACGGCAAGGCGCTGTCCAACGACTTGCTCTCCGCGGCGGTCAAGGGTTTCGGGATCGGCGGGCACGAGCTGCTGGACGGCTTCCAGGCAGGCTACTGGCCGGAGCTGGCGGGCATCTGGGCCCGCATGAGCATCGGACAGGCCACGCGCGTGGTGGAGGGCCTCTTCCCGTCCCGCCAGGACCTGGGCCCGGAGGGCCCCGCGGCCCACCCGGTGCTGGGGGCCGCGGATGCGTGGCTGCGGGAGAACGCGGAGGCTCCGCGCGCGCTGCGCCGGATCGTCATCGAACAGCGTGACCACCTGGCCCGCTCCCTGCGGGCCCAATCGGTTTCCGCAGACTGGCGAGCGGCCTCCGGAGGCTAGCCGGGCTGGTGGGGCCGGGGCCGGCGCATTAGGCTCGGTGCCGGCAGGGACATCCACACCTCCAGGAGGCCGTCATGAAGCTCAGCCACATTCCGCTTCGCCTCAGCGCGGGCGCGTTCATCCTCAACTCGGGCCTGTCCAAACGGAAGCTGGACCGCGAGGGCGCGGCCGGGCTGCAGTCGATGGCCTCCTCGGTCTTCCCCGCGCTGGGCCGGATGGAGCCGGAGAAGTTCGGCAAGCTGCTCAGCTACGGCGAGACGGCCCTGGGCGCGTCCCTCCTGCTGCCCATCCTGCCCAGCCGGCTGGCGGGGCTGGGACTGGTGGCGTTCTCCGGCTCGCTGCTGGCGATGTACCGCAAGACGCCCGGCATGACGCTGGAGGGCAGCATCCGCCCCACCCCGGAGGGAATCGGGCTGGCCAAGGATGTCTGGCTGCTGGGCATGGGCCTGGCGCTCCTGCTCGACCGCAAGATCCCCAAGGCCGCCACGGCAGCCCTGGCCGCCGCCGCAGCCCCAGTCGCCGCGGCCGCCCCGGCCGCCGCCCAGCCCTGAGCCCCCGATGCCCCGGCTCAGGGTCCACAACCTCTCGATGTCGCTGGACGGCTACGTCGCCGGACCGCGCCAGGACATGGAGCATCCGTTGGGCCTCGGCGGCGAGCAGCTGCATGGGTGGCTGTTCGCGACGGCGTTCGGCCAGGCGATGCTCGGGCACGACGGCGGGTCCGCCGGCGTGGACCATGCCTTCGCCGTCGCCGGAACCACCGGCATCGGCGCCACGATCATGGGGCGGAACATGTTCGGTCCCGTGCGCGGGCCCTGGTTGGACAAGACCGGGCTGGAAGGGACCGGGCTGGAAAAGTCCGGGCCCGACGAGCAGTGGCGCGGCTGGTGGGGCGCAAACCCGCCGTTCCACCACCCCGTGTTCGTGATGACCCACTACTTGCGGCCGGCCCTCGCGATGGAGGGCGGCACCACGTTCCATTTCGTTGACGCCCCGCCAGAGGTGGTGCTGGAGCTGGCCGTCGAGGCCGCCGGTGGAGGCGACGTCCGGCTCGGCGGCGGAGCGGCAACGGTGCGGGCGTTCCTCGCGGCCGGGCTGGTCGACGAGCTGCACGTGGCTCTGGTCCCGGTGCTGCTCGGCGGTGGAGAGCGGCTCTTCGACGGGCCCCTCGAGGGCTACGCGGTGCTGCCGCCCGTGCCCGGCGAGGGGGCCACGCACTTCCGCCTGGCCGGCCACGGCTAGGCGTACCGGTCAGGGAACGCGGGCGGTCCACTCCGGGGTGCGGAACTTGGCCGCCGCCAGTTCGCGGGCAGCGGCCAGGGACGCCTCGTCCAGGTGCGTCCGGCGGGCACCGTAGCGGGCAGCGAACGTGGACATCATGTGGTCGATGATCTGCGCGCGGTCCAGCCCCGTCTGCCGCTTGAGCGGGTCCACCCGCTTCTTCGCGCTGGCGATGCCCTTGTCGGAGAGCTTTTCGCGGCCGATGCGCAGGACCTCGGTCATCTTTTCCGCGTCGATGTCGTAGCTCATGGTGACGTGGTGCAGCAGCCCGCCGCCGGCCAGGCGCTTCTGCGCGGCTCCGCCGATCTTCCCCGCCGGGGTGGCGATGTCGTTCAGCGGCTTGTAGAAGGCCTCCACGCCGACCCCCGCCAGCGCCTCTATGACCCAGGCGTCCAGGAACGGGTAGGAGTCCGCGAAGCTCATCCCGTCCACCAGCGAGGCCGGCAGGTAGAGGGAGTAGGTGATGGCGTTGCCGGGCTCCATGAACATGGCCCCGCCGCCGCTGATGCGGCGCACCACAGTGATGCCGTGGCGGCGTGCGCCGACCGGATCGACCTCGTTGCGCAGGGACTGGAAGCTGCCGATGACCACGGAGCGCTCCTGCCAGTCCCACAACCGCAGCGTCGGGTTGCGGCGGCCGGCGGCGACCTCGCGGGTGAGGACCTCGTCCAGGGCCACCTGCTCGGCGATGGGCAGCGGCACCGGGGGCAGGATCTCCCAGTCGTGGTCGCCCCAGGTGGTGGCGTGCCCGAGGGCGCGGCGGACCGCGACGGCCACGGCCCCGGCGTCGAACCCGAACATCACCGCGCCGGCGGGCACGGCGGCGGCGACCGCGTCGCGGAGGGTTGCGTGGAGGGCGTCGGTGGGCAGTCCGGCCAGCGCCGCGTTGATCTCCGCCAGGACCTCGTCGGGCTCGAGGAAGAAGTCGCCGTTGATGCTGGCCGAATGGATCAGCCCGTCCCTGGTCAGCAGGTCCGCAACCACCAGCTTTCCGCCGGGGACCTTGTATTCGCCGTGGCGGCTGGATGCGGAGGGACGCAGGATGTCGGGCATGTCAACCATTTTATCGATCAATCTTGCGGTCATGGACCGCACGGGGAAGCCCGCAGGCCGCGCAAACAATGACCCGGAAACAGTGCCCCGGAAACGAGGAAGGGACCCCCGAGGAGGTCCCTTCGCTGCGTGGGCGTGAAGACTTACTTCTTGCCGAAGCCCTTGAAGCGGGCGTTGAAGCGCTCGACGCGGCCGGCGGAGTCCATGATGCGCTGCTTGCCCGTGTAGAACGGGTGGGAAGCGGCGGAGATTTCGACGTCGATGACCGGGTAGGTGTTGCCGTCCTCCCACTCGATGGTCTTGTCGGACTTCGCGGTGGAGCGGGTCAGGAACTTCTCGCCGGAAGCCAGGTCGTTGAAAACGATCAGGGCGTACTGCGGGTGGATTTCAGCCTTCATGCGTAAAACCTTTGTTCGCGCCCCTGGATTTTGCCAGGGGCCAATGGATGATCGGCCCAGTCCGGGCCGACTATCCACTATATCCCACGGGTCCGGACGCCCCAACCTGGACACGCCACCCCCAAGCGCGGGGCAGCAGGGTCCCCTGCCCAGCGCCCTAACGGGCGCGCAGCTCCCAGAAGGCGACGGCGGAGGCGGCGGCGACGTTGAGCGAATCGACGCCGGGCCGCATCGGGACCAGCACCGTCCGGTCCGCCCCGGCCAGGGCCGCGGGCGACACCCCGGCTCCCTCGGTTCCGAGGATCAGCGCCAGCCGCTGCGGATTCTCGGCCGCCAAAACGTCGATCGGGACCGCGTCGTCGGTCAGCTCCATGGCGGCGACAGTGAACCCGTGCTCGTGAAGCAGTCCGAGGCCCTCCGGCCAGGCGTCCAGCCGCGCCCAGGGAACCTGGAACACGGTGCCCATGCTGACCCGGATGGACCGGCGGTAGAGCGGGTCGGCGCTGCGCGGGGTCACCAGCACGGCATCGAACCCCAGCCCGGCCGCCGAGCGGAAGATCGCGCCCAGGTTGGTGTGGTCGACGATGTCCTCCAGCACCGCGATGCGGCGGGCCCCGGCCAGCAGCGACGCAGGGTCGCGGGGTTCGGGCCGGTTCATCGCGGCCAGCGCGCCGCGGTGCAGATGGAATCCGGTGATCTCCTCCAGCACGCCGGGGCTGCCCACGAACGCCGGCACGTCCGGATGGGCGCGCAGGACGTCGGCCAGCCCGTCCAGCCACTTCTCCGCCAGGAAGAAGGAGCGCGGCACGTGCCCGGCGGCCAGGGCGCGGCGGAGCACCTTGGAGCTTTCGGCGATGTAGAGGCCGCGGGCCGGGTCGGTGCGCTGGCGCAGGGCCGCGTCGGAGAGCGCGACGTAGTCGGCCACGCGCGGGTCGGCCGCGCTTTCCAGGCGGATGACGGGCATCAGGCGGCCACCAGCTGTCCGACCATGTTCACCAGCGCCACCAGGCCCAGCACCACGATGACGGCGCGCAGCCAGCCCGGGGAGAGCCGGCGCCCCACCTTCGCTCCGACGAGCCCGCCCACCAGCGAACCCACGGCGATGAGCACCACGACGGTCCAGTCGATGCGTTCGAAGGCGAACAGCAGGTAGGACACGGCGGCAATCAGGTTCACGGCCAGGGAGAGGATCACCTTGATCGCGTTCGACTGCTGCAGCGTCCCGTGCAGGAAGACCCCGAAGATCGCCATCAGGATCACGCCCTGGGCGGCAGTGAAGTAGCCGCCGTACACTCCGGTGAGGAACACCAGGACGTACAGCACCGGGCTGATCGGGTGGGAGTCCACCGAGTCCGGGGTGACGTGCTCGGCGGCCTGGCGCCGCTTCACCCACGCGGCCAGCCGGGGCTGGAAGATCACCAGCAGCACCGCCATCGCGATCAGCACCGGAGCGACGACGGCGAACACCGTTTCTGGCAGGTGCAGCAGCAGCCACGCGCCGATCAGGCCGCCCAGCAGGGACAGCGGGAGCAGGCGCAGCAGCGTGCGCTTCATGGTGGCGGCCTCGCGCCGGTAGCCCCAGGCGCCGGAGAATCCTCCGGCGACCAGGCCCATCGCGTTGGAGATGACGGCGTTGACCGGGTTGTAGCCCAGCGCGACCAGGATCGGGAACGTCACCAGCGAACCGGAACCGACGATGGTGTTGATCGTGCCGGCCCACAGGCCGCCGAGCAGGATGAGCGCTTCGCTCCAGAAATCCACGCGCCGAAGGTCCGCGGCTAGGCGGAGCGGCGCGCGACGGCGGTGTAGCGCCCCTCGCGCTCGGTAACGTCCAGCGGGGTGCCGAAGGTCGCCCCGAGGTTGTCCTCGGTGAGCGTGGTGCCGATCGGTCCCGCGGCGACCACGGCGCCGTCGCGCAGCAGCAGGGCATGGGTGAAGCCCGGCGGGACCTCCTCCAGGTGGTGGGTGACCAGCACGATCGCGGGGGCGTCGTCGTCGGCGGCCAGCTCGGACAGGCGCTGGACCAGGTCCTCGCGGCCGGCCAGGTCCAGCCCGGCGCCGGGCTCGTCCAGCAGCAGCAATTCCGGATCGGTCATCAGCGAGCGGGCGATCTGCACGCGCTTGCGCTCCCCCTCGCTCAGCGAGGCGAACGGACGGTTGATCATGGTGGACATGCCCCACTCGTGGAGCAGGCCGAAGGCCCGGCGCTGGTCCATCCGCTCGTACTGCTCGCGCCAGCGGCCGGTGGTCCCGTAGGAGGCGGTGACGACGACGTCGAGCACCGTCTCATGCTCCGGGATGTGGGTGGCCAGGGCCGCGGAGGACAGGCCGATCCGCGGACGCAGCTCAAACACGTCCACGGCGCCCATGACTTCCCCGAGGATTCCGGCGCTGCCGGAGGTGGGATGCATCCGGGACGCGGCGATCTGGAGCAGGGTGGTCTTGCCCGCGCCGTTGGGGCCGAGCACCACCCAGCGCTCCCCCTCGTTGACCTGCCAGTCGATGTCCTTCAGGAGCCGTTTGCGCCCGCGTACCACGTTGACGCCGGCGAAATCCAGCACTTCATTCATAGGGAGAACACTAGGTCAGCGTCGCCTCCAACCGCGAACCGGGACGCCGCGAGGGGCCTGTGCGTCGCGCGGCGGGACCCGCGCCCCGGGCGCCGATTGGCGCGGTGGCGCCCCGAACGGGGAGAATCGCAGGCATGCAGACCTCCGCCTACGTCGTCCACTACCGCCCTGTCGCCGACCCCGCCGCGCCCGAGGGGTTGGATGATGCGATCGCCGCCGCCGGCTTCACGGTCCTCGGCACCGAGGAATTCAGCCGCCCCGGCCGCATCGGCGCCCGCCTCGCCGTCGCCGGGGACGATTTCGCGGCCCTGCGCGCGGCGGTCTACGACGCCGTGGAAGGCATCGAGGGCGGCTCGGGCGCCGGCGCCGCCGTCGTGCCCGCGGCCCTGGCCGCCGCCCCGAAGCTGCTGCTGGTCATGGATGTCGACTCGACGCTCATCCGCCAGGAGGTCATCGAACTGCTGGCCGCCCACGCGGGCAAGGAAGAAGAGGTCGCCGCCGTCACCGAGGCCGCGATGCGTGGGGAACTGGACTTCGCCCAGTCGCTGCACGCCCGCGTGGCCACCCTGGCCGGCCTGGACGCCGGAGTCATCGAGCAGGTGCGCGCCGCCGTCGAACTCTCCGAAGGTGCCCGCGAACTGGTCGCCGCCTTCCACGCGGCCGGCCACCACGTCGGCGTCGTGTCCGGCGGCTTCCGGCAGGTGCTTGACCCGCTCGCCGCGGACCTGGGGCTGGACTTCGCCCGCGCCAACGACCTGGGCATCGAGGACGGGGTCCTGACCGGACGGGTCAACGGGGCCGTCGTGGACCGCGCGGCCAAGGAGGACTCCCTGCGCGAGTGGGCCGCCGGGCTCGGCATCCCGCTGGAGCACACCATCGCCGCCGGCGACGGCGCCAACGACCTGGACATGGTCCGCGCCGCCGGCCTGGGCGTGGCGTTCAACGCGAAGCCGGCGCTTCGCGTTGAGGCCGATGCCGCGATCGACATGCCGCGGCTGGACATCATCGGCGACATGCTGGGCCTGTAGCGTCACGATCGCGCAACATCCGGCCGAACACCCAGCCTGGTCCCCGTTTCCCGTCAGGATCCGGGGCTAGGCTTTCCACGCGCACCCGGCTTTGCGGGCGCGCATTGCTTTGCGGGCGCACGTTGCCTTCAAGCGCAACCGGTCACCCGTGCAGGAACAAGCCAATGCGGGCACAAGGGGAATGGAACGAACTGTGGTCGAAAAGCCCGAGACGGTTGAAGCCGGGGATCCGCGCAGGCGGCTGGCCAAGGGGTGGCTCATCGCCGGCGCGGCGGTCGTGGCCGCAGCCGGCGCGTACGCCGGAGGGGCCGGCCTGCTGTCCGGCTCGGTCGCGGACGGCACCACAGTGCACGGCGCCGAAATCGGCGGCCTGGGCGCGGACGAGGCCCGCACGCGCCTGGCCGAGGACCTGGACCCCGTGGCCGCGGCCAAGTTCAAGGTCGAGGCCGCGGGAACCGCGCGCAAGGTCGATCCGGCCGAGGCGGGCCTGGGCCTTGACGTCCAGGCCACCGTGGAGGAGCTCACCGGCTACACGCTGGACCCGGCCACGCTGTGGACCCGGCTCACCGGAGGCGGGGAGACCGCACCGGTACTGACGGTGGACCGCACGAAGCTGGACGCCGTCGTGGCGTCGCTGGTGCCGAAGCTGGAGAAGGACCCCACGGAGGGGTCCCTGAAGTTCCGCGGCACGGATCCGGTGGTCACCGCGCCGGTGCCCGGCGTGGACATCGATCCGGCGACGGCGGCCAACACGATTGCGGACCGGTGGTTCGGCGCCACCGAGCCGGTGGCGCTGCCGGTCGGCGAAACGGCCCCCGAGGTGCCGGCGTCGGCGTTCGAGGACGCCGCCGTCACGCAGGCGGAGCCCCTGGTCGCCGACGGCATCACGGTGACCGCCGGGGACCTGTCCGCGGAACTGACCCCCGCCGTCCTGGCCGCGCACGCCACCTTCGAGGTGGCCGACGGCAAGGTCTCCCTGGTCCTGGACAACGACGGCCTCGCCCAGGCCCTGCTGAAGGCCAACCCCCGGATGGGGTCCACCGCGAGGGACGCGCGGATCGTGCTCAGCGGCGGCAGGCCAACCGTCGTGCCCTCCAAAAACGGCACCGGCGCCGACACCACCGACCTGGCGGCCAAGGTGCGGGAGGCCTCCACCGACGACAAGCGCACGGTCACCCTCGAGCGCGCCGACACGGAACCGGACCTCACCACTGAGGAAGCCAAGGCCCTGGGGGTGAACGACGTCGTCGTCGAGTTCTCCACCCCGTACCCCACCTACGACTCGGTCCGCACCAAGAACCTGTACGCCGGCACCCGGAAGCTCAACGGCACGGTCGTGATGCCCGGCGAAACCTTCTCGCTGCAGCGGGCCCTGGGGCCGATCACCACGGCGAACGGCTTCTACGACTCCGGCGTGGTGGTGGACGGGTTCTCCTCCAGCGCCGTGGGCGGCGGACTGTCGCAGATCTCCACGCAGATGTTCAACATCGGCTTCCTGGCCGGCATGGACGACATCGAGCACCAGCCGCACAGCCGCTGGTTCGACCGCTACCCTGCCGGCCGCGAGGCCACGCTGTGGGAGGGGCAGATCGACATGAAGTGGAAGAACAACACCGACTACGCCGTGATGATCCAGGCCTGGGTGGGCGACGGTCGCGTGCACTCGCGGCTGTGGGGAACCAAGGTGTGGAACGTGAAGACCACCACGTCGGAGCACTACAACCTGACCAACCCCACCACGGTCTACAACACGGCCGATGACTGCGTCGCCGAGTCCGGCGGCCAGAAGGGGTTCACCGTCACGGTCACCCGCTCGCGCAGTTCCGCCGCGAAGACGCTGCCGGCGGAGACGCTGCGCTGGACCTACCGCCCGTGGAACGAAGTGGTCTGCGGGCCCGACCCCAAGAACGGCTGAGCAAACACCTCACTCAAACGCCTCGGGGGCAGCCAGTGGCTGCCCCCGAGGCGTTTGTGCTTGCCTGCCGCGTGGTCAGGCGGAGAGGAAGTGTCCGGCTCCGCCGACGTATTCGGTGTGGCCGGTGGGGACCTCGGCCGAGGCCATGCGCGCGACCTCGGCACCGAACTCCTCGACGGAGTACAGCTTGCCGGCGGCTTCGCGGCGGGCCTCGATGGCGCCCGGCTGCGCGCGGTCCAGCAGCGTCGCGGTCACGGTGCCCTCGATCATGTCGCCGGAGACGACCACCAGGGAAATGCCCTTGGCCTCGAGCGCCGGGATGCGCTCGCGCAGCGCGAGTTCGCCGGCGCGCTTGGAGCGGGCCACCGGCTCGTAGGCGTCCATGGTGGCCACGGTGTCGATGAAGTGGGCCTGGTGGCTGGTCACGAAGACCACGCGGGAACCGGCCGGCATGACCGCGGCGGCCGCCTCGAGCATGTTGACCTGCGCGTCGCGGTTCAGGCGCAGCGCGTAGTCCTCGCCCAGGCCCGATTCCATGCCGCCGGAGGCGTTGAGCACCAGCAGGTCCAGGCCGCCGAAGTTCTCCACCGCGGCGTCGACCAGCGCCTGCGCCCCTTCGGTGGAGGTCAGGTCGGCCCCCACGGCCACGGCGCGGCCGCCGGCGGCCTCGATGCCCGCGACCACCTTGTTGGCGCGCGGTGCCTTCTGGCGGTAGTTGATGACGACGCCGGCGCCCTGGGCGGCGAGGATCTTGGCGACCTCGGCGCCGATGCCGCGGGAGGACCCGGTGACGATCGCGGATTTGCCGGTGAGCTCGGACATGGAGGCTCCTTGTGGGGGTCGAAGGGGTGGTGGGCCGACTGGCCGCAAGGCGGGCGCCCGAAACCATCTTGCCAGTCCCGGACGCCCGCCAGTTTGTAGGAATCCTCCAAGTTACAGGAATCCTCCAAGCTTGGCGGGCGAGGGGCCCGCGCCGAACGGGGAGCCCGGTAGGCGGTTAGTGGCCCATCCCGAGGCCGCCGTCCACGGGGATCACTGCGCCGGAGATGTAGCCGGCCTCCGGGCTGGCGATCCAGCGGACCACGTTGGCGACTTCCTCCGGCGCGGCGAACCGGCCGGCCGGGATGGACGCGAGGTAGCCCTTGCGGGTGTCCTCGGGCAGCGCCGCGGTCATGTCGGTGTCGATGAAGCCCGGGGCCACGACGTTGGCGGTGATCCCGCGGGAGCCGAGCTCGCGGGTCAGCGAGCGGGCCATGCCGACCAGCCCGGACTTGGAGGCCGCGTAGTTGACCTGGCCCGGGGATCCGTACAGGCCCACCACGGAGGAGATCAGCACCACGCGGCCCTTGCGCAGCTTGATCATGCCCTTGGCCGCGCGCTTGACCACGCGGAACGCTCCGGTGAGGTTGGTATCGATGACCGAGGTGAAGTCGTCCTCGTTCATGCGCAGCAGCAGCATGTCCTTGGTCACGCCCGCGTTGGCGACCACGACCTCCACCGGCCCGTGCTCGGCTTCGACGGCGGTGAACGCGGCATCGATGGACGCCGCGTCGGTCACGTCGGCCTTGACCCCGAACAGGCCCTCCGGCACCTCGCCGCTGCGGTAGGTGATGGCGACCTTGTCGCCGTTGGCCTCGAAGGCGCGGGCGATGGCCAGCCCGATGCCTCGGTTGCCGCCGGTGACCAGGACGCTGCGGGCCGGGGACGGGGTTTCGGTCATGCTTCCTCCAGGGATTGGGGTGTGGGGTCCGCAGACATCCTAGCGCGCGGGGCAGGCCCTCCCGTGTCGACTTCGTCGCCACGCAGGGAACCCGGCTGCCCCGCGCTTGCGGGGGACGGCACGGGTTCGTCCGCACCGCCGTCTGGTGAGAGAATGGAACGACCGAATCATGGAAGTGACATGACGCAACCCGCACACTCCGACCGCCACCGCGGAACGCACGGCCAGCCCGTGCACAGCATCACCGACGCCGACGAGGCGCGCTCGGCCGAACAGCATTCGCGCATCGTCAAGTACACCGTGTCCATGTCCGTGCGCCTTGCCTGCTTCATCGCGGCGTTCTTCACCTCGGGATGGGTGCAGTGGACTCTGCTGGCGGGAGCGGTGGTGCTGCCCTACTTCGCGGTGATCATCGCCAACGGCGGGGCCGACCGAAGCAAGAAGGTCCACAGCGACGCGCTGCTGGACGCCCCGCCGCGCTGGGCCCTCGGGCCCGCCCCCGCGGGCGCTTCGGGTTCGGGATCCGCGGATTCAGGCACGGCGGATTCGGGCGACTGGGATTCGGGTGTCTGGTCCGGCGGAGGCGACGCCTCCGCTTCGACGGCGGAGCCCGACGCCGGCGCCTCCACGGACGGGAGCGGCACCGCTGGCAACGGGACCACCCCGGTCCTGCTGGAGGGCGAACTGGTGGAAGACACGCAGCCGGACGACGGCCAGGCGGATCCCCCCGGCTCTTCCGGCACCACCGGCCCATCAAGCACTGCGCAGGGCCGCCCGTGAGCCTATTCGACCAGCTGGCCGGAGCCGCCGGCCCCGAGGCTCCCACCTGCTCCCGCAAGGGCTGCCGGGCCCCCGCCGAGTGGCAACTGCTCTGGAACAACCCGCGGCTGCACACCCCCGAACGGCGCAAGGCGTGGCTTGCCTGCGCCGCCCACCGCGACTGGCTTCAGGACTACCTGGTCCAGCGCGGGCTGTGGAAGGAAACGCTTCCGCTGGAACCGACCGCCGGCACCGCCGCCGCGAACCCCAAGGAGTCCTGACCCGTGTACCGCTTCCTCGCCAGCACCCGGTGGCTCGGCTGGTTCCTCCTGGCCTGCGTGTTTGCGGCTGCCTGCTACGGGCTCGGGAACTGGCAGATGAGCCGGCTGGATTCGGCGCGCGTAGAGAACCAGCGCGTGGCCGCCAACTACGATGCGGCCCCGCTGGCCTTCGAGGACGCCCGGGCCCTGTTCGGCGCGCTGCCCGAGGACAGGAAGTGGGTTCAGGTGGCCATGCACGGGGAGTACCTCGCCGAGGACACCGTGGTGGTGCGCAACCGTCCGCTCGGCGGGGCCCCGGGCTACGAGGTGCTGGTGCCGTTCCGCACCAGCACCGGCGAGACGGTGGTGGTCAATCGCGGCTGGCTGCCGATCGGCAACGATTCGGCCGGCCACCCGGACACCGTTCCGGCCCCGCCCTCCGGGACGGTCGACGTCGTCGTCCGCCTCAAGCCCTCCGAACCGAACCTCGACCGCAGCGCCCCCGAGGGCCAGCTGGCCACCATCAACCTGGAGTCGTACGCCGGGAAGCTGTCCTACCCGATCGCGACCGGAGCCTACGGCATCATGGCCACCGAGGACCCCGCCGTGGCGGTCGTCCCCGCCGCCTTGGAGAAGCCGGAGCTTGACGAGGGCAACCACCTCTCCTACGCCTTCCAGTGGTTCGCCTTCGGCGTGCTGGCCTTCGTTGGCCTCGGCTACGCCGCGCGCCTGCAGGCACGCATCAACCGCGAGGACCGCGAGGCCGCCGCGGAGGCGGCCGCCGCCGGCACCACCGTCCTGCATTCGGCGTACCGGGCCCCCCGGCGGACGGCGCGCAAGGGCGGCAGGCCGACGGACGAGGACGCCGAGGACGCCTACCTGGACGCGCTCGAGTCGGCCGACCGGGCCGCCCGGTCCACGCCCCCACGGAACTGATCCCACTGGACGGATCCCATTGAACCGGCGCCGGGGACACGGCGCCGCCGTTCCGGCCCGGCGTGAGTGACGTCCCGTGCTAGCGTGTGACCATAGGTGTCAAAGTCGACGCGCGCCGACTGCTGCGCGCACGGAACAAACCGCGCACGCGCTGAACGGGGCCCCATGAACGCACGCACCATCCGCTCCGCCGCGGACCGCGTCATGTGGCTGGTTCCCGTGGCCGCCCTCGCCGGCGGGGTGCTGGGCCCGCTGACCTACCTCCTCTTCGACGCCGAAGGCGCTCCGCTGGAGGTGGTCGCCGGCGTCGCCGGGTTCGGGGCGGTGCTCGGCTTCACCGTCGGCATCTTCTCCGGGGTCCTGGCGGCGGCGCCCGCGTGGCTGCTGCTGCGGGCCCGGCTCCCCGTGGCCTGGGCCGCGCTGGCGGCCGGCGCGGGGGCGGCCTCTCCCCCGGCCCTGCTGTCCTCCCTATGCGGGACCACGGGCCAGGCGCCCCGCCTGCAAGACGTGCTGGTCCTTGCGGTCGCCATACTGGGCGCGGCCGGCTTCGTTGCCTGGTCGCAGAGCGTTGCCCGGACACAGAACAGGCCGGCCGGACCCCGCGCAGGGGGCCCGGCCGGCCTGGACCGCGAAACCGCCGCCGGCCGCTAGGCCAGCGTGACCAGTTCCAGGTAGTCGTCGTTGAACAGGTCCTCGTCGCCGTCCGGCAGCAGCACCACGCGCTCGGGGTTCAGCGCCGACACGGCACCCTCGTCGTGGCTGACCATCACCACGGCCCCCGGGTAGTTGCTCAGGGCGTTGAGGATCTCCGCGCGGCTGGCCGGGTCCAGGTTGTTGGTGGGCTCGTCAAGCAGCAGCACGTTGGCGCTGGAGGCCACGATCGTGGCCAGCGCCAGGCGGGTCTTCTCGCCGCCGGAGAGGACACCCGCGGGCTTGTTCACGTCGTCCCCGCTGAACATGAAGGAGCCGAGGATCCCGCGCACGTCCGCGTCACCGAGGTGCGCGGGAGCGGCCGAGCGCATGTTCTCCAGCACCGACCGGTCGTGGTCCAGCGTCTCGTGCTCCTGGGCGTAGTAGCCGACCTTGAGGCCGTGGCCCGGAATGATCCGGCCGGTGTCCGACTCGGCCACCCCGGCCAGCATCCGCAGCAGGGTGGTCTTGCCGGCGCCGTTCAGGCCCAGGATGACCACCTTGGAGCCGCGGTCGATGGCCAGGTTGACGTCCGTGAAGATCTCCAGGGATCCGTAGGTCTTGCTGAGCCGTTCGGCCATCAGCGGCGTCTTGCCGCAGGGCGCCGGCTCCGGGAAGCGCAGGGCAGCCACGCGGTCGGACTGGCGGGCCTCCTCCAGCCCGCCCATCAGCCGATCCACGCGCTTGAGCATCGACTGCGCGGCCGAGGCCCCGGAGGCGCGGGCCTTCATCTTGTTGGCCTGGGCCAGCAGCGCGCCGGCCTTCTTCTCCGTGTTGGCACGCTCGCGCTTGCGGGCGCGTTCGTCGGTTTCGCGCTGCTGCAGGTACCGCTTCCAGCCCAGGTTGTAGAGGTCCATGGTGGCGCGGTTGGCGTCCAGGTGGATGACCTTGTTGACCGTCGCCTCCAGCAGGGCGGTGTCGTGGGAGATCACCAGCAGCCCGCCCTGGTGGTTCTTCAGGAACTCGCGCAGCCAGGTGATGGAGTCGGCGTCGAGGTGGTTGGTCGGCTCGTCCAGCAGCAGGGTCTCGGCGTCGGAGTACAGGATGCGGGCCAGCTCAACGCGGCGGCGCTGGCCGCCGGAGAGGGTCTCCAGCGACTGGTCCAGCAGGCGGTCCGGCAGGGCCAGGTTGTTGCAGATGGCCGCGGCCTCGGACTCGGCCGCGTAGCCGCCGCCGGCGATGAACTCCGCCTCGATGCGGTCGTACTTGCGCATCGCCTTGGTGCGGACGGCCTCGTCCTCGCTGGCCATGTCCTCCTGGGCCTTGCGCAGCCGGCCAACGATGACGTCGAGGCCGCGGGCGGAGAGGATGCGGTCGCGGGCGAGCTGCCCCATGTCCGGGGTACGCGGATCCTGCGGCAGGTAGCCGAGGGTGCCCGTGCGGTTCACGGTGCCGCCGGCCGGCAGCCCCTCCCCCGCCAGGACGCGGGTCATCGTGGTCTTGCCGGCGCCGTTCCGGCCAACGAGCCCGATCTTGTCCCCCTTGTCGATGCGGAAGGACACGTTCTCCATGAGGAGACGGGCCCCGGCGCGGAGTTCAAGGTCGGAAACGGAAATCACGTAAGGGGCCTCTTTCGGGCAAGGGGATACGGGCCGTGGGCGCGATGCGCGGAACCCAACCTTTCCAGTTTACCGGTTTTGGCGCCGCCGTGGGGCCCGGAGTAGGCACCGTCACTGCCGCCGGCCCCGCCTCCGCGTCCGCCGCCGGAACCCGGTCGCGCTGGCCGCCCCCGTCGGCGTCTCCACCGTCGCCTTCGCCCGCCAGACCGGAGACGACTTGGCGGCGCGCGGCATCCTGGACCGGGACCCGCAGGCCCCCTGACCCAGGCCCCCTGACGTGGGTCCACCGGCGGCGTCCAAGGAAGACGATCCACAGGCCAGCGGCTATGGTTGCGGCATGAGCTTCAACGACGACGCCCGGCTGAATCCTTCGCGGGTCCGCGACACCCGGGGCAGCAGGCGCGGAACGAAAATCGCCGTCGGAGGCGGGAGCATCCTGCTGCTGATCGTCGCCAGCCTCCTGGGGATCAACCCCGGCCTGCTGGAGGGACTCGGCATCGGCACCACGGACACCGCCCCGTCCGGTCGGGCCACCGACACCCCGGCCATCAGCGAATGCGCCACGGGCGCGGACGCCAACGAACGCGCCGACTGCCGCATCCTGGCGACCGCGCAAAGTCTGGACGCCTTCTGGGTCCCCTACCTCGAGGGCTACGGACAGACCGTGCAGCTGCCCGGCATCGAGATCTTCTCAGACGCGGTGGACACCGCCTGCGGGACCGCCTCCAGCCAGGTGGGCCCCTTCTACTGCCCCAGCGACACGACCGCCTACTTCGACACCGGCTTCTTCACTGAATTGCGGGACAACTACGGGGCCGAGGGCGGTCCGCTGGCCGAGGAGTACGTCGTGGCCCACGAGTACGGGCACCACATCCAGAACACCATCGGAACCCTCAAGTACTCCCGGCAGGGCGGCACCGGCCCCACGTCCGGCTCGGTGCGGGTGGAACTGCAGGCAGACTGCTTCGCCGGCCTGTGGGCCGCCCACGCCGCGCGGACCGCGGATTCCTCCGGACAGATCTTCCTGGAGCCGTTCACCGAGGCTGACCTGCGCTCGGCCCTGTCCGCAGCCGCCGCGGTGGGAGATGACCGCATCCAGGAGGCCGCCACCGGCCGGGTCAGCCCCGAGGGATGGACGCACGGGTCGGCGGCGCAGCGGCAGGCCTGGTTCCTGGAGGGCTACCGCAACGGGGACATCAACCGGTGCAACACCCTCGCCGCGGAAGACCTGGACAACCCGTAGGCCGCCCGCGGCCGGGCCAACAAGCAACGACGGAGGCTCCCCACCGAATGGCGGGGAGCCTCCGTCGTCGTGTGCGAACGTCAGATGTTGAAACCGAGCGCGCGCATCTGGTCGCGGCCGTCGTCGGTGATCCGCTCCGGACCCCACGGGGGCATCCAGACCCAGTTGAGGCGGTGCGAGTCGACGATGCTCTCGAGGGCGCTGGCCACCTGGTCCTCGAGGATGTCCGTCAGCGGGCAGGCCGCCGTGGTCAGGGTCATGTCGATCAGCAGCGCGCCGTCCTCGGCGTACTTGAGCCCGTACAGCAGGCCCAGGTCCACGATGTTCACGCCCAGCTCGGGATCGATCACGTCCCTCAGCGCCTCCTCGACGTCCTCGAGGGAGGCCTGCGCGGCTCCGGCCGCCGGCTTTTCCACGGTCATGGCTAGGCCTGGACCTTCAGGTAGCGGTCGTAGCCCTCGTCCTCGAGGCGGTCGGCGAGCTCCGGGCCGCCCTGTTCGGCGATCTTGCCGTCCACGAACACGTGCACGAACTGCGGCTTGATGTAGCGCAGGATGCGGGTGTAGTGGGTGATGAGGAGGGTGCCCATGCAGTTCTTCTCCTGGGCGCGGTTGACGCCCTCGGAGACGACCTTCAGGGCGTCGACGTCGAGGCCGGAGTCGGTCTCGTCGAGGATGGCGAACTTCGGCTTGAAGAGTTCCAGCTGCAGGATCTCGACGCGCTTCTTCTCGCCGCCGGAGAAGCCCTCGTTGACGTTGCGGTTGGCGAACGCCGGGTCGATCTTCAGGTCGGCCATGGCCGTCTTGACGTCCTTGGTCCAGTGGCGCAGGCTCGGGGCTTCGCCGTCGATGGCGGTCTTCGCGGTGCGCAGGAAGTTGGTCATCGTGACGCCCGGGACCTCGACCGGGTACTGCATCGCCAGGAACAGGCCGGCGCGGGCGCGCTCGTCCACGGACATCTCCAGCACGTCGTCGCCGTCCAGCGTGATCGAGCCGGAGGTGACGGTGTAGCGCGGGTGGCCGGCGATGGTGGAGGCCAGGGTGGACTTGCCGGAGCCGTTGGGGCCCATGATCGCGTGGGTCTCGCCGGTGTTGATGGTCAGCGAAACGCCCTTGAGGATTTCCTTGGTCCCCTGCTCGGTCTCGATGCTGACGTGCAGGTCCTTGATTTCCAGAGTAGACATCGTGTCGGTTCTCTCCTGTGTGCCGGTCCGGGCCGGCATGGTGGTCTGGTGGGGGAAGGCCAGCGGAACTAGCTGTCCGTGGCGGCGAGCTCGGCCTCGACCGTCTCGTTGAGCCGTTCCTCAAGCTCGGGAATGCCGATCTGCTGGATGACCTCGTTGAGGAAGCCACGCACAACAAGGCGGCGGGCCGCCTTCTCCGGGATGCCGCGGGCCATCAGGTAGAAGAGCTGGTTGTCGTCGAAGCGACCCGTGGTGCTCGCGTGGCCGGCGCCGTCGATCAGGCCGGTCTCGATCTCCAGGTTCGGGACCGAATCGGCGCGGGTGCCGTCGGTGAGGACCAGGTTGCGGTTGGCCTCGTAGGAGTCGGTGCCGACGGCCTCCTTGCGGATCAGCACGTCGCCGACCCACACGGTGTGCGCGTCCTGGCCCTGCAGGGCGCCCTTGTAGAGGACGTTGGACTTGCAGTGCGGCTGCGCGTGGTCCACGAAGAGGCGGTGCTCCAGGTGCTGGCCGGCGTCGGCGAAGTAGAGCCCGTACAGCTCGGCCTCCCCGCCCGGGGCGGCGAAGCGCGCGGAGGGGGTGACGCGGACCAGGTCCCCGCCGAAGGAGACGGCGATGTGCTTCAGGTGCGCGTCCTGGCCGATCTTCGCCTGCTGCGAGCTGGCGTGGATGGCGTCGGCGGCCCAGCCCTGGAGGGTGACGAAGGTCAGCGCGGCGCCGTCGCGGACGTCGATCTCGACGTTTTCGGAGACGACGGCGGAGCCGACGTGGTCCAGCACGACGACGGCGCGCGAGTTCGGCTCGGCGACGACGACCAGGTGCTGGGCGGAGGCCTCGAGCCCGGTGCCGGTCACGGTGACGGTGACGGTGACGTCCTCGGCGTTGGCCGGGACGGTCACGACCGTCGCGCCGGCGGCGGAGTTCCAGCCGTTGGCGGAGACGCGGTCCTCCGGGATGCCGGCGGAGCCGACGCGGGCGTCGTCCATGCCGACGGTCTCCACGGTCACGCCCGCGGTGGCCTGCACGTCCACGGTGGGGGCGGCACCGGTCAGGGCGTCCTTGTGGAGGCCGCCGAGGCGCTTGAGCGGGGTGAAGCGCCAGTCCTCCTCGCGGCCGGTCAGCTGGGCGAAGTCCTCGACCTTGTAGCTGGTGGGACGGCCGGCGCGGGAGGAGTCCGGGATCCGCACGGTCGGGCGGCCCGCCTTGCCGGCGGGGTCGTTCAGCGGGGAGAGGTTTTCGCCCTCCTCGGTGAAGCCGGCGATGGACGGGGCGCCGATGCGCGCCTTCTCGCCCGGAATTGCGGTTGCGGTTTCAGTCATGGCTAACCGACGGATCCTTCCATCTGCAGTTCAATGAGGCGGTTCAGTTCGAGGGCGTATTCCATCGGCAGCTCGCGGGCGATGGGCTCGATGAAGCCGCGCACGATCATGGCCATGGCCTCGTCCTCGGCCAGGCCGCGGGACATCAGGTAGAACAGCTGCTCTTCGCTGACGCGGGAGACGGTCGCCTCGTGGCCCATCGTGACGTCGTCCTCGCGGACGTCGATGTACGGGTAGGTGTCCGAGCGGGAGATCGTGTCCACCAGCAGCGCGTCGCAGACCACCGAATTCTTGGAGCCCTTGGCGCCCTCGCGGACCTGGACCAGGCCGCGGTAGGCCGAACGTCCGCCGTTGCGGGCCACGGACTTGGCCACGATCGAGGAGGAGGTGTTCGGCGCGATGTGGACCATCTTGGAGCCGGTGTCCTGGTGCTGGCCCTCGCCGGCGAAGGCGATGGAGAGGGTCTCGCCCTTGGCGTGCTCGCCGACCAGGTACACGGCCGGGTACTTCATGGTGACCTTGGAACCGATGTTGCCGTCCACCCATTCCATGGTGGCGCCGGCCTCGCAGACGGCGCGCTTGGTGACCAGGTTGTAGACGTTGGTGGACCAGTTCTGGATGGTCGTGTAGCGGACGCGGGCGCCCTTCTTCACGATGATCTCCACCACGGCCGAGTGCAGCGAGTCGGACTGGTAGATCGGGGCGGTGCAGCCCTCGATGTAGTGGACGTAGGAGTCCTCGTCGGCGATGATCAGCGTGCGCTCGAACTGGCCCATGTTTTCCGTGTTGATGCGGAAGTAGGCCTGCAGCGGGATCTCGACGTGCACGCCCTTGGGGACGTACACGAAGGAGCCTCCGGACCACACGGCGGTGTTCAGCGAGGCGAACTTGTTGTCGCCCACCGGAATGATGGTGCCGAAGTACTCCTTGAAGATCTCCGGGTGTTCCTTCAGCGCCGTGTCGGTGTCCAGGAAGATGACGCCCTGGGCCTCCAGGTCCTCGCGGATCTGGTGGTAGACGACCTCGGATTCGTACTGCGCCGCAACGCCGGAGACCAGGCGGGAGCGCTCAGCCTCGGGGATGCCCAGCTTCTCGTAGGTGTTGCGGATGTCTTCCGGCAGGTCCTCCCACGTGGCGGCCTGCTTCTCGGTGGAGCGCACGAAGTACTTGATGTTGTCGAAGTCGATGCCGCTGAGGTCCGGGCCCCAGGTCGGCATCGGCTTGCGCTCGAAGTACTTCAGGCCCTTCAGGCGAAGGTCGAGCATCCATTCGGGCTCGCTCTTCTTCGCGGAGATGTCCCGCACGACGTCCTCGTTGATGCCACGCTTGGCGTTGGCGCCGGCGTCGTTCTTGTCGGACCAGCCGTATTCGTAGTTGCCGATGCCATGGAGTTCTGGGTTCTTCTCCAGGATCTCGGCAATCACGCCGGGGTCGGCGGACTCCTGTGCAATCTGATCCGTCATCGCGGCCTCTCCTGCTTCGTGATCTTGACTCGAGTTCTCTTCTCAGCGCGCTGAGGAGCATGGTTGCGGCCCACGGGAATGTGGGTCGTACAGACGTGGCCGCCTCCGGCCAACGTGGACAGGCGCCGCACGTCGACGCCGAGGAGGCGGGAAAAGGCCTGGGTTTCCTTCTCGCAGAAGACCGGGAATTCCCGGGCCAGGTCCTGGATGGGGCAGTGCCCTTGGCACAGCTGGACGCTGAGCATGGTGGCGCGGGGCAGGTTCGTCCCGACGGAGCGGGTGGAGCCGACGAACCCGTCGGCGCTCAACGCGGCGGAGAGCGCGTCGGCGCGGGCGGCCAGCGACTCGCCGGCGGCCTCGACGGCGGGGCGGTAGCGCCGCTCCATGGCCTCGAAGCGGCGCGCGGCGAAGGCGTCGACCGCCTCGGGGCCGGCGGCGCGGCCGAGTTCGGCGAGGGCTTCGGTGGCGATGTCCAGGTAGTCGTTGCCGAGCTTGGCCTGGCCGCGGTGGCTGAGCACGTAGCGGCGGGCTGGCCGTCCGGCGCCGGTGGACTGGTTGGCGACAAGCTTCACCTCAACCAGGCCTTGGCGGCTGAGGGCATCGAGGTGGCGGCGGACCGCGGCGGGCGTGAAGCCGAGCAGTTCGCCGAGTTCCGCGGCGCTGACCGGCCCCTCTTCCAACACCGCGTGCAGCACGCGGTCGCGGGTGCGCTCCTCGTTTTCCGGGAGCCCGGCCGTTGCGCGGACCACAGGGTCCGGCCCGGGCACGGTTTGCTGGGAAGAATACACAACACAATCATGCGCTAATGACCATCCCGCCGCTAGTAAGGACGGGCTTAGTCGAACCAGTCACGCGCCGGGCGCCCGCCGCGTGTCCAGTAGAATGGTTCGGTGCCCGCAGCCGAACCCAGCCTCGTCGTCGACCGTCTCCGCAAGGACTTCGGTCCCGTCGCCGCCCTCGACGGGCGCATGGTGCGCGTCCTGAACGGCATCAGCCTCAGCGCCTCCCCCGGCCGGGTCACCACGCTGCTGGGCTCCAACGGCGCGGGCAAGTCCACCACCCTCGCCTGCGCGCAGGGGCTCCTGAAGGCCGACGGCGGGACGGTGCGCCTGCTCGGCGAGGACCCCGCCGCAGCCGGCAGCCAACTGCGTTCGCGCGTGGGAGTCATGCTCCAGGACGGCGGCCTGCCGCCCTCGGCCAAGCCGATGCAGCTGCTGCGCCACGTGGCCGGGATGTACCGCCACCCGGCCGACGTCAACGCGCTGGCCGAGCGGCTGGGCATCCACGGCTTCTCCCACACCAGCATCCGGCGGCTTTCCGGGGGCCAGCGCCAGCGCGTTGCCCTGGCCGCGGCCCTGGCCGGAAACCCCGAGGTCGTGTTCCTCGACGAGCCCAGCGCCGGCCTGGACCCGCAGTCGCGCCAGACGGTCTTCGACCTGATCGGCGAACTCCGCGACCGGGGCCTGTGCATCGTGCTGACCACGCACCTGATGGAGGACGCCCAGCGCCTCTCCGACTACGTCTACATCATCGACGGGGGCGTGAACGTCGCCCAGGGAACCGTCGCCGAGCTGACCGCCCGCGCCTCGGCCGACGCCGACGCGCGCACCCTGGAGTTCTCCGCCCGCCCGGGTCTGGAGCCCCCACTGTGGACGGAGGGGCGCTCGGTCGTGGAGGTGTCGGCGGGCCGGTACCTGGTGAACGGGCTGCGCACCCCCGCCGACCTCGCCGACCTCGCCGCCTGGTGGCAGCGGCTGGGGGTCTTCCCCGACGCCGTCTCCATGCAGCCGCGCACGCTCGAGGACGTCTTCCTGGAAATCGCCGAAGGAGGCACCCGTGCCTGAGGGCAACGCCGCCCCGCAAGTGGTGCGGATCCTGCGCCACGGGGGGTATGAGACCCGCGCCATGCTGCGCAACGGCGAACAGCTGGTGCTTGCCGTCGTCCTGCCGGTCATGGCCCTGTTCGGTCTGGTCTTCACCGACCTGATCGACGGCGTCGCGGACAGCCGCATCGACGCGGCCGCGCCTGGGGTGCTGGCGCTGTGCGTGATGTCCACCGCCTTCACCGGGCAGGGCATCGCGACCGGCTTCGACCGCCGCTACGGCGTGCTCCGCTTCCTGTCCACCACCCCGCTGGGGCGCGCCGGGCTGGTCTTCGGCAAGGCGATCGCCGTGGTGGCCGTGCTGATGGTCCAGCTTGTCGTGGTCGGCGGCACCGCCCTGGCCATGGGCTGGCGTCCCGACCCGGCCGGCATCCCGCTGGGGCTGTTCCTGCTGCTGCTCGGGGCCGCCGCCTTCACCGCGCTGGGCCTGTGGATCGCCGGCACGGTCCGCCCGGAGGCGACCCTCGCGATCACGAACCTGGTCTGGGTGCTGCTCGCGGCCGCGGGCGGGATCCTCATCCCCGGCACACGGCTGCCAGGAGCCATGCAGTCGGTTGTGGACCTGCTGCCGTCCGCGGCGCTGGGCGATGCCCTCCGCGCCGCCCTCATCGAGGGCCGCCTGGACGGGGCAGCCCTTGTCATCCTGCTGGTGTGGGCCCTCCTCGCCGGTTTCGCCGCCACCCGCTGGTTCAAGTGGAACTAGCCCAATTGGAGCTGAACGCATGACCACCGCCACCGCGCCCCTCGCCCGCCTGGGCGACCGCCTGCCGACCCGGATCACCCCCGGCGTCCACCGCCTCGCCGTGGCCTCGCTGGTCTCCGAGGTCGCCATCATCGTCACCGGCGGGGCGGTCCGCCTGACCAAGTCGGGCCTCGGCTGCGCCGAGTGGCCCAACTGCATGCCGGGGACCATGACCCCCACCGCGGAGATGGGCATCCACGGCCTGATCGAGTTCGGCAACCGCATGCTCACGTTCGTGCTGGCCGCCATCGCCGTGGCCATGCTCGTGTCCGTCTGGAAGGGCCGCAAGGAGCACCGCACCGTGTTCGGCCTGGCCACGGCCCTGCTCGCTGGCATCCCGCTGCAGGCCGTCATCGGAGGCATCACGGTGTGGTCGGACCTGAACCCGTGGGTGGTGGGCCTGCACTTCGTGGCCTCGTCGCTGATGGTTTCGGCGGCCACCCTGATGGTGAACCGCACCGGGAGGGTGGTGCGCGGGGAGGCGTCCATCGCCGTTCCCCCGCTGACCGGCACCCAGCGCAGTCTCGGCTGGGCGATCCTGGTGGTCTCCGCCGTCGCGATCTACCTCGGCACCATCGTCACCGGCACCGGCCCGCATGCCGGTGACGCCGCCGCCCCGCGCCACGGCTTCGATGCTCTGACGGTCACCCGCCTGCACGCGGTCCCGGTCTACCTGCTGGTGGGGGCAACGGTCCTGGCGCTGTTCCTCGCGTTCCGCTCCCCCACCTCCGCCGGACTGCGCCGGGCGCTGGTGCTGCTGTCCGCCGTCCTGGTCCTCCAGGCCGGCATCGGCTACTGGCAGCACTTCACCGGCCTGCCCGTGGGGCTGGTGCTGGCCCACATGCTCGGCGCGGCGCTGCTGGCGGCCGCGGCCACGAACGTCTGGGACCGCTCGACGGGCCGCTTCCCGCTGTAGCGCGCGGGGCTTTTCCGGCTTCAGCTGAAGATGTCCGCCACGTACCGTCCGTGGCGGCGCTCCACCTCGTCCATCCAGGCGTTGGCCTCCGCCTCCGTGGCACCGGTGGCCTCCCGGTAGATCCGCACGCAGGTGTCCCGCACGCGCGGCGCCATGTGCTTGCCGTCGCCGCAGAGGTAGAAGGTGGCGCCCTGCCGGACCAGGTCCACGACGTCGGCCCGGTCCGCCCAGAGCCGGTCCTGGACGTAGCGCTGCCCGTCCTCGGGGGCTGCGGAGAACGCTGGCCGGATGTCCAGGTTGGCCTCGCCGGCCCACCCGGCCAGCTCGTCGCGGTACAGGAAGTCGGTGTCCGGGGCGCGGCAGCCGAAGAACAGCAGCGACTTCGCCGGAACGGTTCCCTCCGTCTGGGCCTGCAGCGCCCGGTCCTGGATGAAGCCACGGAACGGGGCCAGCCCGGTCCCGGCGCACACCATCACCAGCGGCGTCTCCAGCGATTCCGGCGGATGGAAGGCCGCATTGGAGGGCCGGACCGCGACGGCGACCCGGGTTCCGAGCCGCGCTTGGGCCAGGTAGGTCGAGGCGGCCCCCTCGAAGGTTCCCCGGCCGGACCAGGCCGGTTCCCGCACCACCGCGAAGGTCAGCGCCACGTGGTCGGGGCTCCAGCGCGGGGAGGATGAGATCGAATACCGCCGCGGCGCCAGCTGGGTGAGCATCTGCAGGTACGAGGTGAAGGACAGCAGGCAGGAGGGGTAGGCCGCCAGCAGGTCCAGGACGCTGATCCGCTTCTCCAGGATCTCCGCCGCGTGCCGCGCACGGTCCTCGGCGAAGGCCTCCAGGTTCGCGCGGTGCCCGGGGTCGCCGGCGACGTCGGCCAGGTGCTCGATCTGCTGCCGGGTCGCCGGCGCGGCCAGCTCGACGTAGCTGCTGAGCAGTTCCCCGACCGCCACCGGCGTGCCGGTGGGCAGGAAGGTGTCCCCCCGCTCCATGCCCAGGACCACCTGGGCGTCGTAGTCCAGCCCGAAATGGGTCAGGGCGCGCTGGATGAGGCCACTGGGGTTCAGCGGCAGCACCGCGAGGTAGTCGCCGGTGCGGTAGGTCATCCCGTCCGGCAGCGCGATCTCCAGGTGCCGCTTGGAGCGGGCCCCCTCCCGGCTGGTGTCCACCAGTTCCCGATTCGCCACCACGGTGCCCATGGAGAGCCCGTTCTGGCGCAGCAGCGGCTCCCGGATGCTGCCCACGAACCTGACCTCCAGCTGCGGCTGGGCGGGCGGAGCGGCCGTGCTCTGCCCCAGGGCGGCGTCCACGGCGGGCCAGAAGCCGGCGTACCACTCCTCGAAGTCGCCGAAGAAGTCGGCCCGGGCGTCCGCCGCCCCGCGCCGGTACACCCGGGTGGCGCCGGCCGCGGCCAGCCTCTCGTCGATCTCCGTGGGTATGGCCTGGTAGGTGCGGGCCCAGTCCCGATTTCCGTTGCCGAAGACGGCGTAGCGGACCCCCTCCAGGTCCCCCGGGGCCAGATGCGCGGCCCAGGCCACGAATTGGCGGGCGTTGTCCGGGGGCTGCCCCTCGTAGGAGGAGGTGACGATCGCGACGATGCCCTCGGCAGGCAGCCCGGCGGCCCGGCCGCGGGCGGGGCCCTCCCCCACGCCGTCCACGGCTGAGTCCAGCGGAGCCAGCGTCGGGGTGTAGCCGCGCCGGCCGGCGTCGTTGGCGATGCGCTGGGCGAACTCCTTGGAGGTCCCGGCGTTGGAGCCGTAGAGCACCCGGACCGGGATGCCGTTGGGCGCGGCGGCCGGGGCGGGTGCGGCCCGGGTGGCGACGGCGGCACCCGATCCCCTGGCCTCCCCGGCGCGGATCCGCACGTTGCGCCGCCGCACGTGGATGTAGAGGCCTTCCGGCTTCATGGTCAGGGTGTGCTTGATCTTCAGCTCGTAGTCCGGGTCCGCCGCGGTGATGTCGAACCGCTGCAGCAGCTTGGCCAGCATCAGGGTGGCCTCCTGCAGGGCGAATCCGCGGCCGATGCAGGAGCGCTGGCCGTTGCCGAAGGGCTTCCACGCGTTGGCGGGGATCGTCACGGCGCGCTCCGGGGAAAACCGGTCAGGGTCGAAGATCTCGGCGTCCTCGCCCCACGCGGCCTTGTCCCGGTGCAGCTGCGGCAGCAGCACCATGATGGTCTGTCCGGCGGGCACCCGGTAGCGGCCGCCGAGGACGGTGTCCTCGTACGGGGCGACGTTGAACGCCGGCGCCGTGGGCCACAGCCGCAGCGTCTCCTTGAGGATTTGGTCGAGGTACCCCAGCCGCGGGAGGTGCTCGAAGCGGACGGCGTCGGCGCCCACCACCTCATCCACCCGGTCGCGCGCCGTGGCCAGCACGCCGGGATGGCGCAGCAGCTCGTAGATCGCGAACGTCAGCAGCCCGCTGGTGGTCTCGTGGCCGGCCACGAGGAAGGTGACCATCTGGTTGCGGATGTTCTCCTCGGAGAGCCGTTCGCCCGTCACCGGGTCGGCGGCGTTGAGCATGGTGTCCAGGATGTCTTCCTGGCCGGCCGGACTCGGGTTCCGCCGCCGGTCGCTGATGATCTGGTCGGCGACCTCGAACATCAGGGCGTTGTCTTCCTGGAGCTGGTGGCGGCTGCGCACCATGATCCTGTTCTGCACCGGCAGCCGGCGCGACCGCTCCCGGGAGGCCACCAGCGCGCGGACCATGGCCCCGACGAACGGATGCATCTCCTCGCGGTAGAGGCTGTTGAACCGGTAGCTGAACGAGCACAGGGCGATCGTGTCCAGCGTCAGGCGGGTGGCGTTGTCCGAGACGTCGATCCGGGCCGCCGGGCCGAGCCGCTCCCACTTGAGCATCAGCTGCTCGGCGATGTCGTCCATGCCCGTGAACATCCGCCGCAGCGCCGCGGGCCCGAACGCCGGCATGAGGATCCGGTGCGCCTTCTGCCAGTTGGGCTCCTGCGTCTCGGCGGTGAACAGGCCGTCGCCGATGAACCCCCGCACCTCGCGCAGGGCAATGCCCAGCACCTTGCCGAAGCGGGTTTCGTCGCACACCTCGTTGACCAGCTCCTGGGAGGAGACCACGACGATGTTCCGGTTGAAGACCTGCATGCGCACGATCGGGCCGTACTCCTCGGCCACCTTGACCATGCCCAGGACGCCCTGGCTGGCGTCGATGTCGTTGAGGTTGCCGACCACCGGGCGCGTGGGCGGCTGCGGGATGGGGGTTTCTGACGGGGGCATCGCTTCTCCTCGGCGGTCACGGGCCGTCGCTGGAGGGAAGTGAGTGCAGCCGGCCCCGGTGTTCCTTGCCAACCGGCACCCACGATACGCCGACGCGCGAAGCTGGAGTAGGCCGGCGCCGAACCTGAATCCGGGATTCACCCGCTCCGAAGACGGAACGGTGCGCCGTACGCCGCGCTAGGAGTCAAAGCCAAAATCGAGGCGCGTGTAAAACCGGCCCTCAAGCAGCACGCGATTGCGCTCCGGCGGACTCTCCAGCCCGTCATAACGACGGCCGTAAACCACGAGCGCGGCGGCCGCCCTGTGTTTCCAGAAGGACTCGTCCCGCGGTTCCAGGGAGCCGGTGCCCGGCTTGTCAGTGGGCAGGCAGCCGAAGGCTTCGAACGTGTAGTAGCGGTACTCGTCTCCCGTGACGGGATCCGCGGCATGGTTGAGTCGCGCCTCGAAAGGTATGCGGGTTTCGCCCTGCGTCATCAGGAAGACCTTGACATGCGACCTCTGGGCCGTTCGGGTCAGCACCACCGAGGTCTCCGACTCGGGTTCGAAAACCCGCTTTCCGCCGTCTTCGGCCACGTCGATCCGGAACATCCATCCCCCAGCATCCCCCCATGGCGTCGGGACATGACACCACGCCCATCCTAGGGAGTTGCCGCTCGTCAGGAAATGGACATTCCGGAATGGCCGTGGCGCCGGTGGCCGTCCTGGCGCGCGCTCACGCGCAGGTCCTTCAGCGGGGACCTGCGGCAAGGTCAGCGCTGGAAGAGCGGCTCTCCGACGAAGGGGTCGATCGCCAGGGCGACGAAGACCAGCGTCAGGTAGGTGATGGAGATGTGGAAGACCTTCATGGCCTTCTTGTTCATGTCCTGCGGGCTGTGTTCGCGGCGGGCCTCGCGGTAGAGGACGTGCGATTCGTAGATGAACCAGCCGCCGGACACCGCCGCGATGACGGTGTAGACGATGCCGGCGTAGCCCATCGGGGCCAGCAGCAGCGAGCAGACCACCGTGGCCCAGGCGTAGAGCACCACCTGCACGGAGACGGTGCGCGCGTTGGCGATGGCGCCGAGCATCGGAACCTGGGCGGCCGAGTAGTCCTCCGCGTACTTCATGGACAGCGGCCAGTAGTGCGGCGGGGTCCAGAGGAAGATGATCAGGAACAGGATGATCGCCGGCCACTCGACCGTGTTGGTCACCGCGGCCCAGGCGATCAGCACCGGCATGCAGCCGGCGATGCCGCCCCAGACGATGTTCTGCGCGGTGCGGCGCTTGAGGATCAGCGTGTAGAGGACCACGTAGAACAGGATCGCGGCCAGGCCCAGCCCGGCGGTCAGCACGTTGGTGCCGGCCCACAGGACGGCGATCGAGGCGACGCCCAGGGCCCAGGAGAACACCAGCGCCTCGCGCGGGGTCACCTCGCCGGTGACCAGCGGACGTCCCTCGGTGCGGTGCATGACCTTGTCGATGTCCCGGTCGAAGTAGCAGTTGAAGGCGCCGGAGCTGCCGGCGGCCATGGCGCCGCCGAGCAGCGTGGCGACCATCGTGACCACGTCCGGGAAGCCGCGCTGGGCGAAAATCATCGTGGGCAGGGTGGTGACAAGCAGCAGTTCCACGACACGCGGCTTGGTCAGGGCCAGATAGGCCTTCGCCTTGCGTCCAACGAAACCGCCCAGGGCTTCTCCGGGCTGGCGCGCCGCGCGGCTCGGAGCCGCGGCAGCACGAACGGTGTTCACTGACATGCCACTCAGTTCTCTGGGGGATTTGGACAGACTGGGTAATCATACCCTTTTACGCGCGGTAGAAAACGGCGCGGTGGGGCGGCCCCGGCCACGGGCCCGCCGGGAACACCCATTTCGGGCGCCGCAAAAAACGGAAATGCCCGGCCCCACCGGGATAAGGTGGGAAAGGATGCGCCGGTGCCCAGTCTCCCTTCCTTCCGGCGGGGCGGACACAGGCGGCGCAATCGCATGTCCCGGAGCTGGGCCCGGGGAGTGCATCATGCTGATCACACAGAGAGGGACCACACCGTGGCGCCACAGTCAGACGTTCGGGAATTGACATGGACCGAGCTGGACCAGCGGGTGGTCGACACCGCGCGCGTTCTGGCCGCGGATGCCGTCGAGAAGGTCGGCAACGGCCACCCCGGCACCGCGATGAGCCTTGCCCCGGCGGCCTACCTGCTCTTCCAGCAGCACCTGCGCCATGATCCGTCCGATCCGGAGTGGGTGGGCCGGGACCGCTTCGTCCTCTCCCCCGGGCACACCTCCCTGACCCTGTACCTGCAGCTGTTCCTTTCCGGCTACGGCCTGGAGCTGGAGGACATCGAGTCCCTGCGCACCTGGGGCGCCAAGACCCCGGGCCACCCGGAGTACGGCCACACCGCCGGCGTGGAGATCACCACCGGCCCGCTCGGCCAGGGCCTGGCCTCCGCCGTCGGCTTCGCCTACGCGCAGCGCCGCATGCGCGGGCTGCTGGACCCGGAGGCCCCGGCCGGCACCAGCCCGTTCGACCACACCGTGTGGGTCATCGCCTCCGACGGCGACCTCCAGGAAGGCGTGACCTCCGAGGCCTCGTCGCTGGCCGGGCACCAGGAGCTGGGCAATCTGGTGGTGGTGTACGACGAGAACCACATCTCCATCGAGGACGACACCGACATCGCCTTCACCGAGGACGTGCTGGCCCGCTACGCGGCCTACGGCTGGCACACCCAGCGCGTGGACTGGACCGAGACGGGCGAGTACGTGGAGGACATGGCGGCGCTGCACGACGCGCTTCTGGCCGCGAAGGCCGAAACCGGGCGCCCGTCCATCATTTCGCTGCGCACCATCATCGGCTGGCCGGCCCCCACCAAGCAGAACACCGGCAAGATCCACGGTTCGGCCCTGGGCGCGGCCGAGCTCGCCGCCCTCAAGGAGGCCCTGGGCTTCGACCCGGCCGCGAACTTCGCGGTCTCCCCCGAGGTGCTGGACCACGCCCGCGAGGTGGCCACCCGCGGCGCCGAGTCCCACGCCGCCTGGGAGGAGTCCTTCGCCGCCTGGTCCGCCGCCAACCCCGAGCGCGCCGCCCTGCTGGAGCGGATCAACGCCGGCACGCTGCCCGACGGCTGGGAGGATGCCCTCCCGGTGTTCCCGGCCGGCCGCGACGTCTCCACCCGCGCCGCCTCCGGCAAGGTCCTCAACGCGATCGGCCCGGAACTGCCCGAGCTGTGGGGCGGCTCCGCCGACCTCGCCGAATCGAACAACACCACCATCGAGGGCAGCGGCTCCTTCATCCCCGCCTCCCGCCAGACCCACGCCTGGAAGGGCGGCCCGTACGGGCGCGTGCTGCACTTCGGCATCCGCGAGCACGCCGCGGCGTCGATCGTGAACGGCATCGTGCTCTCCTCCGGCACCCGCGCGTTCTCCGGCACCTTCCTGATCTTCTCCGACTACCAGCGCCCCGCCATCCGGCTTTCGGCGCTGATGGGCGTGCCCTCCATCTACGTGTGGACGCACGACTCGATCGGCCTGGGCGAGGACGGCCCGACGCACCAGCCGGTGGAGCAGCTGGCCTCCCTGCGCGCCATCCCCAACCTGGACGTGGTCCGCCCGGCGGACGCCAACGAGGTCGCCTGGGCCTGGAAGACCATCCTGGAAAACACTTCCAACCCGGCCGGCATCGTCCTCACCCGGCAGAACCTGCCGGTGTACGACCGTCCCGCCGACGGCGGCATCGGCGACGCCTCCGGCGTCGCGCGCGGGGCCTACGTGCTGGCCGAGGCCACCGCCAACGGCGAAGCGACCCGGCCCCAGGTCCTGCTGCTGGCCACCGGCTCCGAGGTCCAGCTGGCCATGGAGGCCCGCGAGGCCCTGCAGGCGGACGGCATCGCCACCCGCGTCGTGTCCCTCCCGTGCCTGGAGTGGTTCGCCAAGCAGGACGCCGCCTACCGCGAGTCGGTCCTGCCTTCGGAGGTCCGCGCCCGCGTCTCCGTCGAGGCCGGCGTCGGCCAGGGCTGGCGCGAACTGGTCGGCGACGCCGGCCGGATCGTCTCCCTGGAGCACTTCGGCGCCAGCGCCGACTACAAGACGCTCTTCCGCGAGTTCGGCATCACCTCCGAGGCCGTGGCCGCGGCCGCCCGCGAAAGCCTGGCCGCCACCCGCTAGCGCCCACGGGCGGGCGCCGGACCCGGCGCCCGCCCTGGCCGCTCCACCGGGCCCCGCCCGCCCCACCTGACGTACAACGGAAGGACACGACCCGTGAGCAACCCCAACACCCAGGCACTCTCCGATGCCGGAGTCTCCATCTGGCTCGACGATCTCTCGCGCGAACGCCTCGAATCCGGTTCGCTGGCGGCCCTGGCCGCCGAACGAAACGTGGTCGGCGTGACCACCAACCCCTCGATCTTCGCCGCCGCGCTGAAGAACGGACACGCGTACGAGGGCCAGGTGGCCCAGCTGGCCGCGGCCGGCGCCGACGTCGAGCACGCCGTCTTCGAGATCACCACCGACGACGTCGCGGCCGCCTGCGACCTGTTCGCGCCGGCCGCCGCCGCCACCGGCGGCGTCGACGGCCGCGTCTCGATCGAGGTCGATCCCCGGCTGGCCCGCGACACCGAGAGCACGGTCGCCGAGGCCGTGAAGCTGCACGCCCGCGTGGACCGCGACAACGTCCTGATCAAGATCCCGGCCACGGTCGAGGGCCTGGAAGCCATCAGCGCTACCCTGGCCGCCGGCATCAGCGTCAACGTGACCCTGATCTTCTCCCTGGAGCGCTACCGCGCCGTCATCAACGCCTTCGTGCTCGGCCTGGAGCAGGCCCGCGAGAACGGCCACGACCTGTCCGCGATCCACTCGGTCGCCTCCTTCTTCGTCTCCCGCGTCGACACCGAGATCGACAAGCGGCTCGACGCGATCGGCACCGACGAGGCCGCAGCCCTCAAGGGCAAGGCCGGGCTCGCCAACGCCCGCCTGGCCTACCAGGTGTACGAGGAGCTGTTCTCCTCCGAGCGCTGGAAGCTGCTGGCCGAAGCCGGCGCCCGCCCGCAGCGCCCGCTCTGGGCCTCGACCGGCGTGAAGGACCCGGCCTACCCGGACACCCTCTACGTCACCGGGCTCGTCGCCGCGCACGTGGTCAACACCATGCCGGAGAAGACCCTGGAGGCCACCGCCGACCACGGCGAGGTCATCGGCGACACCATTGCCGGAACCTACGGCGCCTCCGAGGCCGTGCTCGACGCCCTCGCGCACCTGGGCATCGACTACAACGAGGTCGTCGGGCTGCTCGAGGAGGAGGGCCTGGCGAAGTTCGAGGCCTCCTGGGACGAGCTGCTCGAGGACGTCGCCCTGGCCCTGAACTCCTCCAAGATCGGGGGCTAGGACATGACCTCACTTGGATTCGAAGCCACCGGCGCGGCCCTGGACGCCATCGAGGCGCACGTCCCGCAGCTGGTCGCCGACCGGGTCGCCTCGCGGCTGGCCGCCAAGGACGCCACGCTGTGGGGCCCGGACGCCGTCGCCGAGGCCTCCATCCGGCTCGGCTGGATCGACCCCACGGCCGCCGCGCGTGCGCTGGTGGAGCCGATCCTTGCCCTGCGCGATGAACTGCGCGCCGAAGGCGTCGACCGCGTCGTGCTCGCCGGCATGGGCGGCTCCTCGCTGGCGCCGGAGGTCATCGCGGCGACGGCCGACGTCGAGCTGGTGGTGCTGGACAGCACCGACCCGGAGATGGTCGGCAACGCGCTCGGGGACCGCCTGTCCTCCTCGGTCCTGGTGGTTTCCTCGAAGTCCGGATCCACGGTGGAGACGGACTCGCAGCGCCGCGTCTTCGAGCAGGCCTTCAGCGACGCCGGCCTGGACCCGGCGACCCGCATCGTGGTGGTCACCGACCCCGGCTCCCCCATGGAGGAGCAGGCGCGCGCCGCCGGCTACCGCGCCGTGTTCACCGGCGACCCGCAGGTGGGCGGACGCTTCTCCGCGCTCACCGCGTTCGGGCTGGTCCCCACCGGCCTGGCCGGCGTCGACATCGAGGAACTCCTCGACGACGCGGAGGAAACCGCCGAGTTCCTGGCCGAGGACGACGAGGACAACATTGCGCTGTGCCTCGGGGCCGCGCTGGCCGGAACCCGCCCCCTGCGCGACAAGCTGGTCTTCGTCGACGAGGGGTCCGGGATCGTCGGATTCGCCGACTGGGCCGAGCAGCTCATCGCCGAATCCACCGGCAAGCTGGGCACCGGCGTGCTGCCGGTGGTCGCCGAACCGGGCGACCCCGAAACGGTCGCGGACGTGGACGACGTCCTGCTGGTCCGCCTGGTCGGCGAAGCCGCCGGGGAGGAAGACGCCATCGCCGAGGGGCCGCTGAGCCAGATCGCGGTGTCCGGGTCCCTGGGCGGGCAGCTGCTGCTGTGGGAATGGGCGACCGCCGTGGCCGGGAGGCTGCTGGGCATCAACCCCTTCGACCAGCCTGACGTGGAGGCCGCCAAGATCGCCGCCCGCGGCCTGCTGGATTCCACGCCCGAACAGGTTCCGGCCACCCTGGTCGACGGGGACGTGGAGCTGCGCGCCACCGACGGCCTGCTCGACGGCGTCTCCGGCCTGGATGGCGCCCTGGAGGCGCTGCTGGACGCGCTCCCGGAGAACGGCTACCTGAGCGTCCAGGCGTACCTGGACCGCTTGGGGTACGCCCCGCTGCAGGGGATCCGTCCCGAACTGGCCGCGGCCTCCGGGCGCCCCGTGACCTTCGGCTGGGGCCCGCGCTTCCTGCACTCCACCGGCCAGTACCACAAGGGCGGACCGGCGATCGGTGCCTACCTGCAGATCACCGGGGATTCGGCCGCGGACCTGAGCATTCCCGGCCGTCCGTTCACCTTCGGCGAGCTGATCGCGGCCCAGGCCGCAGGGGACGCCCAGGTCCTGGACAGCCTCAAGCGGCCGGTCCTGCGCCTGCACCTGGTGGACCGCCAGGCCGGCCTGCGCCAACTGCGCGATGCCGTCCGCCGGCTCGGCGCGCCGCGCGCGGGCGGCATCGGCTAGGGTCTAACACCGGCACAGCATTTCCGCGCACGGCATATTCACGCACGGCGCGGCACAACGAAAGCAGCACAACCACCCCATGCCACACACCACGTCAAGCAACCCGTTGCGTGACCGGAGGGACCGGCGGCTGAACCGCATCGCCGGCCCCTCCGCGCTGGTCTTCTTCGGAGTCACCGGCGACCTGGCCCGCAAAAAGCTCATTCCGGCGGTCTACGACCTTGCCAACCGCGGGCTCCTGCCCCCGGGCTTTGCCGTGGTGGGCTTCGGCCGCCGCGACTGGTCCCACGAGGACTTCAGGGAGCAGGCCCGCGAGTGGGTGCGCTCCAGCGCGCGCACCCCGTTCAACGAGACGGTGTGGGAGCAGCTCTCCGGCGGCTTCCGCTTCGTCAGTGGCGGCTTCGGGGACGACGACGCGTTCGACCGGCTCAGCGAGACGCTGGAGGAGCTCAAGGGAACGCGCGGCACGCGCGGCAACCACGTGTTCTACCTCTCCATCCCGCCGAACTCCTTCGAGCAGGTCTGCGAGCAGCTCTCCCGCCACGGCTTGGCCCGTGACGAGTCGGAGCACCCGGGGTGGAGCCGCGTGGTCATCGAAAAGCCCTTTGGGCACGACCTCGCCTCGGCCCGCGAGCTGAACGCGATCGTCGAGTCCGTCTTCCCGGCCGACTCGGTGTTCCGCATCGACCACTACCTGGGCAAGGAGACGGTGCAGAACCTGCTGGCGCTGCGCTTCGCCAACCAGCTGTTCGAGCCGATCTGGAACGCCAACCACGTCGACCACGTGCAGATCACCATGGCCGAGGACATCGGCATCGGCGGCCGCGCCGGCTACTACGACGGCGTCGGCGCGGCCCGCGACGTCATCCAGAACCACCTGCTCCAGCTGCTCGCGCTGACCGCCATGGAGGAGCCCATCTCCTTCGACGCGGACCAGCTGCGCGCGGAAAAGGAAAAGGTCCTCGCCGCTGTCCGCCTGCCCGATGACCTGTCCCGGCATTCGGCCCGCGGCCAGTACACCGGCGGCTGGCAGGGCGGCGAGAAGGTCACCGGCTTCCTGGAGGAGGAGGGCTTCAACCCGGCCTCGACCACCGAGACCTACGCGGCCATCCGGCTGGACATCAACACCCGCCGGTGGGCCGGCGTCCCGTTCTACCTGCGCGCCGGCAAGCGGCTCGGGCGGCGGGTGACGGAGATCGCCATCGTCTTCAAGAAGGCGCCGAACCTGCTCTTCCGCGACGTCTCCGACCCAGACTTCGGCCAGAACGCCGTCGTGATCCGGGTGCAGCCGGACGAGGGCGCCACCATCCGCTTCGGCTCCAAGGTCCCGGGCACCCAGATGGAGGTCAGGGACGTGACCATGGACTTCGGCTACGGCCACTCCTTCACCGAATCCAGCCCGGAGGCCTACGAGCGGCTCATCCTCGACGTCCTGCTGGGCGAGCCTCCGCTGTTCCCGCGGCACCAGGAGGTGGAGCTGTCCTGGAAGATCGTGGACCCGTTCGAGAAGTACTGGGCCTCGCTGCCCGACCAGCCCGAGCCCTACGCCCCCGGCAGCTGGGGCCCCGCCTCCGCCGACGAACTGCTCGCCCGCGACGGAAGGACGTGGCGCCGGCCATGATCGTCGAACTCAAGGACACCACCACCTCCCAGGTGGGCAAGAAGCTCGTCGAACTGCGCGAAAGCGGCGGCGTGGTGGCGCTGAGCCGGGTGCTGACCCTGGTGGTCATCAGCCGGGCCGGCTTCGAGGAGGACGCGATCGAGGCCGCCAACCTGGCCAGCCGCGAACACCCCTGCCGCGTGATCGTGGTCATCGAGGGGCGCAAGAACGCCAAGACCCGGCTGGACGCGCAGATCCGCGTGGGCGGCGACGCCGGCGCCTCCGAGGTGGTGCTGCTGCACGGGTACGGCGCCCTGTCGTCGGCGGACGAATCCCTGGTCGCCGCGCTGCTGCTGCCGGACGCGCCGATCGTGGTCTGGTGGCCCCACGGCGTTCCGGAGAACCCTGCGGCCACGCCCTTGGGCCGGATCGCACACCGCCGCATCACCGACTGCGCCAGCGAGAAGGACCCGCGCGCCGCCCTCTTCCGCATCGCGCGCACCGTCACCGCCGGCGACACGGACCTGGCCTGGACCAGGCTCACCCTCTGGCGTTCCCAGCTGGCCTCGGTCTACGACCAGCTCGACCCCACGCAGGTCAAGGCCGTGACGGTGAAGGGCGCCAGCGACTCCCCCAGCACGGTCCTGCTCGCGGCCTGGCTGACGCTCTGCCTGCGGCTGCCCGTGACCATCGCGTCCACCCCGGCCGGCACGGGCGTGCGCAGCGTCCGCTTCAGCAGCCTCGGCGGCGACATCGAGCTCTCCCGCCCCCACGGCGACGTCGCCGAGCTCTACCAGCCCGGCCACCCGGTCCAGCGCATCTCCCTGCCCCCGCGCGAACTGCCCGAGTGCCTGGCCGAGGAGCTGCGCCGGCTGGATCCCGACGAGGTTTTCGGCGAGGTCGTCCGCGCCGGATTGCCCCGCACCAACCTGAGGAGCGTGCGTGCCAGTGAACGCTGACCCGACCCCCGTTTCCCGTTCCCGCGTCCCCGGTGCCCGGGTGGTGGTCCATCCGGACGCGGCCACCCTGGCCGCCGCGGCCGCCGCCCGCCTGGTGGTGGCACTGCAGGACGCCCAGGCCGAGCGGGGAGAGGCGACCCTGGTGCTGACCGGCGGCAGCGTCGGCATCGGCACGCTGAAGGCGCTGGCCGGCTCCCCGGCCCTGACCGCCGTGGACTGGTCCCGGGTCAACCTCTGGTGGGGGGACGAACGCTTCGTCGAAGCCTCCAGCGCAGACCGAAACGCGGGCCAGGCCGAAGTGCTGCTCTCCGTGCTGGACGGGCTGGGCCTGGACCGCGGCCGGGTCCACCCGATGGGGCCCTCCGACACCTTCGCCACCCCGGAGGACGCCGCTGCCGACTATGCGCGGCAACTCGCTGCCGAGGCGGCCGACGGCGCCGACACCGACCTGCCCGTGCCCGTCATCGACGTGCTGCTGCTGGGCATGGGCCCCGATTCCCACGTCGCCTCGCTGTTCCCGGACCATGCCGGGGCCAGGACGCTGGAGGGAACGGCGATCGCCGTGCACGACTCCCCCAAGCCGCCCCCGCTGCGCGTCTCGCTGACCTTCGGGGCGATCAACACCGCCCGCCAGGTCTGGTTCCTCGTGGCCGGCCAGGACAAGGCCCCGGCCGTCGCCGTTGCGGTGAACGGCCAGGCCCCGCGCGAACGCGTCCCCGCCGCCGGGGCGGCCGGCACCCGGGCCACCCTGTGGCTGCTGGACGCCTCCGCGGCCTCGCTGATCTGATCCCACTCGCCGATTTGATCCCGGGCCTGCCCCGTTCCCGGACGTGGCGGATCAGGCCGTGCGCCCGGCGCGGGGGCCCCGGAACGACTCCCACAGGTTGAGGGCAACCAGAACCACGGACAGCCCGCCGATCGCTGCCAGGGCCGGTACGTGCTGCGCCGCGGGGATCGCGAGCACCAGTACCCCCGCGACCACCAGGCGGAACGGGCCCAGGACGGTGTGGGCCGCCCGGGCGAAGGCCGCATGCGCCGCCAGGAAAAGCGCGGTCCCTCCCAGGAGCGCCGCCGCCGGGAGTAGGGAAAGCCCCTCCGCGAGGGAATGGTGGGTGGAGTCGGAGACGTACTCCAGCACCTTTTTCATGCCCAGCGCCGCCAGCACGATGCCGGCCACCATCGGCAGATGCAGGTAGGTGTAGGCCAGTTGGGCCATGCGCGTCCGTTGCCTGCCCCCGGAAACCGCCAACTGGTGCTCTCCGTCCGCGGAGACCCTGTTGAAGTAGGCCCACCAGATGCTGGCGCTGACCGTAAGCCCCAGAAGGCTGGCGGCCAGCACCGGCCAGGACACCGGCGTCCCTGACATTCCCACCCCGATGGCCACGATGGATTCGCCGATCGCCACGATGACGATCAGCCCGTGCCGTTCGGCGAAGTGCTTGGCGGAACGGACCCGCCAGCCCTTGTTCCCGATCAACAGGGTGCCCCCGTAATCGACGAGGATCACTCCGGCCCACAGCAGGCTTTCCGCCGTCCCGTCCAGCGGCGCGGCCGCCAGCAGCAGCAGCGTCGACCCGCACATGGTCACGGCGAACAGCGATACCTGCTTGCGTAGAGCGGGATCCCCCTTGCTCGCGAAGGCGAACAGGATCAGATGCACCAGCCGGACCACCAGATAGCCGAGGGCGAAGACCAGCGGTCCGAGGAATCCTCCGCCGAGGTCCTCGAAGGCCTCCGGAATGGACAGGGCCATCACGAGCATCCCACCCATCCCGGCGAACATGGCGATTTCGGTGGGTCCTTCGTCGGCCTTGACCACATTGGCCACCCAGGAGAAGCAGACCCAGCACCACCACAGAATGGCCGTGACGCACAACCCCCGCAGGACGCCGGCGGCGCTGAGATCGTGCGCCATCGTCGCGGTCACCTGCGTCAGAGCGAACACGAACACCAGGTCGAAGAACAGTTCAAGCGTCGTCGCACTGCTGGTCTCGACGACTTCCCTGAACCGCGGTCGGGCAGGGCGGCTCAATGCTGCCCCTGCCCGCTCAGGCGCTTCTTCTCCTCGAAGTACCAGCGCATCACGGCTCGCAGGTTGTCCGCGTCGTCGCGGGCCCAGTTCCTCATGATCTCGCACCCGAAGGCCAGGGCGGTCACGGGCCGGGCGCCGGCGGCAACCATCCTTTCGAAGGCTCGGTCGTGTGCCACGGGGCTGATCCCTCCGACCGCATCGGCGACCGGATAGACCTCGTATCCCTCGGCCAGCATGTCGAGCGTCGGGAACGTCAGACACACCTCGGTCCACAGGCCGGCCATGACCACCTTCCGGCGGCCCGTGCCCTCGATCGCCGCCCGAAAATCGGGATCCTCCCACGCGTTGACTCCGGTCCTGTCGATTTCGACGGCACCGGGCAGCTCGTCCATGATCTTCGTGGCCGTCCCTTGGTTGACCCCCATGTCCACCGCGACCGTGCTGACGACCACGGGAATCCCGTACGCCGTTGCGATCTTGCACAGGGCCACCACGTTCAGGTCGATTTCTTCGCGCGTGGCCGAGGTCACCGTCGCATACTGGCCCGGCTGGAAATCGATGAGGGCCACGACTGAGTTCTCCGCCGTGAGCAGATGGTCCGTCGAGGGATCGCGGATGGGTTCCGGCTGGGTTTTCGGCATCAGGCCTCCTTGAATCGGGACCGGTTGGCAGGCCGTCCAACCGGACACTCACGACAAGAAGCCTAGTCGCCCCGACGGCGACGCCATGCACCGGACCCGCTCAAGCGCACCCGTTCCGGTCAAGCCAAGAGGGCGGCTTCCCCGCGGGAAGCCGCCCTCTTGGCGTATGTGGTGAGTCCTGCCGTCCGCCGCTAGGCGTCCGTGGAGAACCGCATGATCAGGCCCAGCGCCACGATCACGGCGCCCCAGACCAGGCCCAGGACAACGGTGATCCGGTTGAGGTTCCGCTCGGCGACGCCGGAGGATCCCAGGCTGGTGGTCATGCCGCCGCCGAACATGTCGGACATGCCGCCGCCCCGGCCCTTGTGCAGCAGGATCAACAGGGTCAGCAGCAGGCTGGTGATACCCAGCAGAACCTGCAGGACGATCTTCAGTGCTTCCACTTCGGCCTTTCGCTCGAAGCCGTGCCGACGGGCACGGTCTACTCGGTCACCAAGTGGTGCTCGAACCTGACAATGCTAGCAAATTCGGCCGCGTCGAGGCTGGCGCCGCCGACCAGCAGGCCGTCCACGTCCCGCTCGCGCAGGATCGCCGCGGCGTTGCCGGCCTTCACCGAGCCGCCGTACAGCAAGCGCACCGCGGCGGCCGTGCCGGCGTCGTACAGTGCCTCCAGTTCGGCGCGGATCGCGGCGCACATCTCCTGCGCGTCGGCCGGACCGGCCACCTCGCCGGTGCCGATCGCCCAGACCGGCTCGTAGGCGATGACCAGCCGGGCCGCCTGCTCGGCGGTCACGTCCTCCAGGTTGGCCCGGAGCTGCGCCAGGGTGTGGGCGACGTGGGTGCCCGCGGTGCGGACCTCCAGTCCCTCGCCCACGCACAGCACCGGCACCAGGCCGTGCCGGTAGGCCGCGGCCATCTTGGTGCTGAGCAGGGCGTCGTCCTCGCCGTGGATGGTGCGCCGTTCGCTGTGGCCGACCAGCACGTAGCGGCATCCCAGCCGGGCCAGGAACTGCCCGGAGATGTCGCCGGTGTAGGCGCCGGAGTCGTGCGGGGACAGGTCCTGGCCGCCGTAGGCGACCGGCAGGTCATCCCCGGCCACCAGCGTCTGCACGCCGCGCAGGTCGGTGAACGGCGGGAACACCGCCACCTCGACCCGCTCGAAATTGTGCTTGGCGTCCTCGAGCGTCCACACCAGCTTCTGCAACAGGGTGATGCCCTGGACATGGTCCATGTTCATCTTCCAGTTGCCGGCGATCAGCGGCGTGCGGTCGAACTTCCCGTTTGTGGAGGTGGTCATGCGGCCCTTCTAGCGGTCGAGTGCGGTCAGGCCGGGCAGTTCCTTGCCCTCGAGGTACTCGAGGGAGGCGCCTCCGCCGGTGGAGATGTGGCCGAAGTCGTCGTCGTGGAACCCGAGGGTGCGCACGGCCGCGGCGGAGTCGCCGCCGCCGACGACGCTGAACGCCTCCGACTCGGCCAGGCCCTGCGCCACGGCGCGGGTGCCGCCGGCGAAGGCGTCGATCTCGAACACGCCCATGGGGCCGTTCCAGAACACGGTGTTGGCCGAGCGGATGTAGCTGGCGAAGTTCTCGCCCGACTCCGGGCCGATGTCCAGGCCCAGGCCGGTGGCCCCGAAGGCGCCTTCCTCGAGCTTGTCCGCGGGCAGGATCTCGTGTTCGGCGTCCGCGCCGAACTTGGAGGCCACGACGATGTCGGTCGGCAGGATGATGTCGCAGCCGACCTCCTTGGCGCGGGTCAGGTAGCCGCGCACGGTGTCCAGCTGGTCCTCCTCGAGCAGGCTGCCGCCGACGGCGTGCCCCTGGGCCTTGAGGAAGGTGAACGCCATGCCGCCGCCGATGAGCAGGTGGTCGGCGCGGCCGAGCAGGTTGTCGATGACGGCGAGCTTGTCGGAGACCTTCGATCCGCCCAGCACGACGACGTAGGGCCGCTTGGGTGCCTCGGTGAGGGTCTTGAGGACCTCCACCTCGGTGCGCACGAGGTCGCCCTGGTAGGAGGGCAGCAGCGCGGCGATGTCGAACACTGAGGCGTGCTTGCGGTGCACGGCGCCGAAGGCGTCGTCCACGTAGGCGCCGTTGCCGCCGGTCAGGGCCGCGAGCTCGGCCGCGAAGGCGGCGCGTTCGGCGTCGTCCTTGCTGGTTTCGCGGGCGTCGAAGCGCACGTTTTCCAGCACCAGCACCTCGCCGTCGCCCAGCGCGGCGGAGGCGGCGCGGGCGCTGTCGCCCGTCACGTCCTCGGCGATGGCAACCGGGAAGCCGGCCAGTTCGCGCAGGCGCTCGGCGGCGGGCTTGATGGAGTACTTGGGGTCCGGGGATCCCTTCGGACGGCCCAGGTGGGCCATAACGACGACGCGGGCGCCGGCGTCGGCCAGCTTGGCGATCACGGGGAGGGACGCGCGGACGCGGCCGTCATCGGTGACGGTGGACCCGTCGAGCGGCACGTTCAGGTCGCTACGGACCAGGACGTGCCGCCCGCGGACACCAACGGCGAGCAGTTCGTCGAGAGTGTGAGAAGTCATGGGTCTAAACCTAGCCGATAAGCATCGGCCTAACCGAGCCGCGACCCGACATACTCGGTCAGGTCCACCAGCCGGGAGGAGTAGCCCCACTCGTTGTCGTACCAGGCGACCACCTTCACGGTCCGCCCGATCACCTTGGTCAGCGGGGCGTCGAAGACCGCCGAGGCGGGGTCGCCGGCGATGTCGGTGGACACCAGCGGATCCGTGCTGTACTTCAGCAGCCCCTCCAGCCGTCCTTGGGCGGCTTCCAGGAAGGCCGCGTTGACCTCGTCGACGGTGACGTCCCGGTCCACCTCGACGGTGAGGTCGGTGGCCGATCCGACCGGAACCGGCACGCGCATGGCGTAGCCGTCCAGCTTGCCCTTGAGCTCGGGGATCACCCGGCCGATCGCGCTGGCCGCTCCGGTGGAGGTCGGGACCACGTTCAGGGCCGCGGCGCGGGCCCGGCGCGGGTCCTTCTTGTGCGGGGCGTCGTGCAGGTGCTGGTCGGCCGTGTAGGCGTGGATGGTGGTCATGAGGCCGTTGACGATGCCGAAGGAGTCGTTGAGCACCTTCGCGACCGGAGCCAGGCAGTTGGTGGTGCAGGAGGCGTTGGAGATGACGTCGTGGCTTGCGGGGTCGTACCGGTCCTCGTTGACGCCCATGACCACGGTGAGGTCGTCGCCCGTGGCCGGCGCGGAGATGATGACCTTCCGCGCTCCCGCCTGCAGGTGCTTGCGGGCGTCCTCCCCGTCGGTGAAGCGTCCGGTGGATTCGATCACGACGTCGACGCCGAGTTCGCCCCACGGCAGTTGGGCGGGGTCCTTTTCGGCCAGGACCTTGATGCGGTGGTCGCCAACGACCAGGAAGTCGCCGTCCACCCGCACGTCCTCGGCGAGGCGGCCGAGGATGGAGTCGTATTTCACGAGGGGGGCCAGGGATTCGATCGAGCCGAGGTCGTTGACCGCGACGATCTCCACGTCCGCCCCCTGGGCCAGCGCGGCCCGAAGGTAGTTGCGTCCGATGCGTCCAAATCCGTTGATGCCAACACGGGTAGTCACGAGCTGTTCTCCTTGCGGACGGGTGCCACTTCCGTGGGCGCCTGCTGCCTAAGACCCGGAAGCGACGTGTGCAAAAAGGGGTGGGACACTCCGTTGTGCCGCCGGCCGGGAGGCCGGCCGCCGCCGCGGGTTCCACGCACCCGGCCGGGTGCGTGGAACCCGCGGCGAACGTTGCCGCCATCCTACGTCATGCGGCGCAGGGTGTGACGGCTGCCACAAGGGCTACTTGCCCGGAACGACCAGGGCCTTGGCGCCGGAGCGTGCCGCCTCGAAGCGGGCAGACACGTCGGCCCAGTTCACGATGTTCCAGAACGCCTTGACGTAGTCGGCCTTCACGTTGACGTAGTCCAGGTAGAAGGCGTGCTCCCACATGTCCAGCATCAGCAGCGGGGTGGTCGCGACCGGAATGTTGCCCTGCTGGTCGTAAAGCTGCTCAATGAGCAGGTTGCCGCCGATGGCGTCGAAGGCCAGCAGTGCCCAGCCGGAGCCCTGCAGGCTCAGGGCAGCGGCGGTGAACTGGCCGCGGAACGCGTCGAAGGAACCGAACTGGTCGTCGATGGCGGCAGCCAGCTCGCCGACCGGCTTGTCGCCACCCTCCGGGGAGAGGTTGTTCCAGAAGATCGAGTGGTTGGTGTGTCCACCCAGGTGGAAGGCGAGGTCCTTGGAGAGCTTCGGGATGTTGCCGAACTCGCCCTTGGCGCGGGCCTCGGCCAGCTGCTCCAGGGCGGTGTTCGCGCCGGCGACGTAGGTCGCGTGGTGCTTGCTGTGGTGCAGCTCCATGATGCGCGCGGAGATGTTCGGCTCCAGAGCGGCGTAGTCGTACGGCAGCTCCGGGAGGGTGTACTGGGACATGCTTCCTCCAATAGTTTTCCACCCCATTGCGGGGGTGATCGGTGGGTAATGCATCCCGCGCCGCAACGGGCACGGAAAACTGGTTTCGGTCAGCCGTCCAGCATGTCGGCGGTGACGCTGGCCTCGGTCCCGGGGATCCCCAGGTCCGCGGCCTTCTTGTCGGCCATGGCAAGCAGGCGGCGGATGCGCCCGGCGATGGCGTCCTTGGTCATGGGCGGATCGGCCAGGCGTCCCAGCTCGTCCAGGCTGGCCTGCTTGTGGGCCACGCGCAGCTCGCCGGCGTACTTGAGGTGCTCGGGGACCTCGTCGGCGAGGATCTCCAGGGCGCGCTCCACGCGGGCGCCGGCGGCGACGGCGGCCTGCGCCGAACGGCGCAGGTTGGCGTCGTCGAAGTTCGCCAGGCGGTTGGCGGTGGCGCGGACCTCCTTGCGCATGCGCCGCTCCTCCCACACCATGAGCGCGTCGTGCGCGCCCATCCGGGTGAGCAGGGCCGCGATGCTGTCGCCGTCGCGGATGACCACGCGGTCCACGCCGCGCACCTCGCGGGCCTTGGCCACCAGCCCCAGCCGGCGTGCCGCCCCCACCAGCGCCAGGGCCGCCTCGGGACCGGGGCAGGTCACCTCGAGGGCGGCGGAGCGGCCCGGCTCGGTGAGCGATCCGTGGGCCAGGAAGGCCCCGCGCCAGACGGCTTCGGCGTCGGCGGCGGATCCGTTGACGATCACGGACGGCAGGCCGCGCACGGGCCGTCCCCGCCCGTCCAGCAGGCCGGTCTGGCGGGCCAGCGACTCGCCGTCGCGCACCACGCGCACCACGTAGCGGCTGCCGCGGCGCAGGCCACCGCCGGAGACGACGATGATCTCCGAGGTGTGCCCGTAGACCTCGGCGATCGCCTGGCGCAGCCTCCGGGCGGTGGATGCGAGGTCCACCTCGGCCTCGATGACGATGCGGCCGGAGATGATGTGCAGGCCGCCGGCGAAGCGCAGGATTGCGGAGACCTCCGCCTTGCGTTCGGAGGATTTCTTCACGTCCAGCCGGGAAAGTTCGTCCTTGACCGATGCGGTCAGTGCCATGGGATTCCGCTTCCTAACTGCTTGGCGAATCTTTGTCGAACGAGGTGAATACGTCGTGGTAGGCGGCGGCAAGCCGCAGCGGATCATGGGTCGCACGACCGGCACCGCTGCCTACTTTACCGAAAAAGCACCGGGCTCCCAGCCGGGCGGCGGCCTGCCGAAACGTTTCTTCGTCATCGATCGACAACGGGTCCGCCAGCACCGCGTCCAGCCGAAGCTCGGGCGCGTACCGCGCGATCACGTCAAGGTGGTCGGCGGCGTTCATGCCGATCGTTTCCTTGGTTTCCGTGGCCAGGTTCATGGTGAGCAGGCGGCGGGCCTCCGTGTCCTGGAGCGCCTGGCGCATCTCCGGCAGCAGCAGGTGCGGCAGGACGGAGGTGTACCAGGAGCCCGGGCCGAGCACCACCCAGTCGGCCAGCTCGATCGCGGAGAGCGCCTCGGCGCAGGCGGGGGCGTCGGCCGGCTCCAGGCGCACGTTGCTGACGATCCCGATCTGGCCGGCGGTGGCCAGCTTGGCCTGTCCGACGACGCGGCGGCGCACCAGCTGGCCGCCCTCCCCCGGGCCAAGGACGTCCCCGGAGATCGTCAGCGGAACCGTGCTCATCGGCAGGACCGTCCCGCGGGCCCCCAGCAGGGCGCCGGCCCAGCGCAGCCCGGCCACCGGATCGCCCAGAAGCTCCCACAGGGTCGCGATCAGCAGGTTTCCCAGCGCGTGGTTGTCCAGCGAGCCCGGGCTGCCCGGCTTGGAGGTGAAGCGGTGCTGCATGACGTCCCGCCAGGTGCGGCCCCAGTCGGTGTCGTCGCAGAGGGCGGCCAGCGCCATCCTCAGGTCGCCCGGGGGCAGCACGTCGAGTTCCTGGCGCAGCAGGCCGGACGATCCGCCGTCGTCGGCCACCGTCACGATCGCGGTGATCTCCGTGGTCAGCCGGCGCAGCGCGGACAGCGAGGCGGACAGGCCGTGCCCTCCGCCGAGGGCGGCCACGCGCACGGTTCCGTTGCCCTCCCGCGAAGCAGGACGCGGAACCAGCGGGAACTGGCTGGTGTAGAAGGACATCCCCGCCTACTCCCGCCCAAGGTCGCGGTGGGAGACCTGGACCGTGACGTTCGGCAGCTGGCGCAGCCGGCGGGCAAGTTCCTCGCTGATGGCAACGGAGCGGTGCTTGCCTCCGGTGCAGCCGACCGCGAGGGTCGCGTAGTGCTTGTTCTCGCGGCGGTACCCCTCGAAGACCGGCTCCAGGGCGCGCAGGTAGGCGGAGATGAATTCCTCGACGCCCTCCGCCGCGAGCACGAAGTCGCTGACGTCCGCCTCGAGGCCGGTGTGCCGGCGCAGTTCCGGAACCCAGTGCGGGTTGGGGATGAAGCGCATGTCCGCGACGTAGTTGGCGTCGGACGGCAGCCCGTACTTGAAGCCGAAGCTCATCACGTTCAGGCGCAGCACCACCGTGCCGGTCTCGGAGAACAGCTCCGTGATGGCCGTCGCCAGGGCATGGACGTTCATCGGGGTGGTGTCCAGGACGATGTCGGCGGCCTCGCGCAACTCGCGCAGCACCTCGCGTTCGGCGGCGATCCCGTCGAGGATCCGGCCCGGTCCCTGCAGCGGGTGCGGGCGGCGCCCCATCTCGAACCGGCGCACCAGCAGGTCGTCACTGGCGTCCAGGAACAGCACCCGGTAGTTCACCCCCGCCGCGCTCAGCAGCGCCAGGTTTTCGCGCACCTGCGGGAACAGCGCCTTGCTGCGGACGTCCATCACGACCGCGAGCTTCGGGATCGCCCCGTGCATGCGGGCAACCAGTTCGGTCAGCGTGCCAAGCATCTGCGGCGGCAGGTTCTCCACGACGTACCAACCGTGGTCCTCGAGGGCGTGCGCCGCGGTCGTGCGTCCGGCACCGGACATGCCGGTAATGATCAGAAGTTCGGAATCGACGGCGGTGACCTCGGACTGCTCGGTGGACATGGCCCAAGCCTATCCCGCGCTGGGACGCGGCAACGCCTTTTCGCCCTCGGCACAGACGCCGGGCCCGGACAGCCGCGTAAAGTCGGAACCGGCCCGGCGCCCGGGGCCCACTAGGACCGATACAGGAGAATCCGCATCATGAAGGCCGTACTGCAGCGCGCCCGCACCGCTTCCGTCAGCGTCGACGGGGAAACCGTCGGCTCGCTCGACCGGCCCGGCCTGCTGGTGCTGCTCGGGGTCACGCACACCGACGGCCCGGCGGAGGCGGCCCGGCTGGCCGAAAAGGTCTGGAGGTTGCGCATGCTGGAGGACGAGCAGTCCTGCGAATCGGCCTCCGCTCCCCTGCTGGTGGTCAGCCAGTTCACGCTGTACGGCGAGGTGCGCAAGGGACGCCGCCCGTCCTGGACCGCCGCCTCCGGCCGGGACCACTCCGAACCGCTCTACGAGGAGTTCGTCTCCTGCCTGCGCGCCCTCGGGGCCAAGGTTTCCACCGGCGTCTTCGGCGCCATGATGGAGGTCGCCCTGGTGAACTCCGGGCCGTTCACCCTGATCGTCGACACCGCGGACCTGCCTGGCTGAGCTCACGCCGCCGCGCGCCGTTCCCCGGACCTGCCGCGCCGTCCCCGTGCGGCAGGTCCGCCCCCTGCGTCAGTGATGCTGTGCTGGGTCGTGAGGTTTGGCTGGGACTTTCCTGTCCCATGAAATGACTAAGTCAGAAACCGATCTAGATTATAAATAACTCCAAACCTTTCCACATTTCCACAACGGAGCCACCAGGGAGCATTGCCGCGACGCCGGCGTTTCCCGGCGCGCCGGGTGGCAGTTGTCGCCGGCGCTGCAACCCGCCAGGCCCTCGCACCCGCGATCCGATGGCCTGGGACGGTCCCCTGCTCGCGGGCAAAGGCCCCTCTGTGCACCCACCCCTGCGCGTCCAACCCTCCACCCCCTGCCAGCGACTACGCCTGGCACCGGCGGGCAGTCGCTGGCGGACTCCCCCGCTCAGGGGCAACCGGCCCAGCCGACGCCCCTGGCCCCAAAGAGCCGTGTGCAATCGCGCTTCCGCACCGGAAACGGCGAGGGCCCCTCCCCCGTCAGTGGATTTTTGACGTTCGGAAAGGAGTAGCTGGAACCTGTGACATTCAAGGGATGGTAAGTCAGAAACCGATCTAGCATATATATTTCTCTACTGTCACACCCCCGGATTCCCCGCACCCGCTGGCGGCACCGCCCGCCACACATCCCATCGCCGCGGGCCCGCGCCTGAACTCCGCCCAGCTTGCGGCGTGTTCGCACGGCCGTCCTCTCCTGCAGGCCGCCGGGCCGACCACGGTGCTCCATGCCGGGCGCTATCCCGCGGGAGCGACCCTTCCCGTAGACGGGCGCCCTCCCCTGCCGAGGCCCCGGACGCGCACAGTGCCCTTTCATGCAGTGCCCTTTCGCACTCCCGCCTTTCGCGACTCCCCCGCTCCTCCGTTCGTCCGTTCGTCCGTCCAGTCAAGGGGCACCAGCGCAGGGCAGGTTGTCGCCAACGCGTGCGGGCGGACCCGCTGGTCAACCCTGGCGCTGCCGCCGGAGGCGCACGTACCCCCTGCCACCCCTTCCCCGTTCTCGGATTTCTTGCTGACTGGATTTTGCGAAGTGAAGCCAAACACGGACTGGTCGACTAAGTCAGAAACCGATCTAGAATATATAATTCTTTACTTGGGGGAGCGCGATCGACCCAGGACCGGACCCTGCGGGCGGCCCCGCACCCGCATCCTCGCGCCGCCGTCGCCCTACTACCTTCCGCCTTCCGCCGGCGGGCTCCTGGGGCGGAGTTGTCGGGGACAGAATCGTTGGGGACGAAATCCTGGCGCGGATTCCTGATGCCCGGCTGCGACGCAGGACTACCCCACCCCGGCCCGCCGATGCCGCTGCCGCTGCCCCACATCCCGGATCGCGGACCACACCTGAGCCGCTCCGGCGACCCCGCCACACTCGGCATTCCCGCTCCCCTCGGCTTCTCCGCCCCGCCAGTCCCCCGACTCGCGCCGGCCGCCCCCGAGCATCCGCGGCGGATGCGGGCCGGCCCCCTCCCCCGTCCGGGCATCTTTCGCCTGGCCAGCGGTCCCATCCAAGCCGCGGACATCCGGAGGCCACTAAGTCGGAAACCGATCTAGCATATGTATTTCTTTAGTGGGGGAGCGTGATCGCTCCATGGAGTCGGTCCGTGCCGCTTGCCACGCTCTTTTCCGCGCTCCGGCATCCGCGCCGGCTCACGGCGCGGATGCGCGGCACGTCGGCACGTCGGCGCGGCGTTGGGGGGCATGGGTTCGCGCTTCCGGGCACGCGCGCCGGAGGACCGGTCCCGGAGGGGGCGATCCGAGTTCCCGGCTCCCAGCAAAGGAACGCCTGCGGGCACGGAACGGCCGCGGGCATCGCCGCCCGCGGCCCGTCCCGTCCCGGGACCTAGTCGAGCACCTCGCCGGTGGTCATGTTCACCGCCGGCGCGGCCGGCTCCCCCTCGGCCAGGATGGCGACCAGCTGCGCCGCGAGGGCGGGTCCGACGCCGGGCACCTCGCGCAACTCCTCCTCGGTGGCCGCGCGCATGCGCTTGAGCGACCCGAAGTGCTTCAGCAGCGCCGCGCGCCTGGCAGGGCCGAGGCCGGGCACGTCGTCGAGCGTCGAGGCGATCATGGAGACCGAGCGCTTCTTGCGGTGGAAGGTGATGGCGAAGCGGTGGGCCTCGTCGCGGATCCGCTGCAGCAGGTACAGCCCGTGGGAGGCGCGCGGGAGGATGACCGGGAACTCGTCGTCGGGCAGCCACAGCTCCTCGAGCCGCTTGGCCAGGCCCACCACATACACGTCGTCGATGCCCAGGTCCTCCAGCGCCCTCACCGCCGCGGCGACCTGCGGCGGGCCGCCGTCGACCACCACCAGCGACGGCGGGTAGGCGAACTTCCGCGGCGCGCCGAGACCAATCTCCTCCTCGTCGGGGTCGATGGCGCCGCTGATCGCCGGCGCCATGTGCGTCTGGTCCTGGAGGTAGTGGCGGAAGCGGCGGGTGATGACGTCGTACATCGAGGCGGTGTCGTCGCGCGCGGCGTCCCCGGTGATGTTGAACTTGCGGTAGTCGGACTTCTTGGGCAGCCCATCCTCGACCACCACCATGGAGGCGACCACGTTGGTGCCCTGGACGTGGGAGATGTCGTAGCACTCGATGCGCATCAGCGGCACGGGCAGCCCAAGCGCTTCCTGCAGCTCCTGCAGGGCGGCGCTGCGGTTGCTGATGTCCCCGGCGCGCCGGGACTTGTGCAGGCGCAGCGCCTGCTCGGCGTTGTCCCTCACCGTCTCCAGGAGCGCCGCCTTCTCCCCGCGCTGGGGCACGCGCAGGCTGACCGCGGCGCCGCGCAGGCCGCGGAGCCATTCGGCGAGGTCGACGGCGTCGGCCGGCTCCACCGGCACCAGCACCTCGCGCGGGATGCGTTCGGTCCCGGCCCCCTCGCCGTACACCTGCTGGAGCAGGTGCTCGATGAACTCCTCGGGGGTGGAATCCTCCACTTTCTCCACCACCCAGCCGCGCTGGCCGCGGATGCGGCCGTTGCGCACGTGGAAGACCTGCACGGCGGCCTCCAGCTCGTCCTCGGACACGGCGAACACGTCCGCCTCGGTGTCCTCGGCCAGGACCACCGCGTTGCGTTCGAACACGCGGCGCAGCGCGGCGATGTCGTCCCGGTAGCGGGCGGCGTTCTCGTACTCCATGGCCGTGGCGGCCGCGGCCATCTTCGCCTCGAGGTCGCGGATGAACCGGGTGCCCTCGCCGCCCATGAAGCGGCAGAGATCGGCGGCCAGCTCCTTGTGGTCCTCCGGGCTGATCCGGCCCACGCAGGGGGCCGAGCACTTGTCGATGTAGCCGAGCAGGCAGGGCCGCCCGCTGGCCTCGGCGCGGCGGAACACGCCCGCGCTGCAGGTGCGCACCGGAAACACGCGCAGCAGGGTGTCCAGGGTGTCGCGGATGGCCTTGGCCGGGTAGAACGGGCCGAAGTACTTCACGTCCTTGCGCCGGTCCCCGCGCATCACCTGGGCGCGCGGGTACTTCTCCCCCATCGTGACGGCCAGGTAGGGGTAGGACTTGTCGTCGCGGAAGACGATGTTGAACCGCGGCGCGAACTCCTTGATCCAGGTGTATTCGAGCTGGATCGCCTCCAGCTCGCTGCCCACCACGGTCCACTCGACGCCGGCGGCGGTGTGCACCATCGCATGGGTCTTGGGGGTAAGGGTGGAGACGTTCGCGAAGTAGGAGTTGAGCCGCTGGCGCAGGCTCTTGGCCTTGCCGACGTAGATGACGCGGCCGTGCGGGTCGCGGAAGCGGTAGACGCCGGGGGCCGTGGGGATCTCCCCCGGCCGCGGCCGGTAGCTGGACGGGTCGGCCATGGTGAAGAGGCTACTCCGCCGCCGGGGCCTGGTTGTACCCCTCGGCGCGCTGCTGGCCGGTGAGGGCGGCGATGGCGTCCACGATCGTGTCCGTGGCTCGGCGGCGTTCCGGCAGCGGGTGCTTGGGGCCGACCTTGTCGAAGCGCAGCGGCTCGCCGACCTTGAGCGTGAAGTGGCGCGGCACGATCCGGTTGCTGCCGGGGCGCTGCAGCTGCTCGGTGCCGATCAGGCCCACGGGCACCACGGGGGCGCCGGTGGACAGTGCCAGCCAGCCGACGCCGGTGCGGCCGCGGTAGAGCAGGCCGTCGCGGGAGCGCGTGCCCTCGGGGTAGATGCCCACGGCTCCCCCGCCGTCGAGCACCCCCACCAGCGAGTCGAGGGCCGCCACGGAGGCGGCCTGCTCGCCGCGCTCGACCGGGATGGAACCGACCGACTCGAAGAACGCCTTCATGACCGCCCCCCTCGCCCCGGGGGTGGTGAAGTACTCGGCCTTGGCGAAGAAGGCGACCGGGCGCGGCATCAGGGCCTGGATGATGATGCTGTCCAGGAAGGACAGGTGGTTGGAGGCGACGATGAACGGCTCCTGGGCCGGAATGTGCTCCATGCCGGTGACCGTTGGACGGCACGTGGCCTTAATGGTCCCGCGGAAGGATGCGCGGACGACCTCGAAGAATGGCACCTACTCTGCCTTGCCTTTCGTTTCGGGGACCTGGGTCCCGGGGAGGCCTCCGAAGAGGATGTCCTCCAGTTCATGGGCCGAATGGACGATGGCGGCGGCACCGGCCGCCTCCAGCTCGCCGGGCAGGGCGAAGCCCCAGGCGACGCCGATGCACTCGAGCCCGCAGACGGTGGCGCCCTGGACGTCGAAGTGCCGGTCCCCCACCATCACGGCCGTGTCGGGCCCGGCATCGAGGGCTTCCAGGGCGGCCCGGACGATGTGGCCCTTGCCCGGACCCTCGGCCAGCGAATCCTGTTCGGCGGCGGCGGCTCCGCGGACGGCGTCGAACTTGTCCAGCAGCCCCTGGGCCTCCAGCAGGGCCAGGGCGATGTGCTCCGGCTTGGAGGTGGCCACGGCCAGGGTGATCCCCGCCGCGCGCAGCCCGTCCAGCAGCCCGGGAATGCCGGGGTACGGGCGGCTCCTGAAGATGCCGTGCCGCGAGTACTCGGAGCGGTAGTCGCGGATCACGGCGGGCAGCCGGGCCTCGGTCATGCCCGGGACCGTCATGAGCCCGTGGGCCAGCGGCGGACCGACCAGCGTGTCCAGCAGCGCCTGCCCGGGATCGGGGATTCCGCTGCTCAGCAGCGCGTGCCGGATCCCTCCCGTGATGGCTCCGGCGGGGTCGACGAGGGTTCCGTCGAGGTCGAAGAGCACGGAGCGGGCGGGAAACTTCACCCCGACATTCTTGCACGTCGGACGCGCCTGCCCGGCGCCCATGCCGCGCGCGGAATGCGTCGCGGCACGGGCGCCCCGGTTCCCGGCCTAGAGGATCCCGGCCAGGAAGCGCCCGGTGTGGCTTTCGGCGACCTTGGCGACCTCCTCGGGGGTGCCCTGGGCCACCACCTGTCCGCCGCCGGAGCCGCCCTCCGGGCCCATGTCGATGACCCAGTCGGCGGACTTGACGACGTCCAGGTTGTGCTCGATCGTGATGACCGAGTTGCCCTTCTCGACCAGCCCCTGCAGGACCAGCAGCAGCTTGCGGATGTCCTCGAAGTGCAGCCCGGTGGTCGGTTCGTCCAGCACGTAGATGCTGCGCCCGTTGGAGCGCTTCTGCAGCTCCGCCGCCAGCTTGACGCGCTGGGCCTCGCCGCCGGAGAGCGTGGTGGCCGGCTGGCCGAGGCGGACGTACCCCAACCCGACGTCGACCAGGGTGTTCAGGTGGCGGGCGATCGGGGTGAAGGCGGCGAAGAACTCGGCGCCCTCCTCGATGGGCATGTCCAGCACCTCGGCGATGTTCTTGCCCTTGTAGTGGACCTCCAGCGTCTCGCGGTTGTAGCGCGCGCCGTGGCAGACCTCGCAGGGGACGTAGACGTCCGGCAGGAAGTTCATCTCGATCTTCAGCGTGCCGTCGCCGGAGCAGGACTCGCAGCGTCCGCCCTTGACGTTGAAGGAGAAGCGGCCCGGCTGGTAGCCGCGGACCTTGGCCTCGTTCGTCTCCGCGAACAGCTTGCGGATGTGGTCGAAGACGCCGGTGTAGGTGGCGGGGTTGGAGCGCGGGGTGCGGCCGATGGGGCTCTGGTCGACGTGGATGACCTTGTCCAGGTGCTCCAGGCCCTCCACCCGGGTGTGCCGGCCGGCGACCTGCTTGGCGTTGTTGAGCTTGTTGGCCAGGACCTTGTAGAGGATGTCGTTGACCAGCGTCGACTTGCCGGAGCCGCTGACGCCGGTGACGGCGGTGAACACGCCCAGCGGGAACTTGACGGTGAGGTCGCGCAGGTTGTTTTCGCGGGCACCCAGGACGGCGAGCTGGCGCTTCTTGTCGACCTTGCGGCGGGCGGCGGGGACCTCGATGCGGCGGCGGCCGGAGAGGTAGTCGCCGGTGATGGACTCGGTGTTCTCCCGCAGGTCGGCCAGGGATCCCGAGTGGACGACCTGGCCGCCGTGCTCGCCGGCGCCCGGACCGATGTCGACGATCCAGTCGGCCTCGGCGATCGTGTCCTCGTCGTGTTCGACGACGATGAGCGTGTTGCCGAGGTTGCGCAGCCGGGTGAGCGTCTCGATCAGGCGGCGGTTGTCCCGCTGGTGCAGGCCGATCGAGGGTTCGTCCAGCACGTACAGCACCCCTACCAGCCCGGAGCCGATCTGGGTGGCCAGCCGGATGCGCTGGGCCTCGCCGCCGGAGAGCGTGCCCGCGGCACGTTCCAGGTTCAGGTACTCCAGGCCGACGTCGAGCAGGAAGCGCAGGCGCGCCTGGATCTCCTTGAGCACCTGGGCGGCGATCTGCGCCTCGCGGCCGGTCAGCTCCAGCCCCTCCAGGAACGCGGAGCACTCGCGCATCGGCAGCGCGCAGACCTCGGCGATGGAGCGGCCGTTGATGCGCACGGAGAGCGACGCCGGGTTCAGGCGGGCGCCGTTGCAGTCCGGGCAGGGAACCTCGCGCATGTACTCCGCGTACCGCTCGCGCGCGTTCTCCGATTCGGTTTCCTCGTGCTTGCGGTGGATGTACTGCACCACGCCCTCGAAGCCGGTGCTGTACTTGCGCTCGCGGCCGAAGCGGTTGCGGTACTGGACCACCACCTTGTGGTCCTTGCCGTGCAGGATCGCCTGGCGCGCCACGGCCGGCAGCTTGCCCCACGGGGTGTCCAAGGAGAAGTCCAGCTCCGCGGACAGCCCCTCGAGCAGCCGGTTCCAGTACTCGGTGGTGGCCGTGCCGAGGGACCACGGGGCGATCGCTCCCTCGCGCAGCGAGGCGTCCGGGTCCGGAACGATCAGGTCCTCGTCGACCTCCAGGCGGGTGCCGATGCCGGTGCAGGCCGGGCAGGCGCCGAACGGGTTGTTGAAGGAGAAGGACCGCGGTTCGATCTCGTCGATGGCCAGCGGGTGCTCGTTCGGGCAGGCCAGGTTCTCCGAGAAGGCGCGAACCCGCTCGTCGTCGGACGCGTCCAGGTCCACGAAGTCGGCCAGCACGCGGCCATCGGCGAGCGCGAGGGCGGTTTCGATGGAGTCGGTGAGGCGCTGGCGGATGCCGTCCTTGGCGACGAGGCGGTCGACGACGACCTCGATGGTGTGCTTGAACTGCTTGCCGAGTTTGGGGGGGTCGGTGAGTTGGATGGTTTCGCCGTCGACGCGGGCGCGGGAGTAGCCCTTGGCGGCGAGTTCCTTGAAGAGGTCGGCGAACTCGCCCTTGCGTCCGCGCACGACGGGAGCGAGGACCTGGAAGCGGGTCTTTTCGGGAAGTTCGAGGAGCTGGTCGACGATCTGCTGGGGGGTTTGGCGGGTGACGGGTTCGCCGCATTCGGGGCAGTAGGCCCGTCCCACGCGTGCCCAGAGCAGGCGCATGTAGTCGTAGATCTCGGTGATGGTGCCGACGGTGGAGCGGGGGTTCTTGCTGGTGGACTTCTGGTCGATGGAGACGGCCGGGGAGAGTCCTTCGATGAAGTCGACGTCGGGCTTGTCCACCTGGCCAAGGAACTGCCGGGCGTAGGCGGAGAGGGATTCGACGTAGCGGCGCTGGCCTTCGGCGAAGATGGTGTCGAAGGCGAGGGAGGACTTGCCGGAGCCGGAGAGGCCGGTGAAGACGATCATGGCATCGCGGGGCAGGTCGAGGTCCACGTTGCGCAGGTTGTGTTCGCGGGCGCCCTTGACGATGATCCGGGTGAGATCGTGGTGCTTGGCGGGGGCGGGGCTGACGTCGAAGATGCTGTTGGTGTTGGCCACCCACTTATGGTAGTCGAAAAGCTTTTCGAAGACACATTCGAACCACCTGCGGGCGGGGCTCCCCTAGCGGGCGCGGAAGGCGGCCCGCACGTAGTCGAGGGCGGCGTCCTCGTCGATTCCCCAGCGCACGGCTTCGGCCGCGAAGGCGGCGGCCGCCTCGCCCAGGTGGCGGCCGGCGTCGTCGCCCGAGGCTTCGACGACGGTGCCGTTGCGCCCCCGGGTGGAGACGGCCCCGGCGTGTTCGAGTTCGCGGTAGGCGCGGGCCACGGTGTTGACGGCGACGCCCAGGTGTCCGGCGAGCGCGCGGACGGGGGTGAGGCGGGTTCCGGGCAGGAGGGTGCCTTGGGCGATGGCGTCGAGGATCTGGTGGCGGATCTGGTCGTAGGGGGCGCGGGGATCCTCGGGCCTGACGGTCACGAATGCAAGCACCTCGGGGTCCATGGTTCCTCCGTTCCGGGTGGTCCGGCGGGCGCCGGGTCCCCGGCAAGCGTACCGTTCGGGCGGGCGGGGCGGCAGGTGCGGGGATCGGCGCCGCCGTGGTCCGGGGCGCACGGGTCCGGGGTGCGGGCGTGGGTAGGGTGGGCGCATGACTAGCACATCGACACTGCTTCACGACCTGGCCCGCGTGAGCATCCGCTCCGTCGCGGTGTCCGAGCACAACAACAACGTCTACCTGGTGACCGCGAAGGATTCGGGCGCGCAGGTGCTGATCGATGCGGCGGACGACCTGCCGGCGATCCGGTCCCTGCTGGCCGAGGGCGCGGCGGATGCCACCGTCCCGGCCCGGCTGGAACTGGTCGCCACGACCCACCAGCACTGGGACCACGTGCGCGCGCTGCCGGAGCTGGTGGAGCGGACGGGGGTGCGCACGGCGGCGGGTGCGGAGGATGCGCCGGCGATCCTGGCGGAGAAGGGGGTGGCGACCGATACCGTGCTCCACCACGGGGACGTGCTGGAGTTCGAGGGCTTCTCCTTGGCGTGTGTGCACCTGCGGGGGCATACCCCGGGCTCGATCGCGTTCGTGTACACGGACCCCGAGGGGCCGGTGCACATCTTCAGCGGGGATTCGCTGTTCCCGGGCGGGGTGGGCAACACGTGGAAGGACCCGGAGCGCTTCGCGTCGCTGCTCGAAGATGTTATCGAACGTTTGTTCGAACGGTACCCGGATGACGCGCTCGTGCACCCCGGCCACGGGGCGGGAACCACCTTGGGTACCGAGCGTCCGCACCTGGACGAATGGCGGGAGCGCGGCTGGTAGCCGGTCCCCCGGCGGGGGTGCTCAGCCCTCCAGCAGCTCGTACCCGTACAGCTCGAACCCCACCCTGGGGGACTCCCCGCCGCCGGTGACCAGATCCACCTGGCGGCGGGCCTGTTCCTCGACGGGGATATCGGCGAGCGCGCGCAGGTAGCGTTCGTGGGCCATCAGCGAGCGCACCGCCCTTTCCAGGGATTCCGGGGAGACGGTAACGGCGTGCGTGGGCCAGGGAGATGAGACCGCGGTCCACGCCACCGTGTGCGGGGCCAGGCCCTCGGCGGCGAGCTCGGGGAAGATCCATTCGTTGGCGGCGTCGGCGACGGCGTTCAGGACGGATCGGCCCAGCACCTGGTGGTCCTGGGAGTTCCAGGCGCCCGGTCCCCAGGTGTCCCGGTGGTTGAGCGTGACGACGCCGTCGGGGCGGTGGATGCGGATGGCGCGCGCGATGTCCCGGCGCAGCGCCGGGCTTTCCTGGAGCCGTCCGTCCGGGTACTCGAGGAAGTCGACGCCGCTCACGCCCACCTGCGCGGCGGCGCGGCGCTGCTCCGCCTCGCGCAGCGGTCCGGACTGGGCCGGGGGCAGGCCCGCGATCCCGGCCTCGCCGCGCGTGGCCAGCAGGTAGGAGACCTCGCGGCCGGCGGCGGTCCACTCGGCGACGGCGGCCGCCACCCCGTATTCGGGATCGTCCGGGTGGGCCATCACCACCAGGGCGCGGCGCCAGTTTGCGGGCATCGGTTCCAATGCGGGGCGGTCATCCATCCGTTCCTCCGCGGGTTCGATTTTTCCAGGGGTTCGGTCAGCCCTGCTTGCGTCCCACGAAGAAGATCCTGCGGAACGGGAACACCGTCAGGGCGCGCCCGTCGGGGCCGGGGAACGCCGGGTAGGCGGTGCGCAGCGCCGCGCCGTATTCGGCCTCGAAGGCGGCGGCCTCCTCCGCATCCAGCGCATCGAGCACCGGGCGCAGCGTGGTCCCGCGGACCCACTCCAGCACCGGGTCGGTTCCCTCCAGCACGTGCTGGTAGGTGGTCTCCCAGACGTCGGCATCGAACCCGTGGTCCAGCAGCAGCCGCAGGTAGCCGGCCGGCTCCGCGACGGCGTCACCGTCCGGGCCTGCACTGCCCAGGCTGGCACTGTCCGGGCCTGCACCCTGCCGAAGGATCCCGTGCCGCACGATCCCGCCCAGCCTGCCGGCCCACCGCGGGGATTCGGCCAGCCGGCGCAGCAGCGCGTGCGAGGGTGCCGTGAAGTTCCCCGGCACCTGCGCGGCGAACCAGGCGCCCGGGGCCAGGCCGTCAAGCCATCGCCCCACCAGGTCCAGGTGTCCGGGGATCCACTGGAGCATGGCGTTGGTGACCACCACGTCCGTACCGGGATCCGGATCCCAGGCCCCGGCGTCGGCCTGCGCGAAAGTGAGGTTGGGACGGTGGGCGTCCGTCCCGGCGTCGTGCGCCGCACGGGCCGTGGCGACCATCCGCGGGGAGGAGTCCAGGCCCAGCACCCGGGCGCCGGGCCAGCGGTCGGCGAGCGCGGCCGTCAATCCGCCGGGACCGCACCCGAGGTCCACGACCGCGCGGGGCTCCCAGGCGTGGGGCGCGGTGGCGCCGATGCGGGCGGCGAGGTCGAAGAAGGGACGCCCGCGCGGGTCCGCGTGCCTCAGGTACAGGTCCGGGTCCCAGCTGGTGGAAGGCATGGGGCCAGCCTACGGGGCAACGGGAGGGGGCTATAGGGTGGGAAGACCATGAAACTCACCGAGCTGATCCCTTCCACCGCTCCCCGCGGCACCACCCCCGAATCGACCTACGCCGCCTTCCTCGAATGGGTGGAGGACCGGGGCATCGGCCTGTACCCCGCCCAGGACGAGGCGGTCATGGAACTGGTGCAGGGCAACAACGTCATCCTGGCCACCCCCACCGGGTCCGGGAAGTCGCTGGTGGCGGTGGCCGCCCACTTCCATGCGCTGGCCCGCGGCGAGGTGAGCTTCTACACGGCCCCGATCAAGGCGCTGGTCTCGGAGAAGTTCTTCGACCTGTGCGGGATCTTCGGGGCCGAGAACGTGGGCATGGTCACCGGGGATTCCTCCGTGAACGCCGACGCGCCGATCATCTGCTGCACCGCGGAGATCCTGGCGAACATCGCGCTGCGCGAGGGCCGGGAGGCGGACGTGGCCACCGTCATCATGGACGAGTTCCACTTCTACTCCGATCCGCAGCGCGGCTGGGCCTGGCAGGTGCCGCTGCTGGAGCTGCCGCAGGCGCAGTTCCTGCTGATGTCCGCCACCCTGGGCGACGTGTCCCGCTTCGAGGACGAACTCACGCTGCGCACCGGCCGGCACACCGCCACCGTGGCCCATGCCGAGCGGCCCATCCCGCTGCACTACTACTACTCGCAGGACCCGGTCCAGGAGGCCATCGAGGAGCTGCTCTCCACCCGGCAGACCCCCGTCTACGTGGTGCACTTCTCCCAGCTGGAAGCGATCGAGCGCGCGCAGAACCTGATGAGCATCAACGTGTGCACCCGCGAGGAGAAGGACCGCATCGGCGAACTCATCGCCGGGTTCCGCTTCTCCGCGGGCTTCGGCAAGACGCTGAACCGACTGGTGCGCCACGGCATCGGCGTGCACCACGCGGGCATGCTGCCCAAGTACCGGCGCCTGGTCGAGCAGCTGGCGCAGGCGGGGCTGCTGAAGGTCATCTGCGGCACCGACACCCTGGGCGTGGGCATCAACGTGCCGATCCGCACCGTGCTGCTCACCGCACTGAGCAAGTACGACGGCGTGCGCACCCGCCTGCTCAACGCCCGCGAGTTCCACCAGATCGCCGGCCGCGCCGGGCGGGCCGGGTTCGACACGGCAGGCACCGTCGTGGTGCAGGCCCCCGAGCACGCGATCGAAAACAAGAAGTCCATGGACAAGGCGGTCGCCAAGTTCGGCGACGACCAGCGCAAGCTGCGCCAGGTGGTGAAGAAGAAGCCGCCGCAGGGATTCGTCACCTGGGGCGAAAAGACGTTCGAAAAGATGGTCGAGTCCGTCCCGGATCCGCTGTCCTCCTCCTTCACCGTCACCCACGCGATGCTGCTGAACCTGCTGGAACGCCCCGGCGACGCGTTCGCCGCGGCCCGCCGCCTGCTCACCGAGAACCACGAGCCCCCGACCCGCCAGCGCGCCCTGCAGCGCCGCGCCCTGGGCATCCTGCGCGAACTGCTCGCCACCGGGGTGGTGGAGCGCCTGGAGAAGCCGGACGCGTACGGCAACCGGCTGGCCCTGACGGTGCACCTGCAGCAGAACTTCGCGCTGAACCAGCCGCTGTCCCCGTTCGCGCTGGCGGCGCTGGAACTGCTGGACAAGGAGGCGCCCTCCTACGCCCTGGACGTGGTCTCCGTGATCGAGGCGACGCTGGAGAAGCCGCGCCAGGTCCTCAACGCGCAGGAGAAAAAGGCCCGCGGCGAGGCGGTGGCCGCGATGAAGTCCGAGGGCCTGGACTACGACGCCCGCATGGCCGCCCTGGAGGAGGTCACCTACGCCCAGCCGCTGGCCGAGATGCTCGGGGAGGCCTTCGAGACCTACCGGCGCGGCGCCCCGTGGCTGGGCGACTTCGAACTGGCGCCCAAGTCCGTGGTCCGGGACCTGTACGAACGCGCCATGAGCTTTGGCGAATACATCCAGTTCTATTCGCTGGCCCGCTCCGAGGGCATCCTGCTGCGCTACCTCACCGACGCGTACAAGGCGCTGAACCAGACCGTGCCGCAGGACGCGCTGCGCGAGGACCTGGCCGACCTGATCGCCTGGCTGGGGGAACTGGTCCGCCAGATCGACTCCAGCCTGCTCGACGAGTGGGAGCAGCTGGCCTCCGGCGCCGTCCCGGAGAACCCGGCCGAGGACATCCTGCCCCCGGCCCCGGACCGGCTCACCTCCAACGAGCGCGCCTTCCGCGTGATGGTCCGCAACGAGATGTTCCGCCGCGTGCAGCTGTTCGCCGACGAGAAGGACGAGGAGCTCGGCGCCCTGGACGGGGCCGCGGGGTTCGACGCCGATGCCTGGGCCGACACCATGGACGCCTACTTCGAGGAGCACGGGGACATCGACGACGGCCCCGGCGGCCGCGGCCCCCAGTACCTGCTCATCACCCCCGGCCGCGAGGCCTGGAAGGTGCGCCAGATCTTCAAGGACCCGGCCGGCAACAACGACTGGGGCATCGACGCGACCGTCGACCTGGCCGCCTCCGACGAGGCCGGCTCCGCGGTGGTCACCGTGACCCGCGTCGGACGCCTGGACTAGGGCGCATCTCCCAAGGGTGGTCCGTCCGTCTTGACGCGGGTACGTCGCGCTGATCGATCTCGATGAGCTTCGCGCCGCCAGCGTCGGCGAACCACACCGACCCGCAACTGAGCGGCGCCCCCGCCTCAGCCGAAGCGGCAACGCCCGAGCTCCCAGCCCGGATCAGCCAGCCAACTGGTCGAAGACGCTGGTTATCAGGCCGCCGGCATCGAGCGTGGGTTGGCGGACGATGATGTTGTCCAGGCTGAGGTCAAGTCCCTTGGCCTCGGACCAGCGGACGGGGATCTCGACGCCGAGCTCCACGCCGGGGCCGAACTCGCCGAGGGTGCGCTGCCAGGGGCCGAACGTGTGGGAGACTTCGGTGACGCGGAGGTCGACGCCGATGGTCACCGACGCGTTGGCGGCGAGCCGGAACTTGGGGCGGACATTGGCCGCGACCCGGGTCTCGAGGGCGAGGCCGGCCGTCGGGCTCCAGTCGACCTCGAGGCCGGCGGAGGTGTCGGCCTGGATGCCAAGGGTGCCCCGGAGGCCGACGCGGCCCTGGGCGTAGGCGACCGCGGCGCGGGCGCGGAGGCCGCCGCCGACGTCGAGGGTGAGGCCGGCGTACACCGGGAGGAAGAACTCGCCCTGGCCGTGCACGGTGGCGAGCTCGGGGCGGTCGAGGTCCAGCTCGGCGGTGATGGCGGCGCCGCGGATGAGGCCGGCTCCGACGTACGCTTCGAAGGCGATGCGGGCGTCGACGAACGCGAACACGCCGACACCGACACCCGCGACCGAGACGCCCCAGATGGGGAACTCGGGGGGCTCGAGGTGGAGCAGGTCCTTGCTGTAGTCCCGCCGGGGGAACACCTCGAACTCGGGCGGGAGGGCGATGGTGCCGCTGAGGATAACCCGGTTGTCTGGCGTGAGCTCGACGCCTGCGGTGCCCTGCAGGATGTTGCCGAACCGGATGGTCACGCTTCCCCGGCCCCAGGCCCGGATCGTGCCGGTCGGCGGACCGTCGACCGGGTTGCCGTTTTCGTCGACCGGAGCGTTGGTGGCGGTGAAGTTGATGGTGCCGTTCGCGGGGCCCTTGGCGACCTGACCCGCGGCGGTCATGGTGATCCGGCCGTCGAGGTAGCGCAGGTCGATGGTGCCGGTTGCTCCGGGGACGGCGAGCGTCGCCTGGCCGGTGCCCCCGAAGCTCCAGCCGCCCTCGGGACTCCTGGTCGCGGCCAGCGACATTGTCGCGTTCCGGACCGCCGGCAGGTTCGCGAACGGCAGCCGGATGTTGTCGGCGCCGATGCGCAGCCCCTGGTCGGGGGTGTAGGCGACGGTGAGCACCGTGCCGGCCAGGGGCGCGGCCATGTTGATGGTGCCGTTGAAGTCGAGCCGGTCCCGCGAGACGAGCACGGTCACGGTGCCCGAGTCGACGCCGGGGATCTTGCCCTTGTCTACCCGAAGCGTCCCGCCGGCGGTCAGGGTGTCGGTGGCCAGGTCGTACGTCGCGGTGACCTCGGCGGGGGTGAAGAAGTCGGTGTCGAAGCTGAACGCGCCAGCGAGCCGCGGACCGGCGCGGTCCATCTCGGCCGTTACCGATCCCGAGCCGAGGCCGTTGACCAGGAATCCGGCGTACCCCTCGATGAACAGCCCTTGGGCGCCGACGCCCAGCGAAAGCGCGGCCTCGCTGACCGTGAGCGGCCCCAGGTTGAGGTTCTCGGTCGGCACCGGGAAGCTGATCATGACGCGGTCGCCGTACAGCACGAGCGGGACGTTCAGTCCGGGGATCAACGCCTTGGACGACAGGATGCTGCCCGTCCCGACCGGCACCCCCTCGGCGTTTAGCCCGAGATCCGCGAACGTCAGCGGGCTCAGCCCCGAGAAGTTCAGCGTGCCGAACGCCGCTTTCAATGATTCGCGGGAGACCACACCAGCGATGCCGAACCGCGGATCGCGCAGCACGTCGATGGGCTTGGTCATCGGGCCGAGCGGGTTGGATGTATCTGGCCGCTGCTTGTTCATCGTCACGGTGAGCGTAGCCAGCTTGGTCTGGCCCTCGTTGGTGGCGGCGTCGAAGTATCTGCCGCCGACGACCCATAGGTTGGGGAACAGCCAGTTGGCACCCTCGACATTGCCCTCGGAATTGAGCTCGACGTTCGTCATCTTCCCGCCCGCGGGCGTCGGGAAGACCCGCAGCCGGGGCGGCCGTGCTCCGCTGTCGGAGAGGCGCAGATTGGCGGCGACCAGGTCGGGCTCGGTCATGAATTTGAGGTGGTCGAGGTGGATCCCCTCTTCGATCTGTTTCGGTGTCCAGAAGACGGTCGTGGTGTTTCCGAAACCGGTTCCCGCCATCACCGTGCTGAAGCGGAGGATCCAGCCGCGCTTTGTCTTGGTCACGTTCGTCGGCTTCTCGGTGTCGGGGATGCTCTTGTAGTCCTGGACCTCGTCGATGAGGGTCTTGAGATCGCGGTTGATGTTGGCCTTCAGCTTGCTGCCAACGAGCTGGTTGTAGGCGCCCCGGAGCAGCCACATGTTGTCCCCGGCGTCCTTACCGCCGATCTGCAGCTCGAGGAAGTGGTCGGCCTGCAACCCGGCGTCGCGGCCCGACACGGGGGCCCCGCTCGGGCTCCACTGCGGCCTGAGGAGGGCGCTCTGGTCGGCCAGCTCGTTCAGGGTGCCGATGAACACGTGCTGGTTGCTGTTCTTGAACTGCAGATAGTAGATCGGCTGGCCGCCGGCGCCACCTGGGAGCTGGGGCACGTTCGGCGTGCCGGCGAGCATCTTGTCCAGCCTGGTGCGCACGCCGGTCTTGAACTTGGTGCGCGCGTGGCTCTCCCAGACCTCGAACGCCTTGCTGCCGCCTCGCTCGTCGACCGGGCCCAGCGTGTACGGCTGACCGATGGCAGGAGGCTCCCGGCCATCGGTCGTGACAGGTGTTACGTCCCCGCCGGCGGTGCCCTTGAGGGCACCCGCGATGGCCGGGAGGGCCAGCACCGGGAGGGTGATCGTGCCCAGGGCGTTCCCGACATCGGTGGTCTCGATGGCACCCCCCGGCAGCTTGGTGGAGGCGAACTTCGTCGCCGTCAGCGCCGTCGACTGGTCCTGCTGCTCCTCCTGCTTCGGCGAGGTCGTGCCGGTGCCCGGAGTGGTCGTCCGCTGCACCTTGGTCCGTGCCGTGCCGCCGGTACCGGCCTGCTGCACCGTATGGGTCAGTTCGTGGGCGATCAGCTCTCGGCCCGACGGGGTGTGCGGGCGGTACTCTCCGGCATTGAAGAATACGTCCCGCCCGACGGTGAACGCCCGCGCATGCAGGGCCTGGGCCGCGCTGGCCGCGCCGCCGTCGTGATGCACCCGCACGCCGGAGAAGTCATGGCCGAGGCGGCTCTCCATCAGGCTCCTCGCACCGCCGTCGAGAGCCTGCCCGCCGCTCGCCTGCATCCGGCCGATCGAGCTCTCCACCCCTGCCGGCGCGACGCCCACGCCGCCGCTGCCCGTTGCGTCGCGTTGGGCGCGCTTGCCCGGCCGCTTGTCGTCGTCGACCCGCGGCAGCGAGGACGCCGGCTTGCGCTGGGCGGGTCGCGCCCGCTTGGACGCCAAGTCCTCGGGCTTCTCCTTCGTCGCCGGCGGGAGGGGCGCGCACTGCGCTCCCAGCGCGGTGATCGAAGGAGGGATGTACGCCGCCCCCTCACCGCGGCCGATCGCCTGGCGGGCCACGGTGTCGGCCTCGCGCTCGAAGCGGTCGTTGGAAGCGCCGACCGCGAGCTTTTTTTGGATCGGCTTCTTCTCGGCCGGCTTCTTCTTCGGTGCGGCCTTGGCCGGGCTGACCGGCTTGGCGGCGGGCATGGCGGGCTATCCCTCCTCCACGATCTCGATCGTCGCCATCGTGGTGGCGAGAGCCGAGGAGAGGGCGTCAGCCTGGGCGCGGTCGAGACCGAAACGCTCCGCCACGTCCGCCGGCTTCAGCCGGGACACCCGCTCTGCCTCACTCCACCGCGTGACGCGGCCGGCCTTCAGCAACGCGGCGGCCGCAGAGGAACTCCCCACGCCGGCCCGCTCCGCTTCGGGCTGGTGGGCGAGCACGGAGGCGACCACCGACAACCGGCCGGCGTCCGTCAGCCGACCCTGCACGTTCAGGCCGACGCCACCGTCGACCTCCCGGATTTTGGTGACCTTCGGTGTCGAGTCGTCGGAGGCGTACAGCCAGACCTTGGCGACCGGCACGCCGCTCGCCCTGAGTTTCTTGAGGACCTGGGTCAGCGAGCCTCCCGGCTTCGGCAGGGGTCCCGAGTGCTCCGGCTGTTCGTCACCGCCGCACGCGTGCTGGGTCGGCGCCTGGGGCGTCGACTCGCCCAGCTCAACGAGGCGGTACGTCGCCAGCGGTCCCGGCGCGATCGTCGCCTCCTCGTCGCGGTGAACGACCCTCTCGCCGATGCTGACCCTCAGGCCGAGCGCCCGCTCGGAGTCGACGGTCAGGGCGAAGCTGCCCGCCTTGTCGGTGTCGATGCAGACGAGCGCCTCGTCGTCGCCGACCAGGGCCACCACGGCCCCGACGACCGGATCGCCGTCGTCGAGCACGTGTCCATAGACGCCTACGGTGCCTTTGCCGGCCCGGGGTTCGGTAACCCTCAGCCGACGCACCTCGGCCTGCGCGACGCGCACGGCGGCGTCACTCGCCTCGGCCTCGGCGCGGCGGGCCGCCACGGACGGCGATCCGCGGGCCTCGGCCCGGGCGAGCTCCAGCCTCGCCTGCCGGGACCGCATCCCGGCCATCGCCTCCCCCAGCCCGTTGCCGAGCAGCATCACCAGGCCGTGGGCCTCCTGCGGCTCCGGTATCATGCCCTGCAACTTCCGCAAGGCAGCGAGGGTTTCGTTGTTCTCCCTCATCGGCGTCCTCCCCCTCTCGTTACTACGCTACGCGTTCAGGTTGAGCTGTACCTGAGAGCCAACCAGTCCGACTGCATGGATGGGCCGGGTCGTCTGGTTCAGGGCCGCGGAGTTCCACACCCGGGCGAGGCTGGCCACCGACAGGACCGTCGGCACGGCCTCCTGCCCGCGGTTCCCGGTGATCCGCACCGTGACACCCAGAATGAGGGCATCGATGACGGCGAAGCGGCTGTCGGGCTCGATGCCGAACTGGTTGTCGGCGAAGCCGACGTCGTCGGATGACCCGATGAAGATCGCCGACAGCGTCATGGGCGGTCCGTCGGGGAGCGGCCGGTGCAGGCTCACCTGGTTGTCGTGGAACATCGTGGGCCCGCCGCATCGGAACTGGAACGCCGCGTTCGTTGCCGGCAGGTGGGTGACGGACGTGGAGGGACTCACCACCTGGGCAAAGATCTCCGCCAGCCCCATGCCACGACCGCTCGCGTCCTTCTGGATCAGCGCCAGGTCGGTGGCGACCGCCAGGTTCACCAGGTTGACCGCGTCGCCACCGAGAAGGTCGAGGATCAGCTCGACCCGGCTCAGGTCGAAACCGGACCCCGACGTGCGGATTCCCTGGGCGTACTGCAGGTGTGTCGCTGCGCTCTGCAGCGCCGCGAACAGCCGGCTCCGGTTGCCCCCGACCAGCCGGTTGTCGTTCACCATGACCGGCCCCAGGGCCAACGCCCGGAGGGCCCGACCCGCAGGCTGGCTGACGATGTTGCCGTGCATCGTCAGCGCCGGGGTGTCGCTGCCGGCCATCGCGCCGGCGCCCTCGGCGCCGATGCCGGCCTTCACGGCCGACAGGTGGACCCCTGCGTTGGGTCCGGCCACCACACGCTCGGCATCGAACCGGCCATTGTCCTCGATCCGGTTGTCCGCGACCCGGACGTCCTCGCCGTACACGATCCCGATCCCGCACGTCCCGCCGCCGAATTCGCTGCCGTTGCGCAGGATCTCGTTGCCGCGCAACACGCAGTCGAGCGCGACGGCGAGCGCGATCCCGCCAACCGGAAAAAAGGCCCGCAGGAGCTTGTCGTCGACGTTGACCTCGAACTGGAGGTTGTCGGCGACCAGGTTGTCGGCGATGAGCAGGCGGCTGACGGTGACGGCGTCGCCGATCGGACGGTCAGGCAACAGTCCGAGCGGGTACGTCGCGATGCCGCTGCTGCCCATCCCGAGGACCCGGTTGTGCAGGATCTCGACGTCCTCGACCATCCCCTCCGAGACGGGCACTTCCACCTCTTCGCCGCCGCCGGTGGGGTCCGGGTCCACCGGCTCGACGCCGATGCACCCCGCCTCGCCGGTGACGTGGCGGAAGCCCTGGAGCATGTCCTGCCAGCCATGCTTCACCGAGCCGGCGTCGCTCGAGGCGTGGGCCTTGACCGCTTCCACCAGGACGATGTCGCCCTCCCTCTCGAGCCTGGCTCGGCCGACTTTCAAGAACATGATGGATCCGAGCGTAATGCCGATGCCGGCGCCGTCCTCGATAAGGCAGTCACGGATGGTTACGCCCAGTGAGCCTCCGCCGATCTGGACGCCGCCCAGGACCAGCCGCCCGGGGACCATCCCCTGCTCGCGCCGGGCACGGACCTCGCAGCGCTCCACGACGAGGCCCTTTCCCTGCAGGAAGACCGCCGGCAGGCTCTCAAAGTCCTGGAGCCGGGTGGCCTCCGGGAACGGGCCCGCCAGCACCCGGCACCGCAGGAGGGTCGTACCCTCCATGGAACGCGCCAGAACGGCGCACCCCGCAGGCGCGACGAAGACGCAGTCCTGCACGAGCAGCCCGCCGTGCTCGACCACGTCATCGGACGGGTCCCGGCGACCGGCCACGATGGCTGGCGCCGTACCGGATTCGAAGACGATGTCGGAGAAGCCGATGCCCATCGTGTCGATCACGCAGACCAACGGCTCGTCGGGATCCTTGGGCACCCAGGTGGTTTTGCCCGGGCAGCCGGTGAACCGGAGGTCGCGCCGGCCGTCGACCACCACGTTGGCTGGGTGCCTACCCGCTAGCAGGCACACCGTGCCGCCCTCGGGCGGCACGAGTGCCAGCGCATCGGCGATCGAGTCCACGTCACCGACGTGGGTCCCGGGAGGACCGACGGTGATCGTGCAGCACGTTCGGATCTTGTGCAGCGGCCGGAACCGCTCCCGGCAGTCGTGCACGTCGCCGGTCTTCAGGTCGACGATCGCCAGTGCGGCCACGTGCCTGCGCGGCCCGTGCGCCCGCATCCCCTCCCGCAGGGCCCACGGCAGCACCCGCGCCGGAGCGTCGGGACGTGCGGAGACGGTCCAGCCGTCACCCGGCAGGGTGGCGCCGTCGAAGGTGACGGTGAGCCCGGTGCCGACCAGGGTGCGCCCGGTGCCGATGGTGAAGGGCACGGCGGGGTCGGCACCGACCCCGCCCCCGGTCCAGACCCGCACGTAGAGGTGCCGCTTGGTGCCCGCCGGTGCCGCCGGGTCGAGGGGCGAGGTGGCCAGCCAGGTGAGCCAGGAGGGTTTGACGTCGGACCCGACCTGGATCGACCCGTCCTGGTAGCCGCCCGTCACCCGGAAGTAGTCTCCGTCGAGCTCGGCGATCCGTTCGTAATTGGGCAACAGGACGTCGCCGCGCAGCAGTTCAACGGTCTGGCCGGGGCGGGGGCGCAGGTACTCGTCACGCGGCTCGGTGAGGAACCGGATGGTGCGCTTGTCCGCGCCGACGGTGACCCGGTAGAGCTGGGCCGCGTTGTCCTCGCCCCACACGAAGAAGCCGGGGCGGGTGCGCTTGATCCGGTAGCAGTTGTTGCGGTTGCCGAGGTACCCCGGCTCGACCGCGGGCTTGCAGAGGTCGAGGTCGGCATCGGTGTCGTCGAAGCCGATCGTCAGTGTTCCCGGGGACGCGATCGCACCGGTCAGCGGATCGAGCGCGTCGGCGGCCTCGGGCGCCAGTACCTCGGCCAGGGCTTTGCCGCAGTCGTCCCACGTGGTCGGCGCCTGACGCACCCGCCAGCACAGGCGGGTACGGCCGGACCCGTCCGCCCCCCGCAGGGCCGGCTCCAGCAGTTCGGCGTCCTGGACCCCGGTGACGACGCGCTCCTCGACCTCCAGCCAAACCAGCACCCGGCTTCCGCGGCCCACCGGCTCGTCCTGGGTGAGCCAGTTGCCGTCGACCTGGTCGGCGTACGCGAGCCGCCCGGGGTTCTCCACCCGGGCTCCGCCCAGGTAGTAGCTGCCGGGCAGGATGGCGAAGCCGTCGTCGACCCCGGTGGGCACGACGATCTTGAAGCCGTCGTCCGGCGTGCCCAGCGGCGTGATCGTCTCGACGAACTCGGAGTCGTGCGTCCAGTCACCCAACTCGGCGGAGTGGGTCTCCTCCGCGTCGGTGGGCAGCCGCCCCTGCTGGCGGACGACGGCGTGGAACAGCTTGTCGCGGTCTGCGAAGCTGCGGGAGACATCGGCGGTCATGGCGCTTCCTTCACGTCTGGACGATCAGCTGGACGACGGCTTGGACGGGTGCGAACTCGGCGACCTTGGCGGACAGGTCGGCTAGCTTGATCGATACGAACGCCCGGTTGAAGACGCCCATCTCGGTGCCGCCCTCCGCGCCCTCCCGCACCTGCTCGGGGCACGTCGGGGTCAGGACGCCCAGGCCGGCGTCCCCGAAGCGGACCGACTCGAAGCTCCCCAGCGGCAGCCCGCCGGGGAGCACGACGCACTCGTACGGAGAGGGCGTACGGCCGCCGCTGCGCACCATCGAGAAGCGCAGGCAGCTGTTCTGGGCGTCCTGCACCTCGAGAACGCCATCGATGATGGAGTCATTGATGTCGGCACGGCCGAGACGGCAGTCGCCGAGCACCGTGGACCGGTCGATCCGCACCTTCGCGCCGGCGAGCGAGAGCACGGGATCGGCGCCGAGCGGCAGCAGGATGGAGTCGGTCACCGCGACCTGGGCCGCGGTGCACGCGACGGACGAGCCCGTGCTGCCCGCCGCCTCGTGGATCGAACCGAGGACGCACCGGTCAATGACGAGGTCCTCGACCCGGCCGGCGAGGACCAGGCGCAGGTGCGGGATGGCCTTGGGCGTCTGGCCGGCCAGGGCCGCCTGCGTGCCGCCGGGGTCGAGCGTCAGGTCGCTCAGCTGGATCCGGTCGAAGGAGCCGGTGAGCCGGAGTTCGCACAGCGGCCCGCCCTGGGCCGTCCCGCGCAGCAGCGAGCCGAGCCAGAGGCCGTTCAGCGCCAGGGAGGCTCCGGCGCCCTGGGCCCGGACCTCGATCGATGTCCCGTTCGGGGCGGGGCGCAGCAGCACGAAGGGCCGTTCACGGTCGGCTGCCCAGAGCCGCGCGGTCCCGGTCACGTCCATCTTGGAGCCCGCCGTCGTCGGCGTGTAGGTCCGGCTGTCCCCGAAGACCCGGTCCCCGGTAACGGCGGACAGCACCGGCGAGGTGGTGGCGATGGGCGCGGGCCCGGCGTCCGGGATCCGGTTGCTGCGGTCGTGGGTTCCGGCTCCGACGGGGAAGAGGATGCCGTAGTGGGCCCGGCGCACCTCCAGGACCGGGCCCGCGGCGTCGGTGAGTTCGACGAGGCCGAGCGCCGGGTCGACGAGGACCTCGACGCCTGCGGCGACGGTGGTGCCGTCGGCCCAGACCTCGAGGCCCGCACCGGCCACGGCGTGCGGTCGCAGCGGCGTGCCGCCGTCGAGCGCGAGGCTGATCGACGGGCCGGCGGCGTCGGCGAGCAGCCGCGCCTTGGGGGTGTCGGCGACCAGTGCCGCGGCGAGAAGGGCCGGCAGGTTCCCGGAACCCGCGGCGGCCGCCGCCGCGCGCAGCGCCTCGGCGGATTCGAAGGTCCGGCCGGCCAGGCCGCCCCAGCCCGGTCCTCCGCTCGCCTGGGATATGGGCAGCCGGTAGAGCACCGCGTTGAGGCGGCGGCAGGTGATCGGCATGCGGACGTCCCACTCGGCCGGCTTCTCGCAGTCGCGCCGGGTGACGTCTCCGGACTGGAACAGCGGGACGTGGCCGCGGCCCGACGGGTCGATCGCGTAGTGGGTCGCATCAAGCCGGAAGGGTGTGACGTCCGCGAGCAGGAAGGCGTACTTGCGGTAGAGGGCCAGGTTGACCTTGGGGATGTTGTAGCGGCCGCGCGTCCCCCGCCCGGGCCGGAACTCCGGCCGGTAGGCGAGGTCCTCGAACGGCCCGCCGGCGACGTCGCCGATCCGGGCCCGCCGCAGGTCCGGGAAACCGCCCTGCGGCGTGTGGGTGACCGGACCGGCCGGGAACGTCCTGTCCAGGGCGTGCGGGTAGCGGAGCAGGTGGACGAACGCCTCTTGGACCACGGCGTCCCAGTCGGCCACCTCCTTCGCGAGGGTCTCGAGCAGCCGCGGAGTGCCGGCGCGGCGGCGGTTGGCGAGGGTGTGCCCCACGTCCTTCCGGCGGCCCGCCGAGTTCAGGCGGTGCAGGAGGCGCGTCCCGAGCAGTTGCCCGAGGTAGGCCACGGCCCAGTCGTCGGCCTCGTCGATGCGGCTGTCGGCCAGGACCCGGTCGATGCTGCGCCGTTCCACCGCCGCCTGCTCGGCGAGGATTTCGACAAGCGCCCGCAGCTGGCCGGGGTGCCCTGCCAGGCCATCCTCGTGCCGGTAGATCTCGGGGATCAGGGCCCAGATCTTCTCGGCGTAGTGCCGCTCGTAGTCGTCGTGGGCCTCACGCGCCTGGACCATTTCACACCACCGTCCCGTGGGTCAGGAAGTCGAAGTACGCCCCGGCTCCGGGCACCATGGCGGCCGGCATCGGACCGGACACCAGGCTGATGCCGACGACCCCGGCGACGCCGCCGACCGCGTGCGCCGCCGCCACGACCTGGCTGTGGAAGACGGGCCGGCCGATCTGCAGCCGGGCGGGAGCGAGGAACCCGTGGTCGGGGTCGAGGAGCGCGCGGGCCACCTGCGCCAGCACTGCCTCTGCGACGTAGCCGTCTGCGACGGCGATCGCCACGTCGAAGCGGGGTACGTCGACCGCCGTTGCCGGCCTGGCGGTCACCGGGACACCGGGCGCGGACCGCTGCCGCAGGTACTCGGCCAGCTCGGGCGACGGGTCCCCGGAGTCGGCGATGATCGCGACGTCGATCGTGACGCCCAGCCGCTCGGGGTCCCAGCGCTCGGCGACGGAGGCGTTGACGACGCCGCTGAACGCACGAGCCAGCGCCAGGTAGTCCGCGGCGGAGACCGCCCGCCCGAGGCTGAGCATGGCCGCCGGCGCGGTCTCCCGGATGGCGTCGGCCGGCTCTGCGTCGGCCCCGCCGTACGGCGCCAGCGGGGACCATACCCGGGTCAGGTCACGGACCGCGGCGGCCGCCTGCTTGATGGCGCCGGGCGGTGGCTTCGCGGCCCCCGCCCCAAAGCGGTAGCTCACGACCACGTTCGCGACGCCGCTCGGCAGCCGGCTGCCCGTCGCTCCATCGCCGAACTGGACCGTCGCGGTCCCGTCGGCGCCCATCCGCACCACGAAGACGCGGTCGTCGGGACCGGTCCCGTACAACGTCTCGACCCACGTCCAGTACCGGCCGTCGACCGCGACGTCGAGCTGCGGGCGTCGGCCGAGGCCGGACGAGGCGTCACTCACCCAGGTCAACGGCTTCTTCTTCAGCGTGAACGCCTGGACGGCCTGGGCGGCGTCGCCCGAGCCCAGCACCTCGCGGGCCACGGTTTCGCCGCGGACGGCCGTCACGACGTTGCCGAGCAGGCGAACCGGGGTGGCCAGCCGTGCCGCGAAGGCGGGGCTGTCCTCCGACGGGACGAATCGGCCCGCGCCGTCGGCCTCCGCGGTGACGGTGCCCCGGAGCAGGGCCCCGCGGCTCGATTGTCCCACCGCGAGGGCGGCGCCGCCGGGCGGCGCCTCCCCCAAGGCGGCCACGGGGGGTACCAGGTCGGGCTGGACCTTGATGTCGGCGAGGTCGCGCTGGGGCTCGGCCGGCCGGACCAGCCGCCCGAGGGGCCGGGGCAGCGCGTGGAGGACCAGGTCGCGTCCGCTGAGGGTCCCGCTGTAGTTGAAGACCACCAGCGACGTCGGGAACGACTGCTTCACCGCGGCGCTGCCCGAACCGACCGTGATCTCGTGGTCGAACCGTGCCGCGCTGGTGATCTTCACCGGCCTGAGCGTCCCGGCCTGCTCGATCGCGGCGACGCTGCCGCCGGTGAGCTGGGGGTAGAACGCGTCGAGGACGACCCATCCCTGTCCGGCAGCGCTGACGCCGGAGACAGTCGCGACGGAGGGGAGGGTGCTGCCGACCGGCGTGCCGGTGACGGCGTTCCCGCTCTTGACCATGCCGGAGAGGGGGGCCCGCAGGCCCAGCACCGAGGGACGCAGCTTCGACAGCTCCAGGCCCACCTTGAGCGGGGAGAGGTCGGCGCCGGGGGCGAACGTGACCCGCAGGTACCGGCCGCCGTCCGGGTGGTTCTCGGCCTCCACGGCCGCGACCTCACCGGCGAACACCGGCTCGTCGCCGGCGGTGACGGCCACGACCGAGCCGCGGTTCGGGCCCTCGCCCGGGCGGAACCGCATCGTGCCGTCGTAGCGGTCCAGCCGGTAGGGCGCGAGGTTCCATGCGCTCCGCTGAGGCCAAAGGACGGCGGGGTCGAGCACCTCGAAGACCTGCGGCGGTTCGCCGCCGAAGGCCTCGCTGCGGAAGCCGGTTCGCCCGGCAAGGGGCACCGGGTCGGCCCCCCGGACCTCCAGGGCGAGCTGGACGGCGGCCGCGAGCGCGGGCCGTGGTTCGTAGCCGAGCAGGGACACGATCTCGGCGATGGTGTCGGCCTCGTGGGCGGTGGGCAGGTAGGCCCGTTCGGCCAGGCGGGCGTCGTAGAACGACGTAACGTCGAGGACATAGGCCCACAACTCGAGCAGCATCACGCCGAGGTCGCCGTCACGGTCAGCGGTCCAGCCGGCGAGCTCCTTGTGCTTTCCGATGGCGGCCAGCATGGCCGCGCGCCACTGGGGGAAGATCGCGGCCTGCCGGGTGGCGAGCGTGCGCTGGCCGGGCTGGATCACCGTGCGCGGGGGGTGGGCGTCCGGCGGGCAGCAGGTCGGCGGGTCGTATTTCACCTCACATCACCCCCGTGGCCCGGATCCGCAACAGGCCGAGCGTGGAGCGGTCGGGGTCGGCCTGCAGGCGAATGATCTCATCGGGGTCGGTGAGGATCGCGGCCTCCTCGAAGGGCCGCCAGTCGCCGACGCCGTGCACCCGCACGTTGATGGCGTCGACGTGGGCCACACCGGGCACGCCCTGGACGGCCGCCTCGATCGCGGAACGGCGCAGCGGATCACCGAAGCTGAAGTTCGCCGGGCCGAAGAACCCCGGAGGCGCCAGCGCGTCACGGACGCGCTCGAGGACGTCGCCCGCGTAGAAGCCGGCGGCGACGCACACGATGACCTCCACGTCGATGTCGCGGTAGGCCGGGTCGACGGGTCGTGCGTCCCTGGCGGCCAGCCTGATGCAGTCGATTTCCGTGGCCAGTTCGGCCCGCTGCTCTTCGGTGACCGCCACCGAGTTGACGGGGTCGACCGCCACGAAGTCGGTCGGCCAGCTGCCCGTCCAGCGCGTGGTGGAGTGGGCGCGGTGGACCCACGGGAGGAGTTCGATGATGGAGCTGTAGTCCTCGGGCCGGACCGCGCGCCGCGGCCGGGCGCGGTAGTGGTGCGGAGCGTTGAGTCTGACCGATCCGGCCGTCTCCTCGGCGCGCGCGTTGGCGAACGGCAGCGGGTTGGTGACCGCGGAGACGAAGCCGGCCAGCTGCGGATCGGGATCGGGGCCCAACGGCCACGACAGTGCGACGGCGAAGCTGGCGACGTTCCCTTCGAGCCCCGGGTCGGTGTAGTAGCGCAGTCGCAGGAGCGTCCCGTCGGCCGGTGCGCGGCCGAGGTCCCCGAACCCGAACTTCACGGTCCAGCCGGCATTCGTCGCGTAGTCGCGGAAGGGGAAGTCCGCGGCCGGCAGCCGGTGGGTCTCCACGGTGCGCCACATGCCGGGCTCGACCGTGAACCCGAGGGAGTCGAGCTTGAGCTCGAGCAGGCCGGGGACCCACGGCCATTCCAAGCCGTCCTCGAAGAGGGCGAGCACCTCGTCGGGGCCTGCCGGCAACGGGTCGGGGAAGCTGACCGGCGTCGCCACCTCGTGGATGGTGATGCGCGGCTCCCCGTCGGCGTCGAAGCGCAGCGACGTCGCCTCGGTCGCGGCCAGTCCCGCGCGCGCGACGACCGTCCGCTCGGTACCCTCGGGGCCGGCGTACGGACCCTGGCGCTCGACGAGGCGCGGGACCTGCAGCACCTTCTCCTTGACCGGCGGCGGCAGCAGGCCGAGGACGGCAGCGACGTCGCCGTCGTCGCCCGCGCGCGCGTATGCCGTCACGGGTTCGCCCGCGGTGACCGCTGCGAGGTTGACGGAAACCGTCAGGCCGTCGAGGGGCAGGTCGAACGGCGTCGCCCAGGCCGCTGCCCAGCCCAGGCGAAGCACGGGCGTCGGAGTCAGGTCCGTGAGGATGAGGGGGTCGGTGAGCTCGTCCACCGACGTGATCGTCACCGGCCAGGCGCGGCGAGGACGAGACGCGTCCGCCGGGTCCGAGAGCACCATCGCGCGGCGCCCGATCAGGAAGTCCCTCAGGGAGAGGCCGTTCCGAGCGCCGGCCGCGGGCGACCCCGCGGCAAGCAGGATCTCCGTCTGCCCGGCCGGGAGGCAGTCCTGCTCCGGGTCCGGGCTGTGCACCGGCAGGCTGTTCCAGAACGGATGCACCCACACGGGCGCGTCGACACTGAAGGGGACGACGGCGAGCGAGCGGCCGGCCGCATGCACCACCGCGTCCGCGGGCACGGTGCCGGCCGCGGACGCCGTGACCACGACCTCGCCACCGGCCGGGTGGCCGACCTCGGGCGGGTATTCCACCAGCCGTGCGTGGGCGAACAGGCTCACCCGCTGGGTGGCGCTGCCGAACCGGGTTTCCGCGTCGCTGCGGTCCTGGGCGTAGGCGAACTCGTCTCCGAGGGCCGCCATGATCTCCAGCATCATCACGCCGAGGTCCGCCGCGATCGGCTCGCGCCAGTCCGGGTGGCGCTGGGCGGCGAAGTCGAGCAGGGCGCGGCGTAGGCTGCCGAAGTCGCGCGCGAGGTAGTCCACGGGGAAGTCGACCCCGGGGTCGTGCGGGCAGCCGCGCTCGTGCTCGCAGTCGAACCCTGTCTCGCACGCCTGCTTGAAGTCGAAGGCGACGCTGGAGGAGAACGGGTCGAGCTGGTTGGGCCGGGTGGCCGGCGGCACGTGGGTCAGTGCCAGACGGTAGGGCTCGAAGCCGCCGGGCTCCTCCACCATGACCTCCAGGCAGACCCGGGTGAGGCTGTCGAGCGTGACGCGGCGCCAGTTCTTGCTCGTCACCGTGACAGGGCCGGAGCCGGCGCGGAGCGGAGTGATCGACACCCTGACGTTGGCGGCGCCGTTCGTGGCGTTGGCGAGGTCCGCCGGCGTGGCCAGCACCGGCGTCACGTCGTCGGGCTCGATGAGGAAGAAGACGCGCAGCCTGGTCTGCACCGCGGGGTTCACGACCTGCACGAAGTCGATGCCGGTGAGGACGCGCGGCGCCTGCCCGCACAGCACCCCCAGCCTGCTCTCGCGGCCCGCCATCAGAGCACCACGTCCTCGTCGAGCAGGCGCCGCTCGCCGCGCGCGATGACCAGGTACTCGACGCTGACGCGCAGGGTCTCGGCCTCGGCACGCACCGCCACCTGCTCCACCCGGATGAGCGTACCGAGCCAGGTGGCCAGCGCCTCGTACACCAGGGTGCGAGTGAGGGCGGCGGACGTGTCGTTCAGGGGGGCGAACACCTGGCGCCGCAGCCCCGCCCCGAAGTCCGGGCGGCAGACCCGCTCCCCCCGCGCCGTGAGCAGGACCTGCCGGATGAGCTGCCGCACGTACGCGTCGTAGTCCGGTTCCTCGGCCACCGTGCCGCCGGTGAGCGCGATCCCGAAGGGGAAGCGCAGGTGTCGGACCGGAGCCACCATCGTCAGCTCCCGCTCACCCGTGTGTCGCCCATGGACACGGACATCGGTGCGGACGAGGGCGTCGGGCTGACCGCCGTACCCGTCGAGCTCTGGAGCACGACCGGGACCTGATTCACGAACACGTGGCTGCCGGCCATGGTCCACATGCCGGTGACCATCGGGCCGCCGAACTGGACGACGTCGGGCTGGAGGCCGAGGTATCCGCTCTGGCTCTTCACCCGCGTGTTGGTGGTGATGAACGCCGTGGCGGGCCCTCCGGCCATAACGCCGGTCGGGAGGGTGACGGTCTGGGTGGCCATGGGTCGTCCTCCTCACATCACCGTGAGTGCGCCGCTCATGGCGTCGAAGCCGCTGGCGGAGAGCTTAACGGCGGCGCCGTTGGCACTCAGGCTGACCTCGGACGCCTCGAGCGTGATGCCGTTGGAGTCGAGCGTGATCTTGGCTCCCCCGGAGGCCTCGATCTCGACGGTGCCCTGGTCGTTGTCCACCCGGATGGTGAAGCCCGGGGTCTTCAGTAACATCACGCCCTCCTTGGCGTCGCCGGACGGGATCTCTCCGTCCTTCCAGAAGCAGCCGGCCCAGATCGGCTGGTTGATCTCTCCCCCCTCGAACTCGACCCACACCGCGGAGCCCGCTGCCGGCAGGGCGAAGAACCCGATCTCCTTGCCGGCGTACGGCACGGACGGCATCGCCCAGACCTCCTGCTCCCCCAAGACGGCCGGGCACTTCACCTTCAGCCGGGCCCGGTTGGTCGAGTCGGCGGTGTCGGTCACCTCGCCGCGGTACTTGCCGAAGAACCGCTGGCTCAGCGCCTGGACGACGCGGTCGATGTCCTCGCTCACAACAGGCCTCCTGCCGTCGCCGTGCGCAGGCCGTTGGCGCGGAGCTTGAAGTCGACGAAGGCGTCCGCGGGGTTGATGATGTGGGTCGCCTTCATCACCTGGTACGGGCCGGACAGCCGGTCGCCCGCATACTGGACGTCGACCACCTGGTGCGGCTGCGGCGGGAAACCGAGGATCTCAAGGGTTGCCGAGCAGTCGACCTGGACGAACCACGCCGCCTCCGTGAGCAGCGCCTCCTGGGCCAGGTAGTGCTCGTCCGGGTCGGTCACCGGAGGGGCCAGGGCGGTCCGCTTGACCCCGTCGATCGCCACGATGCTGCTGCGCTCCTCCCCCAGCGGCGGGTCCGCCGGATTGGTGGTCTGTTCGGCGGTCTCGCCGTTGTCGGCGGCCTGGGCGAAGCCGCGCGCCGCCCCGGGGCGCTCGAAGTCCACGTGCGTGTCGAAGCGGGTGACCGAAGCGCACTCGCCGGGCGGCGGCTGCACGCGCAGCACGGTGTTCCCGGGCGCCTGGAGGACCGGCGGCAGCGGCGGCAGCAATGGGCCGGGCGCCGACGTACGCGTGGGCGAACTGCGCACGTTGACCGTCGTGGTGACCGAGAAAGAGCCGGGCGGACCGGACGTGTCATAGCTCAGCCAGAGCTCCAGGTTGTTCTTGCGGGCGATGTCCTCCAGGAAGGCGAGGTCGGTGCCACGCTGGTTGAGGGCGTTCTGGCCGTCCGAGTACTCCTTGCGGGTCTCCTCGCAGGCGGTGCCGTAGCCGTACGCCGAGATGATGCGCTCGGCGGCCGCGGAGGCCTTTCCCGTGTAGGTTGCCTGCACGCCGACCCGGTCCATCTCCACGCGGCGGTCCTGCCCGCGGACCTCGACCCACGAACCGGTCCCGCCGATCATCGACGCCGTGCGCTGCCGGGTGATGGGCCCGTGGACCAGGCACTGGTACGCGTCGCCCGACTTGACGAAGATGCCCAGGACCTTGCCGGCCTGGAGCTCCTTGCGGCCGGCCACGACCGGGTTCCCCTCGCACAGATCGTCCTCGAAACGGACAGCGTAAATCGTCGGCTTGCTCAGCTCCTGCTCGACACGTACCTCCACGATCCAGCGCATGACCTCCTCGTCCAGCGGGGCGAACTCGTCGCCGGTGGTGAGGATCGCTCCGAAGCCCATCAACCCTCCCGAACCGGGATCCGGACACGCGGCAGATCGGCAATGGCCTCCACTGTCAGCGCGTCGTTGATCGCGGCGATCCGCCAGAAGCCGGTCGGGTCGTCAAGGTAGTGCGCCGCGATCCGGTCGAGCCGGTGCCCGTCCCTGCGGCGGTGCTCGCCCAGCAGCCGCTGCGGTGGGATGCGCGCCGGGGTCACCCAGCCGACAGCGCGGCCCCGGGCGTCAACGGCCTCAAGAGCGTGCGCGTACTTCAGGTAGCGACTCTTTTCGTCAAAGACCGACACGGTCTCTCCTTTCGTCGGTGGGTGGCTAGATGGGCAGGATCGAGACGATCGCGGCGGCCCCGCCCGCGGCGGCGGCCAGGGCGAGCGCGTCCTCCTGGAGCTTGGTGAACCGGTACGCCGCCACGGCCACGCTGATGGCCGTGCCCTGCTTGCACTTGAAGACATCGGGGGTGAGCACCTGCAGGGCGAGTGTCACCTTGGCCATGTGCGGGTGAAGGGACGGCAGGAACTCGGTCACCTCGATCGACAGCGACGTGATTCGGACCGGGACGATCGTCCCCGGCCCGAGCACGAACAGCGTGATGGGCACCGCCGGCCGGTCCGCCTGCCGGGCGGCGCCGCCGCCCAGGGCCCTGGCCGAGGCGACCAGGTCGCCGACGACGCCCTCCGTGGGCTCAATCAGCTTGCGCAGGGCGGCGATCCTCGAGGCGACACCGGTCGTGACGGCCAGCGGGTTGCCGGCGGCCAGGTCGTCGGTCGCGTCCAAGTCAAGCTCGAAGCCGTAGGTCTCGTGAGGGTCGAAGGGCTGGACGAGCGGGGACTGCGCGGCCTGGTTCTGCGGATCCGTGGCGAAGGGATTCCACGGCTCGAAGCCACGCGTCACCTTGGCCGGGTTGTACTGGAAGGTGATGACCAGAGGCACGATGGTGCCGAGGTCCTCGGCGAGCTGGACCAGCGCGCCGTGCATGAGCGCGGGTGAACGGGGGTACCCGGTGTCAACCACGGGCCACCGCCCGCGGGCCCGGCACGGCCGTGTCCGGGACGGCGCTGATCAGCCGGCCCTCCTTCTGCAGCTCCAGCCGGGCCGCCCACTCGACGTCGTCGCTGGTGATGCCGAGCTTGGGGTCCGTGCGGTACGCCGCGGTCAGGGCGGCGCCCTTGATCTGGGCCGGGGTGAGCTCGTGCGCGGCCGAGACCTTCGGCACCAGCTCTTCACGCACGGCGTCCGGTACCCCGAGGATCGCAAGCGTCCGGTCCCACAAGCGCTCCCGCTCCGCCTGGCCCGGATTGCGGAACTCGACAATGAACCGGAGCCGGCGGGTGAACGCGGGATCCATGCTGGTCCGGCGGTTGCTCGACAGCATCACCACGCCGTCGTGGTCCTCCATCAGCTGGAGCAGGTGCCCGATGTCGGCGTTGCTGTGCCGGTCGTTGGCCGTCTCCACCTTCACCCGCGTGGTGAAGAAGGTGTCGGCCTCCTCGAACATCAGCGCACACTGGGCGTCGCGCGCAACCTCGAAGGCCAATGACAGGTTCTTGGCGGTCTCGCCGATGAACTTGCTCGTGATCGCCGCGGAGTCCACGATCAACAGGTCCAGCCCGAGGGCGTTGGCGATCACCTTCGCCGACATCGACTTGCCCAGGCCCGGCGGGCCCGAGAACAGCGCGCTCAGCTGGGCGGTGTCGCCGAACAGCCGACGCCGGTCGCCGTCGGCCAGCAGCACCGCGCGGCGCCGGGCCTCGTCGACGAACGCCCGGAGGGTCTCCTCGGTCTGCTCCGCGAGGACGAGGTCGTCCCAGGAGTACGTCGCCCGCTCGACGCGCCCGATCTGCGCGGTGCGGGCGCCGTTGCGCTGCCGCAGGAAGCCGCGCAGCTGCTCCGGTGTCGAGATGAGCTGGGCGGCGGCGTCGGCGAGGTCGCCGACGCGCGGCTGGCCCACCACCACGCCGATCTGGCCGGCGACGTCGGGGAGGTAGCGGCGGTAGAGCGCCCCGAGGGTGTCCTCGCCCAGCAGCGGCATCGGGATGTCGATGTCGACGATTCCGTCGACCGGGGCGAGCGCCTCCCCGGGCTCCAGCGTCACCGCCTGGAGCCCGGCCACCGGGAGCGCGGCCGGCCACGAGGCGGGCGCTCCGCGCCACACGAGGACGAGGTCGCCCAGCAGCGCCAGCCGTTGCAGACGCAGGAACGTGCTGTACCCGGCGTCCTGGGCGAGCGACTCCGGGTCGACGCAGATCGCCTGGCGGCCGAGTGCCCGGGCGATGGCCCCCGCCAGACTGGCGCGGCCGGTCCCGCGCCGTCCGACGAGCGCGATTCGCACTGGTTTCCTGGCCGCGAGGATGCCGTGGATCCGCCGGGCGTGGTCGGCCACCCGCCATTCCTCCAGCGGTTCCACCTCGGGCGCCCGCCGGAGGGGGATCGAGGCGGCGGACAGGGTTCCGAAGTACCAGTCGACGACGGCGGGGTCGGCGCGGAACAACGGCGGCTCGTCGGCCACGAACTGCACGACGTCGACGAGCCCCCACGCGAGCAGCGGCGAGCCTCCCCGGACGACGGGCATCGGTCCGTGACCGAGCAGCAGCCGCAGCGCGATCTCCCCCGGCAGGTGCCGGGAGGGCATGCCCTGCGCCCGGCCGACCTCGGGACCAAGCGACGGCTCGACGGCAACGGCGACCGCGCAGTCCAGGGCGTCGAGCTCGGCCGCCGTGAGGCCGAAAAGGTCGCCGAGCCGGCGGCGGTAGGCGCCCTCCGGTCCGGCGAGCCGCTCATCGACCGCGGTCAGCGCCGCCGTCAGCTCGTCGCTCCGGCCGGCGTCCTCGTGCTCGGCGAGCAACAGCCGGAGCCGCTCCACGACGAGTTCCGCGGCGGACGCCTGCCGGGACGTGGTCCTGCGCTTGGCCGGGGTCATCTCAGGCCACCTCCAGCCAGAACGGTTGGGAATCGGCGCCATTGACGCTGACCCGGACCGGGTAGGTGCGACCGGCCAGCGTGGGGTCGAACAGCGGCACCGCAGCGTAGGTATGGCCGTTGACCACCCGGAACGAGCCGCGGTCGGCCGCCGTCCCCGCGAAGGCGGCCACCAGCCGGTAGACGTCTCCGCCGATCGACAGCTGCGGCACCGCGGCGGCCGCCCGGGCGTCGTACGCCGCGTCGACCGTCACGACGACGCGGTTGTTGGCGTCCACCACGACCGCCGCGACGTGCGGCGCCACCGCGAACGGCTGCCTGTTGCTCTCGACATCCACCGTGCGGGCCTGTCCGCTCTCGCTGCGTGACTCCACGGATCGGCGCACCGCGAGCGAATATGAGCCGGGCAGGACGTCCACCGCCACCACGCCGGTGGCGGTGGCTGCCTGGCCGGTGGGACGGACCGAGAAGCGCACCTCGGTGTCGGTCACCACGATGCCCCAGCCCGGGTTGTCCGCGGGGCGGAGCACCGCGGCATCAGCGGGCAGCCCCACCCCGGAGGTCGGTTCTCCCCGCAGGACCACGGCGGCGTCGCGGCCGTCGCCGAGCCCCTCGCCGCCCGCGGTGACCGTGGTATCCGCGTCGGCCGCGGACTTCAGGGCCGCCACCGCCGGGGACCGGCCCGGGGCCAGGGTCGCCCCTCCGAGCGTGGCGGGCAGGACGAACCGGACCACCGACGCGGTGGTGAGCAGCGTGGGTCGTCCGGCGGGGCGCACGGACAGCATCACCTGGCTGGTCACCCCCGGCGTCGTGCTCGGCGCCTCCGGCGGGAGCAGGAGGGTGCGCACCTCGTAGTACGCCGAGAGCCGGACGGTGCGGACCTGGTCGGTCGCCCAGAAGCTGATCGCTTCCTCGGGCGTCACCGGGCGGAGCACGACCTGGAGGCGCTGGTCGCCGATCTTCGGGAAGATCTGCACCGTGCCGACCGTCAGTGCGCTGTCGATGACCGGGTTGTCGTGCAGCGCCTTCATGGCCCAGCCCATCAGCGTCTGCTGGCCCGACACGTCCTCGACGGCGCCGATCATCGCGTGCGCGGTGAGGAGGTAGAACAGCTTGAGGGCGAGCGGTCGGGTCGCCACGGGAACGGCGCCGCCGGGGCCGCCGCGCACCAGGTCGTTGCCGCCATCCATGTCCTGCGCCACGTGGTAGAGGTAGAGGTTGAGCCGGGTGTCCCCCACCTCCTCCGCCTTCTCGGGAGGCAGGGTGGAGACTTTGACGGTGGTGCCACCCAGCAGCCGTCGCACGATCTCCTCGACCAGTCGCGCGATCGCTGCGGTGACCTCGTTGAGGTTCGGCGAGGGCACGTCGTCACCTCAACCGCAGGCCGTAGAGCGTGGTGGCGCGCTCCGGCCGGTCGAGCGGCCCGATCACGGAGACCGCCTCGGCCCTGGTCGGGCGCGACGCGGATGCGCCGCTGTCCGCGGTGCCGCTCTCCCGTTCGCGGGTGGCTCCCGGGCGCGCGGCCTCCCTCGACATCGCCTCGCGCACGAGGCGGCGAACCTGCTCTGCGAGCCCTACGGGCTCGGCGGCACGCGGCACCGCCGGTGTCGGCAGCGCCTCGCGGGCGGCGGCGGGGACGCGGTGGAGCAGAGGCGCCGGTCCGTCGGGCTCGGCGGCACGAGGTGCCGCCGGTGTCGGCAGCGCCTCGCGGGCGGCGGCGGGGACGCGGTGGAGCAGAGGCGCCGGTCCGTCGGGCTCGGCGCGCGGGCCCGCCAGCGCGGGCGGCGGGGCCACCGCGGCGACCGGCTCGGTGGGCCCGGGTTCGGGACGTGGAGCCAGCGGGGCCGCCGGGTCGATACTCCGGGGCAGCGGCTGGACCTGCGGCGGCGGAGGCTGCGCCTCTTGGAGCCGCCGGGTCCCTTCTTCCGCCACCGGCTGCCGCTCCGCCCGCGCCGCGACAGCCGCGTCCGGGGGCATGGGGCCGGGCTCCCGCGACGGTGCCGGCCTCGCGGGTGAGCCCGCGGGTAGGCCGATGTCGCCGTCGATGCGAGGACGAAGGGCAACCCGCTCCTCGATGTCCGGCACCGGGATCCCCGCAGGCGCCGGCCGGGGTACCGGGGCGCGGACCGGGGTCTGGTCGCGGCTGGCGACGGCGTCCCGGCGCGGCGGATCGGGAAGGGTGAGGGCCTCGAGCGCTGGACCCTGCCCGGCGTCGGCTTCACCCGGCAGACTCAGCAGGAACGACGCGGCGTACGTGGCGGAAGCGAGCCGCTGGTCGACGGCGAGTAAGGGGGACGACGACCGCTGCGCGGGCCTGGCCTCGACCGCGGTGGCCGCCCCGGCGGCGGCGTCGTACAGGCGTTGCAGGTAGGCGCTCATCCGGCACTCCGCGGCCCGGTCGCGCTGCGTTCGCCCAGGATCAGGCCGGCGTACGCCCGGCGGTCGGGGCGGGTGAGCGACATGATCGTGGCGTGCCCCCAGCCGTAGCGGGAGGCGATCAGGTGGGTCTCGCGAATGAGCAGCGGGCGCTCCGCAGCCAGGCTCTCCAAGGTGTAGCTGACCATGTCGAACCGGAGGACCTGCGGTTCCTCGCACCGCGGGCACCTCGTCTCCATGTCCAGGATCAGCAACGGGGCCGCCTCATCCAGGACCGTCTCGACGCGGTCACGCCGCAGCGTGCCGCCGCACAGCGTGTCGGCGAGGGCACACGGATCGGCGTGCTCGGCGACGTCGCCGATCGTCGGCGGCCGGACCCAGGCGCCGTCGTCGACCGCGAGCCGCCCGCCGCCGTCGAGCGACAGGCCCGTCGCCGCGGCCGCGGCGTCCTGCGCCTGCAGCACCGCCGCCAGTTCGAACCCGAAGGCGTACTCCTCACCACAGGCCCGGCACGCGGCCTGGGAGTCGACCCGCCCCCCGAGTTCCCGCTCGAAGATCGCCGCGAACACCCGGTCCCGCCACGCGCACAGCAGCCCGGCGACGTCCACCTCGGCCCCCGAAGCCTCCGCGAGCAGTCGGCCCAGCAGCCGCGGCGCCCCCTCCGGGTCGCCGGGGTCCACGAGGAGCTCGGCGTGACCGTCGAGCTCCTTGAGCAGGAGCCGCCGTTCGCCCAGCGTCGGCAGTGAGAGTAACAGGCGTTGCATGCGGCCTCCGTCAGGTCTCGGCGAGTTCGACCACGGCGAGATCGCGTGCGAATCCCTCCGTCTGCAGGACGACGCTCTCGAAGGCGATCGCGTTGGCGTTCGCGTCCAGCTCAGGCACGGCCGTGAACTCACTGACCCAGCACCGGAAGGCGTTCCAGGCACGGACCTTGACCCCCTGCAGGTTGTAGAGCTCGATCGTGATGTCACGGCGGAAGTTCTTCAGCGACACCAGCCCCGGGCCCTCCGGCGAGTAGGCGAGGTTCGCCCACTCCTCGAACGCCGGGTCGTAGCTGATCCCGCGCTCGATCGTGATCGGTTCGAACGTGGTGAGCCCGGGGGACTTCCGTTTCGTGGAGAGGTCGCCGCCGTCGCGGTGCTCGACGACTTCGATCGTCTGTTTGAGACCACTCACCTTGCTTGCGCCCGCCACCACGTCGCTCCCGAAGACCACCAGGAAGCGGAAGTTGGCGTAGGGATCGATCCGGGTCGAGTTGACCGAGAACATGGCCATCGTCTGTCTCCTCCTGGTGCTCAGGCCTCGACCTGGCCGGCGAGCTGGGTCACGATCAGGTGCACGAACTCGGCCGGCTTGTTGGGGGCGAACCCCACGAGCACGTTGACGATACCGAGGTTGATGTCGTCGGGCGTCGTCGTGGTGCTGTCGCAGAGCACGTAGTAGGCCTTGCTCTTGGTGGTGCTGGCGAAGGCACCTTGCAGCATCAGGCCGTTCATGAACGAGCCGGCGGCCAGGCGGATGCTGGCCCACAAGGGTTCGGCGTTGCTGCGGAAGACCGCGAAGCGCAGGCCTTGGTAGAGGCTGTTCTCGATGAAGAGCATGGTCCGGCGGACGTTGATGTACTTGTCGTCGACGTTGCCCGTGTCGTTCGCGCCGACCATGGTGCGGGCACCCCAGGACGTGATGCCCGACGGGAAGACCCGGATCGCGTTCAGCGCCTTCGGGTTGATGCGGCCGTTCTCGGCGTCACTCATCGGCACCTCGACACGGAGGACGCCTGTCAGCGTCGCCTCGAGCCCGGCCGGTGCCTTCCAGGTGCCGAAGCGGGTGTCGGTACGCGCGTACAGGCCTGCCATCGTGCCGGAGGGGTCGACGGTCACGCCCGCGGAAGTGAGAGGACTCGGGACCACAACGCGGGGCCAGAAGATAACCGCGTTGCGAGTGTCCACGCCCGTCTTGATGGCGCTCGCGCCCTTGTCGGCGAGCTCGATGGTCGTCCAGGTCGAAGGGGGGTCCACGAACAGGATCGCCCGCTGCGCGGCACAGAAAGCGCTCGCGGCGCCCCAGATCGCCTTGCGGTCGGCGTCGGACTGGCCGACCGCACGCGGGAGGACCATCAGGTTGAAGATTTCGATGTTGCTCTCGATCGCGGAGAACGCCGCCTGGTAGTCGGCCGGCAACGGCTTCGTGCCGTCCAGCCCGGCGAGGTTGCCAGACTGCAGACCTCCGACAGCGGCCGTTCCGAGGGTGTACGCCGCGAGGTTGTCCGACGTCCCACGGTCCAGATAGCCGTCGGCCGCGCCGAGATCGGTGGGTTCGGTTTTCACCTCCACGTCGAGCGACGCGACAGCCGCGAGGTCGGTCGCGGGTCGCAGCACCAGGCGCACGCCTTGGCGCTGGGCCGTCCACCGGCCGGGCGTCGTGCGGTTCACCGCCGCCTCGATGCCCGCGCTGATCGCGTCCAGCCCGGCCCGGAGGAACTCCAGCGAGCCGAGCGCGGTCGTCGGCAACGGCGCCACGAGCGTGGCATGGGCGATCGGGTCCCCTCCGGTGCCGTCGATCTTGATACCTCCTGTATACGGCGAGGACGACGAGCCGGGATCGACCAGCGAGACCAGGCGGTTGACCTTATTCCGAGGCAATACCGCGAGCGCAAAGAGCCGGTCCAGCCAAGCCGAGGTCGGCCGGTTGGCCGTCGAGCCCAACCGGGAGATGACGCCGGAGGGTGCCGGCCGCAGACGCGAGTATGCGTCGAACTCGACGCCCCCGTTCGGACTGCCCAGCATCAGCATCCCGGCGAGGTCGTTCGTGGCCGCCGAGGTGATCACGACCGCCCCTTCCGTGGACCGGACTTCCAGGACCTGCCCCAGGTCCGCGGCGGCGGCGGGCTTCGTAGTGACGACTGTCAGCGTGCCCGCGGGCAGCGACCCCTGCTCCAGGTAGGCGTTCAAGATCGCCGTCTCGATGTGCTTGTGCGGGTTGGTGTCGTCGAGGCCGTCCAGATCGACAACCGCCGTCACCGGAGGTCGCCCGTTGACGCTGATCCGGAAGCTGTTGTGCGTGGGGTCGATTACCGAGCGGACGTCGGCCAGCGCGTGCGCGTCCGCAGTCCGGAGGAAGATCCCACCGATGGACGCCCCGCCGGTCTTGGTGGCCCCGGGTGCGGCCGCCAGGTTCTCGACCCGGATGAGCGCGCTCTTCGCGTTGACGACCATCTCGACGTACCTTGCGTCCGCGGGGTTCATGGACAGGTCCGTGTGCGTCTCAAGGTCGGACCGGCCGAACCTGCCGTCGGAGTTGACCACGCTGCGGTAGGCCGTCAGGTTGAAGGTGAGCTCGGGCGTCGCCGTGGCGTAGTCCACCTCGACCCGGATGCGGTCGCCGGCGATGCCTGCGTCGCGGGCCTGGACCTTCAACACCTTCACGTTTGAGGTGAGGTCCTCGTTGTGCAGCCGGATCTCGGACTGCCGCGCGCCCTGCGCTATCCGCATGACATAGCAGTCGCCGCCGCCGTTGACGAAGAACTGCTTGACCTGGTCGGCCATCTCGCCGGCCGAGGTCTCCCCGAAGGTGCGGACATAGCTGGCGAGGCTCTGGATCCTCGTGGGCGCTTCGAAGGGACCAATGTCGGCCATGCCGACGAATACGGCGATTGACGTGGCGGCGGCAGGCACTGCCTGGGCTCCCGAGGGCCGCTCAGTGACGTAGACGCCGGGATACGTGAATGGCGAAGGCACGATAGCGGCTCCTCAGGCGGTAACGCGTTGTGCCGCTCCGTCCTGAAGCAGCGACTTCCATAGGTACGCCGCCACGCATTACCCGCTCATTACAAACGGCCAACCAGATCCCGCCTGCAAATGACCGCCATCCTCGGGAGGCCTGTTGCGCATGACAAAGACAATGCGTCAGCCAGCGTCATCGATTCTTCGCGCTCCGTGCCGTGTCTGCTCCCGTTATTGCAGGGACTGCGGTGTTCACGCTGGGGCGTGTCTGTGGATGCTGCCGGTCTTGCGCGGGCCCGGATGGCGACGCGTTGCGGGACGGCTGCCCAGCGGTGGTCGCGGAACGGCCGCCCGGCCTTGTCCGCGGCAGGCGGCCTCAGCGGGCGACCAGCTCCCGCCGGGCCTCGGAGGGGACCCAACAGCGCGAATTCACCAATCAATCATGCCAACACGGCCAGATCGCCCAGAGGAGATACGCCCTAGTCGCCGTCCCCGGCATCCTCCAGACCGGCGCCGCCCGTTCCCTGGCCGCCAGGCCGGTCCGGGTCCACCCCGATCCAGGAGGAGTACGCGGACGGGGCGCCGGGCGCCTGTCCGGGCCGCGGGGGGTACGCGACGTAGCCGAACGACGGCGGGGCCGCGTAGCTGCCGGCCACGAATCCGAAGTCCTCGCCGTCGCCGTCCTGCGCTTCGCCCTCGGTGCGCGGCGTCCCCTCGCCGCCGAGCAGCGTGCGGGTCAGCGCCGCCGTCTCGTCCATGAGCGCGGCGGTCGCCGCTTCCAGGTGGGCCGGCCCGGGTTCCTCGCCCGCATACGCCGCATTCAGCACGGTCCGCCGGACCAGTTCCTTGACGAAGGAGGCGGTGGCGCCTTCGGTCGCCTCCGCCGCCCGCTCCAGCACCTCGGGCGGCAGCCCCAGGCCCCGTCCGTACAGCCGCAGCAGGGCCAGCCGGCCGGCGGCGTCAGGCCTGGGGATCTCCACCGCCAGGTCCACGCGCCCGGGGCGTTGGGACAGGGCACGCTCGAGCATGTCCACGCGGTTGGTGGTCAGCACGAAGGCGACGTCGGCGTCCGCGTCCAGGCCGTCCATCGCGTCGAGGACCTCGAACAGCAACGGCTGCGGGCCGTGGCCGAAGCCGCGGTCCTCGGCGACCAGGTCGCAGTCCTCCAGCACGACGACGGCCGGCTGCAGTGCCCGGGCCAGCCGGGCCGCCTCCGAGACCAGGGCGAGCGTGCCGCCGGCCAGCAGCACCGCCGTCGTGCCCTCCGCCCGGCCCAACAGGTACCGCACCGTGTGCGTTTTGCCCGTGCCGGGCGGCCCGTACAGCAGCACCCCGCGCTTGAGGTGCTGCCCGTGGGCGCGCAGGTGCTCGCGGTGCTCCCCCAGGCCGACCACGTGCCGTTCGATCCGCTCCAGCGCCCCGTCCGGGAGCACCACGTCGGAGGCGGCCACCCGCGGACGGCGGTGGAAGGTCACCCCCGCGGCCGTGGGCTCGAACTCGTTGGCCGTGAAGGACACCACGTGCCCCTTGAAGATGCTGCGCACCCGCAGTTCGGCCCGGAGCCAGCCCAGGAAGCCGTCGACGGCCCGCGGATCCGTCCCGAGCACCTCCACGCTCACCGCGCCCCGGCCGTACTGCGGATCGGGGCCACGGAACAGCACCGCCAGCGGAGTTCCCTCGCAGTGGAACAGGTGCAGCGCTGACACCGCGATGCGCCGCTGCGTGTCGGGGCCGGTGTCCACGGTGGCGTACCCGGGCTCGGCGAGGGGCGTGCCGTACGCGTTGCCGGCCTGCACCATGTCGGCCAGGGCCGCATGGTGGCGTTCCTGCCCGCCGATCCCGGCCAGCCGGGCCGCCGGATCCGCCGCGGCTGCCTCCTCCACCAGCAGCGCCGCATCGGTGAGCCGGTGCGCCGGGACCGTTTCGGTGACCACCGGCAGCCGTCCCGGGTCCACGCCCAGATACTCCTGCAGCGTGTCCTGCAGTCGCTCGCCGGCCACGTCGGCCACGGAACGGGAGGCGGCCTCCGCCAGGCGGGAAAAATCGGCCAGGAATCGGGACAGGTCTGCATCCATGCGTGTGAGGCTAGCAGTTGCGCCGCCGGCGGCAAGGCCCGCCGCGGACCGGAATTTCGCGCACCACGCAAGGAAGCCGCCGTCGTGCCCGCGCTGGGCACGACGGCGGCTGCCGGATGGCCGGGCGGGCGCGCGGGTCCGCGCTGCCCGCCGGGCGGCCTACCCGCCGAACTGATTACCCTCCCAGAAGGCCCAGGGCCATCTGCGCCCCGGAGCGCCCCCACGCGACGGCGGCCATGCCGATGCCGACCACCGCATAGGCGGCCACCGGAATCCCGAACAGCCACTCGCGCCAGGAGCCGGCGGCGCCCAGGATCGGGAAGGCGACGCGGCCGCTGGGCTTCCAGACGTCCTTGAGCACGGGCACGCGGCGCAGCGCGCGCGGACGGCGCACCTTCACGGGCCACAGCAGGTTGCACCCGCCCAGGGTCAGCATGTCGCCCAGGATATGCACCGCGGCGCCCAGGGCCACGGCGAGGACGAACCAGTACTGCTCCTCGGGGGCGTTGACCGCCACGAAGGCGCCCAGCGGCACCGCGATCACCCACGGCACGCGCTGCATGCGGTCGGGAATGAAGCGCAGCGCCTTGACCGCGAAGGCGATCAGCAGCACGGCGAGGAGCCCGGCGCCGGGATAGACGATGCCGAAGTTCGCGGTGTCCACGGTCCACAGGCTGGCCACCAGGGCCAGCGCGGAGAACGCGGCGATGCCCAGCAGGGAGTGGGTGCCGTTGCGGTGCCCGCCGGAGATGTTCCCGATGCCCGCACAGATCGCGTTGGACACCGGGGGCAGGGACTGGGCGATGGTCGCGTGCCGGTGGTCGGCGTCCGGGGCCAGGGCGGCGCCGGCGCAGACCATGGCGCCGGTGACGACGCCGGCCGGGGACAGGTCCATCAGGCCCAGGCCCAGCGGCACCGAGGCCGGCAGCCAGGGCGCGGCGCCGGCGAGCGCGGTGAGCGGGATCTGGAACGGGCTGGTCGCGGCGATCCACGCGGCGGCGCCGGTGGCGGCGTGGTTTCCTCCCATCATGCGGGCGGTTCCCCTTTGCTTGCTCGAAAGGTGCGCGCAGCGCGGGCGCGGTGCGGGCCGGCCCCTTCCGGCGAGCACGGCAGTCAATGGAGCTCGTGGACTGCCGTTGGGCGCCTGCCGACCATCCTATCGCCTGGTTCGAACTTAAGTACGAATTGCGGTGGCGGCGGGTTGCGTCGGTTCCGGGCGGGTTTGGCGAGTTCCCGGTACGGTTCGGAACCCCCTTTTCCGGCCCGTGGGGAAGGGTCCGGCGGCCACGCCCGCGGGATACGCTAGGCCCATGAACGCCATCCGTGATGCCCGTCCCTCAGACGTCCCGGCGATTCTGGGACTGATCCATGACCTGGCCGCGTACGAGCGCGAGCCCGACGCCGTGAAGAACACGCCCGAACTGCTGCACGAGCACCTGTTCGGTCCCGCGGCGCGGGTGTACGCGCACGTCGTGGAGGACACGCTGCCCGGCGCGCAGGCTCCGCAGGTGGTCGGGGTGGCCGTGTGGTTCCTGAACTACTCCACGTGGGAGGGCGTGCACGGGATCTATCTGGAGGACCTGTACGTGCATCCGGCGGCGCGCGGGGCCGGGCACGGGAAGGCGCTGCTGGCGAACCTGGCCCGGATCGCCGTCGAACGCGGCTACGCGCGCGTCGAATGGTGCGTGCTGGACTGGAACGAGCCCGCGATCGGGTTCTACGACGCGCTCGGGGCCGGGTCCCTGGACGAGTGGACCACCCGCCGCCTGAGCGGCGAGGCGTTGCGGGCCGTCGGAACGGCCGCCGGGGCAGCGGCGGGGGGCCGTTCGTGAGCGCGCCGCCTCCGGACAAGGCACAGGCGGACAGGGCACAACGGGACAACGCGCAGCCCGGCACGGCCCGGCCCAAGGCCCACCACGGGCCGCGGCCGGCGGTGCCCGCCGGCTGGGCGACGCCGGCGGCGGGCGAGCACCGGGTCGGGGCGGTGCACGAGTACCGCGGGATGCGGGCCACCGAGCACCACTTCACCGTGCCGCTGGACCATGACGACCCGGACGGGGAGGCGATCCGGGTGTTCGGCCGCGAGGTCGTTTCCCTGGACCATGCCGATCCGGAGCAGCTGCCGTGGCTGCTGTACCTGCAGGGCGGGCCGGGAGGGCAGGCGCCCCGGGTCAGTTCGCTGTCCGGGTGGATGGCGGAGGCGGCCAAGACGTTCCGCCTCTTCCTGCTGGACCAGCGCGGAACCGGGCTCAGCACCCCGGCGACCCGGCAGACCCTGCCGCTGCGCGGGGACGCCGCGGCGGCGGCCGCGTACCTGGAGCACTTCCGCGCCGATTCGATCGTGCGCGACGCCGAGTGGATCCGCCGCCGCCTCGTGGACGGGCCGTGGACGGCCTTCGGGCAGAGCTACGGCGGGTTCTGCGTGCTCACCTACCTGTCCCTGGCCCCGGACGGACTGGAGCGGGCGCTGGTCACCGGGGGCCTGGCTCCGCTGGCCGGCCCCGCCGAGCGCGTGTACCGGGCGACGTTCGCGCGCATGGCCGAGCGCAACGCCGAATACTTCCGCGCCTACCCGGAGGACCGGGGGACGCTGACCCGCATCCTCCGCCACGTCGGGGACACCGAGGAAACCCTGCCGGACGGGCGCCGCCTCACCGCCGGCACCGTGCAGCTCCTGGGCCAGTTCCTGGGCGGGAACGCGCGCATCGACCAACTGCACTTCGCCCTGGAGGCCGCGTTCGTGCCCACCCCGGCGGGGCCGCGGCTCTCCGACGCGTTCCTGGACCTGCTGCAGGCGCAGGTGTCCCGCAGCTCCAACCCGCTGTACGCGCTGATGCATGAATCCATCTACGCGCAGGGGGAAGCCACCAACTGGGCGGCCTGGCGGGTGCTGGAGGAGTTTCCGGAGTTCTCCCCGGAGTCGCCCGAACCGCTGCTGACCGGCGAGATGGTCTATCCCTGGTACTTCGAGCTGGATCCGGCGCTGCGCCGGCTGGAGCAGGTGGCCGGGCTGCTGGCCCAGAAGGACGACTGGCCGGCGCTCTACGACCCGGCACGGCTGGCGGCCAACACGGTGCCGGTGGCCGCCGCCGTGTACACGCACGACGTCTACGTCGACCGGGACCTCAGCCTGGAAACCGCCGGCGCCGTGCGCGGGCTGCGCGTGTGGGAGACGGACAGGTTCCACCACGACGGGATCTCCGACGACGGCGCCGCGATCTTCGCGCGCCTGCTGGCCCTGACCGAACCGGAAGACGGGTCCGAACCGGAAGGCGGGTCCCGGCGCCGGGCGGCAGACGCCTAGGTGCCGGCCGCCGGACGCGGGGAGTGCCCATGTCCGGGCGCCCTGGCCACGGCGTTGGCCAGCAGCGCCGCGATGGCCAGGATCACGGCCAGCGCGGCGAGGTTCAGCCAGCCGAATCCCCCCAGCGCCAGCACCAGGCCGCCTCCCGCGGCCCCGATGGCTCCGGCGAATCCCATAAGCATGTCGGAGACGCCCTGGACCGGCACGGCCGCCGCCCCGCGGACGCTTTCGGCGATGTAGGCGGACGCGGACACCGTCGCCATCGACCATCCCAAGCCCAAAAGGACGAGCCCCGCGGCGACCAGCCGCGGCCCGGCCTGGCCGAGGCCGGCGGTGAGCACGGCGGCGGCAAACAGCAGTTGGGCCCCTGCCATGAGCCGCAGCCGCCCGTAGCGGTCCGCCAGCCATCCCATCACCGGGGAGAGCCCGAACATGCCTGCCACGTGCAGGGAGATGACGATGCCGACCAGCACCAGGGTGTCGGCGGTGACATGGTGGGTGGCGGGAGTGGGCTGCATCGTGTGGCTTGCCTCCACCAGGTGCTGGAGGTGCACCGGAGTCATCGCCATGACGGCGACCATGGTCATGTGCGCAGCGATGATCGTGGCCACCCCCAGGCGGGCCGGAGCCGATTCGCGCAGGGCCGCCAATCCCGTACCGAAGGCGTGGGGCGATGCGGGCGGCTGCCCCGCCCCCGGCGGACGCTCCTGGCCGGACCGGGATGCTCGCGCCGCGGGATGCGATACCGCGAGGCCCGGTACCGAACGGTCCGGCACCGAGGGGTCCGGCGTGAGGACGTCGGGCCTTCCGGCGTCCCGGGCGCTGAAGGCCCGCGCGGTGAGCAGCGGGTCCGGCCGCAAGCCGATCTCCAGGACGGCGAGCGCCATGGCCAGTCCCACGGTGGCGAGCACGAACGGTCCGCTCAGGGCCGGCAGGCCGAGGGCGAGGCCGAGGTCCGATCCGGCGCGGACCAGGTTGGGCCCGGCGACGGCGCCGATGGTGATGGCCCACATGACCAGTCCCAGGTCGCGGGCCCGGGTGGAGTCATCGGCGAGGTCCGTTGCGGCGAAGCGGGACTGGAGGTTCGCGGCGAACCCGAAGCCGATCAGTGCGGCCCCGGCCAGCATGGCGGGGACGCTCTGCCAGATGGGGGCCAGCAGCAGCAGCAGGGCACCGAGCACGGCCAGCGAGATGCCGGCGGTCAGTGCGGCCCGCCGGCCGCGGCGGACGGCCCGGGACGCCAGCGGCAGGGCGCCGAGCGCACCGCCCAGCGCCAGGGCCGTGGTGGGGGCGCCGCCGAATGCCTCGCTTCCGGTGAGGTCCACGGCCATCAGGGCGCCCACGGACAGCGTCGAGGAGAGGCCGAGGGCGCTGAACAGCTGGCCCAGCCCCAAGGCAAGGAGCATGCGGCGTTGGAGCGATCTTTTGTCCCCCAGAAGCGGGGCCGGGGCGCCGGGTGAACCGGTCATGCCGCAAGGCTAAGCCCGGGCGCGCCCGCAGGCCCTTGTGGGGAAGACACAGTCCGGTGCCGCAATCCTTGGTGCCACGTTCTTTGGTGCCACGTTCCTTGGCGCAGCCTTCCCTGACCCGGGGCGCAGTGGACGGCCAGGCAACGGAACGGCCAGGGGCCGGCCGCTGCGTGCGGCCGGCCCCTGGCCGTGGTGGTGCTGTACCCGAAGGCTGCCGTGCCGAAAGGCTACGGCGCCGAAAGGCTACTTGGAGTCGACGTCCGCGCTGCCGCCGCCATTCGCGTGCTCGGCGATCTCGATGTCCTTGGCCAGGCGTGCGTCCATGGCGGCCTTCTTGCCGGCCGGGGACAGCAGGCTGAGGCCGGTGGCGACAACCAGGGTGCCGATGATGACGGCCAGGGAGACGGCGGTCGAGATGTCCGGAACCCACTCGATGTGGTGGCCGCCGTTGATGAACGGCAGTTCGTTCACGTGCATCGCGTGGAAGACCAGCTTGATGCCGATGAAGGCCAGGATCACGGAGAGTCCGTGCTTGAGGAACACGAGCCGGTCCATCAGGCCGCCCAGCAGGAAGTAGAGCTGGCGCAGGCCCATCAGGGCGAAGATGTTCGCCGTGAACACGATGAAGGCGTACTGGGTCAGGCCGAAGATCGCGGGGATCGAGTCGACGGCGAAGAGCAGGTCGGTCATGCCGATGGTGATGAAGACGATGACCATCGGGGTGAAGACGCGGCGGCCATTGACCGTGGTGCGCAGCTTGTTGCCGTCGAAGTCCTGGCTCATCGGGAGCTTGCGGGTGAGCTTGGCGATGAGGCCGTTCTCAGAGCCTTCTTCCTCGTCCTCGCCGGAGTCGGTGGCCTGCTTCCAGGCGGTCCACAGCAGGAACGCGCCGAAGATGTAGAAGACCCAGCTGAAGTTCTCGATGACGGCCGCGCCGAGCAGGATGAAGATGCCGCGGAGCACCAGCGCAATGATGATGCCGAACATCAGCACTTCCTGCTGGTACTTACGGGGCACGCTGAAGCGGGCCATGATGATGATGAAGACGAACAGGTTGTCGACGCTGAGGCTGTACTCGGTGACCCAGCCGGCCACGAACTGCTGGCCGAATTCGGGGCCCGCCTGCCAGAAGAGGATGCCGGCGAAGACCAGGGCCAGGGCCACGTAGAAGCCGACCCACAGGCCGGCCTCCTTCATGGACGGCTCGTGCGGACGCTTGACCACGTACAGGAGGTCGAACAGGAGGATGGCGCCGAGGACTGCGAACGAAATGAGTTCGAACTCCAAGGACAAACTATGAGAACCCATGAAGGCCTTTCGAAAGGGTGCGGGGATGCGCGATATCGCCGTAAGTCTCTCCGCCGACACCCAGATTGGTCGGCCGCCGCGCCCGGCCAGGCTGCACTGCCCGGCGTGTTGACGTTCACGGCACTTGGGATACTCCCCTACGCAGAGCCCAGTCTAACGGACAATGCGCAGCGACCACCTCACGCCACGACGGACAAGTGGCGCTCCAGTGACGTTTCCCACACGGCGCCGACGGGCCCGAACGGGCTGTGACGGCCCGACGGGTAGGAGAACTCCCCGCCCTGAACCGGGATCCGGGTAACCCCGGCCTCCGCCCCGGGGCCCGCGTCCGGCGGGCCGGCGGCCATCGGCGTTCCCGGCAGCGCCGGGGCCGTGGAGCGGTGGATGCGCCCGCTTGGCGTGATGGTTTCGAAGGTGTGCCGGCCTCCCGGGACCAGCCGCGTGGACCAGCCGGGGGCCTCCTTGGCCTGGTTGCACTGTTCGCACAACCCCGCCGCGTTGGCCGCCGAGGTGGTTCCTCCGCGGGCCCACGCCACCACGTGGTCCCCGTGCCGCACCGGGGCGTCGCACCACGGGGTGCGGCAGGTGTGGTCGCGCAGGGCGATGAAGCGCCTCAGGGCGGAGGGGAAGAGCCGGGCCCGGGAATCCATGGCCACCAGCTCGCCGGTGCCGGGGGCGGTGTACAGCCGGCGGATCCACGTGCGCGCCTCGGACGGGATCGGTGGATCCGTCAGGCCGGGCCGGTCGAGCCCGATCCGCCCGGCCCCCGGAGGCCCACCGGGCGGAAGCCGACCGGACTGAACTCCACCGGGCTGGCCTCCACCGACCGCAGGCGGGTCCGGGTCGGCTCCGCGGCGCGGCTGCCCCTCCCTGCGCCGAACCTGCCGGCGAGCGCCTGCCGCGGGGAAGCCTTCCCGGCGCACGGCATCGCGGGCCCACTGCGCGGGCACGACGCCGTAGCCGTCCAGGTGGGCAGGTTCCACATCGCCGTGCAGGAGCGTGCGGTCCGTCATGATCAGGTTCACGGCCAGGGGCACGGCGTCGGCGTGCTTGAGGCCGGTGAGGCGCTGGACGAATTCGTCGGCCATGATCTGGCCGCCGCTGCGCGCATCGCCTTGGGCGCGCTGGCTATCGGCCGCGCGGGAAAGGGCCGCGTAGGCTGCAACGCCCTGCTTCACCGGCAACAGGGCCGTCACGTACATCATGGTGTCCGGGGCGGGACGGCAGGTCACGGTGCGCTCCGACTCGGCCTTGCGGGCCCGCTTGACCACCGCGTGCGGATCCAGGCGGTAGGCCAACCGCCTGACGGCACCGACCAGGGCCCGGTTGCCCATGCGGTCCAGCCCCACGTCATCCCCCGCGAGCTCGTCGTCGACGCGCCGGCGGTCCTCCAGCGAAAGGCACGCGGTTTCACGGACCACCAGTGTGGCCCGCCATTCGCTGAGACGTCCGTCAGCCACCGCCTTCAGGGTCCGCGGCATCTCATGGACAAGCGCCTTCGCCAGTCCCAGCATCCGGAATCCCACGTTGGGTGATTCATGGCGGGCCAAGGCGATTTCGGAGGCGATGCCCTGGCCTCGCCGCGCCTCGGGCACCCCGGCCGCTTCCCGTTCGGCGCGGCGCGAGGCCTCGAAGGCCACCGCCTCGCGCGCCTGCGCGGCGGAGAGGGCCGCCTTCAGCTCCTCATAGGTCCGGATGCGCTCGATCCGCTCATCCGCCGGCACTTCCCCGGTCACGGCGTCCACCTCACCAAGATGCCGAATCCACCCCGCGGCAATCTCGGACTCCGGCCCCGTCTCCGATTCGGCCCCGCACGAGGAGGGGCCTGCAGCAGGCGCTGCCGATGCGCCGGGAGCCCCCGCTGCGGTCCCCGCGCCCGACGGGGCCATGCTGCCGTCCGCACGATCTTCGAACATGTATTCGATTTTAGTTGCGGTCCATTCCCGCAACAAGCCTTGGGATGCCCTCGGGGAAAATAATGGCCGAGATGCACCCGTGGAGGGCCGGGGAACGGGCTCGGCCGGGGACCGGGCAGGCGGCCGGGGACCGGGCAGGCGGCCGAACATCGGAACCCCACCGGCCGCCGCCGTCGGACATTGGGCGGACGGCGAGCGCAGGAGGCCCGGCAGGGGAGTTGCCGGTCGCGCGCCCGAAACTGCCCCGTGCAATACAGCCCCGCACGATACCGCCCCGCACTGGGCAGGCGGTGGCGTCCGGGCCTTTAGGCGTGCCCGGCGCTCTTCATCTGGCGCAGTTCCTTCTTCAGTTCGGACACCTCGTCGCGCAGCCGGGCCGCGAGCTCGAACTGCAGTTCCGCGGCGGCGCCGTGCATCTGCTCGGTGAGCTGGGTGATCAGCTCCACCAGGTCCTCCGCCGGGACGGCGGCCAGCCCGTCGCGGCGCACCGTCTCCGCGGCCCGGTCCTTGGCCGCGGTGTTCCGCCGGGCACCCTTGGCCAGGCGCTGGTTGTTGAGCAGCTCCTGGGTGTCAGCGTCCTCGCGGGCCAGCTGGTCGGTGATGTCGGCGATCCGCTTGCGCAGCGGCTGCGGGTCGATGCCGCGGTCCTTGTTGTACTTCTCCTGGATCTCGCGGCGGCGGTTGGTCTCCTCGATCGCCTGCGTCATCGAGGCGGTGATCCGGTCCGCGTACATGTGCACCTGGCCGGAGACGTTGCGGGCCGCGCGGCCGATCGTCTGGATCAGCGAGGTGGCCGAGCGCAGGAACCCCTCCTTGTCGGCGTCCAGGATCGCCACCAGCGAGACCTCGGGCAGGTCCAGGCCCTCGCGGAGCAGGTTGATGCCGACCAGCACGTCGAACACGCCCAGGCGCAGTTCGCGCAGCAGCTCCACGCGGCGCAGGGTGTCGACGTCGGAGTGCAGGTACTGGACCTTCACCCCGTGCTCGGTGAGGTAGTCGGTGAGGTCCTCGGCCATCCGCTTGGTCAGCGTGGTGACCAGGACGCGCTCCTCGCGCTCGACGCGGGTGCGGATCTCGTCGAGCAGGTCGTCGATCTGGCCCTTGGTGGGCTTGACGATGATCTCCGGGTCCACCAGGCCGGTGGGGCGGATGATCTGCTGCACCACGCCGTCGGCCTTGCCGAGCTCGTACTTGCCCGGCGTGGCCGACAGGTAGACCGTCTGCCCGATGCGCTCCAGGAACTCGTCCCACTTCAGCGGCCGGTTGTCCATCGCCGAGGGCAGCCGGAAGCCGTGCTCGACCAGGGAGCGCTTGCGGGACATGTCCCCTTCGTACATCGCCCCGATCTGCGGGACGGTCACGTGGGATTCGTCGATGACCAGCAGGAAGTCGTCGGGGAAGTAGTCCAGGAGGCAGTGCGGGGCGGAGCCGGGGCCGCGGCCGTCGATGTGCCGGGAGTAGTTCTCGATGCCGTTGCAGAAGCCCATCTGCTGCATCATTTCGAGGTCGTAGGTGGTGCGCATGCGCAGGCGCTGCGCCTCGACCAGCTTGTTCTGGGACTCCAGCGTGTCCAGCCGCCCGCGCAGTTCGTCCTCGATCGCCGTGATCGCCCGGTTCATCCGTTCCGGTCCCGCGACGTAGTGGGACGCCGGGAAGACGTACATCTCCGTTTCCTCCCGGAGCACCTCGCCGGTGACGGGGTGCAGCGTGTGGATCGCCTCGACCTCGTCGCCGAAGAACTCGATGCGGATGGCCTGTTCCTCGTACATCGGGATGATCTCCACGGTGTCCCCGCGCACCCGGAACGTTCCGCGGTGGAAATCCGTGTCATTGCGGGCGTACTGCATCGAGACGAACCTGCGCAGCAGGTGGTCGCGGTTCAGTTCCATCCCCCGGCGCAGTGTCACCATCCCGGCGATGTACTCCTCCGGCGTGCCCAGGCCGTAAATGCAGGAGACGGTGGCGACGACGATCACGTCGCGCCGGGTGAGCAGCGCGTTGGTGGCCGAGTGGCGGAGCCGTTCGACCTCCTCGTTGATCGAGGAGTCCTTCTCGATGAAGGTATCCGTCTGCGCGATGTACGCCTCCGGCTGGTAGTAGTCGTAGTAGGAGACGAAGTACTCGACGGCGTTGTTCGGCAGCAGTTCGCGGAACTCGTTGGCCAGCTGGGCGGCCAGGGTCTTGTTCTGCACCATGACCAGGGTGGGCCGCTGGACCTTTTCGACCAGCCAGGCGGTGGTGGCGGACTTGCCGGTGCCGGTGGCACCCATCAGGACAACGTCCTTCTCCCCCGCCGCGATGCGGCCGGCGAGCTCCTTGATCGCCTGCGGCTGGTCGCCGGCCGGCTGGAACTCGCTGATGACTTCGAAGGGAGCGACGACGCGGTTGATCGGCTGGGCAAGGCTCATGCCTCTAGGCTACGCCCCGCCTCCGACAGTGGGCGGCGGTCAGGCGCCGGCCGCCGCAGCGGCCCTGAGGGGAAGGACCCGTTCGCGCCAGACCCGGTCCACCGCCGCGCGCAGCTCCTCCAGCGTGCCGGAGTTCTCCAGCACGACGTCGGCGATGGCGGCCCGCTGCTCGTCCGTCGCCTGCGCGGCGATGCGGGCGCGGGCGTCGTCCTCGGTCATGCCGCGGTCCTGGACCATGCGCCGGATCCGCTCCGCCAGCGGCGCCTGCACCGTAATGACCAGGGCGAAGCGGCCGGCCTGGCCACTTTCGGCCAGCAGCGGGATGTCCTCGACCACGACGGCGTCCGGCTCGGCCTGCGCGCGCCGGTCCAGGGCCGCGGCGCGCACCAGCGGGTGGACGATCCCGTTGAGGCGTTCCCGGGCGTCCGCGTCGGCGAACACCAGCGCACCGAGGGCGGCCCGGTCCAGGGCCCCGTCGGCGCCGATCACGCCGGGCCCGAAGGCCTCGGCGATGGCGGCCAGGCCGGGCGTGCCGGGCTCAACCACCGCGCGGGCCAGGCGGTCGGCGTCGATCAGGACCGCGCCGAGTTCGGCCAGGCGGGTGGCCACGGCCGATTTGCCGGCGGCGATGCCGCCCGTGAGTCCAATGTCAACCATGCGGCAAGTCTAGGCGGCGAGGGGCGGGAGCCGCCGGAACGCTAGGCGGACGCCGCCGGCGGGATGTTCTGGTTGATGTGGAACACGTTGTCCGGGTCGTACTCGGCCTTCACCCGGGCGAGCCTTTCGTAGTTGCCGAGGTAGGCGGCGCGGACCCGGTCGGTGCCCTCGTCCTCCATCAGGAAGTTGACATAGGCGCCCCCGGCGGAGGTCGGGTGCAGCTCCTCCCAGTAATCGCGGGCCCAGGCGGTGATGGCGTCCCGGTCGGCGGGGTCCGGGGAGACGCCGACGATCACGCACGCCCAGCCGCCGTCGCGGTAGGCGAACGCCGTGGCGTCGGCGGGCACGCTGGCGGCCGCCCCGTCGATCGGGTACATGTGCATCGTGGACTGCGCGGTCGGCATGATCCGCCCGTGCTTCAGGTGGACCTCGATGGCCCGGTCGCTGATGGTCTCCGTGAAGTCGGACTTCCAGTACCACTGCAGGCCCGGCGGCACCAGCGGGTCGAAGAACGCCTGGAACGCGTTGAACGGCATCTCCTGCACGGCCACGAGCAGCGGCCTGCCGAAGCTGCGGACCGGATCAAGCACCTCGTCGGCGCGCGCATGCTCGCCCGTGTAGCACCAGGCGATCGCGCAGGCCTTGCGGTTCCGCAGCTCCTCCGGGAACGGGGGCCCGTCGGGAATGGTGAGCACCGCGAACCAGCCGCCGAGTTCCTCGGGCAACGTGGGCAGCAGGTCGCGGTACCAGCGCAGGACCTCCGGCGCGTCCTCGAGGTCGTAGAAGACCGGCCCGGCGATCACCGACCCGTTCTCGCCGACCTCGTGCAGGCGGAAGGTGAAGGAGGTGACGACGCCGAAGTTTCCGCCACCGCCGCGCAGGGCCCAGAACAGGTCCGGGTGGTGCTCGGCGTCGGCGGTCACCAGGCGGCCGTCGGCCAGCACGACGTCGGCGGAGACGAGGTTGTCCACCGTCAGGCCGCAGCTGCGGCTGAGGTTGCCGATGCCGCCGCCCAGCGCCAGGCCGCCGACGCCGGTGGTGGAGACGAACCCGGAGGGGGTGGCCAGGCCGAACGCGACGGTGGCGTGGTCGACGTCGTTCCAGGTGCAGCCGCCGTCCACGCGAACGGTGCGCGCCGCGGGGTCCACGGTGGTGGCACGCATCCGCGAGAGGTCCACGACGAGGGCCCCGTCGGCGATGCCGAGCCCGCCGGCGTTGTGCCCGCCGCCGCGCACGGCCAGAACCAGCCCGTGGTTACGGCCGAAGTTGACGGCGGCGACGACGTCGGCCTGGTCGGCGCAGCGCACGATGGCGGCCGGGCGGCGGTCGATCATCGCGTTGTAGACGGCCCGGGCGGCGTCGTAGTCCGCATCGCCGGGCAGGATCAGGGTGCCGCGCAGGTTCGCGGCCAGTTCGGAGTACTCTGGCGCGGTCCCGGCGGGGACCGTCGCCGGCGCAACGGTGCTGGGCATCGGACTCATCCTCCTGTGCGCGGGCGGCGGGAGTGCCGCCACGGAATCCACGTTACGGAGGCACCGTTCGCCCAGCGTTCGGGTGGCCGCCCCGCGCGGGGTCCTCCCCTGCGCCGTGAAGGGCGATGCTTTCCCGCAGGGCCAGGGTGGCCGGGTCGGGCCCCACGCCCAGCCCGTGGCGGAGGGTCCTGGCGCAGCGGTGGAAGGTCGCCAGGGCGGCCCCCCGGTCCCCCGCCTCGGCCTGCAGCACCATCAGGGCGCGGTAGCCGGATTCCTCGAACGGTTCCAGCCGGATGCGCCGCCGCGCCAGTTCCGCCGCCCGTGCGGGCCGGCTGGCGCTGCGGCAGGCGGCCACGGAGCGGTCGCACAGCTGCACGCATTCGCTGCGCAGCATCTCGCGCTCGCGCTCCACCCAGTCGGTGGCATCCCCGGGCAGCAGGTCGCCCTGGTAGGCCTCGAGCGCGGCGTCCGCGTGGGCCAGGAAGGCCTCGGGGGCCGCGGCCGGCTCCCGGAACGCGGCGTCATGCTCGGTGCGGAAGAGGGCCACGTCGACGGACTGTCCCGGCGCCTCGGTCCAGCACAGGGTGGCCCGGCCGCCGTGCAGCCCGGCGTTGCCGTGAAGTCCGGTCCAGCCGTCCTCGGCGGTGCCGCCCCCCAAAAGCCCGCGCAGGGTGTGCAGCTCCCGGCGGAGGTTGGTCAGGGCCTGCGGCTCGGCGGAGTCCGGCCACAGCAGTTCCGCCAGGTGCTGCCGGGGCACCTCGGTGCCCGGGCGCAACGCCAGGCAGGCGAGCAGCTGCAGGGCCCGCCCGGGGGCCGTCCCCGGCCCCCCGCCGTCGTCGGCCTCCACCCGGAGTTGCCCCAGCAGGTAGATCTTGGGCACGGTGGAGCCACCTTCCAGTTCCGTCCCCGCATTGTCCCACCGGCCTGGCGGCCCCACAACGGCGGCGAACGGCCCGACCCGAAAGGGAGCACCGGAGGGACCGCGGGCGCTGCCCGCGGTCCCTCCGGAAGAAGGGGTGCCTAGCTGTCGGCGACCAGCTGCTTGTCCTGGACGCGCAGGCGCTCGCCGAGGATGCCGCCGAGGGCGGTCAGCAGCGAGATGACCACGAGGATCAGCGCCGCGCCCCAGGAGGCGTTGCCGGAGACGCCGAGCATGGCGGTGGCCAGCATCGGCATGAAGCCGCTGGTTGCGCCGGCGATGTTGTAGCCGAGGGCCACGCCGGAGTAGCGCAGCTTCGGCGGGAACAGTTCGGTCAGCAGGGCGCCGTTGACGGCGTAGGCGACGGCGATGAGCACGATGCCGAGCGTGATGGCCAGGGTGATCATCAGCGGGGACTTCGTGTCGATCATGGCGAAGATCGGGAAGGCCAGGAGGGCGCTGAGGATGCCGCCCCACATGGTGACCTTGCCCGGGCCGATCTTTTCGGCCAGGCGTCCCATGAAGATGGTGACGATGATCTGGGCGACGGCGGCGACCAGGGTGGCGTTGACCATGACGGAGCGCTCCACGCCGAGGGTGTTGGAGCCGTAGCTGACCACGAAGGTGGTGATCATGTAGAAGCCGCCGACGCCGAGCAGTGCGGCGAGCACGGCAACCATCAGGCGGCCGCCGGCATTGCGGAACACCTCGAACGCAGGCACCTTGACGGTGTCTTCCTGGGCCAGCAGGTCCTTGAAGATCGGGGACTCCTCCACCTTCAGGCGGATCCAGAGCGCGACGAGCAGCATCGGAATGGCCAGCAGGAAGGGAATGCGCCAGCCCCAGGCGTCGAAGGACTCGGAGGGCAGCAGCAGGACCAGGGTGAAGGCGGTGGAAGCCAGCAGCGTGGCCACGGGCGAACCGACCTGGACCAGTGCGGCGTAGCGGCCGCGCTTGTCGGCCGGAGCGTGCTCGACGGCCATGGTGACCGCGCCGCCCCATTCGCCGCCGACGGCCAGGCCCTGGACCAGGCGCAGCACGGCCAGCAGGATCGGCGCGGCCAGGCCGATGGTGGCGAAGTCCGGAAGCAGGCCGATCAGGGCGGTGGCCACGCCGATCATCACGATGGTGATCAGCAGCGCCGGGCGGCGGCCGTACCGGTCCCCGACGTAGCCGAAGATGATGGCGCCGAGCGGGCGGGCCGCGAAGCCGACGCCGAAGGTGGCGAACGATGCCAGCAGGGCCGCGGTCGGGTTCAGGTCGGTGAAGAACAGCCGGTTGAACACCAGGGCCGCCGCGGTGCCGAAGAGGTAGTAGTCGTACCACTCCAGCGCGGTGCCCACGAACGCCGCCCGGGCGATCTTGCCCGCATCGCTGCCACTGACTCGGGGGGCGCCGGCGGGTGCGCCCGGCGGGTTGAGCGAGGTTGTCACGGTGGTGCCTTTCAAAAGTGCATGGGGTCAAAAGCGCAGGGGCCTGCTGTGCCGGCGGGGAACGGAGCCGACGGTCCGGCAAGCCGGGAGGGGGCCGGGCAGTGCGCTGCCGCGGGCCTCGGTGGTGTCCCCATGAGCCTATTCAGGTGACAATGCCCTCAACAATGGCGATTTCACCTCGAATGTTCGCCCTCGATTGGGCAAATGCTCATTTTCTAGCCGTTTTCCCCGTAACCGCTCAACACCACGAGCGCGAGGGCGGCCTGGTCAGGGACCGTTAGATCCAGCCCGATTTCCTCCTTCAGGGAATGCAGGCGGTTCACCACGGTGTTCCGGTGACAGTACAGCTCCTGGGCCGTCTGCTTGATCGACCCGGTGCGCGCGTAGCTGCGCGCCACGTCCAGCAGGCGCTGGCGTTCGTGCTCGGTGCAGTGGTCCAGGGCATCGGTCACGGACGTGGCATAGCCGGGCAGGGATTCCTCCAGCAGCGCGCCCGCCACCCGCCGCCACGTCGTGCCGACCGTGGCCAGCCCGCTGCCGGGGCGCCGGTGTTCCAGCAGCGTGCGTGCGGTCGCCGCGGCGCGGGGCACCTCCGCCAATTCCCCGATGCGGCCGACGTACCCCGCATCGAAGGCCGGCGGACGGGCTTCCCACGAGGTGTCCTGGCGCCACTCCCGGAAAATGACCATGGTGCCGTCCAGTTCGTAGAAGTGGATCCGGCGGTCGTGGAGGAGGCTTCGCTGCGCCGCCTCGGAGGCGTCCGGGCCCACGGCCAGCAGTTCGAAGCGGCGCACGGTGGCCAGCCCTAGCGCCTGGGCGATCCCGGCGGCGCCGTCCGGACCCGTGTCCCCCGCGAACAACCGGGCCATCAGCCGCTGCCGGTACAGCTGCTTGTCCCGCGCCAGCAACGCCTCCTCCTCGACGAATGCCTGCTGGATGTTGGTGACGTAGCCTTCGACGGTGTCCAGCAGCCGGTCCATGTTGGCGACCAGCAGGCCCGCGGAATCCTCGCCCGCAACGCGTTCGAGCCCCTTCCACAGCACGCGGAAATCGTGCCGGACGGCCTCGAGGAAGGCCCCGATCGGAACCCCCTGTTGCGCACGCCGTGCCGCCACCTCCCGCGGCAGTTCGCGCAGCTTCGGCGGCAGCTCCCGGTCGGCCAACTGGAACAGGAACATCTCCATGGTGTCGGCCGCCACCTGGCGCACGTCCTCGGGCGGAACGTCGATGCTGCCGTAGGACACGGTGGAAAAGCGCTGCAGGAAGTCATCGACGAGCGCGTCGCGCTCGCTCCACAGGCGTTCGATCAGCCCGTACCATCCGGCCTGCCCGGAAGCGCCCTGCGCGTTGGGGAGTGAGGCGGCCTGGAGGTGCGGGCGCGCGGCTGAGGGAAGGGACGGGGAGTGCTGGGCCATCCCCCCATTTTATGCAAACGCCCACGATTCGGCGAAAAATCGGCGTGGTTTGTCCATTGAGGAGGATATTTCACCAGTGTTGACTAGGGAGGACGGACCTTGCGTCCGGCACCCACGCGCCCCCAACCCGTTCGAAGAGAGCCATGCACGTCGACCTGCTGATCGAAAACGCCACCATCCTGACCCAGGACCCAGCCCGGCCGGTGGCGCGGAACCTGCTCGTCCACGGGGGGCGGATCCTGGCCGTCGACGCCGATCCCGGACTCGTCAGTCCCCGCAGGACCATCGACGCCGGCGGGGCCACCCTCACGCCCGGCTTCATCGACGCCCACGCCCACAGCGTCTGGTTCGGCCTGACCCTCATGGAAACCGATCTCGGGGCGGTCCGTTCCCTTCAGGAGGTGTACGACGCCGTGGCCGCCGCCTCGCGCGGCGCCGGCCCCGACGAGTGGATCGTCGCCTCGGGGTTCAGCCCGCTGCTGCTCGGCGGGCTCCAGCCCGACCGGGACCGCCTCGATCAGGCATCGGCCGGCCGGCCCGTCTGGATCAAGCACTCCTCGGGCCACGCCTGCACCCTCAACGGTGCCGCCCTGGAGCTGGTGGCCCGCGGTGCGGACCTGGCCGCCCCGGTCGACGGCGGGCTGGTCGCCGTGGATGCCCAGGGCCGCCCCACCGGGCTGCTGGAGGAGAACGCCATGCGTCTGGTCCAGGACCTGATGCTCCCCTATCCCCAGGAAACGATCGAGCAGGCCCTGGGGCTCGCCAGCCGCCACTACCTCTCCGAAGGCATCACCAGCGTCACCGATGCGGGCATCGCCGGCGGCTGGATCGGGCATTCCCGCCGGGAGTTCGCCGCCTACCAGTCCGCCCGGGACAAGGGGCTGCTGGAGGTGCGCATGCAGCCGATGATGGTGCTCGACACCCTGCACCCGGTGGCCGGCCACGCGGACGATCCCGCCGTGCGCACCCTCGACGGGGGCATCCGGTCCGGCCTCGGGGACGAGTGGCTGCACCTGGGCCCGGTGAAGATCTTCACCGACGGGTCCCTGCTGGGCGCCACCGCCTACATGACCGAGGAGTACGTGGGCTGCCCGCACCAGCACGGGTACCTGCAGATGGACCCCGAAGAGCTGCGCTCCGCCGCGCTGGAGGCCTACCGGGCCGGCTGGTCGCTGGCCCTGCACGCGATCGGCGACCACGCCGTCGAGCACGCCATCGACATCATCACCGAGGCGCAGGACGCCCACGGCCGGCGCCGCATGCCGAACCGGATCGAACACGGCGGGGTGGTCAGGCCCGAACAGCTGGACCGCATCGCCGAGGCCGGGATCGTGCTGGTCCCGCAGCCGAGGTTCATCACCGAATTCGGGGACGGGATGGCTGGCCTGCTGGGCCCCGAACGCGTCGAGCTGTCCTACCCCGCCCGCAGCGTGCTCGACCGCGGCGCCGTCCTGCCCGGCAGCTCCGACCGGCCGGTGGCCGGCGGGCGGCCCCTGGACGTCATGCAGGCGTTCGCCGAGCGGCTCACCCCGTCCGGCGCCGTCTACGGGGCGGCCGAACGCATCACCCCCGCGCAGGCCCTGGCCGCCTACACCACCGGCTCCGCCGCCGCCACCGGCACCGCGGACCACAAGGGCATGCTGGCCCCCGGGTACGTGGCCGACATCGTGTTCCTCTCGGCCGACCCCACCGCCGTGCCGGCCTCCGCGCTCGGCTCCATCGACGTGCTCGCCACCATGGTCGGGGGCACCCTGCGCTACGGAGCGGAACGTTTTTCCGCCGAGCTGCGCTTTCCCTCCGAAGAGGGCCTTCCCGCCGTCGCCCGCTAACCCCTCCTTTTCGAACCGCCACAGAAGGACCCCCATGGACACCCAGATGACCCCCGCCACCGACTTCCTGCAGGACTTCGCCGAGATGTCCCGCCACGGGGCCACCCCCGGAGGCGGGGTCGACCGCCAGGCCGCCACCCCGGAGGACCACGCCACCCGGGCCTGGTTCGGGGACTGGCTGGCCCGCCACGGACTGGCCGAGGCCGTGGACGGCATCGGCAACCAGTTCGGCTGCGTGACCCTGCGCCCCGGAGCCCCGTACGTCCTGGTCGGATCGCACTTGGATTCGCAGCCGCTGGCCGGCCGCTATGACGGCGCCTACGGCGTCCTGGCCGCCGCCCACGCCGTTGCGGCCGTCGCCGCGGAGGCCGGGAACGGGGACCTGGAGCCCCGATACAACCTGGCCGTCGTCAACTGGTTCAACGAGGAAGGCAGCCGCTTCACGCCCAGTATGATGGGCAGCTCCGTCTTCACCGGGAAGCTGGACCTGGAACGGGCCTTGGCCACCACGGATGCGCAGGGCACCAGCGTCGCCGCGGCCCTCGCCTCCGGAACCGCCCCCGAATCCGAAACCCGGCCCGCCGGCGCGGAGACGGCGCCCGGCTTGGCCGAGGTCGCCCGCTACGCCGAAATCCACGTCGAGCAGGGCCGCGTGCTGGAGGAGACGGGCACCCAGATCGGCCTCGTCGACCGCACCTGGGCCGCCGCCAAGTACCGGGTGACGGTCCGCGGCGCGCAGTCCCATACGGGCTCCACGCGGATGCACGAACGCCGCGATGCGCTCTACGGGGCGGCCCTGGTCATTGCCGGGGTGCGCGAACTCACGGAGGAATTCGATCCGGGGCTCCTGCACACCTCGGTCTCCGAGCTCTACGTGCTGCCCAACTCGCCGGTCACGATCGCCCGCGAAGCCACGATGAACGTTGACCTCCGCTCCCCCGACGAATCCGTGCTGGCCCGCGCCATGGACCGCCTGGAGGCCCTGGTCCGCACCGCCGGGGAACGCTCCGCGACCGACGCCAAGCTGGAGCCCACCCACCGGTGGGGCCTGCTCTCCTACCAGCCCGAGGGCGTGGAACTGGCCCGGCGCAGCGCCGAGGGGCTCGGCCTCAGCCACCGCCGCGTCATGACCGTGGCCGGGCACGACTCCACCAACATGAAGGACGTCGTGCCGACGGTGATGCTGTTCGTGCCCAGCGTGGACGGGATCTCCCACAACGAGGCCGAGTACACCCGCGACGAGGACGCCCTGCGCGGCGTGGAGCTGCTCACCGACGTCGTCCGCCGGCTGTGCCGCGGGGAATGAGGCGGCGGGAATGAGGCCTCTCGCCCGCTAGGCTTGGAGGCGTGAATTCCGCCGAGGCGTCCGCCGCCACCAGCTACGCCACCGTCGACGGCGACCACCGGCACGAGCTCGAGATCAAGCGCTCACGCTTCATCACCTACCTGCGCCGGGTGGAGACCGAGGAGGCGGCGCGCGGCCTGGTCGCCGAGCTGCGCAAAACCCACTTCGATGCCCGCCACCACTGCAGCGCGTTCATCCTGGGCCCCGACCGGTCCGTGCAGCGCAGCAACGACGACGGCGAGCCGTCCGGCACCGCGGGCCTGCCCATGCTGGACGCGCTGGCCAAGCGCGAAACCGCCCCCGGGACCGCTGACCTGTCCGACGTCGTCGCCGTCGTGGTGCGCTACTTCGGCGGCATCCTGCTGGGCGCCGGCGGCCTGGTGCGCGCCTACTCCGAATCCGTGTCCGCGGCGCTGGACACGGCTCCCCTGCTGCGCCGCCAACGCATGCGCCTGTACGGCGTGGGGGCCGGCTACGCGGATGCGGGCCGGCTCGAAAACGAGTTGCGGACCGCCGGGACCGAGGTCCTCGGCACCGGCTACGGCCCCACCGAGGCGACGCTCAAGGTGGCGCTGCGGGACAGCCCGGAGGCGTCGCGGGAGTTCGCCGAACGGCTCGCGGCGCTGACCGCCGGCACATCCACCGCCGTCGACCTCGGAACCGAATGGGTGGACCTGCGGTGAGCGGCCCGGGAATCGACTACGCGCAGCTGCGGCGCTGGCCGGACGTGGAGGCGGAGAACCTTTTCGCCCACGACGCCGGGGATCCGCTCCTGCTGGAGACGGCCCTTGCCGCCGGGCTGCCCGCGGGACGGGAGATCGTGGTGGTCAACGACCACTACGGGGCGCTGACGCTGGGACTGGCCGCGCACGGGGCCACGGGCCTGCGGGTGCACCAGGATGCCCTCTCCGGGGAGCGGGCCATCGATGCCAATGCCGCGCGGCTCGGGCCCGAACTGGGGCTGGACCTGTCCGGAGCGTACCGGCACCTGCCGCTGGGGCCGGAACTGTTCGAGGGCGCCACGCTGGTGCTGCTGCAACTGCCGCGCTCGCTGGACGCGCTGGACGAGATCGCCTGGCACGCGGCACGGTGGGCGGACCCGCGGGTGCGCCTGCTGGCCGTGGGCCGGGTGAAGCACATGGGCCTGGCCATGAACGAGGTCCTGGGCCGCAGCTTCGCCACCGTCACCGCCGGGCTGGCCCGGCAGAAGTCCCGGGTGCTGGCAGCGTCGCTGCCGCGCGGCAGCGCCCCGGACGGTTCTGAGCTCCCCCCGGCGCGTTTCCCGCTGCGGGCGCACCACAGCGTCGCCGGGACCTCACTGGAATTGCGCGCCTTCGGTGCGACGTTCGGCGGGCCGAAGCTGGACCCCGGCACGCGGTTCCTGCTGGAGCACCTGGACGGGCTGCCCGCCGCGGGCGAGGCCGTTGACCTGGGCTGCGGCAACGGGACGATTGCCGCGTTCGTGGCCCTGGCGCGTCCCGGACTGCGCGTCCTGGCGTGCGACCAGTCGGCTTCCGCCGTCGCCTCCACCGCCGCGACCGCCGCGGCGAACGGCGTCGCGGACCGGGTCACCGCGGTGCGGGACGACGCGCTGTCCGCCCTGGCCGACGGCTCGAAGGACCTGGTGCTGCTCAATCCACCCTTCCACATGGGCAACACCGTGCACGCGGGCATCGCGCTGAAGCTGTTTGCCGACGCGGGGCGGGTGCTGGCCCCGGGCGGAGAGCTGTGGTGCGTCTGGAACTCGCACCTGCGCTACCGGCCGCAGCTGGCCAGGCTGGTGGGATCCACCCGGCAGGTGGCCCGCAACGCGAAGTTCACCGTGACGGTCTCGACGAAGCCGTAGCCGCCCACACCGCGCGCCTTTCAGGGACCGAAGTAGTACGCCTCGAGGGTCTTGAGTTTCTGGGCCTTCATGGCCTTGGAGATGGTCTTGCCCACGTAGCGGTAGTGCCAGGGTTCGTAGGCGTATCCGGTGGTCTTCTCCTTGCCCTTGGGGTAGCGCAGGATGAAGCCGTACTTGTAGGCGTTCTTCGCCAGCCACTTGGCCTCCCGCGTGGCGGCGAAGGAGCCGGCCAGCTGGCCGCGGCCGCTGGCGGCACCGAGGTCCAGCGCGAGGCCGGTCTGGTGTTCCGACTTGCCCGGCCGTGCCGAGATCCTGTCGGCGTAGGCCTTCCCGTACAGCCGCGTGTACTGGGCGTACAACTGCTTCTGCCGGGCGTACGAGCGGTAGGCGGAGACCACCCTGAAGCGGATCCCGTCCTTGCCGGCGGCCGCTGCCATCTTCCGGTAGGCAGCCGCCGCTTCGGGGCGCAGCCTGAAGGAGGTTCCCTTGATGGTCGTCAGTTTCGGGACGTAGGTGGCCGGCTTGAGCGGACGGCTCTTGTTGACCAGCACTCCAAGGCTCCGCACCGAGGCGGGCGGCCGCCGCACCGTGGACGTGGCCGCCCCCACCTCGGGAACGGTGCCCGCGGAAACGGGCCCCACCGCCACAGTTGCCGTCCACGCCGCCGGCACGGAAGCGGGAACTCCGGAAACGGGACCCGCCGCCAGCGCCGGGGGCGCCCCCGGAAGGGCCGGTGGGGCGGGGATCCCGCCCAGGCACAGGAACACCGCCGCCGCGACGGCGGCACCTCGGATGGCCAGACGATTCCCCACGGCTCCCCCTCCCGTTGGGCACAGGATAGGTCCGGCGCACCGGCGGGGCCAGAGTTGGACGGGCCCGGCGGCCGCTGCCGGAGAAGACGCGCGGCAACGCGAAGGGCCCCGCACCGTTTCCGGTGCGGGGCCCTTCGTGGATCAGCTTGAGGCTAGCCCTGGGCGGGCCGCCTCAATCCGACGTTGGCGACTTAGGCGCCGGTCAGCTTCTCGCGCAGTGCGGCGAGGGCCTCGTCGGAAGCCAGCGTGCCCTGCTCCACGGCCGGGGCCTCGGAGGAGTAGCTGGTGGAAGCGGACTCTCCGGCACCGGACTCGGCGGCGGCGTCGTCTTCGACCGCCTTGGCGACCTGCTTCTTGTGCGCCTCCCAGCGGGCCTGGGCGTTCGCGTACTGCTGCTCCCAAGCGGCGCGCTGGGTCTCGAAGCCCTCGAGCCACTCGTTGGACTCCGGGTCGAAGCCCTCCGGGTACTTGTAGTTGCCCTCTTCGTCGTACTCGGCAGCCATGCCGTAGAGCGCCGGGTCGAACTCGGTGCCCTCCGGGTCGACGCCCTCATTGGCCTGCTTCAGGGACAGCGAGATGCGGCGGCGCTCCAGGTCGATGTCGATGACCTTGACGAACAGCTCGTCGCCAACGGAGACAACCTGCTCGGCCAGCTCGACGTGGCGCACGGCCAGCTCGGAGATGTGCACGAGGCCCTCGATGCCGTCCTCGACACGAACGAACGCACCGAACGGAACCAGCTTGGTGACCTTACCCGGAACAACCTGGCCCAGCGCGTGGGTGCGGGCGAAGGTCTGCCACGGATCTTCCTGGGTGGCCTTGAGGGACAGGGACACGCGCTCGCGGTCCAGGTCCACCTCGAGCACCTCGACGGTGACTTCCTGGCCAACCTCGACAACCTCGGACGGGTGGTCGATGTGCTTCCAGGACAGCTCGGAGACGTGGACCAGGCCGTCGACGCCGCCGAGGTCCACGAACGCACCGAAGTTGACGATGGAGGAGACAACGCCCGGACGGACCTGGCCCTTCTCCAGCTTGTTGAGGAAGGTGGAGCGGACCTCGGACTGGGTCTGCTCGAGCCAGGCACGGCGGGACAGCACAACGTTGTTGCGGTTCTTGTCCAGCTCGATGATCTTGGCTTCGATTTCCTGGCCGATGTACGGGGCCAGGTCGCGCACGCGGCGCATCTCGACGAGGGAAGCCGGCAGGAAGCCGCGCAGGCCGATGTCCAGGATCAGGCCGCCCTTGACCACCTCGATGACGGTGCCGGTGACGACGCCGTCCTCTTCCTTGATCTTCTCGATGTCGCCCCACGCACGCTCGTACTGCGCACGCTTCTTGGACAGGATCAGACGGCCTTCCTTGTCCTCCTTGGTGAGGACGAGGGCCTCGACGTTGTCGCCGACGGCGACGACGTCGCCCGGGTCAACATCGTGCTTGATGGAAAGCTCGCGGGAGGGGATGACACCTTCGGTCTTGTAACCGATGTCGAGCAGAACTTCGTCGCGGTCGACCTTGACGACGACGCCTTCGACCAGGTCACCATCGTTGAAGTACTTGATGGTGGCGTCGACGGCTGCGAGGAAGTCTTCAGCGGTACCGATGTCGTTGATGGCGACCTGCGGGGTACCGGTCTTCTCGTTGGAGGTGATGGTCATGTAGAAGGGGCTCCGATGTGGATAGTTAGCTCAGTCGGGCAGCCGGAAGTCCCGGCATTTTCCGAAATTGGTTCTTGTTGGCGCGCCCCACCGCGCGCGCAAAAGCACGCAGGAAACGCGTTCCTAGTCTAAAGCCCCATACGCAATCCGGTCAAAAAGCGCAATCGGGCAAAAAGCCCGGCTTGGAGCGCCCCGCGGTTGCCGGCGCCGACGCAAAGCTGGGCCGGTGCAAAGATGGTCCGGTGTCGGATCAATCCACGTTGCTGAATCTGGGCCCCGCCGTCTGGCTCCTGCTGGCACTCCTGCTGGCCGTCGCGTCCGTGGTGGCCCGCCAGGCGCTCGGGATGCCTGCCCGGCGGCTGTGGTTCGCCGGCGCCCGCGCCCTGCTGCAGCTGGCCGTGGTCGCCGGGGCCGTGGCCTCGCTCAGCCGATCCGCCGCGCTGTCCGCCGCATTCCTGCTGCTCATGCTGCTGGTCGCTGCCTGGACCGCGGCGCGCCGGATCGGCGCGGCCCCGCACATCACGGCGCTGCCGATCCTGGCCGGGGTGGTCCCCGTCGCAGGGCTGATGCTCGCCACCGGGGTGCTGCCCGTCCAGCCGCTGGCCTGGCTGGCGGTGTGCGGACAGCTGATCGGGGGCGCCATGACCGCCGTCAACCTGGCCGGGCGCCGGATCGGGGCGGAGCTCAGGGTGCGCCGCGGCGAGGTGGAGGCCGGCCTGGCGCTGGGCCTGCCGCCGCAGGCGGCCCGGGCACTGGTCGCCCGCCCGGTCGCCCACGAGGCGCTGCTGCCGGCGTTGGACCAGACCCGCACGGTGGGCACGGTGACCCTCCCCGGCGCGTTCGTGGGCCTGGTCCTGGGCGGTGCCCCGCCGCTGGAGGCGGGCGTGGTTCAGCTGGTGGTGCTCGTCTCGCTGCTGGCCGTCGAGGCCATCGCCGTGGCGGTGCTGGCGCGGCTGGCCGAGGCGGGCCACTTGGAGCAGCCCCTTGCCCCCTACCCGCGTCCCGGCCGGCCGCGGGTAGGGGGCCGCGCCCGGGGCTAGTGGCCGGCGTCCTGCCAGCTGCGGCCCAGGCCCACCTGCACGTCCAGCGGGACCCGCAGGTCGGCGGCGCCTCCCATGGACTTGCGCACCAGCGCCTCCAGGGCCTCGGCCTCGCCGGGGGCGACCTCGAAGACCAGTTCGTCGTGGACCTGCAGCAGCATCCGCGACGCGAGCCCGGCCTCGGCCATGGCGGCGTCGACGTCGAGCATGGCCTTCTTGATGATGTCCGCGGCCGAACCCTGGATGGGGGCGTTCAGCGCCGCCCGCTCGGCCATGTCCCGCAGCTGGCGGTTGTCGCTGGCCAGCTCCGGCAGGTAGCGGCGGCGGCCATCGATGGTGGAGGTGAAGCCGTCCACGCGGGCCTGCTCGACGACGGAGCGCAGGTAGTCGCGCACCGCGCCGAAGCGGGCGAAGTAGTCCTTCATCAGCGTGCGGGCCTCGTCCACGGGGATGTTCAGCTGCTTCGAGAGGCCGAAGGAGCTCAGCCCGTAGGCGAGGCCGTAGGACATGGCCTTGACCTTGGAGCGCATGTCGGCGGTGACGTCCGCCGGGTCCACGTTGAAGACGCGCGAACCGACGAAGCGGTGCAAGTCCTCGCCGTCGAGGTAGGCCTGGACCAGCGACTCGTCGCCGGACAGGTGGGCCATGATGCGCATTTCGATCTGCGAGTAGTCCGCGGTGAGCAGGGTCTCGTAGCCTTCCCCGACGGTGAAGACCGAGCGGATGCGCCGGCCCTCCTCGCTGCGCACCGGAATGTTCTGCAGGTTCGGGTTCAGCGAAGACAGACGGCCGGTGGCCGCGACGGTCTGCGCGTAGGTGGTGTGGATGCGCCCGTCCTCGGCGACGGCCTTGCGCAACCCCTCCACGGTCTGGCGCAGCTTGGAGGCGTCGCGGTAGGTCATCAGGTGGACCAGGAACGGGTGCTGGGTCTTGGCCAGCAGGTCGGCCAGGGAGTCGGCGTCGGTGGTGTACCCGGTCTTGATCTTCTTGGTCTTGGGCAGGCCCAACTCGTCGAAGAGGACCACCTGCAGCTGCTTGGGCGAGCCCAGGTTCACCTCGTGGCCGATCGCCGCGTAGGCCTCGGCGGTGGCGGCATCGATGGTGCGGGTGAAGTCGGCCAGCAGCTCGTCGAGCTTGTCCGTGTCCACGGCGATGCCGGTGCGCTCCATCTTGGCCAGCACCACGGACAGCGGCAGCTCCATGTCAGCCAGCAGGGTCAGGGAGCCGCGTTCGAGGACCTGCCCGGCCAGGTGCCCCGAGAGCAGGCGCACCACGTGGGCGGCGCGCACGGCCGGGGAGGCGACGTCCTCGCCGCCCAGGTCCAGGGCGAGCTGGCCGGTGTCGGCGGGACCGGTGGCCTCGAGCGGGATGCGCAGGTGGTATTGGGCGATGTCCGCCAGCTCATGGCTGCGCCGGTCCGGCTGGATGAGGTAGGCGGAGATCATGGTGTCGTCCTCGACGCCGCGCAGTTCGATCCCGCGCTCCAGCAGCAGCTTGTAGGCGGCCTTGAAATCGTGGACGGCCTTCTTGTGGTCGGCGGAGCCGAGGATGCGCGCGAGTTCGGCCTCGGTGTCCGCGTCGGCGGCCTCCAGGTCCGCGTACGCGGCGGCGCCCTCGGTCGCGAAGGCGACGCCGACGGCGTCGTTCCCGGCCGGACCGGCCACGGTGCGCAGGTGCAGGCCGAAGGTGTGCCCGCCGTTGGCGGCGAACCAGTCGCGGACGGCCGCCGCCGAATCCAGCAGCACGTGGGCCGGGACCTCCTCGGTCTCCGGGGCCTCCGCCTCCTCCTCGCCGAACAGGTCGAAGAGGCGCTTGCGCAGGGTGTTGAACTGCAGGGCGTCGAAGAGTTCCTCGACGGCGTCGCGGTTGGGCCGCTCGAGCTCCAGGGCCTCCAGGGTGACCGGAAGCTCCAGGTCGCGCAGCAGGTGGTTGAGGCGGCGGTTGCGCCGGACGTCCTCGACGTGCTCGCGCAGGGAGTCCCCGACCTTGCCCTTGATCGCGTCGAGGTTCTCCAGGATGCCCTCGAGGCCGCCGTACAGGTTGATCCACTTGGCCGCGGTCTTGGGTCCGACGCCGGGCACGCCGGGCAGGTTGTCGGCGGTTTCGCCGACCAGCGCGGCCAGGTCCGAGTAGTGCTCCGGGCGCACGAAGTACTTGGCCTCCACCGCGTCCCCGTCCATCGGCGGGATGTCGGAGACGCCCTTCTTGGGGTAGAGGACGGTGGTCTTGCCGGTGATCAGCTGGAACGCGTCGCGGTCCCCCGAGACGACGACGACCTCCCAGCCGGCCGCCTCGCCGCGCGCGGCGAGGGTGGCGATGATGTCGTCCGCCTCGTACCCGTCCTTGGTGAGGGTCGGGATGTTCATGGCCTCCATGACCTTCTGGATGAGGTCGATCTGGCCGTAGAACTCCTCGGGGGTCTTGTTCCGGCCCGCCTTGTATTCCGTGTATTCCTCGGAGCGGAAGGTCGGGGTGTCCAGGTCGAAGGCCACGCCCACGTGCGTGGGCGACTGGTCCTGGATCATGCGGATGAGCATGGAAACGAAGCCGTAGACCGCGTTGGTGTGCTGGCCGGTGTCGGTCGCGAAGTTCTCCGCGGGCAGGGCGTAGAAGGCGCGGAAGGCCATGGAATGCCCGTCGATGACAAGAAGGCGCGGGGACTCGGCGTCGTTTTTGGTTGTAGAGCTCACGGGTGCCAGCCTAGTTGGCATGACGGACAATTTCACGCGGGCCACGGGCCCGCAGACGCACGGCGCCGGCGCGGCCGCCCCCGACGCCGGCCATCCCTTCCTGGAGCAGCTGGTGGCGCACGGAGTTCCGGAGGACATGCACGAGCGCTTCGCGGCCCACGGCGTGGGCACCCTGGTGGAGAAGCTCGGGATCGTGTTCAGGGAAATCTCGGTGGAGCGCGTGGTGGCCACCATGCCGGTGGAGGGCAACCAGCAGGTGGCCGGGATCCTGCACGGCGGCGCGTCCGTCGCGCTGGCGGAGACGCTGGGTTCCTTTGCCGCGGCCGCGCACGGCGGCAGGAACCGCCGCCCGGTCGGGGTGGACATCAACGCCACGCACCACCGCCCCGGACTCTCCGGCCTGGTCACCGGCACCTGCACGCCGATCCACCTGGGGCTCACGCTGACCACCCACGAGATCGTGATCACCAACGAGGACGGCAAGCGCGTCTGCACGGCGCGCATCACCAACATGCTGCTGCAGAAGTAGGCCCGTCCGGGCCCGCCCTATCCCCGGGGCGGGTCGGCGGCTGGCTGCTTGACGACGTCGTAGCGCGTCTCGCGGACGCCGCTCCCGTAGTCCCGGGAGGAGGTCACCTCCAGGCGCAGCGGGGTGGCCGTCGCGAGGAGCTGCCGGCCGCCGCCGAGCACCACGGGCATGCTGAAGAGGATGATCTCGTCCAGCAGGCCGGCGTCGGCGAATTCCCCGGCGACGTGCCCGCCGCCGACCACCCACACGTCCTTCTCCCCCGCGTCCGCGGCGATGTCCTGCACCCACTCGGCAAGGTCGCCGCGGATGAACGTCAGGTCAGCGCCGGGCCAGTCGGGCAGTTCGTGGTTCGTCAGGACCCAGGTGGGCAGGCCGGGATACGGCCACTGGCCCGGGGCGTGGGTGTGCATCCACGCGTAGGTGTCGCGCCCCATGACCAGGGCGCCGATGCCCGCCAGGAACTCCTCGTAGGATTCCTTGTGCCCGTCGAAGCCGTCGAAGGACAACAGCCAGTCGAGTTGGTTGTTCCTGTCGGCGATGTAGCCATCGACCGACGCTGCCACGTAGTACCGGAAGCGTGCCATGGCGCACATCCTAGCGGCCGGCGCGGCGAAGCGGCACCGCCTGAGGGAATGCCGGCGGCCTGGTGGCCGGGCATCGAGGAAGTCAGCCGACCCCGAGTATGGTTTTGCTCAGCGCCGGCACGATCAGGACGATCCCGAACACGACCACCAGGGCGCACAGCCCGAAGCAGGCGTACGCGCCGGAGCGGGCCAGGGCCCGCGACCGGCCGTCGTCCTCGGCGACGGCCATCAGCCGCACCGCCAGGGAGTAGAGGGCCACCAGCGCCAGGGCGGAGACCCAGGTGGTGCCGGCAACGATCAGGAACGCGTCCCACTTGATGCTCATCGGGCGTTCTCTTCCGTCTCGTTGGTCTCGCCGGCCGCGCGGACGGCGGGCTCCTGCGCCACCGGTACCGGCGGCGGTCCCGCGGGTTGCACGGCCGCCTGTTCGGAGGCCGGGCCGATGGCCTGTTCGGCGGGTTCGGGATTCGTGCCGGCGGCCGCGGCCTGCTGCGCCTCGAGTTGCTTCCTCTTGGCGCGGGCGGCCTTGCGGCGTTCCTTCTTGGACGGGATGGCGACGGCCAGGCCGGCCCCGTCGACGTCGCTGATGGCGTTGTGGTGGCCCACCAGTTCGCGGCGGGAGAGCCACCAGATGACCAGCAGGGATCCGGCGCCCAGGACGGTCACCACGATCAGGCCGATGGTGCCCAGGTGGGCCAGTGCCGCGGCCAGGCCACCGACGAGGCCGGCGGCCGGCAGCGTGAACAGCCAGCCAAGCGCGATGCGCCCGGCGGTGCCCCAGCGGACCTCCGCCCCCTTTCGGCCCAGGCCGGAACCGATCACGGAACCGGAGGCGACCTGGGTGGTGGACAGCGCGAATCCGAGGTGGGAGGAGGCGAGGATGGCGGCGGCCGTGCTGGTTTCGGCGGAGAAGCCCTGGGCGGGCTTCACTTCGGTCAGGCCGGAGCCCATGGTGCGGATGATGCGCCAGCCGCCGGTGTAGGTGCCGAGGGCAATGGCGATGGCGCAGCTGGTGATCACCCACAGGTGCGGGCCGGTGCCGGAGGTCTGCAGGCCGGCGGCGACCAGAGTCAGCGTGATCACGCCCATGGTCTTCTGCGCGTCGTTGGTGCCGTGCGCCAGGGCCACCAGGGAGGAGGAGAAGATCTGCCCGTAGCGGAAGCCGCCGCGCTTGGGGGATGAAACTCCGGAGGGGCGCTTGGTGATCCAGTAGGCCAGCTTGGTGCACAGGTACGCCGAGAGCCCGGCGATGAGTGGCGCAAAGACGGCCGGGAGCAGCACCTTTGAGGTCAGCACGGCGTAGTCGATCGCCCCGAAGCCGGCGCCGACGATGGCGGCGCCGATCAGGCCGCCGAAGAGGGCGTGGGAGGAGCTGGAGGGCAGGCCCAGCAGCCAGGTGAGCATGTTCCACACCACCGCGCCCATGAGGCCGGCATAGATCAGCTCGGGGGTGATGGCCACCCCGCCTTCGCCTTCATTGATCAGGCCGCCGGAGATGGTCTTGGCGACTTCCGTGGAAAGGAACGCGCCCACCAGGTTCAGCACCGCGGCCAGCGCCACGGCCGTCTTGGGCTTGATGGCTCCGGTGGCGATGGGGGTCGCCATGGCGTTGGCGGTGTCGTGGAAACCGTTGGTGAAGTCAAAGAACAATGCGAGTCCGATGACGAGGACGACGATCAGCGTCAGGTCCATCAAGCAACCAATCTTGAAAGCGTGCGGGGGCAAGGGCCGGAAAGAGGGTGCCGCCGGAGGCTTGCCTGCGGACCCTCGTCCGCCATCTGGAATTCACCGCGGCGCAAGACAATCTTAAGGTGTGTCGGGGCGCAGTCAACTTGGCGCCTCCGCCCCCGGAACCGCCCCCTTTCAGCGGCTGTATTCGATCCGCACCGAGCCGTCGTCGGGCAGCACCACCACGGCGCCGTTCCGCGGCGTCCACCCGTCGTGCAGGAAAAACAGGCGCTGTTCGCTGACCAATGCCAGCCGCAGCCCCTTGTAGCGGTAGAGCGGGTTGGCCTCCGTGCCCACGGTGTCCTCCGTGATCTCGGGAGGGCCCAGGTCCAGCGGCACCGTGCTGTAGATCACGGCCCGCGGCAGCTCTTCGACGTGTTGCTCCCGGTCCAGGGCCAGGCGCCGGCCCACGGCCTCGGCGTGGTCCTGGGCGCCCCACAGCAGCAACAGCAGGATCAGCGCGAACAGCACGGCGCCCTCGGCCACGCGCTGCTCGAACGTCATCGGCTTTCTCCGCTCCCCCTCCGCCAGCCGGTGCAGCCGCAGCGCCCAGGCGGCCAGCAGCACGCCCAGGGCCACGGCGTAGGGGGCGTAGAGGGTGGCCCGCACCGGCTGGATGAGCACGACCAGCAGCGCCGCGGCGGCGATCACGACGCCGGCGAGGCCAACGCCCCTCAGGATTCGGCGCAGTGCGGGCGGGGCGCCGGAAGGGCCGATCCTGCGGACCACCCAGCGGTCCACTCCCAGGCAGCCGAGCCCGAGGGCGAACAGGATGATCAGCGGGACGAAGAGGTGGTTGACGCCGACGTGGAGGTAGTCCTGGGCGTTGTACCCGAACAGGGCCACGTCGAGTCCCATTTCCCGGGCCTCGGCGTCGGCCTTGACCCACCCGAAGTAGATCAGGACCGAACCGATCACGGTGACCGGGGGGCCCACGAGGCCCACGGCGGTCATCAGGCGCGACTTGTGCGGGCCGGGCTCCAACACCGGCATCACGGCCACCTCCCGGATCCGGACCGGGCGCTGGCCGGCGCCCGCGGCGATCTTGCCACTAAGGTAACGCAGATCACGGCCTCGGGCCCCCTCCCGAAGCACTTAGGATGGCCCCGTGACGTCCAATCCCCGCCCGGCCACCATCCGCTATGCGTTCGCCGCCCCCGCCGAGGTCCGCACCGCGGTGGCGGCGCTGGGCGGCTACGCGGCGGTGCTGGGCGCCGAGGCCGGGAGGGCTGCGGGGCTGCGGGTGGAGGAGGACGCCGAGGCGCTGCTGGCCTCGCGGGCGCTGCTGCGCCTGCTGGCCGCGCACGTGCACACCGGGTCCGCCGCCTCCGCCGCCCTGGTGAAAATCACCCGCCGCTGCAGCGACTGCGGTGCAACGGACCACGGCAAGCCGGAGGCAGACGGCGCCGCGGTGTCGCTCTCGCGCACGCGCACCCTGGTGATGGCCGCCGTCGGGCCGGCCGGCACGGTGCTGGGCATCGACGTCGAACGGACCGCCGGGCCCGAGCGCACCGGCCTCTTCGACGGCTTCGACGCCCTGGTTCTCTCCCCCGCCGAACGCGGGCTGCTGGCGGCCGCTACCGCCCCTGACCTGCTGCGGATGGCCGCATGGACGGCCAAGGAGGCGGTGCTCAAGGCCACCGGGGACGGGCTGCGGGTCGAACCCCACCGGCTGACCGTGCTGGATCCTGCCTTGGCGGAACACTCTGCCCTGGCGGGGCCGGCCGGGGCCCTCCAACTGCCTGACGGCACCTTCCCCGTCTCGGCCCCCACCCTGCCGGCGGCCGGGGCCGTGCGGGTGCGCTGGGTCGACGCCGGCTCCGCGCACCTGGCGGCCATCGCCTCCGCCCCGGCACTGCCGGTCCTTGAGGTGGCGCTGGCGGAGCTGGCGCTCCCCGGCGCCGGGTAGCGCGTCCCCGCCCTCCGTTCCGGCGGCTCCGCTTCCGCTCAGCGCCGCCGGGAGAGGGCGAGCAGCACCCAGACCAGGAACGGCGCCCCGGCGATCGAGGTCACCAGGCCCACGGGCAGCACCACCGGGAAGAGGTTCTTGCCGACCAGGTCCGCCAGCAGCATCAGCACGGCGCCCGTCAACGCGGCGGAGGCCGGATCCTCCTGGGCGGTGCGGAAAAGCCGCAGGGCCAGCTGCGGGGCGACGAAGGCCACGAATCCCACCGGTCCGGCGACGGCGGTGGCCGCACCGGCCACCACGACGGCCAGCCCCAGCAGCGCCAGGACCGCCGGCCGCACCCGCAGCCCGAGCCCGGCGGCGAGTTCGTCGCCGAGCGCCAGCACGGGCAGCCAGCGGGCCCCCAGCACCACGCAGCCGGCCCCGGCCACGGCCGCCACGGCGGCGCTGGGGCCCAGCAGGTCCCAGGTGGCCTGGTTCAGGCTGCCGGTGAGCCAGACCAGCGCGCTGGCCAGGTCCGGCAGCTCGGCCCGCAGCAGCAGCCAGCTCACCGCCGCCCCGAGGCCGGCGTTGACTCCCAACCCCACCAGCACCAGCCGGGTTCCGGTGAAGCCGCCCCCGGAACCACCCCGCCAGGCGAACAGGAGCACCAGCGCGCCGGCGGCCAGGGCGCCGATCCCCGCGGCCAGCGGCAGCCGCCAGGGTCCCAGCAGCAGGAGCGCGGGAAAGCCGGCCGCTCCCACGATGGAGGCGACGGCGCCGAGCCCGGCGCCGGCGGTCACCCCGATGATGTCGGGGCTGGCCAGCACGTTGCGCAGCACCGCCTGGGTGACGGCCCCGGCCATGCCGAGGGCGGCGCCGATCAGGACGGCCGCGGCGGTGCGCGGCCCCCGCAGCTCCTGGACCAGGAACATCGTCCTGGCATCCGCGGTCCCGGTGGCCACCGCCCACCACTGGGCGGGGTCCGGGGCCAGCCCGAGCGCGCCGGCGGACAGTACCAGCAGCAGGGAGCCCAGCAGGACCCACGCCAGCGCGCGGCGCCACGGGCCGGAGTCCAGGACACGCAAGGCCCTGCCGCGGGCGATCCCGCCTCCTGGCCCTGCGGACGGGGATGCGGACTGGGATGCGGGCGGGGAGGCCGCCGTCGTCGTCCTCACGGGGTGGCGTCCTTCCGCCCGCGCGCGATCCAGATGAACAGCGGCGCGCCCACGATGGAGAGCACGATCCCGACGCTGAGCTCCGAACTGGGCAGCACCAGGCGGCCTGCGGTGTCCGCCAGCAGCATCAGGGCGGCCCCGAGCAGGCCGGAGAGCACCACGGCGGGCACCATCTTCCCGCGCGCCAGCCGGAGGGCCAGGTGCGGGGCGGCCAGTCCCAGGAAGGCGATCGACCCGACCGCGGCGGTTGCGGCCCCGGCGACCAGCACGACGGCGGCCAGCCCCGTGGCGCGGTCCAGCGCCACGTTGCGCCCCAGGGCGGTGGCGACGTCGTCGCCCAGGGCCAGCGCGTCCAGGGCGGGGGTGTTGAGCGCGGCCAGGCCCAGGCCCAGCAGCAGCCACGGCGCGATGTCGGCCAGGACGGAGGTGTCGCGGCCGGACAGCGAGCCGACCGTCCAGTAGCGGAAGCCGTCCATGGTGGCCTTGTCCAGCAGGACGACGGCGCTGGTGACCGAGTTCAGCACCCCGGTGACGATCGCCCCGGCCAGGACCAGGCCGGTGGCCGGAGCGAGGGTGCGCAGGCGGGAAGCCAGCCCCAGGACGATGCCCCCGGCCAGCACGGCGCCGGCGAGCGCCAGCCACACGTATTCGGACGGGGAGCTCCAGCGCAGCACGGAGAGCGAGACCACGACGCCGCAGGCGGCTCCGGCGGTGACGCCGAGCAGGCCGGGGTCGGCGAGCGGGTTGCGGGTGTGGGCCTGGCAGAGTGCGCCGGCCAGGCCCAGGGCCAGTCCGCAAACGAGTCCCAGCAGGGTGCGCGGCAGGCGCAAGTCCAGGACCGCGGCGGTGGCCTCGGGCACGCCGGCGGCCCCCCACCCGAAGGGAAGGTCCAGGCCGGAGGCCAGGCGCAGCCCCGCGGCCACATGGCGCACGACGTCGGCCGGCGGCACCGGCTGGGAGCCGGCGAAGACGCTGGCCGCGACGGCGGCCAGCAGCACCGCCGCGACGGCCGGGACCGTGGCGCGCCCCGGTCCCGGTCCACGTCCCGGAGGCACGGGCCGCGGCTGTGCCTGTCCCTGTGCCTTCGGCAAGGTGGTGCTAGCCCGCACTGTCCTCGTCCCCGTCGTGGTGGTGGTCGTGGTCGGCGCGGCCGCGGCGCCAGTAGCCGTCGACGTCGTGGTCGTCGCGGTCCAGGCCGGCTTCGTGCCTCAGGTAGCGGCGCAGCGGCTTGATGGAGAGCGACTCGCCGGCGACCCAGACGAACCCGTCGCCGGCGGGCAGGTCGACGCCGCGCACGGCGCGCTCGAGCAGGTCGGTGGTGCCCGGGGCGGCGTCGCCGCGGTGCAGCCAGGTGACCTCGACGTTCGCGGGGCTGTCCAGGGGGATCTCGTCCTTCGCGTCCTGCACCTCGACGAAGGCCAGGACGCGGGCCTCGGGGCGGAGGGTGGAGACCCAGCGGGCCAGCGCGGGCAGCGCGGTCTCGTCCGCGGCGAGCACGTACCAGTCGAAGACGTCCTTGACGCGGAAGGACCCGCGCGGGCCGAGCATCGCGACCTCGTCGCCCGGGCGGGCGGTGCCGGCCCAGCGTCCGGCGACGCCGTGGTCGTGGAGCACGAAGTCCAGTTCGATCCAGCGTTCGGCGGCGTTGGCGTGGCGGATGGTGTAGTCGCGGCTGGTCAGGGCGCGGCCCCCGGTCCAGCGGTCGTCGGCGACCTCCGGCAGCACCGGATTGCCTTCCGGGTCGCGGTCGAAGAAGACCTTCACGTGGTCTTCCGGGGCGACGGTGCGCAGCGAGGCGAAGTCCTCGCCGGTGAAGCGGATGCGTACCATGCGCTCGCTGATCCGGGTCACGGTCTCCACCCGGGCGCGGCGGGCCACCAGGGGGTGGGTGTAGGTGGCGTTCTTGGCGTTCTCGGTGTCCGGCAGGACGGCTTCCCCGGTAAGGGGATCGTGGGTGGTGGCTCTCATCAGGCTTCCTGGGTGGTGGTAGTGGTGCGGGCAAGGGTGGCCGAGGCGGCCGCGTCGCCGGCATTGTCGCGGGCGGCTTCGTTGGAGCCATTTTCGGTGTGGCCGGTGTCGCCGTGCTCGACGTCGTCGTGGCCCGGCGCGTCGTGCTCCATCGTGTCGGCGGCGCCTTCGAGGCGGCGCAGCTCGGGGGTGGTGGCGTAGACGGCGACGGTGAGGACCGCGGCGGCGGCTCCGCCGAGGGCGATCGCCCCGCCGGGTCCGGCGAGGCGGGCCAGCAGGGAGAGCAGCGGCCCGCCGAGGGTGTCCCCGACGGTGCCTTGGGCGCTCCACACCGCGCCGACGCGGCCGAGCAGCCGGTCGGGGGTTTCGCGGGCGATGATGCTGTAGCGGAAGATCTCGGCCAGCACGTCCCCGACGCCGGTCAGCGCCATCGCCGCGACGGCGAGCGCCATGGATCCGGAGATGCCCAGCATCAGCACGCCGAGGCTGGCGACCACCAGGATCACGGTCAGCACGCGCCCCACCCTGCGGACCCGCCCGGTCCAGCCGCTGGCCACGGTGGCGGCGAGGGCTCCGACCGCCGGGGCGGAGTAGAGCAGGCCGGTGGCTTCGGGGCCGATGCCCAGCTGGCGTTCGGCGAATTCGGGGATGAGCACGTGCGGGGAGGCGCAGAGCAGCTGGATGAAGCCCAGCAGCATCACGGCTCCGACGGCGCGGTGGCGCACCACGAAGACCAGGCCCTCGCGGGTGTCCGTCCACGCGGTGCGCGCCGCTCCGGCGAGCCCGGCCAGCAGGCCCGCGGGCGCCGCCTCGCGGTTCCCGCCGCCGTCGTTTTCCTCAACGCCGGGCTCCAGGGCGGGCAGCCGCCACAGCAGCGCCAGGCTGGCCAGGCAGGCCACGACCACCCAGACGTAGAGCCAGCCCGGCCCGACGGCGGCATAGAGCAGCCCGCCCAGCGCCGGGGAGAAGACCATGCCCAGGTCCAGGCTGATGGCCATCAGCGCGGCGGTGGCGGGCAACTGGTGTTCCTGCACGGTGGAGGGCACGGCGGCCGAGAGCGCGGTGGTGCTCACCCCGCCGGCCACCCCGTCGATCACCGCGCACAGGTAGAACACCCACAGCGCCGGTTCGGGCATGAAGGCGTTGGCGGCGAGGATCGCGAAGCCGAGCACGGCGGCGGCGCGGGCGGCCAGGATGACCCGGCGGCGGTCCCGGCGGTCGGCCACCAGTCCGCCGGCGAGCGCGCCGCCCAGCCCGGCGATGCCCAGGACGGTGTTCACCATGGCGACCTGCAGCGAGTCCCCGGTCAGCCCGTAGACCTGCAGGGGCAGGGCCACGGCCATGACGCCGATGCCGGCGATGGAGACGGTGCGCGCCCAGAACAGCAGGGCGAACGGGCGGCTGGTGCGCAGCGGGGACAGGTCCAGCGCGTGCCGGCGGAGCCAGCGGATCACCGGGCGGCGTCCCGCGGGGTGATGTCGGTCCAGTGCTGCTCGACGTAGACGTTGGCCTCGTCCAGGGTGCCGGGGCCGAACACGGTGTCCCAGCCGGCGGGGACCTCGGCGAAGTCGGGCCAGAGGCTGTGCTGGCCGCGGGCGTTGGCCAGGACAAGGAAGCTGCCGTCGGTGCGGTCGAAGGGGTTCATGGTGTTTCTCCTGTGGTTTAAGGAAAGGGTGTGGGTTCGGTACCGGGTCAGCGGGCGGCCTCGGCCGCGCCCGATTCAGCGTTGGCCACTTCCGCGGCAATCAGGTCCGCGCGCAGCCGCGGGCCGATGGCGCCCAGGGCCGCCGGGCTGGTCATGTCGTGGTGCCCGGCCTCGACCAGGTCCTGGGCGAACGGCCCGGTTGCGTGCACCGCCCAGCCGGCCGCCGCGCGCCCCGGGTCGGAGGCGGGGACGCCGGTCCGCGAGATGGTCGCGGTGTAGAGCCGGGTGGCGGCGCGCACCGGGACGTAGGAGGCGCCGGGGAGCAGGCCCACGTTGTAGCGGTAGGACTCGATGATGGATTCGAGCCGTGCGCGGTCGAAGTGGCTCCACACCCCGTCGCCGTCGGCCAGGAACTCCAGCACGTCGGCGCGCACGTAGGGGGCCTGCAGCCACTCGGGCAGTTCGCGCAGCGAGCCGGCGAGCAGGAACGCGAGCGCCTCCTGCTCCAGCGCGTCCGCGGCCCCCGGGGCCTCGTCCGCGGCGGTGTCCCGGTGGCCGCCGGCGCCGATGGCCTCGGCGTCGAGCAGGGACAGCGTGAGCACCTCCTCCCCCTGTCCCTCCAGGGCGGCGGCGACCTGGTGGGCCAGGTGGGCGCCGAAGGACCAGCCGAGCAGGTGGTACGGGCCGTGCGGATGGCGGGCGCGGATGGCCTCCACCATGGCGTCGCGCAGCGCGGGCAGGTCGGCGGGCACCCCGGTCCCGGACAGCCGCGGGGACTGCAGCGCGATGATCTCGCGTCCCTCACCCAGGTGCCCGGCCAGGCCGGCGTAGCTCCAGCCGAGCCCGCCCGCCGGGTGGAAGCAGTACAGCGGGGGCTTTCCGGTGCCGGAGGCCAGCGGCAGGACCGGGTCGAAGGACGTGTCCGCGGCCTGCCCCAGCTTCGCGGCGAGCAGCTCCACGGTGGGGGCCGCCGCGAGGGCGCCGACGCCGAGGGGAACCTCGAAGCGGGCCCGCAGCAGCGAGACGGCGCGCATCGCGCGCAGCGAGTCGCCGCCGAGGAGGTAGAAGTCGTCCCCGGCACGCACGCCGGCGACGCCCAGGACGTCCTCGAACACCGCGGCGACGGCCTGCTCCGCCTCGCCGGCCGGGGGGCGGCCGGGGAGGTGGGCGGGCAGCGGCAGCGCGGCGGTGTCCAGCTTGGTGTTGGCGGTCAGCGGCAGCGCCTCCAGCAGCATCAGGTGGGCCGGGACCATGTAGTCGGGCAGTTCGCGGCGGGCGCGGGCGCGGACGGCGTCGAGCAGCGCCTCGGCGGCCTCGGCGTCGGCCGGCGCCGCCACCGGCACCACGTAGCCGACCAGCGCCAGCTGCCCCTGCGGCATCCGCCGGGCCAGCACCGCGCAGGTGCCCACGCGCGGGTCGGCCGCGAGCACGGCCTGCACCTCGCCGGGCTCCACGCGGTAGCCGCGGATCTTCACCTGGGCGTCGGAGCGGCCATGGAAGTGCAGCTGCCCGTCGGCGCCGCGGCTGACCACGTCGCCGGTGCGGTACATCAGCGAGCCGGGGGCGCCGTAGGGGTTGGCCACGAAGCGCCCGGCGGTCAGCGCGGCGCGCCCGACGTACCCGTGGGCCAGCCCGTCTCCTGCCACGTACAGCTCCCCCGGGGCTCCGGGGGCGACCGGGCGCAGCGCGGAGTCCAGCACCATCACGGCGGTGTTCTCGATGGGGCCGCCGACCACCGGCACCGCGGAGTCGTCGGTGCCGGCGCCCAGGGTGTTGATGGTGTATTCGGTGGGCCCGTAGAGGTTGTAGCCGACCGTCCCGTCCGCCGCCCGCAGGGCGTCCCACACGTCCGCCGTCACGGCTTCGCCGCCGAGCAGCACCAGGGTCGGGTGGTGCGCCCCAGCCGCGAGCAGCCCCTCGGCCAGCAGGGCGGAGCAGACCGAGGGTGTCACGTTGATGACGTCGATGCCTTCGGCGCGCAGGTAGGCCACCATGGCGGCGGAGTCGCGGCGCAGCTGCTCGTCCAGCACGTGGACGGTGTGCCCCTCGATGAGCCAGAACAGCTCCTCCCAGGACATGTCGAAGGCGAAGGAGACGGTGTGCGCCACCGCCAGGGGGCGGTCCGGGTGGGCGTCGATGGCCGGGCCGAACACGTGCCGGCGGTGGTTGGCGAGCATGTTCACCAGGCCGCGGTGGGGCACCGCGACGCCTTTGGGTTCGCCGGTGGAGCCGGAGGTGAACATGACGTAGGCCAGGTCCGCGTGGTCGTAGCCGGGGTGCAGGTACCGGGCGGTGGGCACCGGCTCGGACGAAACGGTGCCGGCGAAGGCGGGCAGGTCCTCCACATGGAGCACCGCCGGTGTCCCGGTGGCCTCCTGCGGGCCGTTCGCAAAAAGAGGGCGGGGTGCCGCGCGGGAGAGCAGGACGGCGCGGGCCCCGGCGGTTTCCAGCATCCGGGCCACGCGGGCGTCCGGGTGCGCGGCGTCCAGCGGCACATAGGCGGCGCCGGCGGCCAGCACGCCGAAGATCGCGGCGACGAAGTCAGCCCCGCGCGGCAGGCCGATGGCGACGCGGTCGCCGGGGCGGATCCCGGCGTCGTGCAGGGCGGTCGCGACGGCCGCGGTGCGCTCCCACAGGCCCGCGTAGTCGAGCGTGCCGGCCCCGTCCACCAGGGCCGGGCGGCGCGGATGCGCGGCGGCGGCGCGGTGCAGGCGGGCGGCCAGGGACTCGGCCTCCAGCGGCAGGCGGGTGCCCTCCAGGGTGGCGGCGGCCGCGTCCGCTGCCCCTGCATCCGTCGGGGACGTCCCCCAGCCCAGGGCCCGGCCCAGCGGTGCCTCGGGGTGGGCGGCGAGCCCGGCCAGGGCCGCCATGGTCGCCTCGAGGATCGCGGTGGCCTGGCCGGCGTCGAACAGGTCGCCCTGGTGGGCGAGGATCAGCCGGTACGGCTCCCCCGGGTGGACGATGAACGTGAGCGGGTAGTGGGTGGCGTCGCCGCCGTCGATCTCCAGCAGGCCGGTGGCCGCGGAGAGCTCGTCGAGGGCCTCGTCGTCCTCGGGGGTGTTGCGCATGACGTAGAGGGTGTCGAAGAGGGTGCCGATCCCGGCGTCCTGCTGGATCGCGGCCAGTCCGACGTGCTGGGCCTGCAGCAGGGCGCCCTGGCGGTCCTGCAGGGCGCGCAGGGCCTGCGCGACGGTGCGGTGGGGGTCGATCGCGCAGGCCACCGGGACGGTGTTCAGGAACAGGCCCACCATGGAGTCGATGCCGTCCAGCTCCGGCGGGCGGCCGGAGACGGTGGAGCCGAACACCACCGTGTCCTGGCCGGTCAGCCGGCGCAGCGCCAGCGACCAGGCCAGCGAGTAGACCGTGTTCACCGAAACGGCGCAGCGCCGGGCCAGTTCCTGCACGTCCCGGCTGAGGGTCTCGGTCAGGTCCAGTTCGACGACGTCGGGCAGCACCGCGGGGCGGTCCGGTCCGGCCGGGGCCACCAGGGTTCCTGCGGTGAGGCCGGCGAGCGCGTCGCGCCAGAGGCCGCGGGCGGCGGCCTGGTCCTGGGCGGCCAGCCACTCCAGGTAGCTGCGGAACTGCGGGGCCTCGGCCAGGGTGTGGTCGCGGCCGCCGGCGCGGTAGTGCGCCAGCAGCTCGGTGACCAGCAGGGCGTCGGACCAGCCGTCGAGGAGGATGTGGTGGTTGGTGACCACCAGGGCCCCACCGCCGGTGCCGAGGTCGGCGTAGGCGAAGCGGATCAGCGGGGGCCGGTGCATGTCGAAGCGGCGCTGGCGTTCCCCGGTCTGCAGGCGGTCCAGTTCGCGGGCCGGGTCGAGGGCCGCGGACAGGTCCAGGGTGCGCCAGGGCAGGTCGACGGCGGCGGGGATGAACTGCACCGGCTCGTCGAACTGCTCATGCGCGAAGCCGGCGCGCAGGATCGGATGGCGATCCAGCAGCGCGGCGCAGGCGGTGCGCAGCGCGGCCGCGTCCACCGGGGCGGCGAAGCGGTAGGTGGACTGCATGGTGTAGACGTCCAGGGCGGCCGGGTCGGCGAGCGCGTGGAAGAGCAGCCCGTTCTGCAGCGGGGCCAGCGGCAGGACGTCGATGATCGCGGGGGCTTCCGCGGCGGACGCCTCGGTCGTGGTGGCGGTCACGGGGTTCCTCTCAGCAGGTCGTTCAGCGAGGCCAGCGCGGCCCCGCCCAGGGAGATCATGGGTTTGGGGGGCCCGGCGGGCGGGGCGTCCGTCGGCTGCGTTGCCGTCGGCGGTTTGTCCGTCGGGGATGCGTCGGCGGTGATCGGCCGCACGACGGCGGCGAGGTCCGCGGCGACCGGGGTGCCGAACACCTGGGCGACGGTGGCGGCGAAGCCCCGCTCGCGCAGCGCGGCGACGACGGCCATGGCGCGGATCGAGTCTCCGCCGAGGCGGAAGAAGTCCGCATCGGTTTCCACAGCGTCCAGCCCCACGGCGTTGAGGCCCAGCGCGCTGGCGTAGGCCGCTGCCACGGTGGCCGCGGGTGCGCCGCCGCCGGGAGCGGCCGCGGGGCGTTGCGACCGCAGGGCGGCCAGCGTGCCGCGGGCCTCGCCGAGCCGGGAGGCCAGGTCGCGGCGCAGGGCCGGAAGGTCCGTCCCGGCGGCAAGCGCTTCCAGGGCCTCGGCGACCGCTCCCAGCAGGGCCTCGGCGGTGCCGGGCCGGATGCGGGCGTCGTGTTCCAGTTCCAGGCCGAGCCCGGCGTGTCCGTTGCCGGTGTCCACGGACAGGCAGAGGGGGTAGTCGGTGGCGTCGTCGGAGACGATCTCCCCCAGTCGCAGTCCGCCGGCGGAGGTGTCCGCGTCCGGGGCGGGGTAGTTCTCCACCACCACCAGCGTGTCGAAGAGCGTGCCGACGCCCAGCGCCCTGGTGATCTCGGCCAGCGGGACGGAGCCGTCGGCCATCAGGGACGCCTGGGCGGCGTGCGCGGCCCGCAGCAGTGCGGAGGAGCCGGGGGCCGTTCCCCCGCCGGTTGCCCCACGCGCCAGCTCCGGTGCGAGCTCCAGGGTGACCGGCAGCGTGTTGATGAACATGCCGGGCATCCGGTCGGCGCCGGGCAGGCCAGCGGGCCGGCCGGAGCTGACGGTGCCGAAGACCGGGCGGTCGGTGTCCAGCAGGGCGCCCAGGACCAGGGCCCAGGCCGCGTGCACGGCCTCGGCGACGGTGGCCCCGGCGGCCCGGCAGGCGGTGCGCAGGCGGTCGTGGACCGCGGGGTCCACGGTGGCGGTGGCCATTCCGGGGCGGCCGCCGTCGACCGCCGCACCCTTCTCCGGATCCCCGTTCTCCAGGTGCCCGGTCGGCAGCACGTGACCGGCGCCGGCGTCCCGCAGGCGGCGTGCCCACGCGGAGGCCGCGGCGGCGTCGTCGCGGCCGGCGAAGGTGCGCACGTAGGCGTCGTACCCGCTGCCGGCGGGGCCGACGGGGGCCGGCCGGTCGCCGGCGGCGTCCGCGATCCCGGCCAGCAGCTCGTCCACCAGCGGCGGGATGGACCAGCCGTCCAGCAGCAGGTGGTGGTTGGCGAGCACCAGGTGGTGGTGGGCCTCGCCGGTGGCCGGGTGGGCTCCGAAGTCCAGCAGCAGCAGGCGCAGCAGCGGTCCGCGCCCCAGGTCGAAGCCGGTGTCCATCTGTTCGGCGCGGGCGGCGGCGGACGCGGCTGCGCGGCCGGCGTCGTCCAGGCCGTGCAGGGTGCGCGCCTCGAACCCGGGGACCAGGCCGGCGCGGCCGACCAGCACCGGGTCGCCGGCGGCGGGCCAGTGCAGCACGGTCCGCAGCTGCGGATGGCGGGCGAACAGGTCAGCGGCGGCGCGCTCCAGGGCGGCGTGGTCCAGGTCCCCGTGCAGGTCCAGCCCGGCGAGCGAACGGTACACGTCGCGGTCGGCGGTGCGGGCGTGCACGGCCATGGCGCGCTGGACGCCGGTGAGCGGCCAGACGGCGTCCGCGTCCGGGTGCGCGGCCACGATCGCGGCGGCCTCCGCGGGTCCGATGCCGGCTGCGTCGTGCACGGCCGCCGGGCGGGCCGCCGCGGCGAGTTCCCGCGGGTCGGAGGCGGCCAGCGCGGCCAGCGCGTCGGCGGTCCGGGCCGGAAGGGCGCGGGCCGTGGCGTTGGCGGCGGCGAACTGCCAGCGCAGGGTGAGCACCGGCCCGTCGGCGGTGTCGGCGACGTAGGCGTTCAGTTCCACGGGGTGGGTGGCCGGCAGTCCCGCGTGCAGGCCGAGGGCGGATTCGAGTGCGGCGGCGTCCGCGGCGGGGCGCCAGTCCCCGGCCTCGACGGTGTCCCGGCCCAGGTAGTTGACCAGCAGTTGGGGTCCGCCGGCGGCCTCCGCGGCGCGCAGCCGCCCGGACGCGGTCGGGGCGAGGTGGCGCAGCAGCCCGTAGGAGGTGCCGTCGGCCGGCACCGCGGACCGGGCAGCGAGGGCGGCGGCCAGCCACTCCCCGGGGCCGGGGACGTGCGCGCCAAGGAGTTCGGCCCGCGGAATGTCCAGGCGCAGGGGCCAGGTGGCGGTGAACCAGCCGACGGTTCCGGAGACGTCGACGCCGTCGCGCCCGTCCCCGAGCGGGGTGCCCAAGGGCCGGCCGTGGCCTTCGGCCTCCAGCACCAGCGCGGGCGCGGGGCCACCTCCCGGCAGGCCGGGGAGGGTGGACAGGCCGGAGAGGGCGCCGGCCAGGGCGGCGTGCAGCAGGTTGTCCATGCCGTGCTCGGCGGCGGCCTCCAGCAGGGCCGCCGTGGTGCCCGCATCCAGCGTGGCCACCTCCTCGACGGCCTCGCCCACGGTGCCCAGATCGACAGGGCCCAAATCGACGGCGGCACGGGCCGCGGCCTCGGACAGGGCCAGCCCGGGCGCGAGGGTGCGCTCCCAGCGGGCCACCAGTCCGGCGTCGGCTTCCAGCGTGCGGGCTGCGGCGTGCTGCGCGCGGGCCCATGCGGCGAGATTCATGGCGCTTGGGTTCTGGGCGCCGAAGTTCAGGGCGCCGGATTCAGGGTCGGCGACGGGTGGCAGGTCGGCGACGAACCGGCGCAGGTCATCCACCAGGACGCGCCAGGAGTAGATGTCCACTGCGGTGTGGTGGGCCGCCAGCGCCAGCAGGCCGCGGCCCCCGGCGTCCCCTCCGGGCCGGTACACGGCGGTGAAGACGGCGCCGGCGCCTTCGTCCAGCCGGGCGCAGGCGGCGGCGAGGGCAGCGGTGGTCGCGGCGTCGTCGGCGTGCGCGTCGAGCACGGTCAGCGGGACCCCGCCAGCGGCGCGGAAGGACTCCGCGGGGAGGATCTCCGCGAAGCCGGCGGAGACCCGCAGGCGCAGCGCCGGGTGGGCGGCGGCCAGCGCGTCGAGGGCGGCGGCCAGCATGCCGGCGTCCAGCCCGGCCGGGGTGGCCACGAGGCGAAGCTGCTGGAATCCGGAGCCGGAAGCCCCGGTGGCCAGCAGTTCGGCGTACCAGGACAGCGCCGGGGTCGCCGGGAGCGAACCATCCACGGGTTCCGCCGCACCGCGGGCGGAGGCGCCAGGTGTTTCGGAGCCCAGGGTTTCGGCGCCCGGCGTCGCGCCGGTGGGCACTGCCGGGGTCGCGAGGGCGGCAAGGGCCGTGGCCGTCGGGGCGCGGTAGATGTCCCCCACGGCCACGGCCAGGCCGCGGGCCCGCAGCGCGCCGACCAGGGCGATGGCGCTCATCGAGTCGCCGCCGAGGGCGAAGAGGTCATCGTCCGGGCCGACCGTTTCCAGGCCCAGCACGGCGGCGATCGCCGCGGCGGCCAGCGGGACGGCCCCCGAATCGGCCCCGGCGACGGCCGGCTCCGCGGCCGTGTCCCCTGCGGCCGCGGAATCCGGCAGGCCGGTACCGGCGTGCTGGGCGGTCCGGGCATACTGCGCCGCGACGTCGTCCAGGCCCAGCGCGTCGGGTTCGGGCTGGGTGCCGGAGGCCAGCGCGGCCAGCGCGGCGACGGTTGCCTCGGCCAGGGCCTGCGCGGTCGCTGCGGCCGCCGGGCCATGGCGGCCCTGTCCGTCCTGCAGCTCGACCTCCAGTCCCAGCGCCGTCCCGGGCTGCAGCGTGACGCAGACGGGGTAGTTGGTGCCGTCGGAGCCGCCGAGGGCCTGGACGCGCAGCGGGCCGCTGCCGGGCTCGTCGGCCGGGTAGTTTTCGACGACCAGCAGGGTGTCGAACGGTTCGGCGCCGAGCAGGGCCTTGATGCGCCCCATGCCCAGGTGGGCGGCGCGGGCCAGGCCGGTTCCCTGGCGGCGGGCCTGGCCGAGCAGGTCGGCGGAGGCAGCGCCGGGGACCGGGCGCAGCCGGACCGGGGCGGTGGTGATGAACATGCCCACGGTGTCGGCGATGCCTTCGACGTCGGCGTCGCGGCCCGAGCGGGTGGCACCGAGGGCGACGTCGGTGCGGCCGGTGACCGCGCCCAGCACGCAGGCCCAGGCGGCCTGGGCGGCGTCGGCGAGGGTGTGCCCGCCGGCGCGCAGGGCGGCGGAGAGATCCCGGGTGGCGGCCGGGTCCAGCACGGCCGTGCCGCGCGCCGGACCGGCCACGGGGTCGCTGGTCGGGGCCGTGGCGGCGTCCGCGCCGGCAGCCAAGGGTGCCAGCAGCGTGGGGCCGGCGAACCCGGCGAACCCGGCGCGCCAGGCGGCCTCCAACGCGGGCCGCTCGGCGTCCAGGCCGGCGAGCCAGTCCAGGTAGCCGGTCATGTCCGGCCCCGCGGCCAGGTCGTGCCCGGCGAGCGCGGTGCGCAGGTCCGCGGTGAGCAGCGGGGTGGACCATCCGTCGGCGAGCAGGTGGTGCAGGCACAACAGGAGCGTCCATTCGGCATCTCCGGTGCGCAGCAGGGCGGCGGCCCCCAGCGGGGCCTGGTCCAGCGGCATCGGGCGGGCGAGCAGCCGCGCCTCGGCGTCGGCGACGGCGGCCTCCATGGCTGCGGTGCCCGGATCGGCGGCACCGCGCAGGTCGTCCTCGACCCACGGCAGGTCGGCGCGGGCGGCGATGGCGAGCACCGGGGCGGGCAGGTCGTGCTGCCAGATGAGGGCGCGCAGCTGCGGGTGCCGGCCGGCGAGCGCGGCCAGGGCGCCGCGCACCGCGGTCGCGGTCGGCAGGGAGGTGGCGGCGTCCGCGGCGATCCGCCAGCGGGTGCAGGTCAGGTAGGTGCTGCCGCCGTCGCGCTCGTGGTGCAGGACCATGCCCAGCTGGGTGGGGGTGAGTGGCCAGACGTCGGTGAGCGGGCTGTCCGCGTGGCGTTCGACGTGCTCCCGCAGGGCGGCCAGGCGCGCCGGGCCCAGGGCCGCGGTGCGGGCTTCGGCCGTCCCGGCAGCCGGTCCGGCCGTATTGGCGGTCGGGTCGGTGGCCGGCTGCAGGGCGCGGGCCATGGCGGCAGGGGTCCGGGCGGCCAGCAGGGCGGCGACGGTGAGGCGGTGGCCGGCGCGGCGCAGCGCGGCGACGGCCTGGATGGCGCTGATGCTGTCCCCGCCCAGGGCCATGAAGTCGGCGTCCGGTTCGGGGGCGGTGTCCAGGCCAAGCACCGCGGTGAGCGCGGTGGTGACGGCCTTCAGCTCGGCGGCCCCGGCGGCCGGTGCTTCGGCGTTCCGCCCGCCGGCCGCCGCCCCGTCGGCGGCCCGGCCGCCGAAAACGGGAGCCGGCAGGGCGCGGGTGTCCAGCTTGCCGCTGCCGGTGACCGGCAGCGTGTCCAGCACCACAACGGCGGCCGGCACCATGGCGCGCGGCAGTCCGGCGGCGCAGTCGGCGCGCAGTTCCTCGCCCCATCGCTCGGCCCGGCGCTCGTCTCCGGCCGGTGCCCGGCCGGCCTCGGGAACCACGTAGGCGGCCAGCCGCTCGCCCAGCCGCGGGTCGGTGACCTTGACGACGGCGGCGCGCTGCACGCCGGGGCGGGAGAGCAGGAAGGCCTCGATCTCCCCCGGTTCGATGCGCACCCCGTGCAGGCTGATCTGGGCGTCGGTGCGCCCGAGCAGCACCAGCCGGCCGTCGGTGCCCCAGCTGGCGGCATCGCCGGTGCGGTAGAGCCGCTCCCCCGGGTGATCCGGGTCGGCGACGAAGCGCTGGGCGGTCAGGGCGGGGCGGCTGAGGTAGCCGTCGGCAAGTTGCGGCCCGGCCAGGTAGAGCTCACCGACGGTGCCGGCGGGGACGCGGCGCAGCAGGGTGTCCAGGACCAGGGCGCGGGTGGCGCCGACGGGGCGGCCGACGGTGGGATTTTCGGTCTCGGAGACCTCCGCGGCGAGGGCGTCGACGGTCGCCTCGGTGGGCCCGTACAGGTTGAACACGCGCGAGCCGCTGGAGGCGGCCATGGCCCGCATGCGTTCCCACAGCGGGGCGGGGAACGCCTCCCCGCCAACCACGCACAGCTCCGGCAGGCGGTCCAGGCCACCCTGCACCAGCAGCGCGTTCCACAGCGTCGGGGTGAAGTCGAGGTAGCCGATGCCCTCCCGGCGCACGTAGGTGGCCAGGGCGTGGGCGTCGAGGTACTGCTCCTCGGTGAGCAGGTGCATCTCGTGCCCGGCGAACAGGGACATGAACGCGTCCCAGTGGGCATCGAAGTGGAAGGCCGCGCTGTGGGCGACGCGCAGCACCCGGCCCTGGGGGTAGAGCTCGGTGCGGTGGCGTTCGAAGAGGTGGGCCAGCGCCCCGTGGGACACGGCCACACCCTTGGGTTCGCCGGTGGAGCCGGAGGTGAAGATGACGCTGGCGGTGGAGGCGGCGGTGGGTGCCTGCGCGGCGGCGGCGGTTCCCGGTGCCCCGGTGGGCCGCAGCCCCTCCGCGTCCCAGACCAGCGCCGCGCGGGAGAGGGCCAGGGCGCGGTCGCGGCGGGCCTGCGGCCAGGCCGGGTCCAGCGGCATCACGGCCAGCCCCGCCTCCAGGGCGCCGAGGATCGCCGCGACCTGCTCGGCGGTGCGCGGCAGGCGCAGCGCCAGGACCGGCGCGCCGGTGGTGCCGGGGTCGGCCAGCAGCGCCCGCAGGCGCCCGGCGACGTCCGCCGCTGCGGAGGAGAGGTCGGCGAAGCTGTGCCGGACGCCGGCGGCCACGAGCGCGGTGCGCCCGGGCGTGGCGGCGACGCGGGCCCGGAACAGTTCGGGCAGCAGGGCCGGCGTGCCGGCCGGCACGGGCGAGGGTGCCGAGCGGCCGGCCTCCAAACGGCTGACCTCGAAGCGGCTGACCTCAAAACCGCGCACGGACCGGTCGCCGAGGAGGACGGTGCCGGCCACCGGGGTTTCCGGGGTCCCGGCGAGGGCCCGCAGGGCCTGGGTGAAGGCGTCCATCAGGGCTTCGGCGCTGGCCGCGGGCACCCGGTGCGGGTCGGTTTCCACCTGCAGCGTCCACTCCTGGCCCGCGGTGGCGTGGGCGGCGACCGGGTAGTGGCTGCCGTCGGCGGTGGCGGACAGGCGGGCCTGCAGTCCCGAATCCAGCGTGAACGCGGTGGCCGGGGCTGCGGCGTCGAACCCGACCAGGGACCAGGCGGCCTCGCGGGGGGAGGCGACGGCCGCCTCGATGCCGCGCACGCCCAGGTGCTGGTGCGGCAGCGACGCGGCCCAGGCGTCCTGGTGCCGGAGGGCCACCTGGCCCAGCGTGTCCCCGGGCGCGTAGTCGAGGCGGGCCAGCACGCTCTCGGTGAGCATGCCGCAGATCTGCCCGCCCTCCTCCGGGTCGGGGTCGCACTCGTCGGGATTACGCAGCGCCACCGGGACGGCGAACACGGCGCCGCGGGTGCCGCCGGCGAAGTCGGCGGCCAGGCCCCAGGCGGCACGCACCGCCCCTGCCGGAGTCAGGCCCAGCCGCCGGCAGGTGCGCTCCAGCGAGCGGGCCGTGGCGGCGTCGAGCACGGCGGTGCGCACCCGGCGCTCGGTGCCCGCGGCGTCCGGGCCAGCGAGCCAGTGCGGCAGGTCCTCCTCGCCGGCCCCGGCCAGCTCGTCGGCGAAGTGGGCGGCGGCCGCCCCGCGGTCGCGGCCCGCGAGCCATGCCAGGTGCCGTTCGTACCCGGCACCGGCGCGCGGCAGGGACTCCGGGGCGGATTCGCCCCGTGCGGCGGCGAGGTGGCGCAGCCACTGGCCCAGCAGCAGCGGCATGGACCAGCCGTCGAGCACGCAGTGGTGGGCGGTAACCACCAGTTCGTGGCGCCGGGGGCCCGCCGGCACCAGCACCAGCCGGACCAGCGGGGGCAGTTCCAGGTCGAACCCGGCCTCCCGCTCGGCGCGGGCCACCTCGGCGGCGGAGCTGCCGGCCGGGGCCAGCCGGAAGGCCTCGGCCAGGGCGGGCTCGGCCAGCGGCTCCACGAAGGCCAGCGGATCCCCGGCGTCGTCGATCAGGAAGCCGGCGCGCAGGTTGGGCAGGCCGGCCAGCAGGGCGGCGGTGGCCTGCCCGGCGTGAGCGGGATCCAGGCCGCCGTCGATGCGGATGCGGGTTTGTCCGACGTAGGGGTCGGCGGTTCCGGCCTCCGCGCAGACGGCCGCGTGGGCGACCAGGCCGCGCTGCAGGGCGGTGGTGGGCCACCAGACGGGTTCATCGCCGATGGCGTCCGCGGGTGCGGTGTCCGCGGACAGTGCGGCCTCGAGTGCTTCGGTCATGTTGGGTGGTGCTCCTTCAGCGGCGGGCGCCGCGGCGGCGTCCGAGCATGGATTCGAGTCGGTTGCGGTCGGCCGCGTCCAGCTGGACGAGCTGCACCGGCGGGGCGGGCGTTGCGGCGGGGCCGGACGCCGGGGACGGGCCGGAACCGTCGGTGCCGGTTCCTTCCGCGGCGGGCAGCGGCGTGGCGTCTTCGGCGATCCCCGCCACCGTGCGCCGGGCGAAGACGGCGCCCACGGAGCCGGACCAGCCGGCGCGGCGCAGGCGGGAGACCAGGGCGATGGCGGTGATGGAGTCCCCGCCCTCGGCGAAGAAGTCCGCATCCGGCCCCAACGCGGAGCCCGGGGTGCCCAGGGCCGCGGCCATGGCCGCGGCGACCGCGTGCTGCGCCGGCCCCTCCAGCACGGAGCCCTGCCCGGCACCCGGCTGGGACGGTTCGGGCAGCGCGGCTTCGTCGAGCTTGCCGGTGGAACCGAGCGGCAGCGCCGGCAGCACGGCCAGGGCGTGCGGGACCATCTGGGCCGGCAACAGCTCGCCCAGCGCGGCGCGCCAGGCGGCGGGGTCGGCGGCGAGTGCCGCTCCGGCGTCGTTCGCGGGCACCACCCAGCCGAGCAGACGGGTGCCCCGCACCCGCACCACCGCGTGGGCGATGCCGGGCAGCCGGACCAGCGCGGTTTCGACCTCGCCGACGTCGATGCGGTACCCGCGCACCTTGACCTGCCCGTCGTCGCGGCCCAGGAAGCGCAGCAGCCCGTCGTGGCCCAGCACCGCCCGGTCCCCGGTGCGGTACATCCGCCCGCCCTCGGCGAACGGGTTGGCGATGAAGCGGGCGGCGGTCCCGGCCGGACGGCCGAGGTAGCCGTGGGCCTCCTGCGGGCCGGCCAGATACAGCTCGCCGGGCAGGCCGGCCGGCAGCGGGCGCAGCGCCGCGTCCAGCACGACGGCGGTGAGCCCGGGCAGCGGGCGGCCGACGGCGACGTCCGCGCTGGCTCGGGCGTCGGCGACCAGCGCGTCCACGGTGAACTCGGTGGGGCCGTAGAGGTTTTCGACGCTGACCCCCTCCAGGGCGCGCAGCCGTTCCCACAGCGGCTGCGGGCAGCCCTCGCCGCCGACGCTCACCCGGCGCACGCCGTGTCCGGGGGCGAACAGCCCGGTGTCCAGCAGCGGGGCCATCATCGAGGGGGTCATGTCCAGCCAGGTCAGCCGGCGGCCGGCCACGGCCGCGGCCAGCGCGTCGGGGTCGCGGGCCTCCTCGTGGGAGAAGAGGTGGATCTCGTGTCCCAGCGCGATGCCCATCAGGGTGCACCACGCACCGTCGAAGTGCAGCGGCAGGGTCTGGGCGATGCGCTCGCCGACGGCTCCGTGGAACCCGGCGTGGCGGTGGTAGGACATCCAGTGGGCGAAGGCGTCGCGGGAGACGGCCACCGCCTTGGGTTCGCCGGTGGAGCCGGAGGTGTGGACCAGGTAGGCGGCCGTGGCGCGCGGCGCCAGCGCAAAGGAAACGGGGGCCGCGGCCCCTGCCGCCGGGAGGTTCCAGTCCGCCGGGGTGGCGACGGGGTTGGCCGGCCAGCGGGCGGGGTCGGTGGCGAGCACCACGGCGGGCTGCCCGCCGAGGCCGTCGAGGCGCTCCACGATGCCGCGGTTGCGGGCGGGCGGGGCCTGCGGGTCCAGCGGGACCGAGGTGGCCCCGGCGCGGGCGGCGGCCAGGATGGCGGCCACGTAGTCGGCGCCGCGGGGCAGGTCGATGGCGACGAAGCGTCCGGCCGTGGAGCCGTGGGCGGCGACGGCGGAGGCGATGGCCGCGGCGCGGGCGTCGAGGGCGCGGTAGTCCAGCGCCTCCTCGGCGGTGCGCAGGGCCGGGGCGTCCGGGGCAGCCGCGACGGCGGCGGCGAACAGTTCCTCCAGGGTGGGCGGGTGCTCCTCGGCGGGCACGCCGCCGTGCAGCACCGTGTCTTCGGTGCCGGTGAGCCCGAGGCGCGCCAGCGGGGTGGCGTCCTCGGCGGCGGCGAGGGATTCGAAGGCGTGCTCGACGGCGGCCAGCACCGCGGCGGCGTCCTGCGCGGAGACCTCGGCGCCGGGGGCGGTGAGGGTGAAGCGCACCGCGTCGCGTCCGGGGACGGGCAGCACGTTCAGCGCGATGTCGTCCACCGGGCCCTCGAAGAGGGCGTGGAACTCGACCGTGCCGCCGGGCACTGTGAGGTGCTGGTCGAAGGCCTTGATGTTGACCTCGGTGGCGGTGAGCGTTTCGCCGCTGCCCACCAGGTGCAGGTCGCGGGAGAGCTGTTCGGCGCGGTAGCGGCCGTGGCGGACCAGCCGGGTGCGGGCGGCGGCCACGCGGGACACCAGGTCGGCGGCGGTGTCGGCGGGTCCGACCTCGACGACCAGCGGGAGCACGTTGACCACCGGGGCCGGGCACAGCGCGGCGGCGGAGCCGAGGCGGTTCATCACGGGCAGCCCGATGACGGCGCGGCCGGCGCCGGTGAGCCGGGTGAGCACCAGGGCGTGGGCGGCGACGACGGCGTCGGCCCAGGTTGCACGGGGACCAGTTGGGCGGGGGCCCTTTCCTGGGACGGCTTCGCGGCCGGGGGCGTAGCGGCCGAGCTCCAGGGCACGGCCGGTCAGCCCGAGGCGGCGCGGGGCCGCGGGGTCTGGGCGGGCTCCGGCGGCGCCGAGCAGCGGCAGGAAGCGGCCGGGGCGGTGGGCGGGATCCGCGGTGTTGGGTTCCAGGAGGGTGGCCCAGTGGTCGCGGTCGCGGGTGTGGGCGGTGGACGCGGCGTAGCGGGCCTCCTCCTCCAGCACGGGTTCGGGCGCGGTGAAGGGGCTGGGTCCCGGGTCGGTGCCGGAGGCCGCGGCGGCGTAGTGTTCGGTGGCGCGGCGCACCAGCAGCACGATCCCGTAGGCGTCCGTCAGCACGTGGTGGGCGGCCACGACCCACACCGCGGTGCGGGTTCCGTCCGGTGCGGGGGCGGAGGCGAGCAGGACCTGGCGGAACAGCAGCGGCTCCCCCAGCCGGATCCGGGGCACGAAGCGCTCCCGGACACGTCCGATGAAGTCCTCCAGTCCGGCGGCGTCCGCGGGCGCCGCCGGGTGCTCCAGCACCTCGATCCCGGGCACCGGGGCGGCCGGAACCAGCCGCGCCGTACCGTCGGTGGCCGTGCCGCCGTCGTCCCCGCCGTTGCCGTCCGCGCCGACCTCGACGCGGTGCCCGAGCCACGGGACCTCGGCGACGGTGGCGTCGATGGCGCGGGCCAGCAGGCCGGCGTCGAGCGCGCCGCGGAAGACGACGGCGTCGCCTACGCCGAAGTCGACGGCGTCGGGATCGGCCAGTTCGGCGTGGACGATGCCTGCCTGGGCGCCGTTCAGCGGAAGGGCACCATTCATCGGCAGGGCCCCGGCGGCGATACGGGGGCGGGGGCTGTGCTGGATCGTGGACATGGCTAGAGGGTCTTCAGGATGTCTTCGACCTGCTCGACCACAACGGTCGCGGTGGCGTAGTTGTCCGGGAAGAAGTGGGTGACCGCGAACGCGCGGTCCTCCTTCACGGCCGGCAGCGCGGCGAACGTCGACTGGGACTTGAGCACGTCGAAGGCGTCGGAGCTGCCGTCCAGGTAGGAGGAGTAGAGCACCACGTCGGCGTCGTCGATGCGGGAGAGCTGCTCGAAGGACAGGAACACGCCGTTTTCGGCGGTTTCCCCGGCCACCGCCTCGGGGAACTGCGCGCCGAGGTCGTTGAGCACCGCCCCGATCCAGGAGATCCGGGAGTAGACGGTGACGTCCTCGTAGGCGTCCAGCGCCGCGAAGGAGGTCTGCGCCAGCGTGTCCGCGTAGTCCGCCTTCACCTGCTCCACCTTGGCCAGGTAGGCGGCCTTGTCCGCCTGCGCCGCCTCGCCGTTGCCCAGCGCCTCGGCCACGGTGAGGGAAGCGTCGCGCACCCCGGCGGACCCGTTGGAGCGGATGAAGACGGTCGGGGCGATCGCGTTCAGCTTCTCCCATTCGGCCTTCTTCTCGGCGCTGAGCTCGGCGGAGGCATCGTCCCCGCCGCGCACGAAGCCGATCAGCAGGTCCGGCTTGAGTTCGACGATCCGCTCGTAGTCCCAGCCGTCGGGGCCGAGGATCGCGGGCAGGTCGGCCACGGGGGCGTAGTCGTCGGCGTCGGCGAAGGAGTCGTCGAAGACGTCGCCGGCGGTGGCGACGGGCACGATGCCGGCCTCGACCGCGGGCACGGTCCCGCCCTCGAGGGCGATGACGCGCTCGGGCGTCGCCGGGATGGTGACCGGACCGAATGCGCTGTCGACGACGACGGTGCCCGCCGCGGCGGCCTGGGACCCGGTGGTGCCGGACGTCTCGGCTCCGGACTGTGCTGTCCCTGATTGTCCTGCGCAGCCGGTGAGCAGGAGGGCGGCAGCGAGCGCGGCGCCGGCGAGGCGGGTACGGGTGGAGGGGGCCTTCATGGTGTTCTTCCTTCGGGTGCGGGTGGCGATTGGCGGGCGGACGGAACTAGCCGGCAGACAGAACTAGGGCCACGAACTCGTCGAGGTCCTCGGCGGCAGCCAGGCGGGAGAAGTCGACCGGCAGGCCGTCCTGGCGCCAGGCGTCCACCAGGGCCATCAGGCGGATCGAGTCGATGCCCAGGTCCATGAGCCGGTCCCCGGGTTCCAGTTCCTCCAGGTCCAGGCCGGCGGTGTCGGCCAGGGCGGCGAGGATTCCCTCACGGGTTGCGGTGGCGCTCATCGGTTTCCTTCCCGTGCCCCGGCCAGGGCGGGGGCGGCCGTGTCGGTTTCTGCGGTGGCGGGGGCTGCGGCGGCGGGCTTGCCCAGCAGCGAGTCCAGGATCTCTCCGGCGCGGACGGCCACGTTGGACAGCAGGGTGGCGGAGAGCCCGTGCTGGTGTTCGGTCTGCCCCACCAGGTAGAGCTTGGCGTCGTCGGGCAGCGCGGTGACGGCGCTGTAGTCGCGGCGGGCGCGCACGCGCCCGTCCCCGTCCCGGGCCAGCAGGGCGCCGTGGCTTCCCAGCAGCGTGGCCGGGTCCAGCGGCCGGTAGCCGGTGGCGAGGATGACGACGTCGGCCGCCAGTTCGGTGTCGCGGCCGGTGAGCCCGTCACGCAGGCGCAGCGTCACGGGGGCGGCCGGCGCGGTCTGGCCCGGCGCGCTTTCGGTGGCCTCCAGCACGCGCGAGGCGCGGTGCCAGTGCAGGCGCGGGGTGCCGAGCCAGCGGTCGCGGTAGTCCAGGTCGTAGAGGGCCTGGATGGTGTCCGGGTTGACCACCGAATTGTTGGTGTTCCGGTGCAGTTCGTACATCTCCGCGCGCACCTCGGGGCCGGCCGCGTAGAGCTCGTCCACGGCGCCCGGGTCGAAGATGCGGTTCGCGTACGGCGAGGCGTCGGAGGGGACCAGCCCGAAGCGGCTGATCACGGAGTGGACTTGGGCCTGCGGGAAGCGCTGGTACATCTGCCCGATCACCTCGGCCGCGCTCTGCCCGCCGCCGACCACGGCCACGGTGCGGATGCGCTCCGGATCCAGGCGTTCGACGCGTTCGAGGAACTCGGCGCTGTGCCAGATCCGCTCCCCCGGGCGGATGCCCTGCGGGTGCTCCGGACGCAGGCCGCCGGCGAGGACCAGGTGGCGGGTGCGCAGGGTGCGCAGGCCGTCCTCGTCCACGACGTCGACGTCGTAGCCGCCGATGCGCCCGGCGCCGGTGCGCGGGATGATGCGCACCACTTCGCTGGAGTAGCGCACGTACCCGGCGAGCCGGGCCGCGGCCCAGCGCAGGTAGGCCACGAACTCGATGCGCAGCGGGGCCATGGAGCCGCGGTTGAAGAAGTCAGCGATCCTGCCCTGCTCGCGCAGGAAGTTCATGAAGGTCAGCGGGCTGGTGGGATTGCGGAACGTGGCCAGGTCCTTGGCGAAGGCCACCTGCATCGAGGCGTCCTCGAAGAGCAGGTTGCGGTGCCATTCCGGGCCGGCGGCGCGGTCCAGGAACAGCGTCTTGAGCCGCTCGCTGGCGGGGACGGCGGCGTTGTGCTCGTCGATGGCGGCGGCCAGGGCCATGTTGCTGGGCCCGAAGCCAAGACCCAGGACGTCGTATTCGTCCGTGTCGGGGATGCTCATGATTCTCCTTGGGGAAGGCGCGGGGCGGGCCGCAGGGTGGTGCGGCTGATCTTGCCGACATGGGTGGTGGGCAGGCGATCGACGACGGTGACCAGGTCGGGGACCTTGTGGTCGGCCAGGCCGGAGGTGCGCAGCCAGGCGCGCAGCGCCTTGGCCTTGGGCGGCTCGGCCCCGGCGCGCGGGACCACGTAGGCGTGGGTGCGCTCGCCGAGGGCCTCGTCCGGTTCGCCGACCAGGCTGGCGTCGTGCACGCCCGGATGGCGCAGCAGGGCGCCCTCGACCTCGTCCGGGGAGACCTTTTCGCCGCCGCGGTTGATGATGTCCTTGGTCCGGCCGACGACGCTCAGGCACCCGTTGGGGTGGCGGATGACGATGTCGCCGGAGCCGTAGAAGCCGTCCTCGGTGAAGGAGGCGGCGTTCGCCGGCGGGTTCCCGTAGTAGCCGCGGATCGTGTACGGGCCGCGGACCCACAGGTTGCCGGGGCTGCCGTCCGGGACCGGGCGGCCGTCGTCGTCGAGCACCAGGACCTCGTCGGCGTCGGACATGGGCCGGCCTTGGGTGCCCAGGACGGTATCCGCGTCGTCGTCGAGTCCGGTGTAGCAGACCAGGCCCTCGGCCATGCCGAACACCTGCTGCAGCCGCGGGCCCAGTTCCGGCTCGATGCGCTCGGCGGTGGCGCGGGCCAGCTTGGCCCCGCCCACCTGGAGGACCTTCCAGGCGGAGAGGTCGTAGCGGGAGCGGGCCGGGGAGTTCAGCCAGGACAGCGCGAGCGGCGGGACGGCCGCGGCCAGGGTCACCCGGTGGCGTTCGACGAGCCCGAAGACCAGGTCCGGGCTGCCGTTGAGGGCGGCCACAACGGTGCCGCCGGTGGCGAGCACGCCCATGTAGCCCGGGGAGCTGGCGGCGAAGTTGTGGGCCAGGGGGATGCCGGCCAGGAACACGGTGGAGTCGTCCAGCCCGCAGACCTCGGCGCTGCGCTCCACCGAGTACGCGTAGTCGCGGTGGGTGCGCGGGATCAGCTTGGGCCGTCCGGTGGTGCCGCCGGAGAGCTGCAGGAACGCCGCCGCGTGCGCCGGGCGCGGGCAGGGCGCCGGGGTTTCCGCCGCGCGGACGGCGCCGTCCGGGTGCTCCGCGCACAGGTCTTCGGCGTAGGCGAGCGGCAGGCCGGGCAGCCGGGCGGCGAGCTCGGCGGCGAACGCGTCCGCGTCCAGGCCGGGGATCTGGCGGCTGGTGAGCAGCAGCACGGCTCCGGAGGCCTGCGCCAGGTGCTCCATCTCGGCGTGCCGGTGGGTGTGCACGGCGAACACGGGCAGCGCGCCCAGGCTGATGGTGCCGTAGACGGCGTCGAAGAACTCCAGGACGTTGGGCAGGTGGATCAGCACCCGGTCCCCCGGCGCCACTCCGCGGGCGCGCAGCGCGGCGGCCGCGGCGTCGAAGCGCTTCACCAGTTCGGCGTAGGTGGCGGTGCGGTCACGGTCGATGACGGCCGGATGGTGCGGGCGCCGGGCGGCGGTGTCGCGCACCAGGCGGTCCAGGGTGCGGTCGCCCCAGTAGCCGGCGGCGAGGTAGCGGTCGGCGACGTCGCGCGGGTAGGGCACGACGCCGTCCAGCATCGGATCGTAGGCGTCGGCGGCTACGGCCTGGCCGGCCAAGGTTTCGGTGGCGAGGGTGCCGGTGCCGGCGCTCATGCGTTGGCCCCCGTTCCGGTGATGTCCAGCCCGGTGATGCCCAGCCCGGCCAGCATGGTGCCGAACTTGGTGGCGGTTTCGCGGTGTTCGGCCTCCGGGTCGGAGCCGGCGACGATGCCGGCCCCGGCGTGCAGCCGGGCGATCGGTCCGGTGAGCACGGCGCTGCGCAGCAGCAGCGCCCATTCGCCTGCCCCGTCGGCATCCATCCAGCCCACCAGGCCGCCGTAGAAGCCGCGGTCCTCGGGCTCCAGTTCGGCGATGGCCGCCCGGGCCGCGCCGACCGGGGTGCCGCAGATGGCGGGGGTGGGGTGGACGGCCAGGGCGGCGTCGAGGCAGTTCAGGCCCTCGTGGAGGGTGCCGCGCACCAGGGTGCCCAGGTGCCAGAGCTGGCCGGTGGGCAGCAGGTCCGGAACGGCGGGGACGTCGAGGTCGGCGCACAGCGGTTCAAGCGCGGTGCGGATGTGGTCCACGACGAAGGCGTGTTCGGCGAGGTCCTTGGCCGATCGCGCCAGCGTGGAGGCGGTGGCCCGGTCCGCGGCGGGGTCCTCCTGCCGGGCGGCGCTGCCGGCCAGCGGGTGGCTGGAGAGGCGGCCGTGGCGGACGCCGGCGACCAGTTCGGGGCTGTTGCCGACCACCGTTCCGGAGCCGTCCGGCAGACGCACCATGAAGCTGTGCCCGGCCGGGTTCTGCCGGTGCAGGCGCTCCCACACCGCGGCCGCGTCCCAGTCCCGGCCGGCGACCGCGTCCAGGCTGCGGGCCAGCACGACCTTGGACAGGTCCCCGGAGCCGATGCGCTCGACGGCGCGGGCCACCGCATCCCGGTATCCGGGGTTCTCCGCTCCGGCCAGTCCGGCCAGGGGATTCGGGGTGGAGGAGGCGGAGACGGAGGAGGATGCGGCGGCGCGCAGCGGGGCGGCCTCGACCGAGTCGGGGATGTAGAGGTGCGGGTCCGCGTCCGGGGCAAAGGGGATCATGCCCACCAGCACGGCGCCGGGTCCGGCGTCGGCCAGGAGGTCCCGGGCTGCCGTTGCCAGCCCGACGCTCCGGGCACGGGCGGGGTCCAGCCGGGCGCGCAGGCCGTGTCCGGTCAGGGCGCGCCCGTAGGAGGCGAAGCGGAAGCCGGCGGCGCGGCGGTCCGCGGCGGGCACAACCGGACCAGGCAGGGCCTGATCCGAGAGGGCCGGATCGGGAACTGCCCGATCGGACAGGGCCGTGGCGGCGGTTCGTGAAGTCATGGCGAAAGGCTCCTCGGGAAGGGAGAAGGGGTTCGGCGGCGCCGTGGCGGCGCGGGCCCGGAGCGGGCCTGGCGGTATTGCGGGGCATGGGGCTTCGGGTGTGAGGCTCCGGGCGGTGCGGCGGGGCTAGTAGGTGGCTCCGCCGTCGACGGTCAGGTCCTGCCCGGTCATGTGGCGGGCCGCGCCGGAGAGCAGGAAGCCGACGACGCTGGCGACGTCGGCGGGGACCGCGATCCGGCCCAGCGGGATGCCGGCGCGGTGCCGGGACGGATCGCCGGCCACGAGGGCGGCCTCGTCGGCTCCGCCCGGGGCCATCGCGTGCAGCATCGGGGTGTCCGTGGAGCCGGGGCTGACGACGTTGGCGCGGATGCCGTGCCCGGCCAGTTCCAGGGCCAGCGAGCGGGTGGCCATGGTGGCGGCGGCCTTGGAGGCCGCGTAGCCGCCCAGCCCGTCGCGCGGAGTGTTGCCCGCGTTGGAGCTGACGGTGACGATCGCCCGCGCGTTCGCCGGGTCGGCGGGCTGCTGGGCGACCATCACGCGCGCCACGGTCTGCGACGCCAGGAAGACGCCGCGGGCGTTGACCGCGTGCATCCGGTCCCAGTCGCCGGCGGCGAGGTCCATCAGCCGGCCCGTGGCGAGCACTCCGGCGACGTTGACCAGTCCGTGGACCCGGGTCCCGGCGGCGGCGCGGTGGGCGAGCGCGTCGCGCAGCACCGTGGTTGACGCCGCATCGGCCAGGTCCAGCCGCAGGACGCCGTCCCCGGCCCGGTCCACGGGGAGCACGTCGTAGCCCTGCGCCTCGAGCGTGGCGGCGATGGCGCTGCCCAGGCCACCGGCGGCCCCGGTCACCACGACCAGGGGTGCCCCGGCCGCCGGAAGGTCCTCCACCGGGGCCTGCACGGCGGTCACCGGGCGCCCGCGAGGGCCGCCGAACCCAATCCGGCCAGCACGGTGGAGGTGCCGTGGACCTGGGCGCAGCGGGAGGCGGCATAGCGCACGGCCATCTCGTGGTCCTCGAGCGAGAAGTCGGCCAGGGCGTCGGCCACCAGGAAGGGCTGCACGTCGCGCATGAAGGCGTCCAGCGCGGTGGTCAGGCAGCCGATGTGCGCGTAGACGCCAGTGATCAGCAACTGGTCCCGGCCCCAGGTGTCCAGCATCTCCTGCAGCGGGGACTTGGCGAACGCACTGTAGCGCCACTTGGTGAGGACCTCGTCACCCAAGCCGGGAGCGAGCTGGCCGATGATCCGTTCGCGGCCGTCGTCGATGAGTCCGGCGCCCCAGAAGTCGGTCAGCAACGCCCGTTCTGCCGGGTCCTGATTCGGCGGCTGGGCGGTGTAGACCACGGGGATGCCGGCGGCAGCGGCGGCTTCCTTGAGTGCCGCGATGTTGCGGATGGCGGCGTTGATCTGGGCGTGCGCGTCGCCGCGGTCGAAGACGCCGACGAAGTACTCCTGCATGTCGTGGACCAGCAGGACGGCCCGTGCGGGATCGACGGTCCACTCGACCCGGGAGGGGCCGAGGTCGGCGTCGGCGTTCCAGCTGTACGGGGCGATGGCGGGAAGTCCCATGGCGATGTCCGCCTTTCTGAAGAGAGGAGGGGGCGTGGCGGTGAGCAATGCGCCACGCCCATCACGTTAGCTAAGGCTCGCCTTACTCCAAAATGTCACGGTAATGTTTCGCTTTCATTACTTGTTAGGTCAACCTAACCTTGGGGCAGGCACGCTTTGCTGCTACGGTGCCCGGCCTGCGGTGCGGGTCCCGGCGCCGGGCTAAAATGGATGGGCAGGCCGCACGACACGATGCCCGAGTGTGAACGGCCCCCTCCTTCCGGAACCAAGGCCGCCGACTTCCATGCACCCTGACCTCGGCCCGCCCCCGTTGCCGATCGAAGGAGCACTGCATGACCGAAGCGGAAGACACGCGCCACCCAGGGAACGAGCCGCCAAAGGCGCCGATCCAACGCCGCCAGCTGGGCGGCACGGAACGGCGCCGCAACGGCGACGAGGAGGGGAACCGCCCTCCCGTCTCCAGCCGGGAGCTCAGCAAGGCCCCGGCCGAGCTCATCGAGGAGCCCGGCCCCAGGACCAACTGGCGTGTCTTCATCATCGCTTCGGCCATCATCGTCGCCTTCTCCGTGTGGGCGATCCTCATGCCCACGAACGCGGCCGCCACCATGCGCGTCGTGGTCGCCTGGATCGCGGAGAACCTGGGCTGGTTCTACGTGCTCACCGTCACCGTGGTGATCGTGTTCGTGCTGTGGGTCGCCTTCTCCAAGGAGGGATCGGTCCGGCTGGGCCCGGACCACTCCCGTCCGCAGTACAAGCTCTTCACCTGGGTGGCCATGCTGTTCGCCGCCGGCGTGGGCATCGACATGCTCTTCTATTCCGTGACCGGCCCCATCACCCAGTACATGGCCCCGCCGGCGGGCGCTGGCCAAACGGCCGCCGCCGCCCAGGATGCCGTGATCTGGACCATGTTCCACTACGGCGTGGCCGGCTGGTCCATGTACGCGCTGCTTGGCATGGCCATGGGCTACTTCGCCTACCGCTGGGGCATGCCGCTGTCCATCCGGGCGGCCCTGTATCCGCTGCTGGGCAAGCGCGTCCGCGGAGGCATCGGCGACGCCGTCGACATCGTCACCCTGGTGGGCACGGTCTTCGGAGTGGCCACGTCGATGGGCATCGGCGTGGTGCTGCTGAACGTCGGCTTCGCCCTGCTGTTCGGCCTGCAGCAGGGCCTGTCCCTGCAGATCGCACTGGTGGTCGTCGCCGTCGTGATGACCATCGCGGCCTGCACCTCGGGCGTGGACAAGGGGATCCGCTGGATCTCCGAGCTGAACCTGTGGAGCGCGGCGGCCATGCTGCTCTACATCCTGGTGACCGGGCAGTCCGCGTTCCTGCTCAACTCGCTGGTGGAGAACATCGGCCGGTTCATCTTCACCCTGCCGGACCGCACCCTCCAGACCTTCGCCTACCAGGAGGGCGGCTCGGAGTGGATGGCGAGCTGGACGCTGTTCTTCTGGGCCTTCTGGCTGGCCTGGGGGCCTTTCGTGGGCCTGTTCCTGGCCCGCATCTCGCGTGGCCGGACGCTGCGCGAGTTCGTCATCGCCGCCATCACCGCCCCGGTGCTGTGCGACTTCCTGATCGTGTGCGTCTTCGGCAACAGCGCCATGCACGAGGTCCTGAACGGGAACACGGAGTTCGCCCAACTGGCCATGGACAGCCCGGAACAGGGCTGGTACGCCCTGTTGGGGATGTTCCCCGGCGCCGGCTTCCTGATCGGCCTGGGCACGCTGTCCGGCCTGCTGTTCTACCTGACCAGCGCCAATTCCGGCGCCATGGTGATGTCCAACTTCTCTTCCTCGATCCCGAACCCGTCCCAGGACGGCGCCAAATGGCTGCGCATCTTCTGGGCGGTGCTCACGGCGCTGCTGACCATCGCGATGCTGGTCGCCGGTGGCGTGACCACCATGGAGCACGCCACCCTCATCTTCGCCCTGCCGGTGACCGTCATCGCGTACCTGGTGATGGCCTCCTTCTCCAAGGCCCTGCGGATGGAACGGGCCGAGCGCGAGGGCCGGGTCCTGCGCCGGCAGTCGGCGGCGGCGCACGGCGGCCACGTGCCCGAACGCACCTGGCGCCAGCGGCTGGCGGGGATGCGCTCCTACCCGTCGAAACGGCAGGTGGCCCAGTTCATGGAACGCACGGCGCAGCCGGCGCTGGCCGATGTGCTCAAGGAGTTCACCCAGCAGGGCTACCAGGCGACCCTGGACCTCGCGCCGAACGATCACATCGGCATTTCCAGCCCCACGCTGGTGGTCGCCATTCCGGAGCACCGCAACTTCCACTACCAGGTCCAGGCCGTGGAGGCGCCGGTGCCGATGTTCGGCGGGCGCATGTCCGGCCAGCCGGACGTCTACTACCGGGGCGAGGTGTTCACCCAGACCGGTTCCGAGGGCTACGACCTGGTGGGCCTGTCCCACCAGCAGGTCATCGACGACGTGCTGGACCGCTACGAGGCTCACCTGGGCTTCCTGGCGTACTCGACCGAGCACGACTACGCCTCCGTGCTTACCCCGCCGGCCGCACCGGCCACGGGCCCCGTGGCGAAGATCGGGCCCGCGGATTCCTAACGCCCGGGAGCTTCCGCCGCCGCGATCGTGCGCACGGTGCGCAGGAAGCTGTCCGGGTTCAGGGAAATCGAGTCGATGCCCTCCCGCACCAGGAAGGCCGCGAAGTCGGGGTGGTTGCTGGGGCCCTGGCCGCAGATGCCGATCTTGATGCCGGCGGCGTGGGCCTTGCGGATGGCCTCGGCGATCATCGTGGTGACCGCGGGGTCGCGCTCGTCGAACAGCGCCGCCAGGTCCTCGGCGTCGCGGTCGACGCCGAGGACCAGCTGGGTGAGGTCGTTGGAACCGATCGAGAAGCCGTCGAAGCGCTTGGCGAACTCCTCGGCCAGCACCACGTTGGAGGGGATCTCGCACATCACGTAGACCTGCAGGCCGTTGCGGCCGCGCTCCAGCCCGTTGGCCGCCATCACCTCAAGGACCTTGTCCGCCTCCCCCGGGGTGCGGCAGAAGGGCACCATGACCACCACGTTCGTGAAGCCCAGGTGCTCGCGCACCCGCACCAGGGCGCGGCATTCGAGCTCGAAACCCGCTCGGTAGCGCTCGTCGTAGTAGCGGGAGGCCCCGCGGAAGCCCAGCATGGGGTTCTCCTCGGGCCGCTCGAACCCCTCTCCGCCAAGCAGGTGGGCGTATTCGTTGGACTTGAAGTCGCTCAGGCGCACGATCGCCGGACCCGGGTGGTAGGGGGCGGCCAGCCGGGCAATGCCCTGGGCCAGCGTGTGGACGAAGTATTCGATCGGGTCGGCGAAGCCGGCCGCCAGCTCGCGGATGCGCCGCAGGGCCTCGGCGTCCTGGACGCGTTCGGGGTGGACCAGGGCCATCGGGTGGGCCTTGATCAGGTTGCCGATGATGAATTCCATCCGGGCCAGGCCGACGCCGGCGGCCGGCAGGCGCCACCAGCGGAAGGCGGCCGAGGGGTCGGCGATGTTCACCATCACGTCCGTGCGCGGGTGCGGCAGGGCGCCGAGGTCCACGTCTTCGGTCTCGAAGGCCAGCGCGCCGGCATAGATGCGCCCCCGCTCGCCTTCGGCGCAGGAAAGCGTGATCGCGTCCCCGTCCGCGAGGGCCGCGGTGGCGTTCCCCGTGCCAACGACGGCGGGAACACCCAGTTCGCGGCTGACGATCGCCGCATGGCTGGTGGGGCCGCCATGGTCGGTGACGATGCCGGCGGCCCGGCGCATCACCGGGACCCAGTCGGGGTCCGTCATCTCGGTGACCAGGATGGCGCCGTCGCGGAAGTCCGCGAGGTCGGCCGGGCTGCGGACCAGGCAGACCCCGCCGACCGCGATCGATTCGCCCACCGCGCTGCCGGTGAGCAGCACGGGCCCCTTGCCGGTGAGGTGGTGGACGGTGAACCGGTCCCCGCTCCGGCGCGCCTGGACGGTTTCCGGCCGGGCCTGGACCATAAAGAGTTCGCCCGTGGCGCCGTCCTTCGCCCATTCCAGATCCATCGGGCGGCCGTAGTGCTCCTCGACGGCGACCGCCCAGCGGGCCAGTTGGAGGACCTCCGGCTCGTCGAGGACCTGCGCGCGGCGTTCCTCGGGGCTCGTGGCGACCGTGAGGGTGCTTCCGTCCTCGGCCAGGACCATCTTGCGTTCCTTGCCGCCGATGGCGGCGCCGATGATGGGGGCGGCCTCCGGGCGGGCGAGCAGTGGCTTGAAGACGGTGTAGCGGTCAGGGTCCACGGAGCCCTTCACGACCGTTTCGCCCAGCCCCCAGGCCGCGCTGACCACGACGGTGCGCGGGAACCCGGTGTCCGGGTCGATGGAGAACATCACGCCGGCGGCTCCGACGTCGGAGCGGACCATACGCTGGACTCCCACGGACAGCGCGACGTCGAGGTGGCCGAAACCCTGCGCCTGCCGGTAGCTGATCGCCCGGTCGGTGAAGAGGGAGGCGTAGCAGCGCAGGCAGGCCTGGAGCAGGTCCTCCTCCCCGGTGATGTTCAGGTAGGTTTCCTGCTGGCCGGCGAAGCTGGCGTTCGGCAGGTCCTCGGCGGTGGCGCTGGAGCGGACGGCGACCGCCGGCCGGTCCGCGCCGGCACGCCCGGCCAGGCTGCGGTAGGCCTCGCGGAGGGCGCCGGCCAGGGCCTCCGGTAGCGTGGAGGCAAGGATGAGGCTGCGCAGGGCAGCACCGGTGGCCTGCAGGCCGGCCCGGCCGGCCCGGAGTTCCTCGAGCAGGGCCGCGAGCCGGGGCTCGAGCCCGTTGGCGGCCAGGAAGGTGCGGTAGGCGGCGGCGGTCGTCGCAAAACCGTCCGGAACCCGCACGCCGGCCGTTGCCAGGGTGCGGGTCATCTCCCCCAGGGACGCGTTCTTGCCGCCGACCTGCGCGATGTCGCCGAGCCCGACCTCATCGAACCACAGGATGTGCCGATGCCCCATGCTGTCAGGCTACGCCGCGGAGAGGGCAAAAGCACCGGTTCCGGCGCCGCCCGCCACGGCAGCGGACTTGCCCGAAAAGCCGTGAGTCGCGCCACAGTTCCCGAACGGGGCGTGTGATGTCCATTACATTACGAGCATGGCTGCAGGAATGGACGCGAAACAGGCGGACGCGAACCACGGAAACGGCGGAGCTCCTTCGGCGCGCCCGGACGGCCCGCCGGGCGCGGGGACGGCCCAGAAGCCGCCGCGGCCCGAGATGTCCAGCACGGCCCCGGCCCCCATCCGCGCTTCCCCGCCGCCGCCGCGCGTGGTCCAGGCGATGCGGCTGGCCTGGGTCACCAGCATCGTTGCGGGCGTCGCGGCCTGCCTGGTCGCCTACTTCTCCCGCGATGCCACGCTGGCGCACCTGAAGGGGCTCGTCACCCAGCGTCAGCCCGCCGGGGCCGAAGTGGCGGTGGATGCGCTGGTGTCGACGCTGTTCTGGGTGTGCCTGGGCACGCTCTTGTTCGTTATGGCCCTCCAGGCCCTGCTGGTGAAGGGGATGATGAACCGGCACGGCCGCCTGCGCTGGGCCCTTCTGGCGGTCCTGCCCCTGCACGGGTTCGCGGTCCTCCTGGTGGACGGTTTCCTGGTCCTGCACTCCGCCGCGGGGACGGCCCTGAGCGTGTTGCTGCTGGCGCAGCTAGCGCTGAGCGGGGCGGCGCTGGTCCTGGGTGTGCTGGACGGGGCCAGTGCCTGGTTCCGGGCGAAGTAGGACCCGGGCCGTCCCGGTGTTCCCGGGGGCGGCCTTGGAGGCCAGCAGGGCCAGCGTGGCCTCGCAGCTGCGTATGACAATCCGGTAGTCCTCGACGGCTGCCTGGTCCGCCCGCGGGTTCCCGGCGGCCTTGCGCCACCGGTCCAGGCGCTCCAGGGCCCGGGTGCGCAGTTCCTCGTCCGAGGCGCCCTCCGCCGCCTGCCCGGTCCCGTCCCCCAGCCGGTCCTCCGGCGCGTCGCCGCGTCCGCCGACGAGGCGGCCCGCTTCGGCGGCCAGCCACGGTTCCACGGGGAGCCGTCCGCCGTGGACCTTCGCGGCGATCCGCAGTTCCTGGAAGTCGTGGGCGTTGGCTCGGACGCGTTCGAGCGACTCGGCCAGCCGGATCGTTCCGGCACGCGGGTGCGCGCGGATCAGGGCCTCGATGCCGGCGAGAATCGCGCACGCCTTCAGCCGGGTGCCGTGGGCCACGAAACCGGCGAACATGAGATCCATCAGGTCGGCCAGCCCGCTGCGCCGGGCGAGTTCGCGGGCCAGCGGAAGCGGCCTGCGGATCCCTCCGCGGATCAGCGCGGAGGCCAGCCGGATGCCGAAAAGACCGAACCGTTCCAGGAGAATGGCCCGCAGGTCGGGGCCGATGCCCTCCGGCTCGTCCGCGCGGACAAAACGGTCGGCGGAGAGCAGGAGCCGCTCCCGCGTGGTCCGGTCCAGGCGGGACACTTCCACCAGTGCCTCGAATTCGTCCTTGCGCAGGGTCCGTGCCGCCCGGGCCACCAGCCCGGCAACCGGAACCACGCCCAGGGCGAGGTCACGCAGCGTGCCCTCACGGGCGTACTCCTCGGCGCAGGCGCGCGCGGAGATGAGCGAGTCGATCCGGCCGGCGCCGATCTCGTCGGCCCGGGAGAGCACCACCAGGGCATTGGAGGCGCCGGTGGCGGCCGCGTCCCGCAGCGCACGCAGGTAGTCCAGGTCCGCCTCGCGGGGATGGCGCATGAGGTACACGATCGCGTCGGCGTCCACGGCAACGGCCGCAGGCACCGGAAGACCGGCCATCCCGGCAGGATTGGTGGGGCTGGCCGGATCGGTGGAGTCCGGAGGCGAGGCCGGACCGGGGGTGTCGATCAGCGTCAGGGCGCGCAGCCCTTCCGCCGGCCATTCAATGACCAGCCGATCCACCTCGTGCGCGGCCAGTGAACCCAGGTCCGCAACGAGCCGGCCGTCCTTCCGGTCCAGGCGCAGCGTCCGCGCCTGTCCCGAAACGGAATGCGCCGTGGCCCTCGGGGCGGGCCCATGGCGGTACCACACCACCAGGTGCGGGTGCCGGCAGGCCTCGGCGAGGGCAATCCCCTCCCCCGCGATGGCGTTGAGCAGGGTGGTCTTGCCGGCCTTGGCCATGCCCGCCAGCGCCACCCGCACCGGCTCGCCCAGGCGTTCGGCGTACCCCTGCAGCAACGAGCACGCGGTCGGGTCGTCCCGGTAGACCTCAAGCGTTTCCCGAAGAAGCTCGCCCACGGCCCCGCGGAGGGTCGCGTTCGTGCCCGTCCCGGCCCTGCCGGCCTCGATCATGCCCGTTGCGTTCATGCCTGCCCCCTTCCGGCTTGTTCCGCCGGTGCGGGATCGCCGCCCGCAGCCGCCAAGCGGGCCTCCAGCGCGTCGACGCGCTCCAGCCTGGCCCTGATCCGCCGGATGCGCTCCTCGCGTTCAAGGGCGAAAATATCGGCCGCTTCCTGGGCGGCGTTCGAGGAGTCCGCCAGGGACCGGTGGTGCTCTTCGGCGATGTCCATGAAGTGGTCCCGCGTCTCGCGCTGGACCAGGCGGAGTCTGTCCCTGAGCTGCTTGCCCACCTGGAAGACGACGTCGTCGACGTGCCGGCGCACCAGCGCCTTGGCGTCGGCCTGGCGGCGCTTGAGGCGGGCCCTCCGGTCCTCCTGGTAGGCCCTGGCACCCAGGAGCACTCCGGCGCCGACGGAGATCGGATTGATCAGCGGCATTCCGAACATGGTGGTGAGGAGGCCGAACATCAGGATGCCTCCGTAGGAACCGCGCATGCCGATCAGGACCTTCTGGAAGAACCCGACGTAACCCTGGTCCAGGTCGGGCACATCCGCAACGGGATCAAGCACGCTGCCCGTGTCATCGACCTGCAGTTCCGGCAACGGAACCCCGTCCTCCGCGAAGTGCTCGGCGACCCCGCGGGCCAGCCAAGCCGCCCGGCCGTCGGTCCACACGAAGGTGTCCGAGACCGCCGCCGCCACCCGCTGCTGCAGCCACGCGGAGAACTCCGACCAGACGGGCCCGGGATCGCCCTGATCGATGGACTTTTCGGCATCCCGCTGGATGTGCCGCAGGCGATCGCGAAGGTCGTGTTCGAGATCCGAGATCAGGTCGCCGACGCCGTCGTTGAGCGTTGTCTGCCAGCGGGCCGACCGCCGGCGCAGCTCGTCGGCCCGCTGCTTGGCCGCCTCCAGTTCGGCGAGGCGCCGGGGCGTCGTTGCCGGGTTTTCCAGGGAGTCCAGTTCGGACCGCAGGGACAGCCGAAGGTGCTCGATGACCGATCGCAGGTCCTGGGCCGCCCGGCGGTGCCGGGTGCGTTGGGCCTTCCCCAGGACCTCTTGGCGCAGGTAGGCCACCAGCGGCCCGTACCCGGATTCGGCATGCAGTTCGCTGTCCTGCAGCCGGGCCGCGTGCAGGCGCAATTCGGCGGAAACGGGAAACAGCCGTATGGCCGGATCGATGCGGTCCAAATGGCCCCTGTTCGCGGCCGCCACTTCGCGCCACTGGGGGTAGATGTCGGTCTTGGCCACGACGCAGGCGACGTGGGGCGTCATCTGGAGCCCGTGGCGCAGGAACCTGAGTTCGGACTCCGTCAGTTCCTGTGACGCGTCGGTGACCAGCAGCATCGCGTCCGCGCTGCCCAGGGAAACCAGGGTGGCCAACTCGTGGGCGGAATGCTCGCCGCCCACGCCGGGAGAATCAACCATGACCAGCCCGTCGGCCAGGATTTGGCGCGGGACGGAGACTTCCGCCCCCACCAGCCGCATGCGGTTGCCGGCATTGCCTTTCGCCGACACGTAGGTCCCGATTTCCTCCAGCCCCACCGGCCGGCGCTGGACGGTGGCCCCGCCATCCGCGGACGGGGCACCCTCCTCCGGGACCAGGACGGCTGCGGACGCGGTCTCCCCGTAGCGGACCTCGGTGGGCACGGACGTGGCGACGGCATCGTCGACCGGACAGACGGGCGCGTTGACCAGGGCGTTGACCAGTTGGCTCTTCCCCTGTTTGAACTCCCCGACAACCACCACGCGGATGCTCGTTTCCAGGAGCCTGCGGCGCGTGTTTTCCAGCCGGCGGCGCAGGTCGGGCCGTCCGGCCGGATCCGCCTGGGCGATGCCGTCCTCCAGCAGTTCCACCAGTTCGGCCACGTTTCCTCCTTGCGCTTGCGGACCACCGCCTGTTGGGCCTGTCCGGCGGGCGGATGCTCCACCCGACGGACAGGCCGGGGCCGGCGGGGCCCCGGTTCCCTACGGGGCGTCCGCGTCGTCCGCGTCGGGCAGGTCCACGTCGGTGTCGATGTCGTTGTCCTGCACGACGACGGAATCGTCGATGTCGGTGAACTCGGGTTCGTAACGCTCAACCTCGACATCCACCTTGTTGTCCTCGACCTTCGTGCGCGAGGTGCCCGCGGTGACGGTGTTGCTGCTGCCCGAGGAGTGCACCTCGGTCGAGGAGTCCGTCCTGACGTCGGCCTTGGAGCTGCCGCTGACAGCCGCGGAACCGGCGCCGGAGGAGGACGCGGAATCGTCGCCCGAGGTCGTCACCGATTCGTTGTCGAAGTGTTGGGTGACGTCGCCGTTGGACCAGATGTTCTGGTTGACCGACTGGTCCGTGATGGTGTCGCGGTCGTCCACCTTCGAGGAGTAGTTGTACTCGTTGACGATCTTGGTGATCTGGTCCCTGGCAGCGCCGTAGTCGCCGCCGCCGCCACTGCCGCCGGCGCCACCGCCGCCACCACCGCCCCCTCCGCCGCCGCTGCCACCGCTGCCGCTGCCGCCGCTACTGCCGCCGGCGCCACCGCCACCGCCGCCACCGCCGCCGCCGCCACCACTACCGCTGCCGCCGCCATCCCAGCCGCCACCGCCGCTACCGCCGCCATCCCAGCCACCGCCACCCCAGCCACCGCCACCCCAGCCACCGAGGTCGAAGTCGTTCTCGGGGTCGTTGCCCTTGATGGTGGCATCGTTGCCGCCGGTGTCGTAGTCGCGGTCGAAGGAGACGTCGGAGAAGTCAACGAGGCTCGGCAGGACCGCATCCACGTCGGAGGTGCAGACATTGCCGAGGCCGGCGGCACTAAGGGACCTGTCGGGGTCCTCCTGGAAGGCCGCCACGGCACCTTGGTCCTTGAAAAGGTTCATCATGAAGTCGAGCAGAACGGTCGAAACGTTCGTCATGCGAGGCTCCTTCAGGCCGAAAAGTCTTCGGAATAGCAGGCTGTCGGACGGGTGCCCGGCACCACCAACGTATGCGGACGCGGCCGGACCCACATCGGGACCACTCCCCTATCGGGGAACCCCGGGATAGGGGGTACCCCCTCCCGCAATAGGGGGTGCAATAGGGGACGCCAAGGCTTGACATCCGCCCCTTGCGATGCCCTCCGGAAGGCCCTGCCGGCACCAGGAAAGTCGCCGGGGCAAATCCCGCCGGCGACGCGTGGCGAAGGGGCTCGGCATCAACGGGATCCGGCCTCCGCATCGCCTCCGTCGTTGGTTCCGGCGTCGCTCCCCTCGGTGTCCAGGACCAGGCGGAGCCGGTCCAGCAGTTCGGTGCGCGTGGCCGCCCCAAGCCGGCTGCGGATGCGGGCAATGTGGTGCTCCGCCGTGCGGGGCGAGATGAACATCGTCTCCCCGATCTCGCGGTAGGTCTTGCCCTGCAGGACCAGCCGGGCGACATCCCGCTCGCGGGGGCTGAGCACCCCCTCGGAGGGCGCCGTGTTCGCAGGGGTCGCGGCGGCGGGAGTCTCCGGCCAGGTCGGCGGGCCGGAGGCCTCGGGGCTTCCGCCGGCTGCCGGGCGGACTCCACGGCGCAGTTCGCGGGCGCAGGAGAGCAGCCGGTTCATGTCCCTGCGGTCGTCCACGCGGGCCGCCGCGTGTCCGGCCAGCCGGGCCCCGTCCCAAGCCAGTCCGGCACTGGCCAGTCCGTTCGCGGCGGACACCACGGCGGCGACGTCGGCCTCGCCCGCCAGCACGGCGACCCAGACCTTCCCGGCGGTGGCCAGCCGGGATGCCAGCCGGGACACCGGCCCGTCCTGTGCGGCGGCGCGGACCAGCGCCGCCGCATGCGGGGCAAGGTCCTGCGGGCGCTCGGCGAGGAGCGCGGCCTGCACCGAATACCAGTGCAGCGGGAGCGACCACAGCGGCGGGTCCCCCAGCCGTCCAAGCACGGCCCAGGCTTCCTCCAGCTGCGGCTGCAGCAGGGCGCCGTCGCGCAGCCGGGCGCCCGCGACCGCCAGTTCGCCCAGCGGCAGGAGGCAGTACAGGTCGGCCACGACATGCATCTGGTAGTCGCGCGCCTGGCGCCAGGCATGCACGAGGGCCGGAAGGTCGTCGGTGCGGCGGGCCAGGCCCACCGAGAGCGCGTGAAGGAACAGCTTGTCCCGCGGCGTCACGAGGTGCTCGTCCCTGGTGGCTTCGGCGATGTGGGCCCGGGCCCGCTCCGGGCGGTCCAGCAGCATCTGGGACCAGGCCTGCAGGAGCAGGAGCCGGGGCCGGACAGCCGCGCCGCCTTGGCCGCCCGCCAGGGCGGCGGCAAGGATCGATTCCGCCGTGCCGGGTTTTCCGCAGTGGAAGGCCACCAGGGCGGCCAGCACCGCCGGCTGCTCGGGCAGCGGAGCATGGACACCGGCGGCCGTCAGCGTGTCCGAGGCCCGGACAAGCGCCGAGAGGGCCTCGTGGGACCTGCCTTCCACCGCGTCCAGGCTGCCCTGGCCCATCAGGGCCGACGCCACGGACGGGAGGGTGGGGGATCCTGGCGGCGCCGCGGCCCCCAGCATGGTCCGCGCACCGGCCAGGTCACCGACACCGATCAGGGCAACGGCGGCCAGGGGCGACGATTCCCCCGCCCTGGCCGGCCCGAGCCAACGGTAAACGTCGGCTCCGCGGTTGAGCAGCCCGCGCCGGGACCATACGGCGGCGGCGGCATTGGCCGCCCTTTCCGCGTCCGGGGGGTCTTCCAGGGCCAAGAGGCCGTCAACGGTCCGCCCGGCCCCCTCCAGGTCCCCGTCCGCCAACGCCGCTTGGGCCCGCCGGGCCGCCAGGCGCAGGCCGTCCGCCCCGGCGGCTTTCGCTTCGTCGTACAGTTTCAGCGCGCGGGCGGGATCGGCACCCAAGGCGTCGTCACCGGCTTGCTCCAGGGTCCGGGCCACCCGGATGTCCCGCACGCCGCTGCGGGCCAGGTCTCGGGCCACACCGTCGAGCGCGCATCCGGTGGCCACATAGCCATCCACCAGCGTCCGCTGGAGGCTGCGCAGCCGGAAACGCGGCATCGTACTGATCAGTGCCTGGCGCACCAAGGGGATGAGCCGGCCGTCGGGCAGCAGCAGCCCGGCGGTGCGGGCCTCATCCACCAGTTCGTCGATGGTGTGCCCGGCGAAGTCCGGCCATGGGGGTTCCACCTCGGCGGAGTCGAAGCCTGCGGCCAGCGAGAGGAGCACCTGCCGCAAGCCCGGGTCGACCCTCTGCAGGTCGCGGCCGAGGTGTTGGGCCACGCCGTCCATCCCGTGGGGGTCGAGCAGCACGGCGTTCCCTTCCCTGCGCACGGCCGCCAGCGTTCGGGCAACCAGCCAGGCCATGCCTCCGGTCGTTTCCAGCACGTCGGCCACCAGCGCCGCCGGCACCGGGGCCCCCGTCACGGCCGCGATCCGGGCCTCGACGTCCCCCCGGTCCAGGGGGTCGAGGAGGACCTGTGGCCGGTGCCGCTCCAGGGCCCGCACCAGCTTGTCCAGGGCCGGGGTCAGCGGCGAGCTCCGGTAGGCGATCACGAGGTCGATGTGGTGTCCCTCCACCAACGAATGCAGGCGGCCCAGGTCCGTTTCGCCGAGCCGGTGCGCGTCGTCGACCAACACGGCCGACGGCGCCGCGCGCCCTGCGGGATCCACGTGGCCGTGGTCGCGGCTGACCGGAATGCCGCTGGCGCGGTACGTCTCCTCCAAGCGATCCAGCAGGGCGGTTTTCCCCGAGCCTCCGGCACCCGCGATGCCCACGAGCAGGCGTTCCTTCGGACGTGCGGAAACGTCAGCAAACAGGGTGGCCGCGTGCGTCCGGTCCAGTGGACGGGTGGCGGCCATGGCGTGGATCCTCCGCTCCATGCAGGCTCACGCTCCCGACGGCGAGGCCACGGCGCCGGCTGCCGTCCGCGGCCGGGGCACGGGAATGTAGAGGATGCCCCCGGCCTCCACCGTGGGTGCCCCGGGTGCCAGCAGGCCAAGGTCGTGCGGATGGGGCCGGGCCGCCGTTCCGTGGACCGTCAGGACGCTGGCCACGACGGCCTGCGTGCCGACGCCGGCCCGGAGATGGGCCGCAGCGGCCAAGGCAGCGCCCCGGGCGGTGACGGACGCCGGATCGGCGTCGACGACGACGCCGGCTCCGGCCTCCTCCGCGAGGATCCGTTCCGCCAGCGGGATGCGGGCCGATCCGCCCGTCAGGATGACCGCGGCCAGATCCTCGACGGCGACGTCCGCCGACTGCAGTGCCCTGCCCAGGACGCCCGCGGCCTCCCGCAGGAGGTGTTCGGCCCTGGTTTCGAACTCGGTGCGCGTGAGGGGCACGTGTTCCCGCAGGCCGGGCAGGACCACCTTGACGGAGGCATCGGCGTCGCGGGAGAGCGCCTCCTTGGCTGCGGTGCAGTCGCGCCGAACCTGCCAAAGGGCGGACACCGCCTTGGGATCGTCCATGTTCAGCGCCTCGACCGGTCCGCCCACCGCCTCGAGGACGCGCCTGAACACGACGTCGTCCAATCCGGCACCCAGGTCGCCGCCGTCGGCGCGGCCCCCTGCCTCGAAACCCAGGGTCTCGAATTCCGCCGTGTCGCGGTCCGCGCCCGTGTCCTTGTTCTGGCGCAGTACGTTCTGGCCCAGCACGTTCCGGCGCAGCACGGTGGCTTCGACGCTGCCGCCCAGGTCGCAGACGGCGATGATGCTGCCGGGGTCCAGGGGGTTCCCTGCGGAATGGTGCAGTGCGGCCGCTTCGGGTTCGCTCAGCAGGAAGGCGTGGGCCAGTCCCGTCTCCGCCAGCGCCCGGCGGGCAACCGAGACCCGGTATCCGCCCCATCCGCGCGGATGGGTCAGGGCCACGGCCGCGGCGGGAGCCCCCTCGCGGGCCTCCACGGTGGTGACCACCCACCGGGCCATCGCCGCGAACAACTCCTCCGGCGGCACCAGCGTCTGCCCCACGGCGAGGGGGACCGAATCCCCCAGGCGGGACTTGAAGCCGCGGGCCAGGCGTTCGGGGCATCCCCGACCCGCGGCGGCGGCGGCATCCCCTGCAAGGACGCGACCGTCCTCGGCCAGGAAGAGGGCGCTGGCCGCCCGCGCCGCCTCCGAACCGAGATCCAGCGTGGCGGCGTCCGCTCCGCCACCGATCCGGACGATGGCCGCGCCGGTGGAGCACGCGCCTATGTCAATGCCAAGAACGTACGTCACAATTCCCCCCAAGGAGTGACTTGAAACCACTGCCCACACGAACCTGTTCGGGCGCGCTCAGGCTAGCATCCGATTTCGTGGACCGGAATGGGTGCGTCGCCGCGGCCGGGTTTCGCCGATGCGGGGAATGGCCTCGGGGGGTTACCATCAGGCATGGCCACCAGGCGTGGGGACCGGGGTGCGCCGGTCCATTTCCAGCAGCTGGACCAGTCCAGCCAGCGCCGCCTTATCTACCTCGTGGCGCTGCGGATCGTGGGCCTCGCTGCGCTGATCTTCGCGATCTACTTCCTGATTCCGGTGGGCGGATTCAACGACCCGAATCCTGCGGCCGCCTGGATTCGGCTCGCGGGCCTGGCCGCGGTGTTCCTGGCCGCCATGGTGGTGCAGATGCGCCGGGTGGCCGGTGCCAAGGTCCCGCAGGCCCGCGCGGTGGAGGCCGTGGTCCACGGCGTCCTGTTGTTCGTGTGCCTCTTCGCGCTGTTCTACTTGTCGATGTCGGTCACGGATGCCGCATCCTTCAGCGAACCGCTGAACCGGGTGGATGCACTGTACTTCACGGTCACCACGTTCGCCACCGTCGGCTTCGGGGACATCTCTGCCGTCAGCCAGCTGGCCCGCGCGGTGGTCACTGTCCAGATGTTCGCCGGCCTGGGCCTGCTCTTCCTGGTCGCCAAACTCAGCTTCTACGCCGCCCGCAGGAGTTTGGGCGGCACGCCCTAGGCCGCGGTGAATCGGCGCCCCTTCCGCGGCGCCGATTCACCGCGGCCGCGGTCACTCCGGGGCAAAAGCGGCCCGCAGGGCCTCTTCCTCCTCGTGGCTGAGGTTGGTCTGGATCAGTTCCATCTTGCTGCCGCTGAACGCCTCGGTCACCTTGTCCAGCACCCCTCCGGTCGTCATCACGAACAGGGCGGAGGTGCCGGGCGTGACCTTGTCGCGCACGCCGTTGATGAACGAATCATCGATGCCCACGTCCGTCAGGGCCCCGGCCGTCGCACCGGCCGCCGCGCCCACGGCGGCGCCGAGCAGCGGGACAAAGAAGATCAGGCCGAACAGCAACCCCCAGAACGCCCCGCCCAGGGCCCCCGCGCCGGTCACATTGTGCAGTTGGCGGGTCTTGGGCTTCTTGGCTTCGGGCGCCCAGGAGACGACGGCCGCGTCGCGGACCTCGATCAGCCCTTGGGTCTGCAGGGAGAGCAGGGTCCTTTCCGCCTCTTCGGCCCCGGTTGCGTCCTCAAATTTCCATACCGACAGGGTTGCCATGGTGTGCCTTTCGCTGACCGACCGGATACATCCGGTCCCGACCGAGCCGCACGGCCTTCGCACGGCGCCGAACGGGGCGAGCGTACCCACGCAGGGGGCACCGCAACAAGGCCGGTGCGGCCGGTGGGGGCACGTTGGGGCCGATTTCATCCGCAAAGGATGATGTGGCCCTCCCGGGCCCGCCGAAGCATGTAGTTACCAGCCAATGGTGACGCCCGAGCCGCCGAGAGCCGGCGGGTTGTGCACGACGAGGAGCCTCCGATGCCGAAAATACGCCCGTTCATTGCGGGATCGCTGGCGTTCGGGGCGGCAGCCGCCCTGATCGCGGGTTGCGGCAGTCCCAGCCCGCAAGAGAACGTGTCCCAAGCGTGCACCGCCTCCGAAGCCTTCGGCGCCGCGCTGAAGACCTTCCAGGACACCCTGACCACGGACGCCACCGTCGAAGAGATCCAGGCCGCCCGGGAGGGCGTGCGGGGCACCTACGCGACCCTGGTCAACGAGGTCGGGGACGTCGCCCGCGACCGGATGGCCGAAGTGGAAACCGCCACGAACGAACTGAACGCCGCCGTCGACGCGGTCCCCAGCGACGCCGCGTTGTCGGACGCTTTGGGATCGCTGAAGAACGAGGCAACCGACGTTGTGAACGCACGCAACGACCTCGACAACGCACTCAAGTGCTAGCCCTCCAACCCCCGGCATGTCGGTGTGTCCGACCCCGACCGGTGCAAATTCACTCGCAGCAGGTTTACCCGCATTCAAGAGTTAGGAAGGGATCATGAGTATTTGGGAAGACTTTTGGGACATTGTCTGGTGGTTCATCTGGGTGTTCGCGTTCGTCGCGTACCTGTACGCACTGTTCGCCATTATCAGCGACCTGTTTCGGGACCACACCCTCAACGGGTGGCTGAAGGCCCTGTGGCTGATTTTCCTGGTCTTCGTCCCCTTCCTCACGGCCCTGATCTACCTGATCGCCCGCGGACGCGGCATGGCCGAGCGCTCGGCCAAGGAGATGAAGGCCTACCAGGCCTCGACCGAGGCCTACATCCGGGACGTGGCCGGAGCGAGCCCCAGCGAGGAGATCGGCAAGGCGAAGGCCCTTCTGGACTCCGGAGCCATCACTGCCGAAGACTTCGAGAAGATCAAGAACAAGGCCCTGGCGGCCTGACCGCGCCCCAGCCGAGCCGGACGGGGGGTCCGGTGGGCATGGGGCCCAGCCGGCAGTGGGGTGGCCGTCGCCCAGGCATTCTTCGGGCGACGGCCACCCCACTGCCGCGTGGAGGCTGCGACCTTGTTCGCCGTCTGGCCTGCACCTAGCATGTGGCTCGTGAAGGAAAATTCAGCCTCCGGCTGGTTGTCCGGAACGGAATTGAACGTGCCTCCGTCCGCGGGCACCGTTGGCGCCTTGGCGCGGCCGCGCCTCGACGCCGCCTTCGCCGCGGCCACCGGCTCCCACCGGATCACCGTGGTGGATGCGCCCGCCGGATACGGAAAAACCACGGCGCTGGCCGGCTGGGTCCGCCGCAGCGGCGTGCCGTACGCCTGGCTGGCGGTGGATCGGTTCGATGCCGGCCCGGCCCGGCTATTCCGCCGCGTCGTTGCCTCGCTGCAAGCCGCGGCCGAACGGCTCCCCCTCCCCGACCGCACGTCGCTGCTGGCGCTCGAGCACGACCTCGACCCCGATCCGGCCCGCTCGTACGATCGGGTGCTCGAAACCTTGGGGAACCTCACCGAACCGGTGGTGCTGGTCCTCGACGACCTGCACCTGCCCGGACGGAAAGTGGGCACGGGGATCCTGGGCGTGCTCGCGGTTTCGGGACCGTCCTCCTTGCGGCTGGTGTTCTCCTCCCGCGGCGTCCCTCCCCTTCCGGTGGAACGGATCAGGCACGGGAAGGGCGTCTCGGACCTCCGCATGCCCGACCTGGCTTTCACGCGGGACGAGGCCCGTCAACTGGCCGCCTCGCTCGGCCCGACGGCCACGGGCGACGTCGACGCCCTGTGGAACGAGGCCGCCGGCTGGCCGGTCGCCCTTCACCGGAGCCTCGAGGCGACGGCGCGGATCAGCGGCCCGGGCGCGCGGGCAGCCCCGGACCCGCCGCCTGGCACCGCGTTGACCGGCTATGTTGCCGAGGAGGTGCTCGACCAGTTGCCGCATGCACTGGCGGACTTCGTGCTCCGGGCCACGATCACCGACAGGATCAGCCGCCGGCTCGCCGTCGAATTGTCCGCCAAGCCCGGCGGTGGCCACATGCTCCACGACTGCCTGCGCCGCTCCCTATTCATCGAGGAAAGGGAAGGCCCCGGAGGCGAATCCGCCTACCGGTGGCACCCCCTGTTTGCCTCACAGTGCCGCCACATTCTGGAGGAGCGGGATCCGCTTCTGCATGAATCCCTCCACCGCATCGCCGCCCGGCACCACCAGGACACCGACGTGGTGGCCTGCGTGGCGCACGCGCTGCGGGGCCGGGACCCGTTGCGGGCCGTGGCCGCGCTCGGGGCGCATTGGCTGGAATTCGTCCTCCGCGACGATACGGAGGCCCTCGAGGGGTTGTGCCTGGAACTGCCGTACCCGTGGAGCGACGATGCGGAAATCCTCGCGGTCCGATCGGCCTGCCGCAGCCTCGCCGGCGACGCCGCCTCCGCGGCCGATCTCCTCCGCCGGGCCCAGTCCAGGGCCCACGCCCTGGATGCCGAACGCCACAAACGGTTCCACACCAGTCACGGGCTCTTCGAACTGTTCGTCGGCGAGCGCAGGCCCGATCTGCGTACGGCGGCCGACGCCGGCCGGCGGCTCCTGGATGCCGATTCCGAGGGCATGTGGGCCCTCCAGGCGGCGGGTGTGTTCCTGCTGGGCCAAGCCGAAGTCCGCCTCCAGCGGGACGGCGCGGGAGCCATCCACCTGTTGCGGACGGCGGCGGCGGCCGGCGCGGCCAACCGGCTGGAGGCGGTCGAGGTGTGTTCCTCCGCTGAGCTCGCCCTGGGACTCGCCGTGGCCGGCGACCTCGTGGCGGCGCAGGAGGCTGCCACGCATGCCCTGGAACGGGCCACCATCGTGGGGTGGCAGTCCCAGGGACAGTTGGCCCCGGCGTGGCTTGCCCAAGGCATCGCCGGCTACTGGAGGAACGACGCCGAAGAGGCCGCCGTCCACCTGAGCCGGGGCATCCGCGCCGGCCACGGGGCATTTCCCCTCGGGGCGCTGCTTCGCCTGTACCGGGTGTTGGCCGACTGCACCATTAACGACCCGACCCGTCTCGCCGAGGCCCACGCGGACCTGGAGGCCACGGAAGACTGGGAGGCCCACGGGTTGCCGGGGACCGAACTGCACACCGTCGCGGCGGCCAAGGTTGCCGAGGCCATGGGCGACCTGGACCGGGCGTTGGGCCTGGTCCGGCCGCTGGTCAATGGCGGGACGTCGCCGTTGGTCACCATGCTCGTAACGGAGCTGCTCCGCCGTGGCGGAGAGGGCGCGGCGGCACGGCGCGGCGCCCAGTCCCTGGCCGCCACCCGGGGCACCCCGTACATCGACACCGGCCTGGCGCTGACCGAAGCCCTCCTGGCCGACGCGGCAGGCGACTCGGCCACGGCGCATGAACGGGTGGAGCACGCGGCCGCCGTCGCGGAGCGGCAATCCATCCTGCGTCCGTTCATCGAACGCAGCGCCGACCTCGAAGACCTGCTCACCCGGCACCTGGCGTGGGGCACCGCGCACGAGTCCTTCATTGCCGCACGCACGGCACAACACGGGCACGACCACACCCACCGGCCGCCGTCGTACTGGGCGCTCACGGAACGGGAGCTGGAAGTCCTCACGTACATGCGCTCGATGATGACGGCCGCTGACATCGCCAAGGGCCTGTTCGTGTCCGTGAACACGGTCAAGACGCACCAGCGCTCGATCTACCGCAAGCTCGGCGTCGCCAGCCGGCGCGAGGCCCTGCGCATCGCCGTCGAACGCGGCTTGACGTAGCCGGAGGAGTTTCGCCCAGCCGAAGGAGGCACCGTGTCCGGCCCGCAGCCCCCACGGAGCCGTTCAACGGGAAACCTCCCCTGCCGCTGGCGATGACACTGCCCCACACCCTGCTTCCGATCATCACCTTCTGGGCGGTGATCGGCGGCCTGGGGAGGTTCGGGATCGCCATACTCGCCGGCCTGCTCACCTCGTTCCGCATGATGCGGCTCCCGGCCCCGCAGCCTGCCGGCACGGGCGAAGGGGGTCGGTCCTGGGCTGAGCCCGAGCCGGCGCTAGCCGGGGATCAGCCCGGCGCGGGGACGAACGGGAAGAGGTCCGCCTCCCCGCCCTGCACCACCACGCAGGTGGACTCCGGGATCTCCTGCCACGCCCCCTGCAGGTCGCCCAGCGGCTCGGACACCACGATCCGCGTGTCGTCGGAAAGCCCATGGAGCATCGGGTTGTCCGGGTACTGGACCCTGAGGGTGGCGACGTCGGTGTTGTGGAAGAGCGTGCGGGAGTGGCCCTCGCTCGAGTAGCGGAACGCCCAGGTGGCCTCCCCGTTGGTGGTCGCCACCGTCATCTGCAGCGGGTGCTCGATGCCGTGGCGGCGGCCGGTCCCTTCGATGAGTTCGACGGCGGTGGCCACCGCCGCGCGCGGGTCCTGTTGCAGCCCGAAGGTCAGCGCCAGGTAGAAGAACAGTTCGGAGTCCGTCGATCCCTCGATGAGGGGAAACAGCGCCGGATCGACGGCAAGCGCCAGGTCGCGCTTCACTGTCGGGAAATTGGCGATGAGCCCGTTGTGCATCCACAGCCACCGGCCGTAGCGGAAAGGGTGGCAGTTGGTTTGCTGGACCGCGGTGCCGGTGGTGGCCCGAATGTGGGCGAAGACCCGCTCGGCGGAGGCGTGGGACGAGAGTTCGCGCAGGTTGCGGTCGTGCCAGGCGGGTTCGGTGCTGTAGTACACCCCGGGAATCGGGTCGTTCCCGTACCAGCCAACGCCGAAGCCGTCCCCGTTGGTGGTCTCGACGCCCAGCCGCGAGTGTTTGCTCTGCATCACGAGCGAGTTGACCGGCTTGTACAGGAGATCGTCCAACCCCACCCGTGAACCGGAATATGCGAGCCAGCGACACATGGCATCCTCCTTGTCGTCTGGATGCCATGGGACCACGGACCGCCGCCGCGCGGATCATCCCCCGGGGATGATTCGGCCGGCCAGGCAGGGGTGGCGTGTCGCGTTTTGCCCAACGCCGCCGCCTTGCCGCTAGTGTGGTTCACACAACAAGGGCCCGCCAGGGCGGCATCATGCACGACCGACAGCGCAATGGTTTGGAGAGAGTTCATGGAAGTTTGGCCCGGAGACGCCTATCCCTTGGGGGCGACCTACGACGGCACCGGCACCAACTTCGCCTTGTACAGCGAAGTCGCCGAAGCCGTTCAGTTGTGCCTGTTCGACGACGCGGGCACCGAGACCCGGATCGACCTGAAAGAGGTCGACGGGTACGTCTGGCACTGCTACCTGCCCCAGATCATCCCCGGACAGCGCTACGGCTACCGCGTCCACGGCCCGTACGATCTGGCCCAAGGGCTGCGCTGCAATCCCAACAAGCTGCTGCTGGACCCCTACGCCAAGGCCGTGGAGGGACAGGTCGACTGGGACCAGGCCCTGTTCGGCTACAACTTCGGCGACGAGGACTCCCGCAACGACGACGACTCCGCGCCGCACATGATGCTCGGCGTCGTCGTCAGTCCCTTCTTCGACTGGGCCGGGGACCGCAAGCCGCGCACCCCCTACCACCAGTCGGTCATCTACGAGGCCCACGTCAAGGGCCTGACCGAACTGCACCCCGAGATCCCCGAGGAGCAGCGCGGCACCTACGCCGGCGTCGCCCACCCGGCCGTGATCGCGCACCTGCAGAAGCTCGGCGTGACGGCGATCGAACTGATGCCCGTGCACCAGTTCGTCAACGACTCCACCCTGCAGGACAAGGGGCTCTCCAACTACTGGGGATACAACACGATCGGCTTCTTCGCCCCGCAGAACACCTACTGCTCCACGGGCGACCAGGGCCAGCAGGTCCAGGAATTCAAGGCGATGGTGCGCACGCTGCACCTGGCCGGCATCGAGGTCATCCTCGACGTCGTGTACAACCACACGGCCGAGGGAAACCACCTGGGCCCCACGCTGTCCTTCCGCGGCATCGACAACGCGTCCTACTACCGGCTGACGGATGAGGACAAGAAGTACTACATGGACTACACCGGCACCGGGAACTCGCTGAACGTGCGCAGCCCGCACTCGCTGCAGCTGCTCATGGACTCCCTGCGCTACTGGGTCATGGACATGCACGTGGACGGGTTCCGCTTCGACCTGGCCTCCACGCTGGCCCGCGAGTTCTACGACGTCGACAAGCTCTCCACCTTCTTCGAACTCATCCAGCAGGATCCGGTGGTCTCCCAGGTCAAGCTCATCGCCGAGCCGTGGGACATCGGACCCGGCGGCTACCAGGTGGGCAACTTCCCGCCCCAGTGGACCGAATGGAACGGCAAGTACCGGGACACGGTGCGCGACTTCTGGCGTGGGGTGCCCTCCACCCTGGGCGAGTTCGCCTCCCGCATCACCGGTTCGGCGGACCTCTACGAGCAGTCCGGCCGGCGCCCGGTGGCATCCATCAACTTCGTCACCGCCCACGACGGCTTCACCCTGCGCGACCTGGTCTCCTACAACGAGAAGCACAACGACGCCAACGGCGAGGACAACAACGACGGCGAGTCCCACAACCGCTCCTGGAACTGCGGGGCGGAAGGTCCCACGGACGATCCGGAAGTCCAGGCGCTGCGGGCCCGCCAGCAGCGGAACTTCATCGCCACGCTGCTGCTCTCCCAGGGCGTGCCGATGATCGCCCACGGCGACGAGCTGGGCCGATCCCAGAAGGGCAACAACAACACCTACGCCCACGACTCGGAGCTGAGCTGGATCCACTGGGACGAGGCCGACCAGCCGCTGCTGGAGTTCACCGCCGCGGTCAACAAGCTGCGGGCCGAGCATCCCACCTTCCGCCGCCGCAGGTTCTTCGACGGACGGCCCGTCAAGCACCCCGACGGCGCCAAGCTCCCTGACATCGTCTGGCTCGGGGCCGACGGGAAGGCCATGAAGCCCGACGACTGGGACGCGGACGTGGCCCTGTCGATCGGCGTCTTCCTCAACGGCCAGGGCATCGGCGGAACCGATTCCCGCGGCCAGCGCGTCACCGACCTGAACTTCCTGCTGTTCTTCAACCCCCACCACGAGGACGTCGATTTCAAGCTCCCCACCCGCAAATACGGGGCCAAGTGGGAGCAGGTCATCGACACGGCCGGCACCTACGCGGACTCGCCGCCGGTGGCGGCGGACAGCACGCTCACCGTGCGCGGCCGCTCGATGGTCGTGCTGCGGGCCGAGAACCCGGAAGAGGAACCGGCGCCGGACCACTCCGTCGCAGCGTCCCTCGCGGCGCTTGCGGGAGCGAAGACGCGCGAAACGATGGTCTGACCCGCGCACGCCGCGGGCCGGGGCTGCTGGAATGGAAACAACCGAATCGGGGGATCGAATGCACACGCACGGCAAGACACCGGCCTCGACATACCGGCTGCAGATCAGGCCGTCCTTCACGCTGGACGACGCCGCCGGCCTGGTTCCCTACCTGCGGGATCTGGGCGTGGACTGGCTCTACCTCTCCCCGATCCTTACCGCGGAAAAGGGATCGGACCACGGCTACGACGTCGTTGATCCCGCCACGGTGGACCCGGACCGGGGCGGCCGCGAGGGACTCGTCCGGCTCGCCGCCGCGGCCCACGGCGCGGGCATGGGCCTGCTCGTGGACATCGTGCCCAACCACATGGGGGTCGCCACGCCTCGGGCAAACGGCTGGTGGTGGTCGCTGCTGCGCGAGGGCCGCGGCTCGCGCTACGCCGAGGCCTTCGACGTGGACTGGGACGCGGGAGGCGGCAGGCTGCGCCTGCCCGTTCTCGGCGACGGGGATGACGAAGAGGCCGCGCTGCGGCTGGTGCAGGACGACGCCGGCGGGTTCGAGCTGCACTACTACGACCACGCCTTCCCTGTCGCCCCGGGCACCGCGGCGGCGGGCGACGAGCCCGCCGGCGTCCATGCCCGGCAGCACTACGAGCTGGTGAACTGGCGCCGGGCCGACGCGGAACTGAACTACCGCCGTTTCTTCGGCGTCAACTCGCTGGCCGGGGTGCGCGTGGAGGTGGACTGGGTCTTCGACGAGACCCACGCGCAGATCAAGTCCTGGTTCGACGACGGGCTGGTGGACGGGCTGCGGATCGACCACCCCGACGGCCTCGCGGACCCCGTGGGCTACCTGCGCCGGCTGCATGAACTCACCGGCGGCGCCTACGTGCTCGTGGAGAAGATCCTTGAGCCCGGGGAGAAGCTTCCGCCCGACTGGGACTGCGCGGGAACCACGGGCTACGACGCCCTCGCGGACGTGGACCGGCTGTTCGTGGACCCCGACGGACGCGAGGCGCTCAGCGACGTGGTGCCCGGCGACGTGGTCGCCGGCCCCGCACCGTACCGGCAGATGATCCACGACACCAAGCGCGCCATCGCCGATGGGCTGCTGCACTCCGAGGTCCAGCGGCTCACCCGCCTGGTCCCCGCGGACGCCGGACTGGACCGGTCCGCCGCCGCCGACGCCCTCGCCGAGATCCTCAGTTGCTTCCCCGTCTACCGCAGCTACCTTCCGCACGGACGGGAATACCTGGAGCAGGCCGTGATCGCCGCCCGCGTGCACCGCCCCGACCTCTCCGAGGCGATCACGGTGCTGCACCCGCTGCTGGGGCCGGAGGACGGCGGACCCGCGACCGAACTGGCCGTCCGCTTCCAGCAAACCAGCGGCATGGTCATGGCCAAGGGCGTCGAAGACACCGCCTTCTACCGCTACACGCGGCTGACCTCCCTGAACGAGGTCGGCGCCGACCCTTCCGAGTTCGCGGTGGAACCGTTCGAGCTGCACACCCGCTTCGCCGTGCGCCAGCTCGAGTTCCCCGAGGCAATGACCACCCTGTCCACCCACGACACCAAGCGCTCGGAGGACACCCGCGCGCGCATCAGCGTGCTCAGCGAGGCCGCCGACGCGTGGGCCGAGTTCCTGCCGCGGTTCGAAAGCAAGGTCCCGATCGATGACCTCCCGTTCGCCGACCTGCTCTGGCAGGCCGCGATCGGCGCCTGGCCGCTCAGCCGGGAGCGCTCCCACGCCTACGCCGAGAAGGCAGCCCGCGAGGCCGGCAACAGCACCTGCTGGGCCGATCCGAACACCGAGTTCGAAGCGGGCATGCACGCCGCGATCGACCAGGCCTTCGACGATCCGGCGGTCAACGAGGCGGTCGCCGAGATGGCCGCCCGCCTCACTCCGGCCGGCCGCTCCAATTCGCTGGCCGCCAAGCTGGTCCAGCTGACGATGCCCGGAGTTCCGGACGTCTACCAGGGCACCGAGTTCTGGGACTACTCGCTCGTGGACCCGGACAACCGGCGCCCGGTGGACTTCGCGGCCCGCGCCGCGGCGCTGGCCGAGCTGGACGCCGGCTCCGCGCCGCCGCCGGTTGACGCGGACGGGCGGGCGAAGCTGCTGCTGGTCAGCAGGGCCCTGCGGCTGCGGCGCGACCGCCCCGAGCTGTTCACGGGCTACGAGGCCATCGCGGTGGAGGGGCCCGCCGCACAGCACCTCTTCGGCTTCGACCGGGGCGGGGCCCTCAGCCTGGTGACCCGGCTGCCGCTGCGCCTGCAAGACGGCGGGGGCTGGCAGGACACCGCCGCCCTGCTCGCCCCCGGGTCCTACCGGGACGTGGTCACCGGCCGGCTGCTGCGCAGCGACGGACGGCTGGCCGCCGAGGAGATCTTCGCCGTCTACCCGGCGGCACTGCTGGTCAGGGAGGATGCCTAGCATGGACATTCCCGGCAGGGACACCCGCTTCGATGTCTGGGCCCCGCGCGCCCGCACGGTGCAGCTGGCCGTCGGCGGCGGCCGCCTGCCGATGGAGGAACGCGGCGGAGGGTGGTGGCGGCCCGCCGCCACGGTCCCCGCCGGCCAGATCCCGGTCGGCGAAGCCGACTACGGCTACCTGCTCGACGGCGACGGGACGCCGCTGCCGGACCCGCGCTCGCGCCGCCAGCCGGACGGCGTCCACGGCCTCTCGCGCACCTTCGATCCGTCCGCGCACCGGTGGCAGGACGCCGGATGGGTGTCCCCCGGCCTGGCCGGCGGGGCGATCTATGAGCTGCACGTGGGCACCTTCACCCCGGAGGGGACGCTCGACGCCGCCGCGGCCCGGCTGGGCCACCTCGCGGACCTGGGCGTGCAGCACGTCGAACTGCTGCCGGTGAACGGCTTCAACGGCGTGCACAACTGGGGCTACGACGGCGTGCTCTGGTACACCGTCCACGAGGCCTACGGCGGCCCCGCCGCCTACCAGCGCTTCGTCGACGCGGCCCACCGGCACGGCCTGGGCGTGGTGCAGGACGTCGTCTACAACCATCTGGGCCCCAGCGGCAACTACCTGCCGCGCTTCGGCCCGTACCTCGTGGAGGGCAACGCCAACACCTGGGGCGACGCGCTCAACCTCGACAAGGAGGGATCGGACGAGGTCCGCGCCTACATCGTCGAGAACGCCCTGATGTGGATGCGGGACTACCACGTGGACGGTCTGCGGCTGGACGCCGTCCACGCCTTCCGCGACGAACGCGCGGTGCACCTGCTGGAGGAACTCGCCGCCGCGACCGACGAGCTGTCGGCGAGCACCGGCCGGCCGCTGTTCCTGGTCGCCGAGTCGGACCTGAACAACGACCGGCTGATCCATCCGCGCGACGTCAACGGCCACGGCCTGGCCGGCCAGTGGAGCGACGACTTCCACCACGCGGTGCACTCCAACCTCACCGGCGAGGATGGCGGCTACTACGCGGACTTCGCCTCCGTGGGGGCCCTCGCCAAGGTGCTGCGGGACGGGTTCTTCCACGACGGCAGCTACTCCTCGTTCCGGGGCCGCCACCACGGCCGGCCGGTGAACCACGCCCGCGTCGAACCCCGCCAGCTGGTGGTCTGCACGCAGAACCACGACCAGATCGGCAACCGCGCGGCCGGGGACCGGGTCACCGCCGCCCTGGGCTTCGACCAGCTCGTCCAGGCCGCCGTGCTGAACCTGACCTCGCCGTTCACCCCCATGCTCTTCATGGGCGAGGAGTTCGCCGCCTCGACGCCGTGGGCGTTCTTCACCTCCCATCCCGAGCCCGAGCTGGGCAAGGCCACCGCGGAGGGCCGGCTGCTGGAGTTCGAGCGGATGGGCTGGGACCCGGCCCAGGTGCCGGACCCCCAGGATCCGCAGACGTTCCAACGCTCCAAACTGGACTGGAGGGAGGCCGGGCGCGGCGACCACGCCCGGATGCTCGAGGTCTACCGGCGGCTCCTTGGGCTCCGCGCCGCGGAACCGGACCTCGCCGCGACCCGCTGGCCGGACGCCGTCGAACACGGCGAGGAGGAGCGGTGGCTCTCCTTCCGCCGCGGCTCGCTGGCCGTCCTGTTGAACCTCTCCAGGGACGAGCGGAAGGTCCCGCTGGGCGGCACCGCCGACGAGGTGCTCTTCGGCACCGACGGGGTCAACCACCCCGGACCGGACGGCACGGAACTGGCGCTGCCCCCGGCCGGTGCCGCCATCGTCCGCCTCGGCCGCGACTGAAGGAAGCCCGACCGAGGGAAATGGGCCGAAGCGGGGTCCCGGCCGGCGGCCGGGACCCCGCCGCGCATCAGGCCGGGAAAGGCTCAGGCCCAGAAATCGTCCGACCGGGCGGAATCCTCGGAGAACTCGCGGCCCTCGACGATCTTCCCGTCGTGCAGGACGAACACGATGGCCGTGGCCATGTCCAGGGTCTTGCCGTCGCTTTCGGCATGGGTCTGATGGATCCCCACGGTGTGGTGTTCCCCGCCGAGGACGTCCCGGACGGTCGCCCGAAAGGACCCCTGGGACTGCTCCCCCAGTTCGGCGAAGTAGGCCAGGACTTCATCGCGTCCCAGCTTCGTCCCGGACAGCGCGCCGCTTCCGACGGCATGCCACACCACGTTCTCCGCGAACAGGTCGCGCAGCGCGGACAGGTCGCCCGCGTTGAAGGCCTTATACCCCCGCCGGACCACTTCGGCGTTTTCCGCAGCTCCCATGGTGCGCACCCTTCCGTCGTCCTTGTCGGTCATGCTGGGATAACTTAAGGCTATTCCCGGCCCCAGGGCGTGTCGATGGGACAGCCTCGGCGCGTGGCACGTGGGGAATGGGCGGTCGGAACCGTCGCCGGGGCCGGTCGGAAAATCCGTGGCCCCAGGCCGCGAGGGCTCAGGCCCAGAATTCGTCCGATTTGGCGGGGTCCTCGAAGAACTCCCGGCCCTCGACGACCACGCCGTCCCGCAGGACGAACACGATGACCGTGGCCATGTCCAGGGTCTTGCCGTTGTTTTCGGCGCGGGTCTGCTGGATCCCCACCGTATGGCTGTCCCCGCCGACGACGTCCTGGACGGTCGCCTGGAAGGACCCTTGGGAGCGCGCTCCCAGCTCGCCGAAGTAGGCCATGACCGCGTCGCGCCCCTGCTTCGTCCCGGACAGCGGGCCGTTGCCGGCGGCGTACCAGACCGCGTCCTCCGCGAACAGCTCGCCAAGCGTTGCCAGATCTCCCGCGTTGAAGGCCTCGTACCCCCGCCGGACCACTTCCGCGTTCTCCGCAGCTCCCATGTCGGACACCTCTTCCGTCATCCTTGTCGGTCATGCTTGGACGGTTCAAGGCTATTCCCGGCTCCGGGACGTGTCGATGGGACATCCCCCGGCATTCGGGACCGCGTTCCGGCGGCTCGGCCCGGTGCCCTAGAACACCGGCAGCCCGCCCGTGACCCCCAGGACGGTGCCGCTGACGTAGCTGGCCTCGTCGGGCGAGGCCAGGAAGACGTAGGCGCCGGCGAGTTCGGCGGGCTGGCCGATGCGGCCCAACGGCGTGTCGCGGCCCATCTTCGCCACCGCCTCGGGTTCCTTGGTCGCCGGCTGCAGGGGCGTCCACACCGGTCCGGGGGCCACCGCGTTCACCCGGATGCCCTCGGGCCCCAGCTCGGCGGCGAGGTTCGCGGTCACGTTGTTCAGGGCGGCCTTGGTCGCGGCATAGTCGACCATGGTGACGGAGGGCTGGTAGGCCTGCAACGACGTCGTATTGATGATGCAGTCCCCCCGGCCGAGGTGCGGCAGCGCGGCTCGCGTGGTCCACAGCGTGCCGTAGAGATTGGTGCGCACCGCCCGCTCGAGGTCCTCGGTGCGCAGCCCCTTCAGCCCGGCCTCGCCGCGCGCCCAGTGGTAGCCGGCGTTGTTGACCAGGATGTTCAGCCCGCCCAGCCCCTCCACCGCCCGCTCCACGATGCGTCCGCAGGTCTCCTCGTCGCGCAGGTCGCCGGGGACCAGCACGGCGGTGCGCCCGGCCTCTTCGATCCAGCGTGCGGTGTCGCGGGCATCCTGCTCCTCTTCGGGCAGGTAGTTGAGGGCGACGTCGGCGCCTTCGCGCGCGTAGGCGATCGCCACGGCCCGGCCGATCCCGGAATCCCCTCCGGTCACCAGGGCCTTGAGCCCCGTCAGGCGGCCGCGTCCGGTCCAGGTTTCCTCGCCGTGGTCCGGCACCGGGTCCATGGGCCCGGTCAGGCCCGGCGGCTCCTGCTGCTGGGGGCGCATCCCGCCGTCCTCGGCGGGGAGCCGGGCGGCGCGGCGGGCAACGTCGGACTCTGGCATGGTGCGGCCTTTCCGTGGTCGGGCAGTGCTCGTGTCCCCACCCTACGGAAGCCTGCCGCGCCTGTCAGTTAGCCCGGGTCTCCGCAAAGGGACCTCGGGCGCACTGCCCCGACCCCGCCGGTGCGGCGTAGGGTGGGGCCTGTAGGTCTGGACCGTTTGAACTGCTTGACCACCATTCGAGGAGGAGCCATGACGGACAACCACGGTGCCGGCGACACTCGGGACTTCGAAGATAGGGACTTCGAGGACCCCCTGGCCGACCCCGACGAGGAGGGCGTGGTCCCCGGCGAAGCCCCGCACCAGGACCGGGAGGGCGAGATTCCGGTGGCCGGCAGCGAGGCCCTCGCCGAACGGATCGAGGAAGAGGCCGACGGCGACCGCAATGGGGACGGCGAGCCGGACGGCCCGCAGAACGTCCCCTTCCCCGGGTAGCCGCGCCACGCGCAGGGGGTCTGCGGTTCCGGCCCGCCTCTTCAGCGCTTGGCCTCTCAGCGTTTCGGGGTGAGCCTGACCAGCTCCAGAAGGTCCTCCAACGGCGGCCGGGGACTCCGGTGAAGGACGATGCCCGGCGGAAGCCCGCTGATGGACGCCCGGGGTCCGGAAACATCCAGGATGAGCCGGGTGGTGCCCAGCGGCAGGTTTTCGGTGTGGAGGTCTCCCCACTCCTCGGGCAGGTGGGGGTCCACCCAGACGCCGCCGCGGGGGACATCGGCACCGTAGCTCAACAGGCTCCGGACGATCATCACCGGGGCGGCCGAGGCCCAGGCCTGCGGGGAACAGGACGTCGGATAGGGCACCGGTGCGGGGTACTCGGAGCGGGTGAATCCGCAGAACAGTTCCGGCAGCCGGTTGTCGGTGATCTCGGCGGCCTCCATCAGCGCCACGGCGAGCCGCTGGGCCTCCTTGACGAAGCCGTAGCGCATCAGCCCGGCCACGATCAGGGCGTTGTCGTGCGGCCAGACCGAGCCGTTGTGGTAGCTGACCGGGTTGTAGGCGCCCATGTCGGTCGCCAGCGTGCGCACTCCCCAGCCGGAGAACATCTCCGGGGACATCAGCCGCCTGACAACCGAGGCAGCCTTGTCCCGGTCGACGATCCCTGACCACAGGCAGTGCCCCATGTTGGAGGCGCAGGCGTCCACGGGCCGCTTGTCCCTGTCCAGGGCGATCGCGTAGTAGCCGCGCTCGGGCAGCCAGAAGCGCCGGTTGAATTCCTCCTTCAGCCGGACCGCGCGGTCCCGCAGCTCGGCCGCCAAGGCGAGGTCGCCGGCGTCGTACGCCATCCAGGCGCGGGCGATGTAGGCGCTGTAGACGTAGCCCTGGACCTCGCACAGCGCGATCGGGGCCTCGGCGAGCCGGCCGTCGGCGAAGTTGATGCCGTCCCAGGAATCCTTCCAGCCCTGGTTGACCAGCCCCTGGTCGTTGAGCCGCTCGTACTCGACGAAGCCGTCACCGTCCCGGTCGCCGTAGTCGCGGATCCACTCCAGGGCCCGGTCGGCATTCGGCACCAGGGCCTCGACGGCGTCCGCCGCCACGCCCCAGCGGCCGACCTCGCCCAGCAGGGTCACGAACAGCGGGGTCGCATCGGCGGTGCCGTAGTAGGCCGACTTGCCGCCCAACGCCAGGCCCGTGCCCACCCCGAGCCGGACCTCGTGCAGGATCCGCCCGGGCTGTTCCTCCGTGAGCGGGTCCACCACCTTGCCCTGCCGGCTGGCCAGCGTCTGCAGGGTGCCCAGCGCCAGGGACGGGTTGATGGGGACCAGCATGCAGGAGGCCAGCAGCGAGTCCCGGCCGAAGAGCGCCATGAACCAGGGCGCCCCGGCGGCCACCACCGTCCGGTCCGGATTCTCCGGATCCACGATCCGCAGCGCTCCCATGTCATCATGGCTGCGCTCGATGGTCCGCGTGACCGAGGAACTGCCGAGGCGGGTCGCCGTGATGGAGGCGGTCCAGGCCTGCTGCCGCCGGTCCTGCGGCGTGACGGTGTCCGGTGAATACTCCACGGGAGGCGCCGCCGGCCGGCCGTCCAGCAAGGGCGTAACGGTCACCTGCACGGTCCACTCGCCGTGCGCGGGGATCATGCCGCGGAACAGCAGGCCCTCGGGGCCGACGTCGGCTTCCGGGGCGCGGACGACGACGCCCTTCCGCACGCCCTGCCAGCGGCCCTCGATGGAGACCTCCCCGCGGCCGGAGCGCCGTGCCTGCTCCCACTGCCGGCGGGCACGTCCGTCCTTGACTTCGAACAGGTCGGCGAAATCGGCGTCCACGGACAGCGCGACCACGCACCGCGCCGGCTCGAGGGCGTAGTTGCGGACCGTGATTTCCTCAAGGATCCCGGCGCCGATCAGCCGGCGCCGTTCCACGGTCAGCGGGCTGTCCGCCCGGCCGTCCGCGCGCGCGGCCCTGCCCACGAAGATGCCTTGGTAGGGGGCACGGTTCCAGCCTGCCAGCGGTTCCAGCGGCTTGCCATTGATGGTCAGGCGCCAGTCGGAGACGATCCTGGTGTCCTGGAAGAACACCCCGTGCGGATGGTGGGGAACGATGTCCCCGCTCTGCTGCGAGATGCAGAAGGACGAACCTTCCACCAGCGTTACGGCACCGGCGCCCATGGGACCGGCCGCGTTGTCGGCATTCCATCCGGCCATCGCTGGCTCCCTTGAAGTTCAAGCATCCTTCAGCTTGAAATCTACGCCCCTGCCCGGACCCGCGCCACCATGTTCGTCATCCGCCGCCCGCCGGCGGCTACTTCTCAACGACAAGCTTGTCGGGGGTCCACGAGTGGACCTTCCGGGTAACCGGACCGCCCCCGGGCCCGGGGATCCCGATCCGCGCCTGCCCATTTCCCAGGTCCTCCCACCGGCCCGGAACCGCCTGCCCACGGTCGTCCGGGCCGCTGCCGTGCCAGATGCAGGTACCGTCCGCCCGCAACTCCATGGCGTCCCGCCAGCGGGAGGGCGGGAAGGCGTAGGCGCGGGGGCGGAAAACCATCGTCGAGCCGGTGTCTTCCTCGTGGGAATGCAGCCAGATGCCGAGGAGTTCCGCCGGGGGCCCGCTCACGGCTCGCCCGACCCGGCGCGGGCCGTCATTGCCTGTCCGCCGCTTTGGCCGGCTCGCCGTTCAGCGCGGCGCGGATGCCGTCCAGGAGCGACGTCAACTGCCGGTAGTCCTCGCGGAGCCGTTCGACTTCGTCTCGAAGCGCCTGCAGTTCGCCGTCTCCCGCCTGTCCCGCAGCAGCCGGGGCCGCCTGCGGCGCGGCTTCGGGCCTGGGCGGGACGGCCACTGGAGTCTCCGCCCCGGTGGCGGACAGGGCGAAAACCGGCGCGGTCAGCAAGGAGGCCCGGGCACCCTCCAGACACGCGGCCATCCGCCGCGACTGGCCGGGGGTGAACATGAACATGGCGTCGTCGTCGGTGTAGTCCATGTAATTCATGAACATGTTCCCGTCGGGTCCGTTGTTGCAGCTGAACTGCGGGAACGTCGGCTTGCCGAAGGTGGGGTCGGCCTGGTTGGGCGTGTCGGAGACCAGGTCGCTTCCGCTGCAGGATCCGCGGTCGTCGCCCCAGATGTGCCGCAGGTCCAGCCAGTGGCCCACCTCGTGCGTCGCGGTGCGGCCGAGGTCGAAGGGGGCTTGGGCCGATCCCTCCGTGCCGAAGCACCAGTTCGCGATGACGACGCCGTCGGTGCTGGGAGGGCCGCCGGGGAATTGCGCATATCCGAGGATCGAACGCCCGATCGAGTCCCTGAGGTCGCCGCACACCCAGACGTTGAGGTAGTCGTCGCTGGGCCACGGGTCCGCGCCGCCCGTCGCACTCGACTTGACGTCGTCCCGGTCGGTGCTGAAGGACGGCTTCGTCGATTCGGTTCGGGTGATCCCCTCGGTGGAATTGCCGTCCGGGTCCTGGGACGCCAGCCGGAACTCGATGTTGCAATCGGCCACCCGGTCCTTCCACACGGCCGGCACCTTCGACGCGTCGGCGTTGCCGGCCCGGAAATCCTGGTTGAGGACCTCGAGCTGGCTATGGATCTGCGCCTCGCTGACGTTTTGGGAGGGCTCGTCCGGATGGTGCACCACGTGGACGACCACCGGAATGGTAACCAGGCCGGTCCGCGCCAGGCCGCGCGCCTGGCTCTCATACGCCATGGCCCGGTTCTCGATCAGGGCGCGGCGTTCCTGGTAGGTGATGCTCTCGGTCATCAGCCGGCGGTGCACATCCATGGTTCCGCACAGTTCACGGGTGCGCGGGTTCGTGAGGTCCGGCAGCGGGGTCTCGGTCATCGTAGGTTCTCCTTCACATGGTCGGTCCAGCAATACGGATGTCTCCATCCAGGGCCCGCGCAACGAACAATCCGTTCATCCGCAGGATCTCCAGTGCGAGGTCGATGTCGAGGGTGTCGAGCGTGTCCCGTGCGGTGTGGACGCGGTCGTTCGCCGAGTCGGCTCCCTCGATCGTCAACACGGCCGGGATGCCCAGGTCGATGAAGGGCACGTGGTCGCTGTTGAAAGGGTTGAGGCTGGTCTGGATGGCCAGGGAGGTATGCGTTTGGGCAATGTCGGCGAGCGCGTCGATCACGGCCTGCGAGACGTCGGCGCCCTCAAGCAGCACTGTCGCGGTGCCGGTGTTCAGGCAGGCGATCATGTCCATGTTGATGACGGCGCTGATGCGTGCGCGTTCGGCCGCGGCGAGCCCGCTGACGTAATGGCGGCTGCCGAACAGTCCCTGCTCCTCCCCGCCGAACAGGATGAGCCGCAGGTCGTGCCTTGCCGGCCGGCCGGCGAGCGCCCGGCCGATGGCCAGGACGCCGGCGCTGCCCGACGCGTTGTCGTCGGCACCCGGCGCGGCCGCCGTCGTTCCCTGGAGGTTGACCGAATCCAAGTGCGCGGTGACCAGCACGAGTTCCCGCTCATCGCCCTCCCCCGGGCGGTCTCCGATGAGGTTGCGGGTCGTCCGCCCGCCCACCGCCACGTCTTGGATGTGGGTTGCGTAGCCGAGGCCGGCCAACCGGCCTTGCGCCCACTCAAGGGCGTCGAGGAACTCGGCACTGGTCGAGTGCCGAGTTCGCAGGCGGGCCAGTGTGCCGAGGTCTTCCTCATACGCCGCGCGGGACACCTGGTCGGCCAGGACACCAACCTCCTCCACCGGGGTGGCCGCGTCCCTTGGACGGGCGGCCCGCTGATCGAACACCACCGTGTCGGCGGGAAGGGGGCGGACGGCGTAACAGGACGCGTGGGATCCGGCGACGAGCGAGGACGTATCGGGGTCGACATCGACCACCAGGTAGCGGCCCTTGTCCACGATCACCGCAACGTCGGGATGGTCCTCCTGGAAGAGGCGGCCAAGCTGGGTGACCAGATGCAGGCGCCGCTCCGAACCGAACAGCCGCGCGGCCCCCGCCGTCCTGCCCTCAGCGAGGAATTCTCCTGCCCGGGCAGCGGGGGTTCGCACCACGAGGACGTCGCCGAGCCTGGTCCACCTCGCCTCCGTGGCTACCACCCGGTTCATGACCGTGTCGGGCGCATCCGAGGGGATGTCCAGGACAACCGTCTCCACCGGTTCGTCGTCCTCGTCCTCGACGAACGCCTGCACCAGCGGAACGAGTTCGGGCAGCGTTTCCACCTCGCCGTCCGGCTGGCCCGGCCCGCGCACGTGCACGGCTGCCAGCCCAAGGCGGCGGGCGGCCAGCACGTGGCTCCGGTTCTCGGTAATGAACAGGACGTCGCCGAGGTCCAGCGCGGGGCTGAACTTCGAGGCCGCAGCCCGGAAGATCGCCTCGTCGGGCTTGAACACGCCGACCTCCGTAGACAAGGTGACCCGCTCCGCGACGGGCTCGAAGAACGCTCGGATGCCGAGGTCGTCAAGCAGCCGGTAGTACTGCTGCTGGATGATGGGCACGTCCGACGGCGTTCCGGGCATGTCGAAATCCGACATCAGACCCAACAGTGCGGCCGGTTGGCCTCCGTTGCTGAGTGAATCGATGGCTTGGAGCGTGTCCAGTGCCCCGGGCAGGAGGACACCCTCGCTTTCCAGCGTGTTGCCGAGGTCGAACAAAACGAGTTTCACAACCGACTCTCCCTCTGTCGCCGCCCACCGCAACGGCAAGACCCCTGTAGGCCTGCCTTCGCACCGAGTCTCCATCACTAGCGTTATCTGCGCATTACTGCCCTCTATGCGAGGAGCTCGGCCAGCTTGGCAAGGCTCGCGTCGGTATCGAAGAAGCTGATGTGGTCGCACGCGAGCACATGGACGGCCGGGGCCGGGTTCCGGGAGGGCGGCAGCGCCTGGGCGCTCGTGACTGACACCGCAAGGTCATTGGGCTTCCGGAAGAACACGACATCGACCAACTCGTCGGCCATGCGCTGCGGTGAAAGCCGCTGGAGCAAGCGTGCGAGCTTTCCGTCCGCCTGGACGACATCGATCAGTGACCGGTCCCCGACGATGACGTGGTACCGCGTCGCGGGATCGGGGGCATCTGCCAACTTCTTCAGGAAGGGCGAGCCCTGCTGCATCTGGTCGAGCGCGGTGTCGACCTTTTCGAGGGTGCCGAGTATGGCCGCCAATGCCGTAAGGGGCCAGACCGTTGCAGTCAGGCTGTTCACGGCGAGTGCGAGGGCCACGGTGGCCCACTGCTGCACCGTTGGCCATGGCGAACCGCCGTTCGGCGTGCCCAGGGTCACGAGGCGGTCCACGCCGGCTCCTCCATCGCACTCGATCATGTGCCGTGCCACGAGCCCACCCATCGAATGGGCCACGATGTCGAACCGCTTGCCGTGGCCTGAAGACAGGCCGACGTCGGCAAGCATGGACCTGAGCGAGGCCGCATTTTCCTCGATGGGCGTATCGAGGTTCTCGTAGTCAAAGGTCAGGATGACGTCGTAGCGGGGGCCGATGGGTGCCGCGACGCCACTGAGCAGGGAACTCCTCGCCATTCCCCCGGTGTCGCCAATGATCCCGTGCACGTAGAGCAACACGGATTCGGCCCGGCCCACCGCCTGCCGGATGGCCCCTGATTCCCCCTCGAATGTCACTTCGCCGTCCGCGGCCACTGACGCCATGCGGAGCAGCGGGTAGGCGGGCGGCAAGCCCAAGGCCTTGCCGATCAGCTTGCGGAAGAGGATCCGGATGGAACCAGTCAGGCTGCGTTGGGAGGCCACGGGATCGCACAGGCGCTCCACGACGATCTCGGTGCCGGTCCCGGACCGGCGCGCATAGCCGAGGGGAACGTAGAATTCCCCGTCCCAAGCGAACGGCAGGACATGCTCATCCTGGTCCAGTGACCGGTCCAGGCGCAGCACAAGCGGATGCTCCCTGGTGACCACGCCGGCATCGTCATGCGGATCCAAGGTGACGAGGATGGCGTCCGCCTCAGGCTCGCCTCCACGGGTAGCGACCAGGCCGAACGGCATCACCCCCTCGCCCTGCAGTGCTTCGGGAACGGGTGCCGCGGCCAGATCCCTGGTGGCATCCGGCGCGGCCGTCAGTTGCACGGTCGCGCGCAGGCTCGGGTGCGGGGCCAAGGTGACGCCCGGGGCCACCTGGACGTCCTTGTCCGAGGCGCAGGACACGCCGGCACGGGGACGGACCGCCACCACTTGGATGTCACGCGTATACCAGTCCGCGGTGGCCTCCCCCTCCTCCAGCGGCCGGATGAGGCGGGTACCGACCCGCGTCAGCATACGGTCGAGGCTGGACCGAGGGCCTCGGCCGCGCACGGCGGCACGAGGACCGGCGGAGACTTCCAGGTCCCCTTGCTGAAGGCTTCGCGGGTCGAACGCCTCCGTGCTGACTATCAGTTTCAGCACATCAGTCACCTCGATCAGGCCTTGCTGCCATAGGCTTTCCGGCACCTCCGCCGCCAGATTGATGGGCACCGCATGGCCCGGTTCCAGCTGCTGCGAACCGGCGGGAAGGGCGTTCGTGTAGATGCCGTACGTGTCGGTGAGGTCAAGGAGGGCGACCCAGAGGGTTCGTTGGGACGTGTTCGTCAGGGTGACGGTGAACTTTTGCGGCCGCTGCCCTTTGTCCGCGTCCTTGACGTAGACGAAGCGGTGCAGTCCCTGCACCTCCGCCGCAGGGGCCTCCCCCGGATCGGCCTCAGCGTCGACCGACACCGTTACGGCGTCGTGCGGGAGTTCGGTGGCGCTGTTGCGCAACCCGACCACGCGCGTCCAGGCCGCGACGTGCTCCAGGATGCCGACGGCGTCAGCCGCCTCCGCCGTCCTGGGACACAGGGTCCGCTCGCTGCCGCGCCGAGCGACGGCATAGCCGGATGCGTCGCAACTCACCACGACCTGGGGCTCCTGGGCCGGCCAGGCCTCGGCGACCAACCGCGGTCCCCTCTCGTCGCGCGAGGCCAATGCGTCCCGAAGCTCGGGTGCGCCGTCCCCGCCGTCGATCCGGATCAGCAGCGGCGGCAACGGGCTTGCCGTCACGGTTCCCCGATACGCCAGGGAGGGATCGAGGTCACCGGAGGACACGGATATGGTCGCCTCGCCGGCCCGGACAGCGGTGACGGAGGCCGTGGCTACGGACGTGTCGTCCATGTCGCGGATATCGAGCCAGGTCACTTCATCCCCAACAGGGGCTTCTATGCCATGCATCCGCCCGCCGTCGATGGTCCATCCCATCCCGGTGTGGCTGACGACGAAGTAGGGCGGGAGCGCCGCGACGGCACCGCCCAGGAAGGGCCGGTCGAAGTCTTCTGGAGTCGAGGTTTCAAGTTGCGGGCTCTGGGCGCGTACCGCTTGGTGGACGTTCGCGCTGACCTGCCGGTGGATCTCGCGGTAGGTCGGCGCTCCGCCGGATGTGGACAGCACCGTTTCGAGTGCTGCTGATAGTGCGCCCCGGTCGCGTCCGTTGTGGACCACTTCCTTCGCCGTCTCGTTGGAGCGGCAGCCTGACAGGAGCACGTGGTTGGCCTGCGGCAAGGCCCAGCCGCTGTCCCCCAGCGGTGCCCGATCCGCATCCGGCGTGCGTGCAAAGGAATCGACGTGGGAGGGATCGAAAAGGAAGCTGGACAGCGGCCGCTGCCGCCGGTCGGCGGGGGCGCGGCGTCCCGCTGTTCCGTCCTCCAGGGTTGCTCGGGTGCCGCTGCCCGAATGGCAGCAGTCGAGGACGATGAGCACATGCGGTCCCTTGGCGGCAACCTCCGCGATCAGGGCCGCCAACTCCTTGTCCGCGAGGTCCCACTGCCCCGCCAGCCTGCTGTCGTACAGGACCAGGGTCTCGTCCAGATGGTCCGGCTCCAGGTGCCACCATTCCTGGGGCGCAGGCTCCTGGGAACCATGTCCGCTGTAATAGAAGAGCGCAACGTCGTCCTTCTTGGCCTGGGCCAGGTGCTCGCGGAACCCCGCGAGCACCGCGGCACGTGTGGCCTGTCCGTCAAGCAGGGCGCGGACATGGAGGGTGTCCTCCGATGCCCGGGTAGCCAGCAATTCACCAAACGCGTCGATGTCATTGCGGCATCCCCGGAGTGCAGGGACAGGCGACTGGTAGGCGTCGATGCCTACCAGCAGGGCGTAGATGTTGCTTGGCATGGGTCCTCCTCGGTGACGGGGTTCCTGCCCTAGGCGCCATATTCGGTGATGGGGCCACCCAGGCGATATGACGGGTCACCGAATAGCGCGTAGGCGGCCCACGTGATCCGGTCCTTTTGGTTGTTTTCGCAACTGTGCAGCCGCGCCTGCAGCAGTGCCTCACCCACGCGCTGCTTCTCTTCAATCAGCTGCCGGTAGAACTCGACGGACAAATCTGCGGCCGTGTCGTCGAAGACCGGCCACAGGGACCCCACGCAGGCTTGGGCACCGCCATAGACGAACGCGGAGGCCAGACCCTCTGCGTGAGCGACGGTGCTGCCCGTGGGCCGGCCCGGGGACTGGGGTGCTGTCTTGCTCGACTCGCAGGCGTTGAGGAATACCACCGGATGGCCCTCAAGCAGCCGCTGCACCCTGTCGGCGCGGAAGTGTTCGCCGCTGGACAACAACAGGTAGCTGAATTGGGGCCGCTGCGGATCGTAGCCTGCGTGTCCGGCGTAGTGGATCAGGTCGTAATCTCCGAGGCTGAGCTCATCGGTCAGGCGTCGCGCATTGACCTCGGACCCGGACAGCTTCGTCACCACGGGTTCGGGTTTCATCCCCGCCAAGCGTCGCTGGATCTCCTCGATCTCCCTCTCCGCCTGCACCAAGGGTTCCTCGGACACCGAGTGGATCAACAGCACCTTGCTTCGTGTTTTGCCCCCAGGGATGGGTTCCCGGGTGCGCCGGGGAAAGGTCTGTCCTGCGGGCATTCGGGCAAACATCCGCTTGAGGCACAGGAACCCTTCCCCATCATGGAGGAGCTCCCACGGCAACTCCGGGTTATTGGAGGTGACAGTCAGCGGAAACCCTTCGGTCTCGTCGATCAGGCGCTGCATGGCGTCCGGAATGAGTAGGCTGTACATCCGGCGACCGATTTTCTCCAGTTGTCCCGCGGGGTCGAGTTGGCCCAGGTGTTCCTCGGGCCGGGTGCGGCGCACGTTGCCTGCCCCCGCCGCCGGGGGGTTCGGGGCCGAACGGATCCCGTTCAGGGCGGCCTCCGCGATCGAGTTGATGATCTCCTGAAACTGCTTCTGGTCGGCATCGAAGACCTCCACGTCGTCGTAGAGATTCGTTTCCGGCATGTGCTCGTAGCCGGGCCTGCGAAGGAGCACTTTGTATGGGACGCTCATGCCCTCCACGGGATTGCCGGAGATGAGGAAGAGTTCCGTCCGGCGGGTGCGTTTGTCATCCTTCTTCTCCGCATCGCCAATTACTTTCGCGAGATTCTCGAGATAGGACCCGAGCTTCTTTGCATCCACCACTGTCCGGCTGGCAGGTAGCTCCGAGGTGAACTGCGCTTTCGCCAGCGCCTGCCTGGCGTGCTCCACCGCAACGGCAGCGGTGTCGAAGCGGCCCGCCTGGAATTCTTCCTCGGTCAGCCCAAAATTGACCGATACGCTGGCCAACTCCCTCGCCAGCTCGTCGGTCACCTTGACGCCGAGGCGGCCGGCCTGTCCGACGAGGTTCTCAATCTTCTTGAGGTCGACTCGCAGCGTCCGGTATTCCTCCTTGACCTCCCTCACGTATTCTTCAACCTCCTCCTTCCTCGCCGCGAGGTGCTTTCGGGTCTCACGGGCCACGGCCCATACCGGGTCGTCAAGAAGGCTTTCGAGCTTCGCCATACAGCCTTTGGTCCTGTCCGGTGTTCCGTTTGCCATCTGGGCTATTTGCGTGTCGGCCCTCGTGATGTTTGTGGTCAGGGACTCAATCAGGTGTCGCTCGCCGACGACGGCGGTGAGGCGGGTCTTGTCCATCCAGTCCACCTCCTGCCGCATCTCCTCGACCAGCGCCTTGCACTCGGTCAGCCGCCGTGCCGCGGCCGCAAGGCGAGGAACCGACATTCGGCGGGTGGCGGGAGCGTTCACGGCAGGGCTCCCCGGCGCGCTTCTCCCATCCCCTCCACTTCTTCCGCGAGGTGATCGATCTGTTTCTGCACGAATGCCGGGGTAGCCCCTTGCCCGCCCTCTCTCCTGTCCTCGCCCCATTGCGTGCGCAAGGCCCTGAGATTTTCCTCCTTGATTTGGAGCAATAGGCTCGCGGCCGTCTCTGCTTCCGTGCCTGCTTGCGTCGTGGGATTCCGCAGGCCAAGAACGGTGACCATGGTGTCCTCGACGTGGCTCCGGGGGCGGACAATCGAGCCATCCTCGTGCAGGAAGAGGACGGGCTGTGCCCATTCGTCGCCAATGGACTGCGAGAAGCCGATCTGCTGGGTTCGTCCGGAAGCGACCGCTTGGGACAATGTCGCGCCGGCTGCGAGTGCACCGTAGAGGCCTCCCAGGAATGCCTGGCAGCCCGCGTCGCTAATGATTCCGCGGATGCCGATCACGGCGGGGACAACCGGGGCCAGGTGAGCCGCAAGCCGGTCGGTTTCGCATGCCGCGAGGACCACAAGGCGCAACCGCGGAGTGTCCTCCATCGCCTTGGCCAGTGCCTTGCCCGGAAGCACGGTTGGCGAACCCGGCGTGCCCACCACGAGATCCTGCCACCCCTGCCGAGTCTGCTCCCCCGTCCCCATGATGTGCGCGACCTGCGCTTCACCGGCCTCCAGCGCCTCAAGGATCTGTTCGGGACCCGCATCCGGGATCGTCCGCACATCGGGTGTTTGGGGGAACGCTGCCCTAATGATTCCGGGGTCGCTGTCCTGGTTCACCCCGGTGACGGCCGTTGTCATAACCAGGATCGCCAGGTCGGGTGCCGGCACTGGGGCACCGATCCCGGGCATGGCTTCCTCACCGGAGGCCGGCACGTCGCGCAACACGGACCAGCCCTCCGAGAAAGCGACGTATTCGGAGGACGTCGGGGCCGGGTCCGACAGCAGCTCCCAAGGCAGGGCATGCAAGGCGTATGAGGAACTACGGATCAGGATGTGCAATCCGCGTTGCCGCCCTCGTTCGACCGCCTGCGCCCAGCAACGGCTAAGGGCTCCGGAGAAGAGGTTACTGAAAAGCTGGGTACCGAGCTGGGCGCGTGGGGGCTCGGCCGGATAGATCTTGGAAGTCGGGAACGGCGCGTTGGCGTTACGCCACTCGGGCCGCGCAACGAATTCGCCTGTCATGAGTTCGCCGTCGTCATCAACCTGAGCCGTAACGTCATACCGGTCCGGGCTGCCCTGGACAGGCGTAAACGTCACTACGAGCCGTGCGGGATTCACCCGTCCAGGTGTCACATACTCGGACACATCGTTCTTGAACAACGCCATGCCGGTCTCTCCTCGGCCTCGGCCCATCCCAGCCCCTCCCGGAGACATCTCCGGCCGGGTGGGGAGCGAAGCTACACCGCCAGTGTGTGGCAGTACCGTTACAGGAACGCTACTGCGTTGAAGGCCGGCGGTTAAGGCCTCGAGTTTCGCCTCCCGGCCAATCCTGCCGTTTCCCGACCCCCGACCCTGCCATTGCACACCGCCGGATGTGCCATTGGCGATATGGCTCCTGCGGAGCCCCGTCCGGGAAGGAGAACGGCGGACGGACCTTCGGTTGTGCCTGCCGTGCCAAGTGCAAGGTGGGTGCAAGGTGGTGAGGGGGCCGGGGACGTCTTCCACGTGCCAGTCGCCGTAACGGCGCAGTAACGCCGGCATCGTGTAATGGGACCACCGATTTCGTTGTCCGACGGGAAGATGCAGATGAAGGGTTTTACGCTTACGGGCGAAGGCATAGAAGCGCGGTACAGCGCCGATGACGGCGTGCTCTCGGTCCGGGGCGAGGACCTGCCGGGCACGCGCCGCGAGTTCTCCGGCGGCAATCTGAAAATCTCAACGTCCGAGCTGGGGACGATGCTGACGGGGATTCTCCTCGAGAGTACAAGGGACGTCTCCCAGCTCCGGTTGTCCGTGCTGGTTCCCTCGGGGCTCCGGGGGATCGACGAGGCACCGGTGACCGGGGCGCTGATCATTGTCACCGACCGGACCGAGGCAATGGACACAGGGCCCGACTCCCTGCAGGACTACGACGTTCGCCAGTTGTCCGGGACGATGCAGGACTGAAAGCGGAAGTCGACCCATCCCCCGGCAACGCCGCCGAGGCGTCGAGGAACGACCGCATTTTCGACGACTGCCTTTTCCAGGAGGTAGGGACCGTAGGCTGACCGGAGACGGGGATCGGGGCACCCGGTCCCCGTCTCCGTGCCCTACTTCCGCCGCTGCGCTCCTCCGATGTACCAGATGCGTGCGGTGGCGTCCCGGCTGGCCGTGGCCAGGGCGCGCCCGTCAGGCCGGAAGCATAGTCCGGAGACCCCGCCGTCGTGGTGGACCTGCAGCCGCAGGTCTTCGCCGGCACTGTCCCAGAGCCGGACCGCGCCGTCGCTGCAGCCGGTGGCCAGGATTGTCCCGGCCGGGCTCAGGGCCACCGCCCATACCGCGTCGTCGTGGCGGATCTTGGCCAGTTTCCTGCCGGTGGCGGCCTCCCAGATCCATGCGGTCCGATCATTGCTGCCCGTAACCAATCGGGAACCGTCCCTGCTGAAAGCCGCCCCCGTGGCCGCGAGGTCGTGGCGGATGCGCACCAGCTGGGCACCGCTGCGGGCGTCCCAGATCCGGGTGTCCTCGCTGCCGCCGGCCAGGCGCGTTCCGTCCGGGCTGAAGGCCACCGCGTGAACCGGATTTTCCTGGCGGATGTGCAACAGGTGGGCACCGCTTTGGACATCCCAGATATTGATGTCGTCACTGCCGGTGGCCAGGCGGGTGCCGTCCGGGCTGAACGCCACCGCGTTGACCGCACTGTTGAGCCTGATTCGCAACAGCACGATGCCGGTGCCGGCATCCCAGATCCGGGCGGAACTGCCCCAGCTGCCGGTGGCCAGGCGGGCTCCGTCCGGACTGAACGCCACCGTATTCACCACGGTGTTGTGCCGCAGCCGCAGCAGTTCGGCGCCGGTGCCGGCATCCCAGATCCGGGCGGTCTTGTCCCAGCTGCCAGTGGCCAGGCGGGCTCCGTCCGGACTGAACGCCACCGCATTGACAGCGCTGCCGTGCCGGACCCGCAGCAGCTCGGTGCCGGCTTCCGGGACCCGCTGCGGGGTGGGCACCGGGCGAACCGGACCGCCCCCGACGGCGGGTGGAGGGATTTGGGGGCGGGCCTCGTTGCGCGTTTCCCGGCAGGCGTCGCGGCGCGCTTCGGCGTCCCGAAACGCCGGCGCCGTTTTGAGGATCTCCGCGTAGAGTTGCCCGGCCGCGGCCCGATCGCCGGCTTCCTCCGCCAAACGCCCTTGCTCGTAGAGCAGTTCCAGCCGGGCCCGGGTGGCGAGGCCTCCCGGATTGGCCGCGTTCCGGTCCACCGCAGCCAGCGCCGCGGAAAACTCCAATACGACATCCCAGTTGCCGGCCTCGGCGTGCTTGCGCATGCCCACCTGAAGTTCCGCCACGCGCTGGCGCGTCTCGCAGCGCCTGCGTGCGGTCCCGGCGTCGGCGAACGCCGGATCGGCCTGGGCCAAGGTGTAGCCGCGGATCGCGGTCACCCAGTCGCCGGCGCTCTCCGCTGCTTGTGCGCGCCGGTAGACGGAGGCGAGTTGCTGGCGGTGCCCCGCCGTCTCGCGGAGCGCGGCCGCGTCCCGGAAGCCGGGCTCTTCCGCCAGCAGGCTGTCGAGCAGTTCGATGGCCGTCCCGTACTGGTTCACCTGCAGGGCGGCACCGGCCCGGTCGTACAGGTCCTGCCAGCGGATCCGCTGCTTTTCCTGCCGGGCGGCCTCCGTCGCACGGGCCTCCGCCACCCTCTCATCCGACATCTTGGCATCGGCCGCCGGACCCTCGGTTGCCCGAATCTCCGGCGCGGCGCCCTCCGGCTGCCGTTCCGGCTCACCACTGGACTCGGGGCGTTCCGGCTCACGGGTGTGGAGGGGATCGGTCCGCAGCCTGGCGGCGCCCCGGGGTGGGGTCAACGTAAACAGGCTGGTCTCGCTGCCGCGTACGTACAGCACCGGGGTGACCCATTCCAGCGTTGACCGGGAGTTTCCCGTAATGGAGATCCGCCCGTTGCGGGCGGCCTCATCGATCCTGCGGCCGTTGGCAATTGCGGTGTAAAACCCCTGCGCAAACGCAATGGCCGCCTCGTCGCTGACGGTGAACTGCATGGCCGCCACGGCGCTGACCCCGCTGCGGACCAGCGCGGCGGCGGTGCCGGAAAACAATTCCTCCGTCCCGGACTCACCGCTGGAGCAGGAATTGAGCACCACCAGGCGGGGAACCGGCCGAGCCGCGCTCAGCAGGTACGCCAGGCGGGAGGCCTCCACCATGGCCGCACGGCCATGCGCATCCGTCAAGGCGATCAGGCCTTCCCCGGCACGAACGTCGTAGTCCCCGTGCCCGATGAAATGCACCACGTGCCAAGGTCCCGCCAGCAGTTGCTCGTGGACCCCCGCCCAAGTCGCCTCCGGCGCCCAGACCACCTCCACCAGCCCTGCCGCGATCGGACCATCCAATGCCGTCTCCAGGCGTTCCTTTTCCGCGTCCACGTCCAGGGCCGGAAGGCCGCGCGGGGACGAAACCACACCGAGGATCCGCAGCGGCGGGACGACCCTCAGGGCCCGGGGCGTGTAGTCGGGCGCCGGGATGCGCCGCAGCATCGGCTCATTCCGGCAGAGATACGATTCCGTTTCCGGGTCGAACAGCATCTCCCACGGCAAGGCGGCCAGCTCCGGAGCAGCCAGCCGCAGCACCACCCGCAGCTGGTCACCGGCCTGTTGGGCCGCACCAAGGCTCGCCCGGTATGCCCCGCGCACCGGGCCCGCGAACAGTGCGTCGAACAGCTGCTGTCCAGCCTGCCGCACAGGCTCCTCAGCCAGCGGAACCATCCGGCGCGCCGACACGGCCGAAGCAAGGATCGTCTGCTCCAGGTCGGCCCGCCTGTCCAGCATTTCATCAACGTCCAGGCGGAAGGCGGCCCACGGTTCCCCGCCGGCCCGGGCCTGTATCACCCGCACCATGTACTCATCGCGCCCTGAACCTGGACTGATTTCCAGCTCGATGTCCGTGTTCACACGACCTTCTAACCATCAGCGTTTGAAGTTTTCCCTGCCCTCCCACAGGGACTACGCGAAGGGTGCCGGTTGCCCCCATGTGCCGCGAATTAAGATTGATCCACTGAGATGAGAATCACAAGTCCGGCGGTATCATGCAGGAGTAGCCATGGCATGCCGGGGCGATCCGCCTAACTCGCATGTCCGCGTGCGAGGGAAGGGCACCAAGCCCATGTGTGATGTTCCCAAACGGCAGCTGCGGCCGCTGGTGCGGCCAGCGAGGGTCGCCATCACCGCAGCCACGCTCGCCGCCATAGCTGCGGGATGGATCCTGTCCGGCGTTCTCGGCGTCGTCCTCATGGGCCTCGGTATTGCTGCCTTGGTGGGGGTGGTCCTGATTCCCTCCCTTCGGGAGGTGGAGTTCGGGCTCCCTCCCGGCGCAAGGCTTTCCCGGGCCCTTCAGGACCGTCAGGAAGAGCTTCGGATGGCCTTCGAGAGCCAACATGAGGAACTGTCCCTTTGCGCCCAGTTGCTGTGCGACGATCCCGCACGAGCCTCCGCGCTGCTGGAGGAGGCTTGGGCCCGCACCGCCGCCGTATGGCGGGGCCCCGTGACTGCGCAGATCCGGACTTATGCGCTCTGCGACCTGATCCATCTGATCGGCTCCCCTCAGCACGGGACGGCCGCCAGTCCGGAAGGACCATATCCCGACACCCAGAACGGCGGGGCCCTGCACCCCTTGGCATCGCTGGCCTTCCCTGACCGGGCAGCGGTGGTGCTGCATGAGTTTGCCGACCTCTCGGCGGCACAAATCTCCCGGATCACCGGCCGGTCCAAGGCAGAGGTCAGGGCTGCCGTGGATAATTTCCAGCCTGCCGCAGGCGGACCGGACACGGGCGGGGATCCGCGATGAATGCGCCCTTCCAGCGAACCTTGGCGGCAATCGCCGAGGAACGTTCCCGGGACCATCCCGCGGATGCGGAGCGGGCACTCCAGCGGGGCATGGACCGCTACCGGCGCCGGATTCATCTGGCCTACGGCGTTTGTGTGGCCGCCGCTGTCCTGCTCGTCGGCCTGCTGTTCATGGCGCATCAGTTTGCCCCGGACCCAACACTAAAAGACATCGTCATAAGCGAGGTGCGGGAGCTGCCGCCAAAAGCGGAGGTGCAGCTCACTGCCACTGGCATTTACAGCAATGGCGACCACCGCGAGCTGACGGAGTCCGTCAGGTGGGAGTCAGATAACTCGGCCATCGCCACCGTCGACGCCGCCACTGGCAAGATCACAGGCATGAAGCCCGGGGACGCCACTGTCGCCGCCTCGGCGGACGGAATCACGAGGCAGATACGGATCACGGTGACCGCGGCAAAGCTGGAAGGCATCGAGATCCATGATCCGGGCAAACTGGAGCAGGGCAAGACCCTGTCATTGGTCGCCATGGGCAAATTCAGCGATGACACCGAGAGGAAGCTGGGCGCGGGCGCCGTCAAGTGGGACTCAGACAAGCCGGAAGTTGCCGCAGTTGACCCCAAGACGGGCAAGCTCACTGGAAAAAGCCCCGGAGAAGTCACCATCACCGCATCCGCGGACGGAAAAAAGGACAGCGCTAAAGTCACCGTCACGGCGGCTTCCACTAGGACGCCAACCGGATCGCCAGCCTCCAAGCTCGAGCGCATTGAAATCAGCGGGCCGGGCACTGTGATGGAGGGCCGAACCGCCTCCTACAAAGCTACGGGCATGTACAGCGACGGTTCCCAGAAGGACCTGGCATCCGTCACTTGGGAGTCAAGCGATCCGGCCACAGCCAAAATCGACTCCACCGGAGTCGTTACCGGCGTTGTTTCGGGAGAAGTCACCATCACCGCGTCCCAGAGCGGGGTTACCAGCAAGCCCAAACACATCAGCGTAGCGGCGGCCTCCCCGACGTGCACGCCACTGACCGTTTCCCCGAACGCCTACATTGGCCGGCCGGTCGGCGACGTGAAAGCGGAATTGACCGCCCTCGGCCTAGAGCCAGTCCTTGAGGGCCAGACGAATGAGCAAGCAGAGGCCGGCCTGGTACTGGACGTTGATCCGAAATGCACCACGGATGGTTGGCGAATCACCGTCTACTATTCCTCGGGGCCGGCCGGGCCTCTACCAACCGACCCTTCCACACCCTGGCCTTTACCGACCGCGCCACCCGCGCCCTAGATGGTCCCGAACGCCTACGGGCCTCGAGCTCCAGCGAGGCCGGTGGCGGAGAGGTGGTTCCGTATGGTGTCGCTGGTACCCATCGCGCTCCCGCGCCAGTGTTACCGCAGGAGGCCCGCGGTTCCCCGGCATCAATTCCCGCCGAAGCTGTTGAGAGCGCGTGGTCCGGTTAGGCGCCGGGAGCCCGGTACCCCACCTGCGCGGCCTGCCGCAGGGCCTCCAGCGTTTCCTCGACGCTTAGGAGCACCGTCGTTTCCAGCGAGCCAAGGGCCCCTCCCCCGCTGAGCGCCAGCGCCACCGCGGCCATGGACACGTTGTCGGGGGCCTCCCACAGGGTGAACCCGTCGTGCGCGCCGAAAGCGTACCAGAAGCCGTGGAGCCGCCCACCCACCGACTCGATGTAGGACCGGGCCGCCACCCGGCGGTCCTCGGGGTTGGCGATCATCCGGGCCCAGGTCTCCGGCGTGTAGCTGAATTTCGATAGATACAGCGGCATGGTCTTTCCCTCTCGTTGGCCCAGGACTGCGGGATGCGCGGCTGCCGGCGATCATGGGTTGTGCCTGAGCATGCCCCTTGGTGGACTTCAGTGTGAGCCTCCGGTGGGGGCTTGGCTATGCGCGTTGAGGGGGCAGCCCCGGGCGAGGGTGAGCCACACGGGCCGGCCCCGGCCGGCCGAAGAAGCACTACGTATGAGTACTTCAAGGCCCTGCCCATCGATGGAGCCAGATTGCGCGGCTTCTGGCTCATACACGCTGCGCCCGGTTGCCCAGGCCGGCGGGCAGATCGCCGAATTGTCCCTGCTCCGCGGGCTGGACGACTGCCTGGACAAGCAGGTCACCGCCCCAAGCGGTCCAGAGCCAAGTGATGTGACACGGCCAGGCATTTGCGGCCGCCACCTGGGCCCTTTCAGAAATCGCCCGCTTTGCCGTTCGGCAGTAACGGACAAGTAATGTCCGGCCCCTACGGTAATTCCAGCCGCTGGTCCTGGCAGTGGCTGACGAACGGGAGGTCATCTTCTGTATCAGAAGTTCACCGAGGGGAACGTCCGGGCCACCCCAATGAGCGACCGGCTTTGTACAGATCAGTCTTGGTGTGGGTCCGTGCATGCCTCGCAGAGACCTCGTTTTGGGAGGGCAGCCTGGCAATCTCAAATTTCCGGGTGAGAAGGCTGCGGTGGAAAATGACATTGAGCTGGAAATTGGATCCGGTTCCGGCCCCGGCGACTACACCGTCCGAGTGATCCGGGCCCTGGCGGGCGGGGAGCCATCTGCGACATTCACGCTGGACGTGGACGCCTTGCTGGATCGCCGGGCTGAACTCGAAGACGCCGTTTTGACCTCTGCAATATCAACCCGGCGAACCATTTCACGGGCGGAGAAACCGCTGCGTGAAGTGGGGCAGCAGCTGTTTCAGGCACTATTCACCGGCCCGGTGAACGGAACCTACCGAGCAAGCCTGGGCGCGGCCCAACGCTCCGGTCAGCAACTCAGGGTGGTGCTCCGGCTGACCGCATCCGAACTGGCGGGCCTGCCGTGGGAGATGCTGTTCGACCCGGAAACCGAGTCCTATCTGTGCCGCACAAGGCCCCTGCTGCGGCGCATCCCGGCCTCCGACTACAGTCCCGATCCCCTCGAGGTGGTGCCGCCGCTGCGGATCCTCGGCATCGCCGCCTCACCTCGCGACCTGGGGGCGCTAGATATTGACGCAGAGAAACAGCATCTGGCCCGGGCGCTGGCCGAACCGATCGCCGCAGGGCTGGTCGAACTGGTCTGGGTGCCGCAGGCGACCTGGAGCTCGGTTCAGGCACATCTGCTGGGAGGACCGTGGCATATCGTGCACTTCATCGGGCATGGCGGCTACGACCTCCATGGTCAGGAGGGCCACATTGCCCTAATCTCGGCTTCGGGCCGCTCCGACATGGTGGAATCCTCCCGCCTGGTTGACCTGCTTCGGGAAGCCGACCCAACGCCTCAGCTCGTGGTGCTCAATTCCTGCTCGACCGGTGAAGCCGGAGAGGAGGACCTCTTCTCGGGAACGGCGGCAGCCCTGGTCCGTGGCGGCATCAGCGCCGTGGTGGCCATGCAGTTCGCCGTCAGCGACACGGCCGCCGTCGCCTTCGCCCGGGGCTTCTACGACGCGATTGCCCACGGCCGCGACATCGACAAGGCCGCCGGAAGCGGACGGACCTCCATCCTGGGCCTGGCCTCCCTGGAGTGGGTGACCCCGGTCCTGTATGTCCGCGGCAGCTCCACTCGCCTGTTCACGCTCTCCGGCCGCCCCGTACCCCATAAACCCGGCCCCCCGCCCGGCCCCGAGGTGAATCCCGTGTATCTGGCCCTCGGCGGGATGGCGCTGCTCATCGCCGGGCTGACCAACGGCTGGTTCCATTTCTTCCCGATGTCCGGCCAGCAGGCACAGACCAACTATTCCGTCTACGTATTCGCTCACGCAGCTGCGCTGGCGCTGTTCGTGCTCGCCGGTCTACCCGACGGCTCCCGGACGGGACGGATCATCCTGGGGATTGCAGCCTGCGCTGCCCTGCTCACGATCGGGAACAACACGGTAGCCCTCATGTATACGCTGCGCTTCGTCGAAGTAGCCTGCGGACTCTGGGCGGGCGGGCGGTTGGTTCAGGCCAGGACTCTTACGGGATGGCCAAGATGGCTTCTGCTCTTGCTCTTCGTCTCACTGACCCTTGTGACGGTTCTTGAAATGGTAGTACCGCTTGCCATCTGGACCACTCTGCTCTTCACCGCGGCCGGAGCCCTTTTCGTACTCGCCGCCCTCAGGCTGGCCAAGGGGTGCCCCCGCCCGGTCCGCCTTCGGGTGCTCGGTGCGGTGACGGGAACCGCACTAGCCGTGGTGGCAGCAACCGCAATCATATTGTGGGTACCTGGGACAGCTGGAAAGCCGTAAGGGGAGCAATTACCCTCAAGCAGTTCGGCACTTCTGGCGGCCCCTTTGGTGGCTTGGTATGACGCGAAGATGGGTTGGTTATCAAAGTGCCAACGCTGCGGGAGCCTGGCCGTGGGCGAAGGTGACAGCCCCGACGTCGCTGACGGTGAGCTGCATGGCGGTCCTCCCGAGGGGTCGCCGGGTTCTGCCGGGGACGGGTAGGCGGAACGCCCGGCCGCTGGGTTGGGGTAGGGCCCAACCTGACAGGCGCGCGGGCAGCCCAGACTGAGCCATCGACGACGCTGCCTGGCACCCGCCGGGGAAACAGGCCTTCGACACGGGGGTCCTCCACGCCTATGTCTCTACGACCCCGTAGTGACGGAGTTCAAGGCGCGTGGCACCATCGAGCGCCATCTCGAGAGTCGCCGTAACGTGGGCGGGGAAAAGTCGCACTCGTCCGCCAGGCGCGACGGCCCACGCCTTGGCGCAGGCATCAATACCATCGGCATGAAGATCTTCGTACTCGGGGATCCCTTGTTGGGACCACTGCGACGGGGCCATGGCTTGCCCGCAACTCCGAGAGATACGGCAACCAGCACGCCGTCGTTCGGGCGAAAGGTGCCCGCGAGGCCATCAAAGCCGGGGCAGCTTCGCAGTTCTCACGTGTGGGCGGCATTTGGTCCGGTAATGGCGCGGTAACGCATCCCTCGGATGCTGGGGGTGCAGATCCATCCAGGAAAGGCGACACGATGAGTGGACTTCGAAGCGAATGGACGCCCGAGCAGGTGCAGGAAAACCTCGGCGAGGCAAACGAGAACTTGCCCGAAGCCCGGACCACCGACAGGTTTCCGGTGGCAGGCACGGCAAGTGGAATCGACTTGCAAGCGGGTGAAGAGCCCTACGAAGAGGATGCGGCCGCAGCCGCAGGTCTCGGCACCGAACTCCGGATGCCCGCGGACCCGCCGCGACACCCCACGGATCTGGACGGTGCGTGATGGGCCTCTACTTCAAGAACGGCACCTCGGACACTCTCTTCGTGGCCTACGGGTACCACGCTCCCGGATGCGAGGGCGGCACGAACTGGGCCAAGAAGGGCTGGTACCGCATCGCGCCAGGTGGCACCGCAAAAGCCTTCAGCGGATGGGCCGGGCCCGGCAAATACTTCGTCTTCGCCGAGAACGAGTCCCGCACCAGGGCGTGGTCCGGCCCCTTTTTCACGCAGCTGCCCTCCAGGGCATTCGACTGGTGCTGGAACACGGGCAGCACCGACAGCCGCACACTGGGTCTTCTCAAGATCGAGGTGGGAGTGGGGATCCTGGATCACACCGTCCGCTTTACCTGACGCAGAAGCGCGCGCAAGGCGGTGCGGCGTCGTCCCCTTGATCGTGGGAAGGAGGAGCGCAGGGTGACCGTCATGGCACGTACGTGGGCGCGTGACGGCCGCCCGTGACTGAGCGGACCAATTCGCCCAACAAGCACTTGGAGGGCGTCCTAGTCGAATCGCCCGGCGGGCCCAGCACCGCGACTGCTGGCAGTCTGCGGCCCGGGACGCCGAGTAACAGAGAGAGGGGCCGACGTGCCCAGTCCATTCGTGGGTGAACTCTTCACCTTTGAGAATCCCGATGGCTCCAAAGTGACGCTGCGCGGGTGGGGGAACCAGTTTCAGGCCGTCTTCGAAACCCTGGACGGTTACACGGTCGTCCAAGGGGACAGCGGCTACTACGAGTATGCGAAATTGGCGGACGACGGCGAGACCTTGGTCCCGAGCGGCACGCGAGTCGGTGCGGAGGGCCCGGACACGCTCGCCCTTCCCAAACACGTACGGCTCACCCGAGAAGCCACTCGCCGACATGCCGCCGAGGCCCGGGACGCCATGGGACCCCCGCCGCGATGGATGCAGCGGCGGCAAGAGAACCTCGCCCGCCGGAACGCCCGGTCTGCGGAGGGAGCGGAGGCCGCACCTCCAACGGGCAGCACGACGGGCGACTACCTGGGGCTGGTCCTGCTGGTCGATTTCTCGGACTTCCCGCAGACAATCGGCAAGCAGGAGGTCGATGACTTCTGCAACAAGGCCGGCTACTCCGGATTCGGGAACAACGGGTCGGCCCTGGACTACTTCCGGGACGTCTCCGATGGCAAGCTGCGGTACAGGAACCATGTGGCCGCCTACTACCGGGCCGCCCACCCGCGAACCTACTACACCGATCCGGCGATCGCCTACGGCACGCGCGCCCAGGAGCTGATCCGGGAGGCACTGGACAGCCTCGTCGCGAGCGGGTTCAGCTTTTCCGGGCTGACCGCAGACTCCGGCGGGTTCATCCAGGCGCTCAGCGTGTTCTATGCCGGCGCGCGATCCAACGCATGGTCGCAAGGCCTGTGGCCGCACTCGTGGGCCCTCGCCAGCTCCTACTCCGCCGGGGGTGGACGCCGGTTCTCCGACTACCAGATCACCGATCTCGGCAACCAGTTGACCCTGAGGACGTTCTGCCATGAAAACGGGCACATGATCTGCGACTTCCCGGACCTGTACGACTACGACAAAGTCAACATCGGCAACGGCATTGGCCACTACTCGCTGATGTGCTTCGGCGGATCGGACAAGAACCCCACCCAAGTCGAGGCCTACCTGAAGCATGCCGCGGGATGGGCATCACGAGTCACCACCCTGAACAGCGGGACGACCGCGACCGTCGAGGCGGGCAAGAACGACTTCCTCCTCCATGCCAGGAACGCAGCCGAGTACTTCATCCTGGAGAACCGCCAACAGTCCGGCCGGGACGCGGCGCTGCCCGACGCCGGCCTGGCGATCTGGCACGTCGACGTCAACGGCAACAACAGCCACGAACAGATGACCGCCAGCCAGCACTACGAATGCTCCCTCACGCAGGCGGACAACCGGTTCGATCTCGAGCGCCGGGGCAACAGCGGCGACGCCGAGGACCTCTATGGCGGCGCCGCATCCACCTTCGGTGCGGCGACCGCACCGGCGAGCAAATGGTGGGACGGCAGCGCGTCCGGCCTTGAGATCGAGCAGGTTTCCGCGGTGGGTGCCTCGATGACGGTCAAGACCCGGGCCGCTGGAGGCACCGGAGCACAATGGCACTCCAACGTGGGCGTCGACAGCGTGTTCACCAGCCACCATGGCCAGAACGGCTGGGTGAACCTGGCGGGCTTCGGCTGGCGGAAGATCCAGACCGGCGCTCCCGACGGCGTCACCAACATGTCGGCGGTCTTCGCCCTGGCCCGAGCCAAGAACCTCAAGGTCACCGTCAACATGGACACGGCCACCGTGTTCCAAACCTATCTTTGATCCCCACCCATCACGAGAGAAAGAGACGACCATGTGGACCCTGATCAACCAGATCTACGCCACCCACCACTCCCAGAACGCTTGGGCGATCCTCGCCGTGGACGGGGCCTGGCACAAGGTCCTGCCGAACTCTCCGGACGGCGTGACGAACGTGCTCGTGATCCTCGCCGCCGCGAGGGCCAACGGCAAGCAGGTGTACGTCGTGCTGGATGCGGCAAAGAACATCACCCAGGTCTACCTCTAGCGGACGGGAGTAAGCCGATGTCCAACGACGTCACGATTTCCTTATCCCTCGGCTCTTCAGCGGGCGTTCGCAGTTCCGTCGACGCGAGTGCCGACGCGCCGTCGCCGCTCCCTCTTGACGCGCTGGGAACTCCAGGAGGCAAATCAGGGCTTGGCGCTGACCAGTCCTCGAGCCAGGCGCCCGAACCACTGCCCCTTGACCAGTTGCTCGCCCAGTCGCTCCCCGAATCATCCCAGGAGGATTCGGGGGCGTCCGCGCCGTCGCCGCTTCCGCTCGACGCGCTGGGAACTCCAGGAGGCACGTCGGGGCCTGGTGCTGACCAGTCCTCGAGCCAAGCGCCCGAACCGCTGCCCCTTGACAAGCTGCTCTCCGAATCCTCCCAGGAGGACGCTGCGGGGACCGCACCATCATCGCCGCCCGAAGCGCCGTCCTCGACGGACAACGGGGAGGCCCCGTCTCCCCTGCCGCTCGATGAACTTCAGCGGCTCGCGGAGGGAGAGTCGAAGTGAGTCCCCCGGCGATGAGGAGCGTGAGGAATCCATAGTTGTCCTTGCTGCGGACGCCTCGAGCGCTGCGGTGGCGGAGGTCGACGAGGCCGTTGATGGCTTCGTCGACCTCTGCTGCAGCGTCGTGAGTGTCAGGGCAGCAGTAATGCAGAAGTCACGCACCCGTCCCCAGGCTCAGGCCAGGACCGGAAGCAGGGCGGCAGGCCGCTCGCGGGTTCGGGGCGGGAACCGCGGATCGAGACGCGCTGGAGGTCGTCATGCCGTTGAAGAACTACGGGGTCCTCAAGGGAACCCCCATCAACCGGGTGCTGGGATCGGGCAGCAACCCCCACTACCAGGTCCACGTCGTGGACGACACCACGGACTACCGGCTGGCCGTGAACGTCCAGTCGGCGCTGAGCCCCTCCGAGGTCGAATACCTGGTGGATTCGAATTTCCGCCACCCGTTCCTGCCTCAACTCGAGGCGCTGGACCGGGGCTGGCACCCCCTCGCCTCCCAGCCCGCCGGCCCGGCCTTGGATTACATCCGCTCCAACCTGTTCGACCCGCGCCTGATGGTGCCGTTGCCCTTCAACGTCCCGGGCCCGGACAACGACCTGAACGAGAAGGTGGACCACTACATCCAACGGGCCATGGCCGACGAGGACTCGCTGATCTACGCCTTCGGGGAACCTTGGGGTCCCGAGCCCGGCAAGAAGGACAAGATCTTCGGGTTCCTGCCCGGAAACGGGGTCCACGACATCCACATGAACCAAGGCAACGTCGGCCGCTTCACGGACGACGACGGGGTCTACCAGGACGGCGCGCTTCTGCTGCATTTCCCGCACCAGAACCAGTGGGTGGGCATCTTCCTCAAATTCCAGTCCCAGACCTGGCACACCGACGACGTGACCGGCCACCAGATCAGTCCCCCCGTTAGCGGGCCCCCATCGGATGCCGGCATCGAACCCCGCCCCTTCCAACTCGGCGTCCCCCCGACCCCGGAATCACCCGACGGGGCGGTGCGCATCGTGGCGGCCCTGGCCAACCCCACGGCCTCCCCCGAGGTGGAAACGGTGACCCTGCTGAACACGACCGACCGGACCGTGGAACTCGCGGGCTGGAAGATCCTGGACCGGGACAAGAACGCCATGGGACTCTCCGGTTCCGTCCCGGCCGGGGAGACCGTGCGGGTCACCTTGGCTGCGCCGGTGGTGCTGTCCAACAAGGGGGGCCAGATCACCCTGCTCAACCCCGACGGCCTGCGGGTCGACGGGGTCGCCTACACCGGCCCGGACGCCTCGCTCCCGGGCTTCTCCATCGTCTTCCCCTAGCGAGTCGGCCCACCCAGGCGAGTGAACCACCAGCCTGCCCCAATACAGCTTCGTCGTGTTCGGCCTCGCCGTGGGTACACCCGATCCGGCCCGCCAGAACCACGCGCCTTGCCCGGGCGAGCTGCGGATTGCGCGGCTCGCCGCGAGCCTCGGCATCAACAGGCCCCGTCCTGGAGTTCCGTGCCGGCCAGTAATGCCGTGATAACGGGGGCAGGGGAGCATCTACATCCATCCGGGCCGCCCGCCCGGCCAATATGCACGCGAATTCTGGCCGTTCTCCCGGGAGGCAGCAATGGAACACGATGGCCCGTTCGACGGGTCCTGGAGCTACAGAAGCTTCCGGAACGATCCGGACCTGTCCACGGAATTCAACGCCCTGAGGTTCGGGGCCGGGACCCTGGAACTGGCGACACCGGAGTTCGGCCGCCTGGCCGGCAGCCTCGGCGGCGAGGGCTGGCGCCTGGAGTTGGCCGGAGGATACAGCTACGGCAACCCCTTCACCCTGCGCTTCCAGGGCTCCGGGCAGATCGGCGGCGAGCTGTGGGTCTATGACTATCTGGGCTACCTGATCCCCCTTTGGCCCAGCGGTGTCGACCAGCGGTCCGCCATCGCGGGCTCGGTCATCCGGACGGTTCCGCATTCCGGCGGCCAGGCCAAGGCCGGATTCGTCGCCTCGTTCATCGCCGTCAGGCAATCCTGAACCATATGGAGGACAGCCATGCTGGTCCGCAAGAACGTCCGCTCCCTCACCGCCGCGCAGCGGCAGGCCTTCGTCCACGCGCTGCTGGAGCTGAAGGCCCGGGGAAAGTACGACAGGTTCGTGCACTGGCACCACCACGTCATGCAACCGGCGGTCCTTCCCTCCGAACCCCGCGATGCCAACTACCGCAACGGCGCGCATCGGGGCCCGGCCTTCCTGCCCTGGCACCGAGAATTCCTCTTCCAGCTGGAAACCGAACTGCGCGCCATCGATGCCTCCGTGTCCATCCCCTACTGGGACTGGACCGAGGACACCGCCGACCCGGCCGCCTCGCCCGTCTGGGCCGATGACCTCATGGGCGGCACGGGTGTGGAAGCGGACGAATGGCGGGTGGCGAACGGCCCCTTCGCCCACGCGAACGGCAGGTGGCCGGTCCCCGACTACAGTGCCGAAGGCCTGCCCGGCCCGGGCCTGAAACGCAGCTTCGGACGACTCCTCGACAGTCTTCCGGCGCCCGCAGACCTGCAACTGGCGATGGGCGAGGTCTTCTACGACACCCCGCCCTACAGCCCCAGCCCGTTCACCATCGGGTTCCGGAACCGGATTGAGGGCTTCGTCACCCGGCGCGGCGACAACAGGGTGACCACCACCGGCTCCCAGTTGCACAACCGGGTCCACGTCTGGGTGGGCGGGAACATGCTGCTGATGACCTCCCCCGACGACCCGGTGTTCTTCCTCCACCACTGCTTCATCGACAAGGTCTGGGCCGACTGGCAGGAGGTGCAGAAGATCAACAACCCCGACGGTGCCCCGCACTACGCACCGCTGCAGGACGGACCCCGGGGCCACAACATCGACGACGACCTCCGCCCCGGCGCCCACACCATCCGGCAAGTGCTGGACATCACCGCCCTGGGCTATACCTATGAGCAGCCGCCGGCAGCACCGGACCTGACGGACCTGGCCACGGCCGTCCGGCCGGTCAACAGCCCGTTCTGGGTCGACTGACGTCGTCTGCGGGTCTGACAACGACTTGGCCAAGCAGGTCGCCGCCACGGTCGCACGTTGTGCGGCCCGGTGAGTTCTGTCAGCCGGAACCCAACTCGCGCAGTTCGAGGTACAGCTCCCGGTCAGTTTCCACCTGGACACGGAAGCCGTGGAAACCTTGCGGCGCGATGGTCGCGAAGAAGGCCCCCTCGGCGGTTTCCTTGGGTGACAGCCGGAACTGCGGCGTGTCGCGGCGGCCCTGGAATTCCACCGGCACGGCATGGTCGAAGTCCCGGGTCACGTCCTCTCCCACAGGGCGTCCGGCCATGTCCGTAACCGTGCCGGGGACCAGTCGTGCCGCTAACACCTGGTCGAAATCAGGCTTGGCCGTAATCCGATGGACGAAGTGCAGTTGCCCTGCACGCCCGAAGCAGAGGTAGGCCAGATCCTGGTCCGCCACGTGCCCTGCACCGACATCGAGCTTCTTGAAGTACACGACATTGCGGACCTCGGCAACCGCGCGGGCAATCGGCAGTCCCCCACGCTCGAAGTGACCCCGGTAAATAGTCCCCTCGATCGAGGATCGCTCCGGGCCGTCTCCGCCGGGGTCAAGTTCAGTGATGTGGAACTCTTCGGGCTCGAACGTGTATAGGCCTTGGCCGCCGCTTTCGCGGTCAGCGCTGAGCACCTCGCCCGCGGCTTCATCGAATCCGACTTCGAGGATCACTTGGAAATTATGCGGTCTTTGGAACATCGGCAGATGCGACAGGTAAAGGGCCCCCTCGCCAAACAGCAGCATGCCATGGAGACCCATGGTGCCGTCCCCGCCATGGCCACCGTGCCCGCTGCCGTGCTCGTGCTCGTGCTCGTGCTCGTGCTGCTCAGACATCTCCTGCTTCCTCCTTGTTCGTGTGGGTCGCGTAGACGAATCCGTTGCCTGCCGCTCCGATGAGGCGGTACTGCTGCCAGGCCCGGCGGTCGACCCGACGCGGCAGCCAAGCGGTCTTCAGGACAGGGGCCCCACGACCTCGGGACGCTACAGGTTCGCCTCCAGATACGCCGCGAAGCTTTCCGGCGGCTCCACCAGCGGATGCGGGGACCGGACGGGCACCGGCTCCGTCTGGGGTCGGAAGCCAGCTTCGCAATGGGCGGCAGGTCTCCCGCGACCAATGAGGGACCGCCGGTGTTTCGGTAGCGCATAGGCTCAGCCATGGCTTCGGTTTCCCTTCATCAGAGGTGGATTTCTTCTGCGAGTATTCCGTTGTGGCATTACGGGGCCGTTATCACTTTCAGAAAATCCCCGCCAGAACTGGCGAGACGGACCCGTTGCTTGTCACGGGGTGGCGGGGCCTTCGCGACTTCTGCGGGTTCGTCCTTAAAAGCGGCACGGTCGTTGCAACTCCCCAAACGGCGGGTGTTGCAACGACCGTTGGAACCGGCCTGCCGGGCCGGCCGCATCCGCGGCCGGCCCGGTCGCCCCGGTCAGCGCAGGTCGAAGCGGTCCAGCTCCATGACCTTCGTCCAGGCCGCCACGAAGTCGTTGACGAACTTCTCCTTGGCGTCGTCGCTCGCGTAGACCTCGGCCAGCGCCCGGAGCTGGGAGTTGGAACCGAAGACCAGGTCCACCGGCGTGGCGGTCCACTTCAGTTCGCCGGTGGCGACGTCGCTGATCTCGTAGACGTCCTCCTCCGCCTCCGACGCCTTCCACCGCGTGCCCGGGGAGAGCAGGTTGACGAAGAAGTCGTTCGTGAGGACCTGGGGCCTGTCGGTGAGGATGCCGTGGGCGGAATCGCCGACGTTGGTGCCGAGGGCACGCATGCCGCCGACGAGCGCCGTCATCTCCGGCGCGGAGAGGTCCAACAGGTACGCCTTGTCGAGCAGGAGGGTCTCCGGCTGGAGCTTCCCGCCGGGACGCACGTAGTTGCGGAACCCGTCCGCCCGCGGCTGCAGGTACTGGACCGACTCGACGTCGGTCTGGTCCTGGAAGGCGTCGGCGCGGCCGGGCCGGAACGGCACGGTGACGGCGATGCCGGCGTCGCTCGCTGCCTTCTCCACCGCCGCGCAGCCGCCGAGGACGATCAGGTCTGCCAGCGAGACCTTCTTGCCCCCGTCCTGGGCGGAGTTGAACTGCTGCTGCACCGTCTCGATCGCCTGCAGCGTGGTTGCCAGCTGTTCGGGTTCGTTGACCTCCCAGCCGCGCTGGGGCTCCAATCGGATCCGTGCCCCGTTGGCGCCGCCGCGCCGGTCGGTCTTGCGGAAGGTGGACGCCGCCGCCCAGGCCGTGCCGGCGAGCTGCGAAACGGACAGGCCCGAGTCCAGGAGTTGGGCCTTGAGCGAGTCGATGTCCTGTCCGTCGATCAGTTCGTGGTCGACTGCCGGGATGGGATCCTGCCAGAGTTGGGGCTCGGGGACCCACGGTCCGAGCAGGTGCGGGCCGACGGGGCCCATGTCGCGGTGCAGCAGCTTGTACCAGGCCTTGGCGAACGCGAGCGCGAACTCGTCCGGGTTCTCCAGGAAGCGGCGCGAAATCTCCCCATAGGCGGGGTCGACGCGGAGCGAAAGATCCGTGGTCAGCATCGTCGGCCGGTACTTCTTCTCCGGGTCGTGGGCGTCCGGGATGATCTCGGGCGCCTCCTTGGCCACCCACTGGTGGGCGCCACCGGGGCTCTTGACCAGCTCCCACTCGTACTCAAACAGGATCTCGAAGAAGCGGTTGCTCCATTCGGTCGGCTTGTCCGTCCAGGTCACCTCGAGGCCGGAGGTGATCGTGTCCGGCCCCTTGCCGGTCCCATGGGTGCTGAGCCAGCCCAGGCCCTGCGACTCGTGGCCGGCGGCCTCCGGCTCGGGACCGACGTGCTCATCGGCATCACCGGCGCCGTGGGTCTTGCCGAAGGTGTGGCCGCCGGCGATCAGGGCGACGGTCTCCTCGTCGTTCATCGCCATGCGCTTGAAGGTCTCGCGGATGAACGCCGCGGCCGCGAGCGGGTCCGGATTGCCCATCGGCCCCTCGGGGTTGACGTAGATCAGGCCCATCTCGGTGGAGCCGACCTCCTCCGACATCCGGCCTTCGCCGATGTAGCGTTCGTCGCCGAGCCAGGTGTCCTCGGGCCCCCAGAAGATCTCCTCCGGCTCCCACACGTCCTCGCGGCCGAAGGCGAAGCCGAAGGTCTTGAAGCCCATCGACTCGAGGGCGACGTTGCCCGCGAGGACGAGCAGGTCGGCCCAGGAGAGCTTTTGGCCATACTTCTGCTTCACCGGCCACAGCAGCCGCCGGGCCTTGTCGAGGTTGGCGTTGTCCGGCCAGCTGTTGAGCGGCGCGAACCGCTGGCCGCCGTCCCCCGCACCGCCGCGTCCGTCGTGGACGCGGTAGGTGCCGGCAGCGTGCCAGCTCATCCGGATCATCAGGCCGCCGTAGTGGCCGAAGTCCGCGGGCCACCAGTCCTGGGAGGTGGTCAGAACCTGGATGATGTCCTGCTTGAGCGCCTCGACGTCGAGCGCCTGGAACTCTTCGCTGTAGCTGAACGTGGGGCCGAGCGGGTTGCCCGCCGGGTGGTTGGCGTGGAGCACGGAGAGGTCGAGTTGGTTCGGCCACCAGTCCGCGATGGTCCGCGGCCGGTGCGCCTTGGGCTGCGGCGAGTCGATCGCCGGGTTTTCGCTCTCGCTGCCGTGCGAGGTCACGCTGCCATGGGCCACCGGGCACCCGCCCTCGACTTTGCGGTCCAGGCCCTGGGCGCTTCCGGGGGTGGGGATCGGGGGGTGTTCTTGGCGATCGGTCATGCGCTTCCTTCCCTATGGCCGAGGCCGCAGTCGGACTCGGGCAGCCGGTCTAGCCCTCCTATTTGACCATGACCGGACGGTCGGAGGAGAGCCCCCTGACGGACATGACGGCACCGGCGCGGCCGGAATACCTCGCCGACACAAGCGGTCGCCGCCGGCCCTGATCGGTGCAGGGCCGGCGGCGACCGGGTGGATGGAAGTTACCGGCCCCCGCCGATCACCCCCTTCTCCACGGCCTTGGCGGCCCCGTCCGCTTCCGCCTGGGTCAGCGTCCCGTCCTTCACCGCGGCGTCGAGGCGGGTCTTGAGCGCGGCAGCACGTTCGCTCCGTTCCTCCGCATCGATTTCCTCCAGCGCCGCCTTGACCTTCGCCTCCTCGATGCCCAGCGACTTGGCCAGCGAAGCGGCAAGTGCCGCTTCCCGCGCCGAGCGGTCGGGCCTCTGCCCCGAATCGGTTCCGTCGGCGGGCTTGTTGGCCGCCCTGAAGGCCTCCAGCGCTTCGGTCACCTTGGCTTCGTCCACGCCCAGCTTCGATGCCAGGTCCGCCGCGCGGTCCCCGAATCCCCGGTGGCCGTGGCCTCCCCTGCCCGCGTTGTCACCGTTCGCTGGCTGGTCGGCAGCCGCGCTGGACGATGGGGACGGGGTCGAGGTGGTGGCGGCAGAGGCCATTCCGGCGACTACAACCCCGATTCCCAGGGCCAAGGCAGTGGTGGCCGCGCCGGCCGCGATCTTTGTCTTCCCGTTCATGGGTCCTGTCCTCAATCAGCCGCGGTTCCGGCTGCTTTGTCGAGCCGGTCAACCGTTGGTACGGATCCAGCTTCGGGCGCGCAGGTAGGACCAGCCTGTTTCGCTGCTGTGAAAAATCCATGGCCACCCGCCGCTTGCCGAAGAGGTGATCGACGCGGCGGCCCGGGTCAGGGCTTCCTACGCCTCGTCCGCGCGGGCCGGAGCCGGCATGGCGACGACGGCGACGACGGTGAGGGCGGCACTGATCAGCACCGCCAGGAAAACGGCTGCGGAGGCCGACGCAATTGTGTCCGGGTTCGTGCCGCCGTTCGGCGTTCCGGCGTAGACCGCGTTCGCCACGGCGCCGAAAACGGCAACGCCGAGGGCGCTGCCGATCGACCGCGCGAAGAGGTTGGTGCCGGTGACCACTCCGCGCTCGTTCCACTCCACGCTCGTCTGGGCGGCGATCAGGCTCGGGGTGGCGACAAGCCCGAGTCCGAGTCCGACGACAAAGCAGCTGGCCGCGACCAGCATGACGTTGGGCGTGGAGGCGGTGGCGAAGAGGATCGCGGCACCGATGACCGTGACCGTGATGCCGATCAGGGCCGTGGACCGGAACCCGATCCGAAGGTAGAGGCGGCCCGATTGCGAGGCGCTGATCGGCCAGCCGAGGGTCAGGGCCGCGAGCGCGAGGCCAGCGAGGATCGGGGAGGTTGACAGCGTGCCCTCGAGGAACGTGGGGACGTAGGACGTGAGGCCAAGCATGACGGCTCCGACGCCGAAGGAGATCAGGGCCGTCGTTGCGAGCAGCCGCCGCGACGCGATCCACGGAGGCAGTATCGGCTCGGCCGCCCGCCGTTCGACGAAGAGGAACACCGCGAACAGGACGGCTCCGAGCGCGAACACCGCAATGCTGATGGGTGAATCCCAGGCCCATGCCTGCCCTCCCTGGAGTGCCCCGAGGATGATCAGGCTGAGCGAGACCGTCAGAAGGGCCGCTCCGAGGTAGTCCACGCGGTGCCTGGTGCGCTCGATCTCCTCGTGGAAGGTACGGATGAGCATCCACCCCGCCAGGAGGCACAGCGGCACATTCACGAAGAAGATCCCGCGCCAGAGGCCCAGGGAGGCAAACACGCCCCCGAGCGTAGGCCCGACGACGGAGGAGACCGCCCACACGCTCGCAAGATAGCCCTGCACCTTCGAGCGTTCCGCCAGGGAATATATGTCGCCGGCGATGGTGACGGCCATCGGCTGGACGGCTCCCGCACCGAGGCCCTGCACCACGCGGAACGCGATAAGGGCCGGCATGCTCCAAGCGAACCCGCACAGGATCGACCCGAGCAGGAAGAGGCCGATGCCGGTGAGGATGATCGGCTTGCGGCCGGCCATGTCGCAGAGCTTCGCGTAGACGGGTACCGAGACGGCCTGGGCCAGCAGGTAGGCGGAGAAGAGCCATGGGAAGGACGAGAAGCCGCCGATCTCCTCCACGATCGAGGGCACCGCCGTCGCGACGATGGTCGCGTCGATGGCAACGAGGCCCGTCGACAGCATCAGGGCAATGAGGATGGGTCCGCGCTTGGAGCGGAACCCCACTCCCTCGGCTACAGCCGTCATGACGGCACCTCGTTCCAATCGGCATCCAAAACTTGTTGCGCGCAGAACCACCTCGCCGGGTCCGGCACCCGGTACCGGCCGGCATTTTCACGGGGGTGGCCTCGGGGCTTGGCGCGACGAGTGTTGAGGGCCGCGCCTCCATATCGTAACCACTGTCCCGTTCCCCCACCGGCCGGGGCACGCCGCTGCCCGTCCACGGACTGCCCGCCCTCATATACTGTGGGCATGCCGATCACACTCCCCCACCGGGGCCTCCACGCCCAGCAGTCCGCCGTCGAGCCGTGCGGGGGCGTCCTGTGAGCGGCGGTCTCGTCGCCCTGCTGGACGACGTGGCAGCCTTGGCCCGCATAGCGGCAGCCTCGGTGGACGACGTCGCCGCCGGAGCCGCCAAGGCAGGGGCCAAGGCCGCCGGCGTGGTGATCGACGACGCCGCCGTCACCCCCCAGTACGTGTCCGGGGCGGACCCGTCCCGCGAACTGCCGATGATCAAGCGGATCTTCTGGGGATCGCTCCGGAACAAGCTGTTGTTCATCCTGCCGGCGCTGCTGCTCATCAGTACCTTCATCCCGGGGGTTATCCCGTTCATCCTCATGCTGGGCGGCACCTACCTCTGCTACGAGGGTGCCGAGAAGGTCTGGCACAAGCTCCGCGGCCACCACGAGGCCGAACAGGCGCCCGCGGTCGAACGGGGCCCGCTGGCGGAGGCCAAAGTCACCAAGGGCGCGATCACGACCGACTTCATCCTGTCCTGCGAGATCATGGTCATCTCGCTGAACGAAGTGGCAGACGAGTCCCTGTGGGTCCGGGCGCTCATCCTGGTCGTCGTGGCGATCGCGATCACGGTGCTGGTGTACGGCGCCGTCGCACTGATCGTCAAGATGGACGACATCGGGCTGCACCTGACCACCAAGGACTCCGCGGGCTCGCAACGCTTTGGCGAACTGCTGGTCAAGGGCATGCCCGCCGTGCTGGCCGCGATCACCCTCGTCGGGACGATCGCCATGCTGTGGGTGGGCGGCCACATCATGCTCCAGGGGGCGTATGACCTCGGCTGGCACGCTCCGTACGACCTGGTCCACGTCCTTGAGGCCCCGTTCCACGGGATCCCGGTGGTGGGCGGCCTTCTGAGCTGGCTCGTGAACACCCTGTGCTCGGCCGTCCTTGGACTCGCCTGGGGGCTCGCCGTCATGGCCATCCTGCACCCGCTGCTCAAGGTGCTGCCGTTCGGCAAGAAGAAGGGCGGGCACGAAGAGGGCGACGTCCGCGCCGCCCTCGCCGGCTATCGGCGGCCCGAACGCGACGCCGATCAGGCCGTCTAGCTCCTCCCGGAACCGACGTCCGGGGGATCCGTGCACAAAGTGCACGCACTGAACGCAGAAAAGGCCCCGGTCCCTTGATTCACAAGGGACCGGGGCCTGCTCGTGCCCGAGGTGGGACTCGAACCCACACGATTTTCATCGCCGCATTTTGAGTGCGGTGCGTCTGCCAATTCCGCCACTCGGGCCTGCCATGTTGCGCAACAAAACCCCGTTCAGCGGGGAATCGGCGCACAACTGACCAGACTCCGCACACGTCACACTGCGGAGCTGCGCTGAACCACTGTACATGCCAGTAGGCTGAATACGGAAACACCGCACCACGCCCGCACCCGGGCAGCACAGGAGAAACCCAATGACGGAATCCCCCGCCGCGCCCCGCCCCGCCCGCCGCGTTGTGGTCGCCGAGGACGAAACCCTGATCCGGCTGGACATCGTGGAAATCCTGGAAGGAGAGGGCTACGACGTCGTCGCCGAGGCTGACAACGGCGAGAAGGCCGTGGCACTGGCCCGCGAACACAAGCCGGACCTGGTCCTGATGGACGTGAAGATGCCGGTCATGGACGGCATCACCGCCGCCGAGGCCATCGTGAAGGAGCGCATCGCCCCGGTGGTGCTGCTGACCGCGTTCAGCCAGCGCGAACTGGTCGAGCGGGCCCGCGAGGCCGGCGCCATGGCGTACGTGGTCAAGCCCTTCACCCCGAACGACCTGATCCCGGCCATCGAGATCGCCGTTTCCCGCCACGAGGAGCTGCTGGCGCTGGAAACGGAGGTGGGGGACCTGCAGGAGCAGTTCGCCACCCGCAAGCTGGTCGAGCGCGCCAAGAGCGTGCTGACCACCCGGATGGGCCTGACCGAGCCCGAGGCCTTCCGCTGGATCCAGAAGACCTCCATGGACCGTCGCCTGAGCATGCGCGAGGTCGCCGAAACGATCATCAGCCAGGTCAAATAGGGGCCCTGAAACGGGCCCGCCAAATAGGGCCCCGAAGCAGCCCGCGAACGACGGCGGCGGCCACCTTCCGGTGGCCGCCGCCGTCATGTGCGGTAAGTGCCGGGCAGCCGGGCTAGCCCCGCTCCCCCCGCATGCGCTGGACCATCTCCTCCAGCTCTTCCTCGCGCGTCCGGTAGGGCCCGACCTTTTCGCGGTCCGGCGTCTGGTGGCCCTCCAGCAGCTGGCCCGCGTCGGCCAGGTCGCCCACGCGGTGGATGCGCAGGCTGTTGGTGGACCCGGCAACCCCTGGAGGGGAGCCGGCGACCACGCACACCAGGTCGTTGACCTCCGCCAGGCCGGACTGCAGCAGTTCCCGGTCGACCTGGGCGGTCATCTTGTCCGAGTGGTCCGCGTACTCCACCAGCCTGGGCTGGACGCCCCAGAACAGCGTCATGATGTTGTAGGTGTGCTTCGTCGGGGTGAAGGCCAGCACCGGCTTGCGCGGGCGCAGCCGGGACAGGCGGCGGGCGGAGTCGCCGGACTGGGTGAACGCCGCGATGTACTTGGCGTCCAGTTCGTCGGAGATCTCCACGGCCGCGCGCGTGATCGCCCCGCCGCGGGTCTTCGGCCGCGAGCCCAGCGGCGGGATGCGCGGCATCCCCTCGGCCTCGGTGGCCTCGATGATGCTGGCCATGGTCTTCACGGTCTCGATCGGGTATTTGCCCACGCTCGTCTCGCCCGAAAGCATCACCGCGTCCGCCCCGTCCAGCACGGCATTGGCGCAGTCCGAGGCCTCGGCGCGGGTGGGCGTCGGGGACTCGATCATGGACTCGAGCACCTGGGTGGCCACGATGACCGGCTTGGCCCAGCGGCGGGCCATCTCGATGGCCCGCTTCTGGACCAGCGGCACCTGCTCCAACGGCAGCTCCACGCCGAGGTCGCCGCGGGCGACCATGATCGCGTCGAACGCGTCGATGATCTCCGGCAGCGCCGCCACGGCCTGCGGCTTCTCGATCTTGGCGATCACCGGCAGGCGCAGGCCCTCCTCGTCCATGATCTGGTGGACGCGGCCGATGTCGGTGGCGTTGCGCACGAAGGACAGCGCGATCATGTCGACGCCGGCTCGGATGGCCCAGCGCAGGTCGTGCTCGTCCTTCTCGCTCAGGGCCGGGACGTTGACGGCGACCCCGGGAAGGTTGATGCCCTTGTTGTTGGAGACCTCCCCGCCCACCACCACCTCGGTGAGGACCCGGGGACCATCGACCTCCAGCGCCCGCAGGGAGACCTTGCCGTCGTTGATGAGCAGGGTGTCGCCGGGGGCGACGTCCTGCGGCAGTCCCTTGAACGTGGTCGAGCAGATCTCGCGGGTGCCCGGGATGTCCTCGGTGGTGATGGTGAAGCGGTCCCCGGCCTTTAGCGTGTGGGGGCCGTCGCTGAACCTGCCCAGCCGGATCTTGGGCCCCTGCAGGTCGGCGAACACGCCGACCGGCCGTCCCAGTTCCTCGGCGGCCTGGCGCACGTTCGCCAGCGTCTGCGCATGGAGTGAATGTTCGCCGTGGCTCATGTTGAGCCGGGCGACGTCGACGCCCGCGGCGAGCACCGCCAGCGTCTTCTCGTAGCTTCCGATGGCAGGGCCGAAAGTGGCCACAATCTTTGCGCGTCTCACCGTCCCAGCCTAGTACGGATGGGCCCCGCGCAAGGCTCCCGCCACCGAAGACCACACCGCGGGCTCCGTCCGGCCCGGAATGTTAAGCGGCGAAGGCACCTGCCTAGGACAAGTCCTGGTGCAGGTGCCTTCGCCACTGGATACACAGGGGGCTGGCCCCCGGGACACCCTACAGCGGGTTGATGGACCGGTCCGTCGGGGCGACCGGCGCCGGCAGGCGGGTATCGCCCATCAGGTAGCGGTCGACGGCGGCGGCCGCCGCACGTCCCTCGGCGATGGCCCACACGATCAGCGACTGGCCGCGGCCGGCGTCGCCGGCGACGAACACGCCCGGCGTGGCGGTCATGTAGTAGCCGTCGCGGACCACGTTGCCGCGGTTGTCGAACCCGATGCCGGCCTGCTCGGCCATGCCGGCCGGTTCCGGGCCGGTGAAGCCCAGGGCCAGGAAGACCAGGTCCGCGGGGATGACGCGCTCGGTGCCGGCCTTGGGCACGCGGCGGCCGTCCTGCAGGTACTCGGTCTCGGCGACGCGGATGCCGGTCACCTTTCCGTCCTCGCCGACGAACTCGACGGTGGAGGCGAGGTAGGTGCGCTCGCCGCCCTCCTCGTGCGCGCTGGCGACCTCGAAGAGGTTCGGGAACATCGGCCACGGCTGGCTCTGCGGGCGCTCCGACGGCGGCTGCTTGCCGATGGCCAGGGTCGTCACGGACGCGGCCTGCTGGCGGTGGGCGGTGCCGATGCAGTCGGCGCCGGTGTCGCCGCCGCCGAGGATCACCACGTGCTTGCCCTTGGCGTCGATCTGGTCCGCGACCTCCTCGCCGGCGACGACGCGGTTGCCCTGCACCAGGTACTCCATGGCGAAGTGCACGCCGTCGAGCTCGCGGCCCGGGATGGGCAGGTCGCGCGGGACGGTGGCGCCGGTGGCGACCACGACGGCGTCGTAGCGGCGGCGCAGCTGGTCCCAGGAGATGTCCTTGCCCAGTTCCACGTTGGTGCGGAAGCGGGTGCCCTCGGCCTTCATCTGGTCCAGGCGGCGCTCCAGCACGGACTTCTCCATCTTGAAGTCCGGGATGCCGTAGCGCAGCAGGCCGCCGATGCGGTCATCACGCTCGTACACCGCCACGGTGTGGCCGGCGCGGGTCAGCTGCTGGGCGGCGGCCAGCCCGGCCGGGCCGGAGCCGACGACGGCGATCGTCTGGTCGGTGTGCCGGTGCGGCAGGACCGGGGCCACGCTGCCGTCCTCGAACGCCTGGTCGGCGATCGAGACCTCGATCTGCTTGATCGTCACCGCGGGCTGGTTGATGCCCAGCACGCAGGAGGACTCGCAGGGCGCGGGGCAGAGCCGGCCGGTGAACTCGGGGAAGTTGTTGGTCGCGTGGAGGCGGTCGCTGGCCTCCCCCATGCGGTCCTTCCAGACCAGGTCGTTCCACTCCGGGATGAGGTTGCCCAGCGGGCAGCCCTGGTGGCAGAACGGGACGCCGCAGTCCATGCAGCGGCTCGCCTGCTTGGCCAGGGTGCCCTGCTCCTGGCGCTCGTAGACCTCTTTCCAGTCCATGATGCGCACCGGGACGGGCCGGCGCGGCTGCGTCTGGCGTTCGCGTACGTTCAGGAATCCACGGGGATCAGCCACGGGTCGCCTCCAAAATGCGGTTCCAGACGGTGTCGCCGTCCAGGTCAAGTCCTTCTGCCTCGGCCTCCGCGCGGGTGCGCAGAACGGCCGCGTAATCGCGCGGGAGCACCTTGGTGATGCGCGCGGCGGTGTCCTGGAAGTCCAGGAGCAGCTGGGCGGCCAGCGCGGAGCCGGTCTCCTCGCCGTGGCGGGCCAGCAGCCCGCGCACCAGTTCGATGTCCTCGCCCGGCAGCGGCTGCAGCAGCAGTTCGCCCGCCTCGAGGGCCTGGAGGTTCACGGAGGTGCGCACCAGGTCCAGCACGTAGGCGATGCCGCCGGACATGCCGGCGCCGAAGTTGCGCCCGGTGGGGCCCAGGATCAGCGCGGTGCCGCCGGTCATGTACTCCAGGCCGTGGTCGCCGATGCCTTCGACGACGGCGGTCGCGCCGGAGTTGCGCACCAGGAAGCGTTCGCCCACCTGGCCGCGCAGGAACATCTCGCCGCTGGTCGCCCCGTAGCCGATCACGTTGCCGGCGATGACGTTGCGCTCGGCGACGATCGGGCTGTTGCGGTGCGGACGGACGATGATGCGGCCGCCGGAAAGGCCCTTGCCGACGTAGTCGTTGGACTCGCCGAACAGGCGCAGCGTGATGCCGGCCGGCAGGAAGGCGCCCAGGGACTGGCCGGCCTGGCCGGTCAGCGTGACGTCGATCGTGTCGGTGGCCAGCGTCTCGATGCCGAAGCGGCGGGTGACCTCGTGCCCGAGCATGGTGCCCACGGAACGGTCGGTGTTCACCACGTCCAGGCTGATGCGCACCGGCTGGCGGCTTTCCAGCGCGTCGGAGCTCATCTCGATCAGCTTGTTGTCGAAGTGCAGCTCCAGCTCGTGGTTCTGCGTGGTGAGGTTGCGCAGCGGCGCCTCCCCGCCCTCGAACGTGGCGAAGATCGGCTCCAGGTTCAGGCCCTCGGACTTCCAGTGGTCGATCGCCGGCTGCCGGTCCAGCACCTCGGCGTGGCCGATGGCCTCGTCGAGGGTGCGGAAACCCAGCTGCGCCAGGTACTCGCGCACCTCCTCGGCCAGGAACTCGAAGAAGTTCACCACGAACTCCGGCTTGCCGGAGAAGCGGGCGCGCAGCTCGGGGTTCTGCGTGGCGACGCCGACCGGGCAGGTGTCCAGGTGGCAGACGCGCATCATGATGCAGCCCTCGACCACCAGCGGGGCGGTGGCGAAGCCGTACTCCTCGGCGCCCAGCAGGGCGGCGATGACGACGTCGCGGCCGGTCTTCAGCTGGCCGTCGACCTGGACCACCACGCGGTCGCGCAGCCCGTTGAGCATCAGCGTCTGCTGGGTCTCGGCCAGGCCGAGCTCCCACGGCGCGCCGGCGTGCTTGAGCGAGTTCAGCGGCGAGGCGCCGGTGCCGCCGTCGTGGCCGGAAACCAGCACGACGTCGGCCTTCGCCTTGGTCACGCCGGCCGCCACCGTGCCGATGCCGACCTCGGAGACCAGTTTGACGTGGACGCGGGCACGCGGGTTGGCGCGCTTGGCGTCGTAGATCAGCTGCGCCAGGTCCTCGATCGAGTAGATGTCGTGGTGCGGCGGCGGGGAGATCAGTCCCACGCCCGGGGTGGAGTGGCGGGTGCGGGCCACCCACGGGTAGACCTTCTGGGCCATCAGCTGGCCGCCCTCGCCGGGCTTGGCGCCCTGGGCCATCTTCAGCTGGATGTCCTCGGCGTTGGTCAGGTACAGGCTCGTGACGCCGAAGCGTCCCGAAGCGATCTGCTTGATCGCCGAGCGGCGCTCCGGATCCAGCAGGCGCTCCACGTCCTCTCCGCCCTCGCCGGTGTTGGACTTCGCGCCCAGCCGGTTCATGGCGATCGCGAGCGTCTCGTGCGCCTCCTTGGAGATCGAGCCGTAGCTCATGGCACCGGTGGAGAAGCGCTTGACGATCGAGGAGACCGGCTCGACCTCCTCGATCGGCACGGCCGGGCGCATCCCGTCCTTGAAGCCGATCAGGCCGCGCAGCGTCATCAGGTCCTTCGCCTGGTCGTCGACGCCCTTGGTGTAGGCCTTGAAGATGTCGTACCGGCGCTCGCGCGTGGCGTGCTGCAGGCGGAACACCGTCTCCGGGTTGAACAGGTGCGGCGGGCCTTCGCGGCGCCACTGGTACTCGCCGCCGGTTTCGAGGGCGCGGTGCGGCTCGGGGTTGCTGTCCGCCGGGTAGGCGGAGTCGTGGCGGGCCGCGGCCTCGGCCGCCAGCACGTCCAGCCCGACGCCGCCCATCTGGGACTGGGCGCCGGTGAAGTACTGGTCGACGAGTTGCTGGGACAGGCCCAGCGCCTCGAAGGTCTGCGCACCGCAGTAGGAGGAGACCGTGGAAATGCCCATCTTGGACATGATCTTCAGGACGCCCTTGCCGAGGCCCTTGATCAGGTTGTAGTGGGCCTTCTCGGCGGTGATGTCGCCCAGCTCGCCCTTGCTGGCCATGTCCTCGACGGTTTCCAGGGCCAGGTAGGGGTTGATGGCCGCGGCGCCGAAGCCGATCAGCACCGCGACGTGGTGGACCTCGCGGACGTCGCCGGCCTCCACGATCAGGGAGGTCTTGGTGCGGTTGGCGCTCCTGAGCAGGTGGTGGTGGACCGCGCTGGTCAACAGCAGGGACGGGATGGGGGCCCACTGCGCGTTGGAGTCGCGGTCGGAGAGCACGATGTACTGCACGCCGCGGTTGATCGCCGCGGACACCTTCTCGCAGATCTCCTGCAGGCGCAGGCGCAGTTCCTCGGCGCCGCCGGCCGGGCGGTACAGGCCGCGAACCTTCAGGGCCGCCTTGGTGCCCTCGGAGGTCTGGATGTTGGCGATCTTGGCCAGTTCGTCATTGGTGATGACCGGGAACTCCAGGCCCACCTGGCTGGCGGTCACCTGGCCGAGGTCCAGCAGGTTGCCGTTCGGGCCGATCGAGGTGTGCATGGACGTCACGAGTTCCTCGCGGATGGCGTCCAGCGGCGGGTTGGTCACCTGGGCGAACGACTGCACGAAGTAGTCGAAGAGCAGGCGCGGGCGCTTGGAGAGCACGGCGATCGGGGTGTCCGACCCCATGGCGCCCAGCGGCTCGGCCCCGTTCTTGGCCATCGGGGCCAGCAGGATGCGCAGTTCCTCGGTGGTGTAGCCGAAGGTGCGCTGGCGCTGCTGGATGGAGGCGGAGTTGTGCACCACGTGCTCGCGCTCCGGCAGGTCCGCCAGCTTGATGAGGTTCCGGTCCAGCCACTCCTGCCAGGGGTTGGCGGCGGCGATGTTGGCCTTGATCTCGGCGTCCTCGATGATGCGGCCGGCCTCGGTGTCCACCAGGAACATCTTGCCCGGGGAGACGCGGCCCTTGCGGACGATCTTCTCCGGAGCGATGTCCACGACGCCGACCTCGGAGGCCATCACGACCAGGCCGTCGTCGGTGACCCAGAAGCGGGCCGGGCGCAGGCCATTGCGGTCGAGCACGGCGCCGACCTGCTTGCCGTCGGTGAAGGACACGGCGGCCGGGCCGTCCCACGGCTCCATCAGCATGGAGTGGTACTGGTAGAAGGCGCGGCGGGCGGGGTCCATGGTGGCGTGGTTTTCCCACGCCTCCGGGACCATCATGGCGATCGCGTGCGTGATTGGGCGGCCGGAAAGCATCAGCAGCTCGGCAACCTCGTCGAAGGACGCGGAGTCGGAGGCACCCGGGGTGCAGATCGGGAAGAGCTCCTCCGGGACCTCGCCGAGCACCGGACCGGCCAGCTGGGACTGGCGGGCGCGCATCCAGTTGCGGTTGCCCTTGACGGTGTTGATCTCGCCGTTGTGCGCGATGGTGCGGAACGGCTGGGCCAGCGGCCAGGACGGGAAGGTGTTCGTGGAGAAGCGCGAGTGGACGATGCCCAGGCGCGTCTTGAAGCGCGGGTCGGACAGGTCCGGGTAGAACGGCTCCAGCTGCGCAGTGGTCAGCATGCCCTTGTAGACCAGGGTCTGGGAAGACAGCGACGGGAAGTAGACGCCGTGCTTGTTCTGGGTGCGCTTGCGCACGCGGAAGGCGCGGGCGTCGAGGTCCTCGACGGCACCGTCGGCGGGGGCCAGGAAGACCTGGACGAAGCGCGGCATGCAGGCACGGGACATGGCGCCGACGATGTCGGCGTTCACGGGGACCTCGCGCCAGCCGAGGACCGTCAGGGACTCCTGCTCGGCGATGTCCGCGATGCCGGCGCGCGCGGCGGCCTCGGATTCCTCGTCGTCGGGCAGGTAGGCGGTTCCGACGGCGTAGGAGCCGGCCGGGGGAAGGTCGAAGTCGACGACGGAGCGCAGGAATTCGTCCGGAACCTGGGTCAGCAGTCCGGCGCCGTCGCCGGTGCCTTCGTCCGCGCCCACGGCGCCGCGGTGCTCCAGGCGGCGCAGGGCGGTCAGGGCGGCATCAACGATGTCGTGGCCGGGCTCGCCGCGCAGGGTGGCAACGACGGCAAGGCCGCAGGCGTCCTTCTCGTTTTCCGGGCTGTACAGGCCCGACGCTTCAGGCAGATGGGCGAAGCGGGTAAAGGGCGAGACGATTTCGTCGCCGGCTCCCCGCGAAGCAGTCCGCTGGTCTCCAGTCAGTGACATGGCGTCCTTTCTCCGTGTTGGTGCTTATCGGAGGGGACGGCGTTGGCCCCGAGGAATCCGGTGCCGTCACCGGCGCGGATCCTTCAATCGTGCACCCGTCGCCTCCGGGCCGGTTTGTCGCGGCCGAAGGATACGGGCCGCCAGTATCGCGCCGGTCTCAGCGGCGGATCCACGTGGCGGGGTCCACTTCATTGTGTGTGTAGCCGCCCCGAGGTGGTGGGTCGGGGCCGGACTGTTTCTGTAGTCCGGCATGTGAATATGGTCGGGGCCGGACGACGTCGAATCAATAGAACACAATATCATTGCGGCCGGGACCCGCCCGCGCCGAGGGGTGCTTTTTTACGCTTCCACGGGAAAATGTGTCAGCGGTGTTTCGCAGGTGAACGACGGGTTAAATGCGAATCACGGGGTCCAGTGTGACAGTGAGGGGACCATTGCGGGTCCCCTTGTGACGAACGCCACAGGCCGGCGGCGGGACGCGGCCCCGGGACCCTCAGGGCAGGTCCAGCCGGTGCGCGCGCGCGACCGACTCGACCCGGGGGTCATCGGCCGCGACCGTCAGGTCCGCCTCGGTCGCTTCGGCCGTGAACATCTCCTCGTCGACCCGGGTACGCACCCGGAAACCGGCCGGAACGTACCCGCCCGTGTTCACCTTCACGATGACGCGCACGACCGCGTCCCCCTCCGCGGGCGGCCTTTGCTCCGCCTGCCGGGCGTCGTGGTGGGAATCGTCGCGATGGGGGTCGTCGTCGAACCGCAGGACCTTCGGCACGCATCCAGCTTACGCCGGGTCCGCCGCGGGGCCAGAGCACCAGAAACCAGGGCAGCAGGAAGACCAGGGCGGCAGGAAGCTAGAGCAGCGCGATCATTCCCGCGGCCCAGACCCGTCCTGCCCCGTACCGGTCGTCCCAGGCTGCCCCGACGGGCGGATCGGAACGGGCGGCCTGGACCGCCATCGACCTGATTTCGGCGGCGGTGAGCGAGCGGTTTTGCGCGGCAGCTTCGGCCAGCAGCAGGGCCACGCAGCCGGTGACCGCCGGACTGGCCATGCTGGTGCCCGACATCCGGGTGCTTCCCGTCACCGACCGGGACGCGGCGGCCCGGACGTTGTGGCCCGGCGCGGAGACCTCCGGTTTCTGCCGGCCGTCCCGGGTGGGCCCGGCGCTGGAAAACCAGGACAGCGGCAGGGCCGGCTTGTGGGCGTCGTAGGAACCGACCACGATCGTGTTGTGCCCGCAGGAGATCGAGCCGATGGTGTGGGTGTTGTCCAGCGGCGCCTCGAACGTCGACTGGCCCTTGTCGTCGCGCTCGATCCAGGCATGGAACGGGACGGGGTCCCCGGTGGTGGAGGTGAGCCGGAGGACCCACCGGCCCGGGGAGACGCTGGGCGCGACGAAAACGCCGATCGTGTTGTCCCCGTTGTTGGGATCGGACAGCCGGTTGGCCGCAAAGAGGACCACCTGGCCCCCTTGGGATGCGGTGCCGCTCTCCCCCGGTTCGAGGTTGCCCACGCTCAGGCCCTCGGGCGAGACCAGTTCCAGCCGCAGCGCGGCGCTTCCCGGGTACCAGAGTTCCAGTTCGTTCTGGGTCCGGTCGCCGGGGGCCACCACCCAGGCCAGGTCGTGGGAGCCGGCCGCCGGGACGGTCCCGGCGGCGTGGATGCCGTCTTCATGGGAATTGGAGGCGGCAATGCAGACCGAACGGTTCGGCGCCTGGGCCAGCAGGCGGTCGATGCCCTGTTCGACCAGGGTCGATCCGTCATGGGGCCCGCCGTTGGTGCCCAGGCTGACGTTGACGGCGCACGGCGTGGACCCGGCCTCCCGGAAGATGAAGGCCAGCGCCTCGAGCAGCTGGACCGAATCGCCGAAGTTGCTTCCGACCACCTGCGAACCGCTCCACGGGATGTCGCTGTTGGCGACGTCGACGAAGATGAGCCGGGCCTGGGGGGCCACTCCGGGAATTCCGGTCCCTGCGCCGTTGCCTGCCGCAATGTCCATCACGTGGGTGCCGTGGGCGGGTTCGGCGGGGTCCAGCCAGTAGTCCAGGGCGGCGTAGGGATCCCCCGCGCCCAGGAGCGCGGCATCGATGGCCGCCGCCGAATGGACGGCGCCGTAGGCGAAGCCCGGTTCTCCCTGCCCCCTGGCGTTCTGGTCCCACAGCTTGCCGATCCGGGTACCGCCGCCGGCCTCCCGGAAGTTCCGGTGCGCAAAGTCGCAGCCGGTGTCGACGATTCCGACCACGACGCCCTGGCCTCCGTGGGGGTTGCCGGGCGGCAGGTCCTCGGGCCTGGCGTGGATCTCGCCGACGGTGGCCTGCAGCTCCCGCGAGAGGCGTTGCGCCGCCTTGAGGCTGAGGACGAAGCCCCGGCTGCGCACGTGGTCGAGCCTCTGCACGGGTATGCGCGCCGTCACGATGGCGGTTCCGTCCGCGGCGATTCCTCCCACGACCACGCCGGGAGTCACCTCGGACAGGGCCTCGAACCGCGCGACGTCGCTGACCTTGGCGATGACCGCGACCTCGTCCGCGACGGTGCTGGCGGTGGCCGGCTTGGACTGTCCGTGCTGGCGCCAGGCCAGCAGCCGCTGCAGGCGCACGTCCATGTCCACCGGCGCCGCACCGCCGGGACCGCTGAGCGGGGTGAAGCACAGGGGTGCGGGGTCCAGGGGTGCAGGGTCTCGCGGAGTGGCATCATCGGGTACGGGTTCGGAGTGGGGACCGCGGACCATGGCGTGTCAGTTCCTTCGGGGGTGGAGGCACCGGCGCCTCCGGACGGCGTGGCGGCGGACGGGGTATCGGCGGACTGTGTATCGGCAGACAGGGCCTTGGGATTCCTTCCGGCTGGTCACTACGGTCCTCCTCGGCGATCGGGTGCGTCAAACATGCCCCTTCCCCTATCACCCCATTGTTATTGCGCCGTTACCGGCGGCCGGCGGCCGGTTAAAGGCGAACCGCGGGCCCCGTTTCAACGGGACCCGCGGCGCGTGCGGGGGAAGAGGGAGCGAGGCGGCGCGAGCGCGGCGCGTGCCGGACCCTACGGCCGGGCCGTCCCGCTTCCGGGGTTGTCGGCGGCGGCCTCGGGGCGGGCCGGGGTGTCCCCTGCCGCCGGCTCCGCGCCCTCGGCGGTGGCGTTCTTTCCCTCCGCCGGTGACGTTTCCGCCGGCGACGTTTTGGCAGGGGAGGCTTCCACCGCCGGTGCCTTCTCCGGGGAGGCTTCGGCCGGGGCGGCTCCAGTCGGGGCGGCCGCTGCGGCGGCCTCCACCGGACGGCGGCCGGGGAGGTAGATCTCCTCGAGTCCGCGCCCGCGGTATCGGACCAGGCAGAAGACCAGGGCCGCGAGCGAAACGATGATCAGCAGGATGCTGGTCCACACGTTCAGGCGCTGGGTCACCCCCAGGAGGGTGATCCATTCGGCGTCGTCGATGCGCAGGGACTCGATCCAGACGCGCCCGATCGTGTAGTAGGCCACGTAGGCCCACAGCATGGCGCCGTGGCGGAGCCGGAACCGCCGGTCGATCAGCAGCAGCAGCGCGACGCCGAACAGGTTCCAGAGGCATTCGTAGAGGAACGTCGGGTGGAACAGGGTGCCGGCGGCGACGCTGGCCGGGAAGTTCGGACTGGTCGCGTCGATCTCAAGGCCCCACGGGAGCGTGGTGGGGGCACCGAAGAGCTCCTGGTTGAACCAGTTGCCCCAGCGGCCGATCGCCTGGGCCAGCAGCACCCCTGGCGCGGCGGCGTCGGCGAAGGCGCTCAGCCGCACGCCCGCCCGCCGGCAGCCGATCCACGCGCCGACGGCACCGAGCGCGACCGCACCCCAGATGCCGAGGCCTCCGCGCCAGATCTGCCAGGTCAGCGTCAGGTCGCCGGTGCCGTCGAAGCCCGGGCCGAAGTACGCGTCCGGGGAGGAGAAGATGTGGTACAGCCGGCCACCGATGATGCCGAACGGGATCGCCCAGATGACGATGTCCCAGACCACCCCCTCCGGGCCGCCCTTGGCCTTCCAGCGCCGGTTGGTCAGCCACAGGGCCGCCGCGATGCCGGCCAGGATGCACAGCGCGTAGGCGTGGATCGTCAGCGGCCCCAGGGTGATCTTGGACCATTCGGGGGGCGGGCTGGGGATCGAGGCCTGCACCTGCAGGGACAGCTGGGCGGCGGCTCCGGTGACGGCGGCCAGGCTCATGCCCCGGCCTTCGCCCGGCCGGACAGCTCGGCGGCGAGGCGGCCCACGGCCTCCACCCCGCCGTCGCGCAGGGCGGCCACCAGCGCGGTGCCGACGATCACGCCGTCGGCGTAGGAGCCGATCTCCCGCACGTGCTCGGCTCTGGAGACGCCCAGGCCCACGCAGGCGCGCTCGGCGCCGGCGGCGTGGGCCGCGGCCACCACGGACTCCGCGGCGGAGGAGACCTGGTCGCGGGCGCCGGTGACGCCCATGACGGACACGCAGTAAACGAAGCCGCGGCTGGCCTCGACGGTGGCCTTCATGCGCTCGGGGGTGGAGCTGGGGGCCACCAGGAAAACGCGGTCCAGCCCGTACCTGTCGGAGACCTCGAACCACTCGGCGGCCTCGTCCGGAATCAGGTCCGGGGTGATCAGGCCCGCGCCGCCGGCCTCGGCGAGGCGGCGGGCGAACTCGTCGACGCCGAGGCGCATGACCGGGTTCCAGTAGGTCATGACCAGGACGGCGGCGTCGCAGCGCTCGGTGATGCCGCGGACGACGTCGAAGACCTGGGCGACGCGGAAGCCGTCGGCGAGGGCCTGCACGGTGGCGGCCTGGATGACGGAGCCGTCCATCACCGGGTCCGAGTAGGGGATGCCGACCTCGATGATGTCGGCGCCGTTCTCGGCCATGGCGACGGCGGCGTCGATGGTGGTCTGCACGTCGGGGAACCCTGCGGGCAGGTAGCACACCAGGGCCGGGCGGCCCTCGGCGCGGGCGCGTTCGATCGCTGCTGCGGACTTGCTCTGCATTAGTGCTCCAGACCTTCCGGGTTCTCGACGAGGTTGAACCACTCGGCGGCGGTTGCCACGTCCTTGTCTCCGCGGCCGGAGAGGTTGACGATGATGATGGTTTCCTCCGGCACGGCGCCGGCCTCCACCTTGCGCTTGGCCAGGCGCAGCGCGCCGGCCAGGGCGTGGGAGGACTCGATGGCGGGGATGATGCCCTCGGTGCGGCACAGCAGGCGGAACGCGTCCATGGCCTCGGTGTCGGTGACCGGCTCGTACTTCACGCGGCCGATGTCGGAGAGGTAGGAGTGCTCCGGACCCACGCCCGGGTAGTCCAAGCCGGCGGAGATGGAGTGGGACTCGATGGTCTGCCCGTCCTCGTCCTGCATCAGGTAGGAGCGGGCGCCGTGCAGCACGCCCGGGCGGCCCAGGGTGATGGTGGCGGCGTGGCGCGGGGTGTCCACGCCCTCCCCCCCGGCCTCGAAGCCGTACAGCTCCACGGACGGGTCGTCGAGGAATCCGTGGAAGATGCCGATCGCGTTGGATCCGCCGCCGATGCAGGCGCACACCGCATCGGGCAGCCGGCCGGTCTGGGCCAGGATCTGCTCGCGGGCCTCCTCGCCGATGACCTCGTGGAAGTAGCGGACCATCGCCGGGAACGGGTGGGCGCCGGCGGCGGTGCCGAGCAGGTAGTGGGTGTTTTCGACGTTGGCGACCCAGTCGCGCAGCGCCTCGTTGATGGCGTCCTTGAGGGTGCGCGAACCCGCGGTGACCGGGACCACCGTGGCGCCAAGCAGTTCCATGCGGGCCACGTTCAGCGCCTGCCGGCGGGTGTCCTCCTCGCCCATGTAGACCACGCATTCCATGCCGAACAGCGCGGCGGCGGTGGCGCTGGCCACGCCGTGCTGGCCGGCGCCGGTCTCGGCGATCAGGCGGGTCTTGCCCATGCGCTTGGCCAGCAGGGCCTGGCCCAGGACGTTGTTGATCTTGTGCGATCCGGTGTGGTTCAGGTCCTCGCGCTTGAGGAAGATGCGCACGCCCGCGGCGTGCTCGGAGAAGCGCTTGGCCTCGGTCAGCAGGGAGGGCCGGCCGGAGTAGTTCCGGTTGAGGTCCCGGATCTGGGCCACGAACTCGGGGTCGTCCTTGGCCGCGGCGAAGGTGGCCTCAAGTTCGTCCAGTGCCGCGATGAGGGACTCCGGCATCCAGCGGCCGCCGTACTCCCCGAAGTACGGTCCGGGGGCGTTGCGCAGGCTGGTGCCGCCGGCCAGGAAGGCGTCGGCCGCGTCCTTCCCCTGCTCGGGCTGCTGGGCTGGGGTCTCGGTCATGGGCCGTCCTGTCTTGCTGGAAGGGGCTGCTTGCTGGAAGGTGCCGGTTGCCCGAAGGTCCGGTTGCCGGATGGTTCCGCGGTACGGGTGCGCCCCGGAACCATCCGCGGTCAGGCGGTGCGCGCCGGGCGGGCGGCGGTGCCTGCCCCGATGAAGGCGCGCAGGGCGCCGACGGGGTCGTTGTCCTTGACGAGGGCCTCGCCGACCAGGATGGCGTCGGCGCCGTGCGAGCCGTACTCGGCCACGTCGGCGGCGTCGCGGACGCCCGATTCGGCGATGATGACCGCCGACTCAGGGATCCGCCCGGCGAGCCGGGCGAAGTTCCCGCGGTCCACGTCGAGGGTCTTGAGGTTGCGCACGTTGACCCCGATGATGCGGGCGCCGGCGGCGACGGCCCGGTCGACCTCCTCCTCGGTGTGCGTCTCCACGAGGGCCTCCATGCCCAGTTCGCGGGTCAGCGCGAGGAACGAGGCGAGCGTCGCGTCGTCGAGCGCGGCCACGATCAGCAGGACCAGGTCCGCGCCGTGGGCGCGCGCTTCCCAGATCTGGTAGGCATCGACCGTGAAGTCCTTGCGCAGCAGCGGGATCTCGACGGCGGCGCGCACCGCGTCGAAGTCCGCCAGCGAGCCGCCGAAGCGGCGCTGCTCGGTGAGCACGGAGATCACGGAGGCCCCGCCCTCCACGTAGCGGGCGGCCAGCGCGGCCGGTTCCGGGATCTCGGCCAGCGCGCCCTTGGAGGGGCTCTTGCGCTTGACCTCGGAGATCACGCGCAGGACGGTGTCGCGGCCGGTGCCGTCCGGGGTGCCGCCAAGGGCCGCGAACGCGTCGCGTGCCGGGGCGGCGGCCAGGGCGCGCTCGCGGATCTCCACGTCGCCCAGCGCCTCGCGGCGCTGCTGGAGGTCTTCGCGGACCCCGACGATGATGTCGTCGAGTACCGTCACCCCTAGTGTTCCTTGGACTTGGTCTTGCTGCCGCCGACGCCGTAGCCGGCGGCCTTCAGGGCGCCGCCGACAACGAGGCCGAGGACGATCACGGCGACGCCGCCGAGCAGGACCGGGAGGTTCGCCAGGGTGTAGCCGACGCAGCCGATCAGGGTGCCCACCAGCATAACGGCGACGGCGCTCCAGGCGGCGATGCTGTTGCCGTGGCCGGCCGGCTCGGCATGCATCGGGTCGATGGCCGGGGCGTTGTTCGCGGCGGTGTTGGTTGCCATGGTCGGGGTACTCCTCATCACGTCGTTGGCCCGGGACGTACGCCCCGGGCAGAACTTCTTTACATTCTGCCACTGATTCCGCGGCCGGACCGCCATTCGGCGGCCCGTCGCGGGTCAGCCCGTGGGGTCCTCGCCGCGGGACAGGCTGTCCCATCCGTCGATCTCGTCCAGCCGCTCCGAATCCGGGGCCTGTCCTGCGCTTTTGGGCTGGGCACCACTGTCGGACTGGGCACCACCGTCAGGCTGCGCGGCGTCGGACGCCGCAGTGTTGTTGGAAGCCGCAGCGTTGGAAGCCGCAGTGCCGGAGGCCGCCGGAGCGGCCGCATACTTGCGGCTGCCCTTCCAGCCGCGGCCGGCAACGAAGAGCACCACGCCGACCAGGGCCATCCACACGCCGGCGGCGGCGGCGATCCACGGCCACACCAGGACGGTGTACGTGCCGGCGACGGCGGGCATGCCGGTGGCGGTGCCGACGGCCCCGGCCGCCGCGCCCTGCGGGTCCAGGACCACGCCCACGGAGGCGGCCGTGATGCCGGCCCCGGCGGCCACGAGCAGCACGGCGATGATGCGCCGGGCCACGGGGCCGGCGATCGCGGCGGCGACGGCGCCGGCCAGGGCGACAACGGCGAGGGCCGCCACCGCGGTGGCCGCGTCGGATCCTGCGACGTCGATCTGGGGGATGCGCACGGACGCGGCGTCGGGGACCACGCGGATCCAGGTCCGGGTGGTGGTGGCCAGGGCGGCCACCGCTCCCAGCAGCGCGGCGGCGAGCACGTTGCGGCGGGAGGCCAGGGGGCGGGCCCCGCCGTTGCCTGCGGGAGGGCTGCTCACGGAGTGGCCCCGGCCGCCGGACGCATGCTGGATGCGGCCCAGACGGCGCGCATCGGGGCGGCGGACTTGTTGACCGTCTCCAGCGCCTCCGCGTCCAGGTCCGAGTCGGCGACGATGCCGCCGCCGGCCTGCACGTAGGCGCGCCCGTCCTTGAGCAGGGCCGAGCGGATGGCGATGGCCATGTCCATGTCCCCGGCGAAGTCCAGGTAGCCGACCACGCCGCCGTAGACGCCGCGGCGCTGCGGCTCGACCTCGTCGAGCAGGCGCAGGGCGCGCGGCTTCGGGGCCCCGGAGAGGGTTCCGGCCGGGAACGTCGCGGCGAGCACGTCGTAGGCGGTGGCGTCCCCGCGCAGGTGGCCCACGACGTTGGACACCAGGTGCATGATGTGGCTGAAGCGCTCCACCTCCATGAACTGGGTGACCTCGACGGAGCCGGGCACGCACACCTTGGAGAGGTCGTTGCGGGCCAGGTCCACCAGCATCAGGTGCTCGGCCTTTTCCTTCTCGTCGGCCAGCAGGCTGTGCTCGTGCGCCTGGTCCTCGTCGTGGGTGGCCCCGCGCGGGCGGGAGCCGGCGATCGGGTGGGTGACCACGTCGCGCCCGTTGACGGTGACCAGCGCCTCCGGCGACGAGCCCACGATCGAGTAGCTGCCGCCGTCGGCGTCCTCGAGCGTAAACAGGTACATGTAGGGGCTGGGGTTGGTGGCGCGCAGGATGCGGTAGACATCCAGCGGATCCGCGTCGGTTTCCAGCTCGAAGCGGCGGGAGATCACCACCTGGAAGACCTCGCCGTCGACGATCGCCTCCTTGCCGCGCAGCACCGCCTGCCGGTAGGAGCCTTCGTCCCAGCTGTGGGTCACCGCCGCCATGAGTTCGTCGGCGGGAATGTCGGTGCCGGAGTAGGTGGAGACGCGGCCCTCGGCCGGGCCCTCCAGCGCCTCGAGCATGTTCTGCACGCGCTCCACGGCGTGGAAGTAGGCGCCGTCGACGCCGGCCTCCAGGCCGTTCTGGTTGATCGCGTTGGAGATGAGCGTGACGGTGCCGTCGGTGTTGTCGTGCACCACCATGTCCCCGACCAGGTTCATGGCCAGCTCGGGCATGCCGAGGTCGTCGTGCGGCGGGTTGGGCAGCTTCTCCCAGCGGCGCACGGCCTCCCAGCCGACGAACCCGACCATGCCGGAGGTGAACGGCGGCAGGCCCTCGAGCGGTTCGGTGCGCAGCATCGCAACGGTCTCCCGCAGCACCTCCACGGGGTTGCCCGTGGTGGGCAGCCCGGCCGGCGGGGTGCCCAGCCAGTGGGCCTCCCCGTTGCGGGTGGTCAGCGTGGCCGGCGCCCCGGTGCCGATGAAGGAGTAGCGGCTCCACACTCCGCCCGCGGCGGCGCTTTCCATCAGGAACGTTCCGGGCCGGCCTGCCGCCAGCCGGGTGTACAGGGCGATGGGGGTCAGCGAATCCGCCAGGACGCGGATCGAGACGGGGATGACGCGGCGGGTGCGGGCAAGTTCGCGGAATCCCTCGAGCGTGGGGGTGACGACCCCGAGTGCATGCATAGGTGGCGGCTCTCTTGGTTTGACTCTGTCGTGGCGTTTGGCGCTGTCTTGGTTTGACCCTGCCGTGGCTGACACGGTGGGGGCAGGGCGGGGGCCGGGCGCGTCGGCCCGGCGGGGCGGCTAGGCCTCGGGCGTGCCGACGGCGGCGTCCAGGTCGCGGCCGTCGAAGCAGGTCCGGGTGCCGGTGTGGCAGGCGGCGCCGACCTGGTCCACGCGCACCAGCAGGGCGTCGCCGTCGCAGTCCAGCGCCACGGACTTGACCAGCTGGATGTGTCCGGAGGTGTCGCCCTTGCGCCAGTATTCCTGCCGCGAGCGCGAGTAGAAGGTGACGCGCCCGGTGGTGAGGGTCCGATGCAGGGCCTCCTCGTCCATCCAGCCGAGCATAAGCACCTCCCCGGTGTCGTGCTGCTGGCAGACGGCGGCCACGAGGCCGGCCGCGTCCTTCTTGAGGCGGGCGGCGATCCGCGGGTCCAGTGCCGAAGCAGGGGCGGCCGGATCGGTGGCGGGGGCTGGGTATTCGGACATCGCTAGCAAGTCTAGTGCGTCGGGCACCACCCCGGGTGCGATGCGTGCTAGGTTGCCAGCGTGAAGCGTTTCGTGCACCCTTCCCGCGAAGTCCTGGCCGAGGTGCTCCTGGCCGCCGGCCCCGACGAGCCGACCCTGTGCGCCGGCTGGCAGACCCGCCACCTCGCCGCGCACCTGGTGCTGCGCGAGCACAGCCCGCTGGCCGCGGGGATCGTCGCCAAGCCGCTGGCCGCCCGGTTCGAGCGCGCGGTCGAGGAGCTGGCAGCGGAGTCGGCCGGCACGGCGCCGTACGCGGCCCTGGTGGAGCGCTTCCGTTCCGGTCCGCCGCGCTGGTCCCCCTTGGCGCTTCCCCGCGTGGACAACGCCGCCAACCTGGTGGAGTTCTTCGTGCACACCGAGGACGTGCGCCGGGCCGGTGAGCGCTGGGCCCCGCGGGTGCTGGACAACGACTATTCGGAGGCGCTGTGGCACTCCCTGGTGCGCGGCTCCCGCCTGCTCTACCGGCGCAGTCCGGTGGGGATCATCCTGGTCCGGCCCGACGGGGTGCGGCACGTGGCCAAGCGCGCGGCCTCGGCCGTGGCGGTCACCGGGGAGCCGTCCGAGCTGCTGATGCACGCGTTCGGCCGGCGCGGCCACGCGCTGGTCACCTTCGAGGGAACCGCTGACGCCATCGCGCGGCTGGCCGCCGAGGGGCAGGGCACGAAGGACCAGGGCACGAAGGGGCACGACGCCGGCCGGCGGGGTTCTGACGGGCAGGGCAGCACCGCGGGCCCCCGCCACCGCAAGGGCTAGCCGTATTGGGCCAGCACCGTCCGCCGATACAGCTGACGGCTAGGGGGTCAGCTCCCGGGTGCGGTAGTGGTACTGCGTGGCGGTGCTGAACCCCAGCGAGTGGGAGAGCAGGATCGCCCCGACGCGGGTCTCGCGCACCTGCAGCCACACGCCGGCCAGCCCGCGCCGGGCGGCGTCGGAGAGCAGCGCCTCCAGGACCAGCCGGGCGTAGCCGTGGCGGCGGGTATCGGTGCGGGTCACCGCGCAGGAGAGGCCGCCGTACCCGTCGACCAGGGCCATCCGGGCGATCGACTCGGTGTGCCCGTCCACGCGCAGGGACGCGTACACGGCCGGCGCGCCCACCAGGATCCGGCGCAGCACGGCCTGCTCCTCCGTGGTGTACGGGCCTTCCTCCTGCAGGTAGACCCCGAGCCATTCGGGGTCCGGTTCCGCGGCCAGTTCCACGCGCACGTCCGACTCGGCGTCGGCGAAGCGCTGGAGCTCGTCCCCGTCCATGATCTGGACCAGGGTGGGGCTTCCGGCCCGGTAGCCCTTGGTCGCGAGGCGTTCGTCCAGGTCGGCGGGCTGCGTCACGGGGCTGATCTGGAAGGACGCGTCCAGCCAGCGTTCGGCGCTGCGGCGTTCGACCTCGGCCACGGCGGCGTCCAGGTCCTCCGGGGCGGCGAGCGGCAGCACCGAGTTGGCGCGCTGGGTGACCCCCGCGGCGAAGCGCAGGGTCCAGCCGTCCACGGCGCCGCGCTCGATCGAGGGCCAGGCCTCGGCCATCAGGCGGTGCAGGTAGGTGGGGTCAGCGAACAGGGAAACCAGCCTCCTTGATGGCCTGCTTCACCCTCGCAATCATGTCCACGGGTCCGAAGTGGAAGATGGATGCGGCGAGCACGGCGTCGGCACCGGCGGCGATGGCCGGCGGGAAGTCCTCGGGCTTGCCGGCGCCGCCGGAGGCGATCAGCGGGACCTTCACCGCGGCGCGGACGGCACGGATCATGTCCAGGTCGAAGCCTTCCTTGGTGCCGTCGGCGTCGATGGAGTTCAGCAGGATTTCCCCCACGCCGCGCTCGGCGGCCTCCTTCGCCCAGGCCACGGCATCGATGCCGGTGCCGGTGCGGCCGCCGTGGGTGGTGACCTCGAAGCCCGACGGGCAGCCCGGGTCGGTGGTGCGGCGCGCGTCCACGGACAGCACCAGCACCTGGGAGCCGAAGCGTTCGGTGATCTCGTTGATGACCTCCGGGCGGGCGACCGCCGCGGTGTTGATCGAGGCCTTGTCGGCCCCGGCGCGCAGCAGCCGGTCGACGTCGGAGGCCGCGCGGACGCCGCCGCCGACGGTCAGCGGGATGAAGACCTCCTCGGCCGTCTGCGAGACCACGTCGAACGTGGTCTCGCGGTTGCCCGAGGATGCGGTCACGTCGAGGAAGGTGAGTTCGTCGGCGCCGGCGGCGTTGTAGCGCTTGGCCAGTTCCACGGGATCGCCGGCGTCGCGCAGGCCCTCGAAGTTGATGCCCTTGACCACGCGGCCGGCGTCGACGTCGAGGCAGGGGATGACGCGGATCGCGACAGTCATGTGCGGCTCCTTAGATGCGGCAGGCGTGGATCGTGCTGACCAGGATGGCGCGGGCGCCCAGGTCGTAGAGGTCGTCCATGACGCGGTTGGTGGTGCTCTTGCGCACCATCGAGCGCACCGCGACCCAGTCGGAGTCCTTCAGCGGGGACACGGTCGGGGACTCGAGCCCCGGGGTGATCGCGCAGGCGGCCTCGACGAGCTCGCGCGGCACGTCGTAGTCGACCATCACGTACTGGCGGGCCACCAGGACGCCCTGCAGACGGCGCAGCAGTACGTCCAGCCCGGCGGGGGCCTGACCGGCGCGGCCGATCACTACGGCCTCGGAACGCAGGATCGGCTCCCCGAAGATCTCCATGCCGGCGGCCTTGAGCGTGTTGCCGGTCTCCACGACGTCGGCGATCGCGTCGGCGACGCCCAGGCGCACGGAGGACTCAACGGCGCCGTCCAGGCGGACCACCTTGGCGTCGATCCCGCGCTCGGCCAGGTAGCCGCGCAGCAGGCCGTCGTAGCTGGTGGCGATGCGGCGGCCGGCGAGCTCGGCGACGGAGGAGAAGTCGCCGACGGGGCCGGCGAAGCGGAAGGTGGAGGCCCCGATGCCCAGCGGCAGCCGTTCCTCGACGTCCCCGTTGACCTCGGCGTCCATGTACAGGTCGCGGCCGGTGATGCCCACGTCCAGGATGCCGCGGCCGACGTACACGGCGATGTCGCGGGGGCGCAGGTAGAAGAATTCGATCTCGTTGTCCGGGTCCACCAGGACCAGCTCGCGGTTGTCACGGCGCTGGCGGTATCCGGCCTCGGTCAGCATGGCGGAGGCGGCTTCGGACAGGGAGCCCTTGTTGGGCACGGCTACTCGCAGCATGGTGCGGCTCTTTTCTGGTTCTGAAGGGATGCGGGGCAGGACGTGGACAGGCGAAAGCCGCCGGAGCTCGATGGCGCAGGCGGCTAGAGGTGCTTGTAGACGTCCTGCAGGCTCAGGCCCTTGGCCAGCATCAGAACCTGCAGGTGGTAAAGCAGTTGGGAGATTTCCTCGGCCGCGGCCTCGTCGGACTCGTACTCGGCCGCCATCCAGACCTCCGCGGCTTCCTCGACGATCTTCTTGCCGATGCCGTGGACCCCCGAATCGAGTTCCGCGACGGTGCGGGAGCCCGCCGGGCGGGCCTCGGCCTTTTCGGCCAGTTCGGAGAAGAGGGTGTCAAAGCTTTTCACCATCCAAGGGTATCCGTTGGCCCCGCGGCGGTGGGCAACGCCCCCCGCATTGTGACGAAGCACACCCCGCCGGGGCCGGAGATGACGGCGGCCACCCACGAACGGCGGCGCGGCTCCTTCCCTGCGGAAGGCGCCGCGCCGCCGTCATCCGGCCGGGCTCTCTTAGCGGCCGGCCAGCACCAGTGCGGTCTGCAGCGCCGCGGCCATGGCCTCGTGGCCCTTGTCCTCGGCGGACCCGGCGCCGTCGTTGTAGTCGGCCAGGCCCGCGCGGTCCAGCGCCTGGTGCTCGGTGTCGCAGGTGAGCAGCCCGAAGCCGACCGGGGTGCCGGTCCTTACGGAGACGTCGGTGAGCCCGGCGGTGGCGCCCTGGCAGACGAAGTCGAAGTGCGGGGTCCCGCCGCGGATAACGACGCCGAGCGCGACGACGGCGTCGTAGGCGGGGGCCAGCCTGGCGGCGGCGATCGGCAGCTCGAACGCGCCCGGCACCCGCACCACCTCGGGGGTGGCGATGCCGGCGTCGGCGGCGGCGCGCAGCGCGCCGGCAACCAGCCCGTCCATGACCTCCTGGTGCCAGCTGGCGGCGACGACCACTGCCTTCAGGCCGGACTCGCCGGCCGCCGCGAGTTCTGCTGCGCCGACGGAGGGTGCTCCGTGTCCACTCATGTTTTCCGTCTCTCCTTATTCGGGGGTGCCGGCGCCGAAGGCGGCCGGGTCGATGCTGTGGCTCATGCGCTCGATCTTGGTGCGCAGGTAGCGCTCGTTTTCGGGGCGCGCGCCGATGGTGCTGGGGATCAGCTCCTCCACCTGGATGCCGGCCTGGCCGAGCCACCGGCTCTTGAGCGGGTTGTGGGTGATCAGGCGGATCCGCTCCAGGCCCAGGCTGTGCAGGATCGCCGCGGCCGCGTCGTACCGGCGCGCGTCCACGGGCAGCCCGAGCTGCTCGTTGGCCTCGACGGTGTCCGCTCCGCCGTCCTGCAGGGCGTAGGCGCGCATCTTGTTGGCCAGGCCGATCCCGCGGCCCTCGTGCCCGCGCAGGTAGACCACCGTGCCGCCCTCGGCGGCAATGGCCTTGAGCGCGGATTCCAGCTGCTCGCCGCAGTCGCAGCGGTAGGAGCCGAAGATGTCCCCGGTGAGGCATTCGGAGTGCAGGCGCACCAGCGGGGCCTCATGCACCGAGGGCATGGACAGGGTGAAGTGCTCGTCGCCGCTGGCCCGGTCGGTCCACGCCTGCACGGCGAAGGTGCCGTGCGGGGTGGGCAGCTGCACCACGGGCCCGCCCACGACGGCGGCCGGCGCCGTCGGCTCCGGGGCGCGGGCGCCGGAACCGGTCAGGTGGGCCGCCAGGTCCTCGATGCTGACCAGCGGGATCTCCCACTGGTCGGCGAACTCGCGCAGCGCCGGCAGCCGCATCATGGTGCCGTCGTCGTGGACGAGTTCGGCGATCACGCCCACCGGCTCCAGGCCGGCCAACTGGCACAGGTCCACCGAGGCCTCGGTGTGTCCGCGGCGGGCCAGCACGCCGCCCTCGACCGCACGCAGCGGGAAGATGTGGCCCGGGCGGGTGATGTGGGCGGAGTTGGAGTCCGGGTCCGCAAGCAGGCGCGCGGTGACCGCGCGGTCTGCGCCGCTGATGCCCGTGCTCACGCCGGAGGCGGCGTCGCAGGAGACGGTGTAGGCGGTGCCCTTGGCGTCCTGGTTGTTCGTCACCATCGGCGGCAGGCCCAGGGCGTCGGCGTGGCCGCCGGGCATCGGGCAGCAGATGACCCCGGAGGTGTAGCGCACCGTCCAGCCCATGAGTTCGGGAGTGGCGAATTCGGCGGCGAAGATGATGTCGCCTTCGTTTTCGCGGTCCTCGTCGTCGACGACGACGACGGGGCGGCCGGCGGCGATGGCCGCGATGGCGTCTTCGATCGGGTCCAGCAGGCTCATCGTGCATCCTCTCCGGCAAAGGCGGCCAGCCGTTCGGCGTACTTGGCCATAACGTCCACTTCCAGGTTGACGGGGTCGCCCGGGGCGCGCAGGCCCATGACGGTCTCGCGCAGGGTGGTCGGGATCAGTCCGACCTCGAACCACTGCTCCGGGTCGGAGGCCGGGGAGACGTCGGTGACGGTCAGCGAGGTGCCGTCGATGGCGATCGATCCCTTCCGGGCCACGTAGCGGGCCAGGTCGCGCGGGATGGAGAAGCGCAGGCGCTCCCAGTTGCCCAGGTCCTCGCGCTCGATCAGGGCGCCGATGCCGTCCACGTGGCCCTGGACGACGTGGCCGTCCAGGCGGCCGCCGGCGGGGACGCAGCGTTCAAGGTTGACGGTGTCGCCGACCTGGAGCGCTCCCGTGGTGGAGTGGCGCAGGGTCTCCCCCATGACGTCGATCTCGACGCTGTCCCCCTCGAAGGAGATCGCGGTGAGGCAGACGCCGTTGACGGCGATGGAGCCGCCCAGGCCCAAATCCGCCGCGTGCCTGGGGGCGGAGACGGTGAGGACGACGGCGTCGCCCTCGCCGGCGGGGCGGATCGCTTCGACGCGGCCGAGGCCGGTGATGATGCCGGTGAACATGGTGCTCAGTTCCTTTCTTCCGCGCGGGTGGGCGCGTTGTGCGCCGGGGCGGGCGCTGGTTCGAGGTGGAGTGCGACGTCGTCGCCGAGGCGCTGGTGCGCGGGACCGCCCGCGTCGTCCAGCCGCCAGCGGCGGGCGTCGGCGAGGGTGCCGATGCCGAGGTCCCCGACGGCGGGCCGGCCCGCGCCGAGGAAAAGCGGAGCCTGGTACAGCCAGACCTCGTCGACGAGGTCCGCGGCCAGGAAGGCGGTGGCGATGGCGGCGCCGCCCTCGATCATGACGTGGTCGGTGCCGTCCGCGGCCAGGGCCGCCAGGGCCTCGGACGGGTCGTGGGTGGCCAGTTGGGTCCAGTTTCCGTCCCCGCGCACGGCGGCGTCCGCGGGAACTTCGCGCCGGCCCATGACCACGCGGCGGGGCTGCCGCGCCGCCGCGGTGCCGTCGGCGTTGCGGGCCGTCAGGCGCGGGTTGTCGGCGAGCACGGTGCCGGTGCCGGCGAGGATGGCATCGGCCCGGGCGCGCACGCCGTGGCTGTGGTCGCGGGCGGCGGGGCCGGTGATCCACTGGCTGGTGCCGTCGGCGGCGGCGATGCGCCCGTCCAGGGTCTGAGCCAGGTGGAGGGTGGTGAAGGGCCGCTGCGCGGCGCGGGCGGCGAACCAGCGGTGGTTCAGTTCGCGGGCGCGCTCCCCCAGCAGGCCGGAGGCGACCTCGGTGCCGCGGGCGGCGAGGAACTCGGCTCCGCCGCCGGCCCGGTCGGTGCCGTCGGCCGTGGCGTAGACGACGCGGCCGATCCCCGCGGCGGCGATCGCCCCGGCGCAGGGGCCGGTGCGGCCGGTGTGGTTGCAGGGCTCGAGGGTGACGGCCATGGTCAGCAGGGCCGCCTCGGCGGGGTCCACGGGGCCGAGGGCGTCCAGCGCGGCGGCCTCGGCGTGCGGGGTTCCGGCGCCGCGGTGGTGCCCGACGGCGCGCACGGTGCCGTCTGGTCCGAGCACCACGGCGCCGACCAGCGGGTTGGCGCCGCGCACGCCGCGGCCGGCCTCGGCCAGGGCCAGTTCCATGGCGGAGCGCTCGGCGTCGGTGAAGGTGGCGCCGCTTCCGGCGGCGGGTGCGGGGGCGTGGCCGGCGGGCATCAGCGCACCGTCCGGAAAGCGCGGACCCGTGGCGTACCGGCGGATGGACCGGCGCACAGGCCGGTCAGGGCCGCCGTGGTGGCGGTAGTGGTGTTGACTTCAATGAGCCACCGCAGGGATTTCAATCGTTCCTCCTCGTGAGCCGCGGCGGCTCCGGGGGTTACGACAGTGCGGCGGATCCGGCCGGGCATCCCCAAAAGGATGCGCCGAACCGGCTGAGCTACCCTGTACGTGCTTCTCCCATCCAGACTTTACTGTCGGTACCGGAATTCCACCGGCTCAGCCGTGGTGCCGAGGGCACCGCGGGTCGCGGACTATCACCGCCGGTTCGGAATTTCACCGACCCCGGAGCACGTTCTGTAGTTGTACATTCATTCAACCACATGTTCGGTCGCAGCCAGAGTTGCCTGTGCCACATTGCGCAACGTTTCCACCGCCGCCGCGGGATCCTCGGTGCCGTAGACGCTGGAGCCGGCCACGAACACGTCGGCCCCGGCCTCGGCGGCGCGCAGGATCGTGTCCCGGGTGATGCCGCCGTCGACCTGCAGGGCGATCGGCAGGCCGGTTCCGTCGATCGCGGCCCGCGCCCGGCGGATCTTCGGCAGCACGAGGTCCAGGAACGCCTGGCCGCCGAAGCCCGGTTCCACGGTCATCAGCAGCAGCATGTCCAGTTCCGGCAGCATGTCCAGGTACGGTTCCACCGGGGTGGCCGGGCGCAGGGCCAGGGACGCCTTCGCGCCGCGGGCACGCAGTTCGCGGGCCAGCTTCACCGGCGCCGCCGAGGCCTCCGCGTGGAAGGTCACCGACGCGGCTCCCGCGTCGGCGTAGCCCGGGGCCCAGCGGTCCACGTCGGAGATCATCAGGTGCACGTCCAGCGGCACCGGGCTGACCTGTCCGATGCGCTCGACGACCGGCAGCCCCAGGGTCAGGTTCGGGACGAAGTGGTTGTCCATCACGTCGACGTGCACGGCGTCGGCGGTGTCGATCCGGTGCAGTTCGGCCTCGAGATTGGCGAAGTCGGCCGAGAGGATGCTGGGGTGGACGCGGCAGGAACGCATAAATCAGTCCTTCGTGGCAGGGCGGCCGGCGGCCCCCTTGGTGAGCAGGGCAAGGAACATGGCGTCGGTGCGGTGCACGTGCGGCCACAGCTGGACGGTGTTTCCCAGTGCCGCGTCTCCGTCTCCCGGACGGGCGGCGTCGAGCGGGTGCGCGGCGCCGAGGGTGCCGAGGGTGCCGTCCAGGCAGGCGGCGTCCGCCGCGGCCCCGGTGTCCAGCAGGCGTGCGTCGGGGTTGCGCTTGAGCACGTCTTCGACGACGGCGCGCGTTTCGGCCGGGTGCGGCGAGCAGGTGACGTAGGCGACGACGCCGCCGGGGCGCAGCGCGGACAGCGCGGCATCCAGCAGCTCGCCCTGCAGGATGGTCAGTTCGGCGACGTCCTTCGGCGACTTGCGCCAGCGGGATTCGGGGCGGCGGCGCAGGGCGCCGAGGCCGCTGCAGGGGGCGTCGACCATGATGCGGTCGAAGCGCCCGGCGTTGGCGGCGTTGCCGTAGTCCCGTCCGTCCTCGACGGTCAGGATCCAGTGGTCCTCCGGAACGGCGTGGAGCGCTTTGCGGACCAGTTCGGCGCGGTGCGGTGTCGGTTCGTTGGCGGTCAGCGTGGCGCCGCGGCCGGCGGCGATGGCGGCCAGCAGGGTGGCCTTGCCTCCGGGACCGGCGCAGAGGTCCAGCCACACGGAGTCGCGCCCGCCTTCGGGCAGGGCGACATCGGCCAGCGCCCGGGCCACGAGCTGGGAACCGGCGTCCTGGACGCGGGTGGTGCCGGCCCGCACGGAGTCCAGCCGGGACACGTCCCCGCCGGCGTAGTAGGCCGAACCCGGAACCAGGGTGCCCGGCTCCGCGCCCTGCGCGAGCGCCTCGTCGAGGGATCCCAGGCCCGGGAGGGCGACCAGGTTGACCACCGGGGCCTGGTTGTCGGCGGCGAGCAGGTCCTCGATCTCCTCCGCGCGGCGGCCGTGGGCGGCCAGCGACTGGCGCAGCGCGCGGACGATCCACTCCGGGTGGCTGTGCTCGAGCGCGGAGCGGGACACGTCGTCGTCCAGGCCCTGGAGCAGCTCGGCGACCCATTCGTCGCGGTCGCGGGCGGCAACCTTGCGCAGCACCGCGTTGATCAGCCCCGAGGGGCCGGCACCGATGACGGCACGGGCCAGGCCCACGGTTTCGTCCAGGGCCGCATGGGTGGGCACGCGCATGGACAGCAGCTGGTGGGTGCCCAGGCGCAGGGCGTCGAGCACCGCCCCGTCGAGCTGGTCCAGCGGCCGGTCCACGCAGCGGGCCAGCACCGCATCGTAGAGGCCCTGCTCGCGGAGGGCGCCGTAGGCCAGTTCGGTGGCGAAGCCGGCGTCGCGCTTGTCCAGCCGGTTCTCGCGGATGCGCGCCGGGAGCACCAGGTTCGCGTAGGCGTCCTCCTCGGCCACCGCGCGCAGGACCTCGAAGGCGGTCAGGCGGGCGGGGTCGGCCCGGCGCTTGCGCTGGGAGGGGGCGGCGACGCTGAACCGGCGCTCCCCCGAGGCTCCGCGGTTGCGCTGGCGTCCCTGTTCGTTGCGGCGCTCGCCACTGTTTCCGCTGTTTCCGCGTTCGCTCATGCGAACACCACCTTCGTTTCGCCGCCGAGCCCGCGGGCCCAGTCGGAAGCATCCATCGTCTTCTTGCCGGCCGGCTGGACGGTGCCCAGTTCCACCGGATGGGATCCCGTGCCCACCAGCACGCGCGGGCGCTTGCCCGACAGGACCGCCACGTGGCCCGGTTCCAGCGTGTCCGCGTCCGTGCGGGGCTGGACGGGACCGAGCTTGAAGCGCTGGCCTTCCAGGGTGGTCCACGCCCCGGGCTCGGGGGTGGTGCCGTTGATCCGGCGGCGCACGGCCAGGGCGGGACCGTTCCAGTCGACGCGGCCGTCCTCGAGGCCCAGCTTGGGGGCCAGCGACACGTCACCGGCCTGCGGCACCGCCACCAGCTTTCCTGCATCGATGCCGGCCAGGGTCTGCGAGAGCAGCACGGAACCGCTCTGCGCCAGCCGGGCCAGGAGCGCTCCGGCGGTGTCGTCGGGGCCGACGGCCTCGGTCAGTTGGCCGTAGACGGGCCCGGTGTCCAGCCCCTCCTCCAGCAGGAACGTGACGGCACCGGTGACGTCGTCGCCGTGGATCACGGCGTGCTGGACGGGGGCGGCGCCGCGCCAGGCGGGCAGCAGGGAGAAGTGCAGGTTGATCCAGCCGTGGCGCGGGATCCCCAGCGCGGCCGGCGGGACCAGTCCGCCGTAGGCGACGATCGCGGCCACGTCGGGGCCGGCGGCGCGGATGGCCTCCTGCGCGGCGGCGTCGATGCGGTTGGCCCGGATGACGGGCAGGCCCAGTTCCGCGGCGCGCGCAGCGACCGGCGAGGGCGTCAGCACGCGCTTGCGGCCCACCGGGGCGTCCTTGCGGGTCAGCACGGCCACCACGTCGAAGCCGTCCGCGACGAGGCGGTCCAGCGACGGTACGGCCACCTCGGGCGTTCCGGCGAAGAGGACCCTCACAGGCTGGTTCCGAACGCGGAGCCCAGGCTCTTGGCGCGGGTCGCGACGGTGGTCTCGGCCACGCGGTTGTATCCGGCGTTGCGGATGCGGCGCAAGGCGTCCTTCTTGTTCTCGCCCTGGAGGCGATCGATGTAGAGAATGCCGTCCAAGTGGTCGGTTTCATGCTGCAGGCACCGGGCCAGGAAGCCCTCGCCCTCGACCACCACGGGGTTGCCGTCGACGTCGACGCCGGTGGCGCGGGTCCAGCGCCGGCGCGGCACCGGGTAGCCCAGGCCCGGAATGGACAGGCAGCCCTCGATGCGGTCCTCCTGGAAGTCCTCGCTCAGTTCCAGCACCGGGTTCACGATGTGTCCGCGCCGGCCCTCGATCTGGAAGGTGAACACGCGCAGGCCGACCCCGACCTGCGGGGCGGCCAGTCCGGCGCCCTCCACGTTCTCCATGGTCTCGTCCATGTCGCGGACCAGCTTGCGCAGTTCGGGACCGAAATCGGTCACTTCTTCGGCCCGCGTGCGAAGGACCGGGTCCCCCACGATGCGGATTCCCAGGACGGCCATGGGCTGAGCTCCCCTCCCGCCGGCGGGGCCGGCAATGTGCTGTGGATTCCTTTGGCGCCGCCCCGTGGCCGGGAGCGGGCATTCAGCCATTCTACTGCGGGGGCACCGGCCGGCACCCCAACCGGCCGGCTCCCTCAGGTTGCCGGCACCGGCGGCGGGCCAACCGGGCGCAGCGGCACGCCGGCCTCCTGCACCTTCAGCCCGGAGGCCCACACCTGCCGCAGGGCCCAGAAGCGGCTCCAGTAGGCGGGCAGGACGGCGGGGTCCACCATCATCGGCCGGACCTCGGTTTCGCCGATCGCCACTCCGAGCAGCATCGGGTCCGCGCCGTAGGGCCAGGGTTCCCAGGTCCCGGCCTGGGGATCGACCAGCATCTCCTCCGCCTTGCATCCGGCGGCCAACTGCATCACCACCTTCGGATCCAACGCCTTGACCCTTCCCTCGCGGTCGGTGCCCTTGGTCTTGTAATCGATCAGGCACACCCGCCCGCCGATCTCCGCCACCAGGTCCAAGGTCCCCGCGTAGCCGACCGCGTGGTTCCACACCGTGACCTCGGCGGCCAGCGGGACCACGCGATAGGTCTCCCACCACTGGTCGAAGCGGGCCGCGAAGGCCCCCTCCCCGTGCTCCTCCAGGGCCGCACGCGCCGCCCCGGCCTCGTCGGGCCGGCCCAGCGCGGCCAGCGCGACCTGTTCGCAGTAGTGGTGCACGCGGTCCCCGCGCGCGGCCGCGGCGTCGCGGAAGGCGTCGGCGGCCCCCGAGGCCTCGCGGGCGACGGCGCGCAGCTTGGCCGGGTCCCCCACGGCGGCGGCCAGGCGCTGGTCCTGCACGACGGCGGTCGCGGCCATGTGCCCGATCCACCCGCCCATGCCCGCGTCTGCCTGGCCGATGACGTTGGTGATGGAGGGAACCTCCGGTGTGCCGCCGAGGCGGCGCGAGTACATGCGCCCGTAGGGGGTCTGGTGGGCCAGGGCGGGGGAAGTCATGCCCACGATTCTGGCATGCCTCCCCGACCGCTTGGCCCCGTTTCCGCGCTGACCTGCGGGAGCACGTGGGGACCGGCTGCGGCGGGCGGAACGTGCCCGCGGCCGGGCCGGGCGCGTCCGGTTTTGCACTTCGACGATTCGTCGTATAGAGTCTTCACTCGTTGGAACGCACCGAAGCGGCTCGGAAACGAAGCGCAGAAGGTTGCCGAAACCACACGCGGACATAGCTCAGTTGGCTAGAGCGCCACCTTGCCAAGGTGGAGGTCGCGGGTTCGAATCCCGTTGTCCGCTCGCAAGTCACTGAATGTGGCCGGTTCGCCGGTCCAGCCGGGAACGGGTCACCGTTTCAGGTCACGGTGGGGTGGCCGAGAGGCGAGGCAGCGGCCTGCAAAGCCGTATACGCGGGTTCGAATCCCGTCCCCACCTCGCATAAGGTATGCTTGCAGCCTTGAATGAAGCGGTCCGGGCAACATGCTTGGGCGGACCGCCTTCACAGGCGCGATTGGCGCAGCGGTAGCGCGCTTCCCTGACACGGAAGAGGTCACTGGTTCGATCCCAGTATCGCGCACGGAGAATCCCCTGCGGGGAGTTCCCTTGCGGACACAACTCCAAATGCGGACATAGCTCAGTTGGCTAGAGCGCCACCTTGCCAAGGTGGAGGTCGCGGGTTCGAATCCCGTTGTCCGCTCCAAGGACATGCAGGCCCCCGGCCGGCATCGAATTGACGGCCTGCACGGCTGCTCCAGGGCAGCCCACACGGCAGGCGCGATTGGCGCAGCGGTAGCGCGCTTCCCTGACACGGAAGAGGTCACTGGTTCGATCCCAGTATCGCGCACGGAGAATCCCCCACGCGGGGAAATCCACTTGCGGACATAGCTCAGTTGGCTAGAGCGCCACCTTGCCAAGGTGGAGGTCGCGGGTTCGAATCCCGTTGTCCGCTCCATTGCTTCCTCGAAGCACACGCGAAAGGCCCCCGGTTTACCGGGGGCCTTTCGCGTGTGCGCCGTTCCTTTTGGACTTCGCCGTCGGCGAACGCCCCTGCCAATCCCTTGGCACCCCCTGTCGTCGCCGCGCGCGGGCCTCTACCATGGATGGCGGACGGGAGCGTTCACGGCTCCCCGGACGGAAAGGAGGTGCCTGTTGTCTATTTTTGACGAGCTCAAGGGCAAGGCTGAAGGGCTCAAGGACAAGGCCGCCGAGGTGACGCGTGAAAGCGCAGACCAGGCACATGGTGTTGTTGACAACGCCGGCAACGTCGTCGATGAAAGGACCGGCGGCAAGTTCGCCGAACACATCGACAAGGGCCAGGATGCCGCTCACGGCCTTCTGGACAAGGTCGACAGCGACGACGAAGGCACCACCGCAACACCGCCGGCACAGCCGACACCACCGGCCTAGTCCGCGGGTCTTCCGACAGCAGGGCTTTCGGGCCCCCCAGAGCACGGCAAGCAGGTGCCGGTCCCGCCGTGAGGCGGCACCGGCACCTGTCGTCGTTTCGGAACCGCTACAGGGCTACTTCGCCCTTCTGGCCCTCGCGGGCCAGCGCGGTCAGGCGCGAGACCGCGCGGAAGTACTTCTTCATGTAGCCGCCGGCCATCATCTCCGGGGTGAACAGCTCGCTGAACGGCTTGCCGCTGGCCACGATCGGGACGTCCTTGTCGTACAGGCGGTCCGCCAGCACCACAAAGCGCAGCGCAACGGCCTGTTCGGTGATGGTGTCCACGTTGTGCAGCACCAGCGCGTCGACGCCGGAGATCAGCTGGCGGTAACGGCTCGGGTGCACGCCGGCCAGGTGCTTGACCAGGTCGCCGAAGTGGTCAACGGCCAGGACCTGGCCGTCGTAGCGGGAGCGCGCGAAGTCCAGCAGGTCGGCGTCGGCCACCGGCTCCGGGGCGGCCGGCAGGCCGCGGTGGCGGAAATCCTCGCCGTCGATGCGCACCACGTCGAACTGGTCCGATAGAACCTTGATCTCGCGCTGGAAGTCGACGGCGGCGAAGCGGCCGTCGCCGAGCGAACCGGGCAGCGTGTTGGAGGTGGCGGCGATCTTCACCCCGGCGTCGGCGAGTTCGCGCATCAGCCGCGACATCAGGACGGTGTCGCCCGGATCGTCGAGCTCGAACTCGTCGATGCAGATCAGCTTGTACCCGCTGAGCACCTCGACCGTCTTGCGGAAGGACAGCGCGCCGACGAGGTTGGTGTACTCCACGAACGTGCCGATGGCCTTCGGGCCGGGGGCGGCGTGCCACAGCGAGGACAGCAGGTGGGTCTTGCCCACGCCGAAGCCCCCGTCCAGGTAGATGCCGGCACGCTTGGCCTTGGACTTGCCGAAGAGCTTGCCGAACAGTCCCCCCTCGGACTGTCCCACCCGTGAGGCGAAGGTGCGCAGCAGGTGCACCGCCTCGGCCTGGGAGGGCTGCTTCGGGTCCGGACGGTAGCTGTCGAAGGAGACTTCGTCGAAGCGCGGCGACGGGTGGAATCCGGCAAGAAGGTCGTCGATGGACACGTGGGGCGTCCGCTGGGTGAGGTGCTGGATCGTGGCCACGGTTGAGCGTCGGTTCCTTCGCGTGCGGGGGCATGGTGGGGTGCGGGGGCGCCCGGCGCCCCGCACCACCTTACGCCTCCGCATGCCCGCGCGCTGAACCGGGACATCCCGCATGACGGCGCGACATCCTGCCACCGTGGACCCTCGCCCGCTAGCGCCTACCGGGCTCCCCGTTCGCGGCCTGCCCCACACGCTTCGCGCGCGGGGAACCCTGGCCACTCTCTTAACTCGCTTCGCTCGCCGCGGGCCCCTCGCCCGTTAGGCTGGGAATGAATCTTCCCGACTCCCGCTTGAGGACTTACATGAGCATTGCCACCGATCCGCACGCCAAGTTCGCCGCCTACGCCCATCCCGAACGGCTGGTGTCCACCGACTGGCTGGCCGCCCGCCTCGGCGAGCCGGGGCTGGCGGTCGTCGAATCCGACGAGGACATCCTGCTTTACGAGACCGGCCACATCCCGGGCGCGGTCAAGATCGACTGGCACACCGACCTGAATGACGAGGTCACCCGCGACTACGTGGACGGCGCTGGGTTCGCGCGGCTGATGTCCGCCAAAGGCATCGACCGCGACTCCACGGTGGTCATCTACGGCGACAAGAGCAACTGGTGGGCGGCCTACGCGCTCTGGGTGTTCACCCTCTTCGGCCACCAGGACGTGCGCCTGCTCGACGGCGGCCGCGACAAGTGGATCGCCGAGGGACGCGACCTGACCCGCGAGAAGCCTGCCCCGGCTCCCACTGACTACCCGGTGGTGGAACGCGACGATGCGCCCATCCGTGCGTTCCTGCCGGACGTGCTGGAGCACCTGGGCAAGCCGCTGATCGACGTCCGCTCCCCCGAGGAGTACACCGGCGAGCGGACCCACATGCCCGCCTACCCGGAGGAGGGCGCCCTGCGCGGCGGCCACATCCCCACCGCGGCGTCCGTGCCGTGGGCGCGGGCGGCCGCCGAGGACGGCACCTTCCGCAATCGGGCCGAGCTGGAGGCCATCTACCTGGACGGCGCCGGCCTGGCCGAGGGCGACGAGGTCATCGCCTACTGCCGCATCGGCGAACGCTCCAGCCACACCTGGTTCGTGCTGACCCACCTGCTCGGCGTCGGAAACGTGCGCAACTACGACGGCTCCTGGACCGAGTGGGGCAACGCGGTGCGGGTGCCGATCGCCAAGGGGACCGAGCGCGGCGAGGCGCCGGCGGGGCGTGCCCGATGAGCACCCTGCCGCAGGCGCTGGCCGAGATCGTCGAGGACTTCGCCGCGCTGGAGGAGGCGCAGCGCCTGGAACTGCTGCTCGAGTTCTCCGACGGGCTGCCAGAGCTGCCCGCCCGCTTCGCCGACCATCCCGAGCTGCTCGAGCAGGTCGCCGAATGCCAGTCCCCCATCTTCCTTGCCCTTGAGGTGGACCCCGACGGCGAACGGGCGGTGCACCTGTTCTTCTCCGCCCCGCCGGAGGCCCCGACCACCCGCGGCTTCGCCTCGGTCCTGCACGAGGGCCTGGACGGGGCTCCCGCGCAGGCCGTGCTGGAGGTTCCGGACGATATGCCGAACCTGCTGGGCCTCACCCGGGCCATCACCCCGCTGCGCATGCGGGGGATGTCCGGCATGCTGGCCCGGATCAAGCGCCAGGTCCGCGAGGCGCTGGCCGCCGGGACGGCCTAGGTGGCCAAGAAGTCCGCGGCGAAGGGCGGCACGCCGGCGACGGCCCTGCTGGACAGGACCGGCACGCCCTATCGGCTGCACGCCTACGGGCACGATCCGGCCGCCGCGTCGTTCGGGCTCGAGGCTGCCGCGGCGCTCGGGGTGGAGCCGGCGTCCGTGTTCAAGACGCTGCTGGTGGCCACGGGCCTGCCCGGCGCCGAGGCCCTGGCCGTCGGCGTCGTTCCGGTGGACCGCTCGCTGGACCTGAAGGCGATGGCCGCGGCGCTGGGCGTGAAAAAGGTGGAGATGGCCGACCCCGCCGCGGCCGAGCGCCGTACCGGCTACGTGGTGGGCGGAATTTCGCCGCTCGGCCAGCGCAACCCGTCCCGCACGGTGCTGGACGCCTCGGCGTTCGCCCTGGACACGGTGTACGTCTCCGGAGGCCGCCGCGGCCTGGACATCGAGCTGGCCCCGGCGGACCTTTCGGCGCTCACCCAAGCGGTTTCCGCGCCGATCGCCTCCACCTAGAGCCCGGGCACGACGACGGTTGGGCCTCGGCGTCAGGCGCGGCCGGGGTGCGGGGCGCGCATGACGCCGCCGAGCCACGCTGCGACGGTGCGGTTCCAGTGCTCGGGGTCCACGTTCCATTCGCGGGTGTGGCGGGCCTGGGTGAAGCGTTCGAAGGTGACCATGGCCGGGTTCAGCTCCGCAAGCTCGGCGGAGGGGCCCACCGGGACGAAGTCGTCGTCCTCGCTGTGGATGATCAGCGTGGGCACCAGCAGCTGGTCCGCCTTGGCCACCCAGTTCAGCTCCCTCAGGTCCACCGGGGAGGCCAGCCCGGTAACCCAGCGCCCTGCCCGGTTGGAGAGCATCCACTGGCCGAAGCGGCCCGCGAGTTCGGGGATCCGGTTGACGCGGGCCTGGTGGGTAAGCACGTCCATCCAGTTGACCACCGGCCCGTCCAGGACCAGGGCCTGCAGCCGCGTGCGGTGCGCGGTGAGTTCGGCGACCTGCAGGCAGACCGCACCACCCATGGACCAGCCGAAGAGGACGATGTCCCTGGCGCCGTGGCCCACCGCGTAGTCGATCGCGGCCTCCACGTCGCGCCATTCGGTGCTGCCGAGCCCGTAGCGGCCGTCGACGGCGTCGGGAGCCAGGCCGTCATTGCGGTAGGAGACGAGCAGGCTGGTCAGCCCCAGTTCGTGGGCCACCGGCAGGGCCCGCAGCCCTTCACGCCGGTTGGCGCCGCGCCCGTGGACCATGATGGCCCACGTGGAGGCCGCGGTGCCCCCGGGGATCAGCCAGGCCGGCGCGATGCCGCCCTCCACCGGAATGCCGACCTCCTGCGCCGCGAATCCCAGATCGGCGGGCGTCTCGAAGGCGACGCCGGACCACCAGCCGCGCACGGCGGCGGGAAGGTTGCCGGCGTGGACGTGGTCGACGCGGCGGGCGATGGTTCCCTCGGCGGGGCTGAAGGAGGTGATGGCGCCGATGCGCGCATGCCCGCGCCCGCCGTCGAAGAAGAGCGAATAGGTGCCGGGGACGGTCGTTTCGGAGTTGGCCGGCAGGATGACCTCCAGCCCGTCGGCGGTGCGGGTCACCGCCAGGATGGACAGGTCCTCCTCGTGGACCTTGGCGGGGGTGACGACCTGCCGGGCGAAGTAGCCGGCGAGCGCCGACATGCTGCCGGCCAGCAGGGATCCGGCCACGGCCCCGGCGCCGGCACCGAGCACGGCCCAGCGCAGCAGGGGCGCCGTTCCGGCGGGCAGGGACGCGTCGTTGTTGCGCATGGTCCCATCATCCCAACTCATGCTGCCGATGCCGAATCGGCGGCGTGTCCGCGGCGGCCCCGGGAGATGCCTCCCTGAAACCCCCTTTTCGGGAATGACCGGGGGCTCCCGCTCGTTGTGGGTGACGTGAGCGAATTCCAGGAGAACCTGCCCCAGACCGATGCCCCCGCCGGCCCCGCCGCCAAGACGGACGAGGAATGGCGGCGCGAACTGACCCCGGAGGAGTTCCAGGTGCTGCGCCGGGCCGGCACCGAGCGGCCCTACACCGGCGAGTACTGGGACACCCACCAGAAGGGTGTCTACGCCTGCCGCGCCTGCGGTGCCGAACTGTTCACCAGCGCGGAGAAGTTCGACTCGCACTGCGGCTGGCCCTCCTTCTGGGCGCCGCTGGCGGAGGGGACGGTGCGGTACCTGCACGACACCACGCTGGGCATGCGCCGGATCGAGGTGCGGTGCGCCTCCTGCGACTCGCACCTGGGCCATGTGTTCGAGGGCGAGGGCTACGCGACCCCCACCGACCAGCGCTTCTGCATCAACTCCATTTCCCTGCGCCTGCGCCCCTCCGACGACTAGACCCGCACGATGACCGAACACCACGAGACTCCCCAACCCGACACCAAGGACTGGACCTGGGTGCTGGAGCGCGCCTGCCCCGGGTGCGGAACGGATGCGACCTCCATGGCGCCGGGCGAGGTGGCCGTTGCCATCCGCTCCGCGCTCCCCCGCTGGGGCGCCGCACTGTCCCGCCCCGATGCGCGGGTCCGGCCGCGGCCGGCCGTGTGGAGCACGCTGGAGTACGGGGCGCACGTGCGCGACGTGTTCCGGGTGTTCCACCACCGGCTGGACCTGATGCTCACGCGGGAGGACCCGGAGTTCCCCAACTGGGACCAGGACGCGACGGCGGTGGAGAACCGCTACGCGGACCAGGACCCGCGGACCGTGGCCACGCAGCTGGCCGCATCCGGCCGCGGGCTGGCCGACGCGTTCGACTCGGTCCTGGGCCGGGACCTGGAGCGCCCGGGACGGCGGAGCGACGGCTCCGGTTTCACGGTGGTCACGCTGGCGCGCTATGCCTGGCACGACGTGGCCCACCACCTGCACGACGTCCACGCCTGACGCGCCCCGGCGAGCGCAACCGCGCACCGCTCTTCCTTGGCCGCGCAAGCCCTCAAGAGAAAGAGTTCCTGTTGCTCACCGAGTATTTCGGCAAGCAATAATGCTGTTTGCCTAGGCTGGAGCCACCGAACCGGGGCCCGCGCGGCCCTCCCTCCTCCGGGGCCGGTGGGGCGCCAGCGGCGCCCGTGCCGGCGCCCGGACGCCCATGGAAAGCAGGTGCCCATGTCCCCCACCCGAACTGCACGCCCCGACGCCGAGCCCGCGGATGCCGCGAACCTCGTCGCCCTTCCCGCCTGGCGCTCCCTGAAGGAGGCCGCCACCGCCCTGCAGGGACTGCAGGCGAAGGACGGGTCGGTGCCGGAACCGGCGGACCACGTGCGCGCGGCCGCCCTGGTGGACACGATCGTCGCTTCCGTCGCCGCGCTGTCCCCCCTGTTCCCGCACGACGCCCGGTACCTGGACCTGGTGGCGGCGGACCTGCGGCGCTGGAGCGGGAGCGGCTTCGGCGTTCCCGACTTCCTGGATTCCCTGGTGGCCTTCCAGCCGCAGCTGCACCGCACCAACGGGCTGCGCCACCTGGTGCTCTTCCCGATGTACACGCAGAACGGCTCCGCGAACCGCTACGTCGAGGCCGTCCTCGTGGAAACCATCTGGCCGGACTTCATCGCGGCCCTGGAGGCCGGGCCCTACACGAACCCGCTCTTCGTGCCGCTGCGCTTCCTGGACTTCACGCCCGGCTACGACACCAACTCGGCGGTGCTCTTCCCCGAGTCGGTGTCCATCCGCGAAACCCCCACCTTCACCTGGGGCGCCATCTTCCAGGACCGGGAAGCTGCACGCTTCCGCCGCGTCCTGGCCGCGGCGGCGGAAACCACCCGGCTCGACCTGCCGGCCGGGTCGGCGGCCCTGCTCGAGGACCAGGCCCTGGCCGAGGAGACGTTCGTGATGTGGGACCTCATCCACGACCGCACCCACATGCGCGGGGACCTGCCGTTCGACCCGTTCATGATCAAGCAGCGCATGCCCTACTTCCTGTACGCGCTGGAGGAACTGCGCTGCGACCTGACCGCGTACCGCGAATGCATCGAGATCGCCGCCGACACCCACGCGGATCCGCAGGCGCGCACCCACGCGGCGCTGGTCCAGCAGGCCATCGTCTTCGACCGGATCTTCCGCTTCGCGATCACCGGCACCCGGGTGCGCAACTACGACGGCCTTGGGGGGCAGTTGCTCTTTGCCTGGATGCATCAGCACGGGGTGCTGCACTGGACGGACAGCCGGCTGTCCATCGACTGGGCCGAGGTTCCCGGCGTCGTGGCCGCGCTCGGAGACGCGATCGACGAGCTGTACTGGCGCTCCATCGACCGCCCGAAGCTGGCCCACTGGCTGGCCGCCTACGAACTGGTCTCCGCCACCGTCACCCCGCACCCGGCCTCGGCCTGGGCGCGCGGCAAGGACGCGCTGCCGCTGGCCGGACCGCTCGGCGCGCTCACCGACCAGGTCCTGGACGACGAGTTCCCGCTGTCGATGTTCTACGAGGCGCTGGAGAAGAAGATGCGCCCGGTGATCGAGTCCACCGTCGGGATCACCGGCGCGTCCGCTCCGGCGCGGGGCTAGAATCGCCCCATGACGGACCTCACCGGAGCCCCGGCGGCCGGGGCCACTGTCCTGGTCGCCGGGGCCACTTCCGCGTCCGGCGTCGCCACGGCGCTCGCCCTGCACGACGCCGGCGCGACCGTCCTGGCGGCCGGCACCGACGCCGGGCGGCTGGACGCCCGGCTGCCCTTCGCCCACGGGCGCTACGCCGTGGACCTGGCCGACCCGGACGCCGTGGACGGCCTGGCCCGGCGGCTGCGCGACGAGCACGGCCCGCTGGACGGGCTGGTCCACCTGGTCGGCGGCTGGCGCGGCGGCGGCGGCCTGGCCGGGCAGAACGACGCCGATTGGGCGTTCCTGCACCGGAACATCGTGGCGACCCTGCGCAACACCACGCGGGCCTTCCACGAGGACCTCGCCGCCTCCGCCCGCGGCCGGCTCGCGATCGTCTCCGCCACCGCGGTCGACTCCCCCACCGCCTCCACGGCCAACTACGCGTCCGCCAAGGCCGCCGCGGAGACCTGGACCCGGGCCGTCGCCGCCGCCTTCCGGGCGGCCCAATCCGGAAGCAAGGCGGACCCGGCGCCGCAGCGGTCGGCCGCCGTCGTGTTCGTCGTCAAGGCGCTGGTGGACGACGCGGCCCGCGCCGCCGACCCCGGAAATGCGTTCGCCGGGTACACCGACGTCGCAGACCTGGCCGCCGCCGTCGTGCGCCTCTTCGGAAGCGACGCCGCCACCCTGAACGGAGCCCGGCTGCCCCTGCTGCCCACTCCCTGAGCCCGGCCCACGGCCTCCGCTCCCCCATCCCCCATCCCCCGAAAGGACCCCATGAGCACCTCCCTGCACGCCCCCTCGGCAGCAAACGATCCGGCAGCGCATGATCCGTCAGCGCACGATCCCTCCGTCCTGCACGACCCGTCGGTGCGGGGCTTCGCTTCGGACAACTACTCGGGGGTGCACCCGGAGGTCCTGGCCGCGCTGGCCGCGGCCAACGGGGGCCACCAGGTCTCCTACGGCGAAGACGCCTACACGGCGCAGCTGCAGGAGGTGGTCGCCGAGCACTTCGGGGCCGGCGCGGAGGCGTTCCCCGTGTTCAACGGCACGGGCGCGAACGTGACGGCCCTGCAGTCCATGCTGCCGCGCTGGGGCGCGGTGGTGTGCGCGGCGAGCGCCCACATCAACGTGGACGAGAACGGCGCCCCGGAGCGGGTGGGCGGGATGAAGCTGCTCTCCGTTCCCACCGAGGACGGCAAGCTGACCCCCGAACTGATCGACCGCGAGGCCTGGGGCTGGGGGGACGAGCACCGGGCCCAGCCGCTGGCGGTGTCCATCACCCAGTCCACCGAACTGGGCACGCTCTACACCGCTGCGGAGATCCGGGCGATCGCCGACCACGCGCACTCCCTGGGGATGAAGGTGCACGTGGACGGGGCGCGGCTGTCCAACGCGGCGGCGGCGCTGGGGACCCGCTTCCGGGACTTCACCACGGAGGCCGGCGTGGACGTGGTCAGCCTGGGAGGCACCAAGAACGGGCTGATGTTCGGGGAGGCGGTGGTGGTCCTGGACCCGCGGGCCACCGAGGGGCTGAAGTACCTGCGCAAGATGAACATGCAGCTGGCCTCGAAGATGCGCTTCGTCTCGGCCCAGCTGGTGGCGCTCTACGGCAGCGACCTGTGGCTGCGCTCGGCCTCCCACGCCAACGCGATGGCGGCGCGGCTGCGCCAGGCCGTGGACGCGACCGACGGCGTGCGCGCGGTGCGTCCGACCCAGGCCAATGCGGTGTTCGCGACGCTGCCGACGGACGTGGCTGACCGGCTGCGCGAACGGTTCCGTTTCTACGACTGGGACCGGGATGCCGGGGAGGTGCGGTGGATGTGCTCCTTCGACACCACCGAGGCCGACGTGGACGCGTTCGCCGCGGCGTTGCGGGAGGAAATGGCCCGTTGACAGGCGGCGGCGTGGCGCCCGGCGTGTCGAAGTTCGGGGGTCGGCGGCACCGGCGCGGCCGCGGCCTACACTCGGGATTGTGAACCCCATCGGCGACCTGACGCAGGTTCCCCCAGATTTCCAGACGGCGCTCTCTGCCCTGCGCCGGGCGCAAAGCCGCCCCGAGGTGAGGTTGGCCGAGATCCCGGCGCCGGCGCGTCTGGCCCCGTTCGCGGTGGCCCTCTCAGCGGACGTCCGTGAACGCCCGCACCGCCGGCAGCAGGGCCCGCAGCTGGTGGGGCCACGGGAAGCGGCGCAGGCCGCCGAGGAGCCGGCGCTGGCCACCGGCAGGTTCGTGCTGCTCTACGATCCTGACGAGTCCGCGCTCTGGAACGGAAACTTCCGCATCGTCACCTACATGCGGGCGCAGCTCGAGCCGGACATGGGCAACGACGCGATGCTCGGGTCGGTGGCCTGGACGTGGCTGGTGGAGGCGCTGGAGGACCACGGGGCGCACTACAGCGATGCCGGGGGCACCGCAACGCGCGTGCTCTCCGAAAGCTTCGGCAGCCTGGACGCCCGCGAGGACAACATCGACATCGAACTGCGCGCCTCCTGGACCCCGCGCGAGGCCGACATCCGCGCCCATCTGGAGGCCTGGGGCGACATGCTCTGCGCCTTCGCGGGCCTGCCGCCGCTGCCGGCGGAGGTCACGCACCTGCCCCGGCTGGGGCGGTCCTGATCCGTACACCCAGGGACGCGCCGGCGACCCTTCCGGCCGCCGGCGGGCGAATGGGCCGCGAGTCGAACTAGAATGTCCCTATCATGACCCCATCGAATGCCAGCGCCGTGCAGACCCAGGACTCCGCAGCAGCAGAGGAGGTGCGGGAACCGGTCCCGCTGGACGAACCACGCGACGGGGTCCCCCTGGTGATCAACACCGCCTCCGGCCTGCGCCGGGCCGCCGCGGCCCTTGCCGCCGGAACCGGCCCCGCGGCCGTCGACGCCGAACGCGCCTCCGGCTTCCGCTACGGACAGCGCGCTTTCCTGGTCCAGGTCCGCCGCGAAGGCGCCGGGACCTGGCTGGTCGACCCCGAGCCCTTCCCCGACCTGGTCCCCCTCAACGACGCCCTCTCCGGGGTCGAATGGATCCTGCACGCCTCCACCCAGGACCTTCCGTGCCTGGCGGAGGTCGGCATGCGCCCGGACCGCCTCTTCGACACCGAGCTGGCCGCCCGGCTGGCCGGCCTGCCGCGCGTGGGCCTGGCCGCCGTCGTCGAGTCCCTGCTGGGCCTGCGCCTGGCCAAGGAGCACTCCGCCGCCGACTGGTCCACCCGGCCGCTGCCCGAACCGTGGCTGCGCTACGCGGCGCTCGACGTCGAGGTCCTCGCCGAGCTGCGCACCGAGCTGGTCCGCCTGCTGGAGGACTCCGGCAAACTGGGGTTCGCCGAGGAGGAGTTCGAAGCCATCCGCAGCGCACCGCCGGCCGGCCCCAAGACCGACCCCTGGCGGCGGACCTCGGGGCTGCACCAGCTGCGGGACCGGCGCCACCTGGAGGCGGTGCGCCTGCTCTGGGAGGAGCGCGAGGCCCTGGCCGAGAACCGCGACGTCGCCCCCGGACGCCTGATCCCGGACTCCGCCCTGGTCGCCGCCGCGAAGGCGATGCCCGTCTCCGTCCCGGCCTTGCTGAAGACCCCCGGGTTCCACGGGCGCGCCGCCGCCAAGGAGGCGCCGCGCTGGCTGCGCTGCCTTGCCGCCGCCCGCACGGCCACCGACCTGCCCCCGCTGCATCTGCCGTCCTCCTCCCCGCCCCCGCCGCGCGTCTGGGCCGAAAAGGACCCGGCGGCCGCGGCGCGCCTGAACACCGCCAAGCCGCGCATCGCGCGCGCCGCCGAGGCCCTGGACATGCCCACGGAGAACCTCCTCACCCCCGACTACCTGCGCAGGATCTGCTGGCGCCCGCCGACGCCGATCGACCCGGACACCGTCGCCGCGACGCTCGCCTCGCTGGGGGCCCGCCCGTGGCAGGTGCGCGTCGCCGCGCCGGTCCTCACCGTCGCGTTCCTGGATCCCGATCCCGCCTAGCCTTTCCCCTACTCCGGGGACCGGGCCGGGAACGCTTGCCACGAAAGTTACTCCACAGTAGCGTTTGGTGCGGACCACAATCCCGCCGACAAAGGAGTCCTGCGGTGACCGCTTCCCCCATTCGGCCCGATGGCAGGCGGCCGGGGCCCGCCCGGCGCCCGGTCCGCGACGTCGTCTTCGTCGACGGCGTCCGCACCCCGTTCGGCAAGGCCGGAGAGGCCGGCTACTACCACGGCACGCGCGCCGACGACCTGGTGGTCAAGTGCCTGCGCGACCTACTGCGCCGCAACCCCTCGCTGCCCCCGGAGCGCATCGAGGAGGTCGCGGTCGCCGCGACCACGCAGTCAGGTGACCAGGGCCTGACCATCGGCCGTTCCGCGGCCCTGCTGGCGGGACTGCCGCGCTCGGTGCCCGGCTACGCGATCGACCGCATGTGCGCCGGGGCGATGACGGCGGTGACCACCGTCGCGGGGGCCATCGCCTTCGGGGCCTGCGAGGTCGCCATCGCCGGCGGCGTCGAGCACATGGGCCACCACCCGATCGGTGCCGGGGCGGACCCCAACCCGCGCTTCCTGTCCGAGCGGCTGGTGGATCCGGCAGCCCTGAACATGGGCAGCACCGCCGAAAACCTCCATGACCGCTTCCCCGCCATCACCCGCGAGCGCGCCGACCGCTACGCCGCGGCCAGCCAGGCCAAGCTGGCCGCCGCCTACGCCGCCGGGCACATCCAGCCGGACCTGGTCCCGGTCGCCACGCGCCGCTCCGGCGAGGGCTGGGCGCTGCGCACCGTCGACGAGCCCCCGCGCCCGGGCACCACCGTGGCGGACCTCGCCGGCCTGCGCACCCCCTTCCGCGCCCACGGGCGCGTCACCGCGGGCAACGCGGCGGGCCTGAACGACGGCGCGACGGCGGCCCTGCTCGCGTCCGCGGACGCGGCCGGGGAGCTGGGGCTTGCCGTGCGCATGCGTCTGGTGTCCTTCGCCTTCGCCGGGGTCGAACCCGAGGTGATGGGCCTCGGCCCGGTCCCCTCCACGGAGAAGGCCCTGGCCCAGGCCGGTCTGGACATCGGGGACATCGGCCTGATCGAGATCAACGAGGCCTTCGCCGTCCAGGTGCTCTCCTTCCTGGACCACTTCGGGCTTGCCGACGACGACCCGCGGGTGAACCGCTACGGCGGCGCGATCGCCGTCGGGCACCCGCTCGCCTCCTCGGGCGTGCGCCTGATGACCCAGCTGGCCCGCCAGTTCGGGCAGGACCCCACGGTCCGCTACGGGCTGACCACGATGTGCGTGGGCCTGGGCATGGGCGGCACCGTCGTCTGGGAGAACCCCCACCATCCCGACTACGGAAAGGACGGGTGGGCATGACCGCTCAGACCCGGCACCCCCAGACCCCGCACACCAGCCCCGCCGGCGAGGACACCTTCGCCCGCTTCGGCCCGCTCACCGCGCTGGTCCCTGACGAGGTGGTGACCCACACGCTGGCCACCGACGTCCCGCTGCCGGACGGGCGCACGCTGGCCCTGCTCACCCTGGACAACGATCTGGACCACTCCCGCCCCACCACGCTTGGCCCCGCCACGCTCATCGAGCTCGGCAAGGCCCTTCAGGCCCAGCGCGGGCGCGCCGCGGCCGGGGAGATCGCGGCCCTGGCCGTCACCGGCAAGCCGTACTTCCTGGCCGCCGGCGCCGACCTCTCCGCCGTGGGGAACCTGCGGGACCCGGAGCACTGCCGGCTCATGGCCGAACTCGGACACGAGGCCTACGGCCTGCTCGCCGACCTCGGCGTGCCCACCTTCGCTTTCATCAACGGCGTCGCCCTGGGCGGCGGCCTGGAACTCGCCCTGGCCTGCACCTATCGGACCGTGTCCGCCGCCGCCAGCGGGATCGGCCTGCCGGAGGCGTTCCTCGGGCTGGTCCCCGGGTGGGGCGGGGTCCACCGGCTGCCCCGCCTGGTCGGCCCCGAGGCCGCCCTGGCGGTGATGGTCGAGAACCCCCTGGCCAACAACCGCACCCTCGACGGTCCCGCCGCGCACCGGCTCGGGATCGCCGACGCGCTCTTCGGCTCCGCGGACTTCCTGGAGTGCTCCACCGCCTGGGCCGCGTCCGTGCTGGACGGCACCGCCGCCGTCGAACGCGCCCACGCGGTGGACCCGGCGGATCCGGCCGTGGCCGCGCGCTGGGCCGCGGCCGCGGCCGCGGCGCGCGCCTTCGTGGAGGCGAAGACCTCCAACGCCGCGCCCGCCCCGGCCAAGGTGATCGAGCTCGTTGAGGCCGGCCGGGACCTCACCGGGCGCGAATCGGCGGAGCTGGAGTGCCGGGCCCTGACCGAGCTGATGCGTTCCCCGCAGTTCCACGACACCGTCTACGCGTTCCTGGACCTGGTCCAGAAGCGCTCCAAGCGCCCCGCCGGCGCCCCGGACCGGAGGCTGGCGCGGCCGGTGACGAAGGTCGGCGTCGTCGGCGCCGGGCTGATGGCCGGGCAACTGGCCCTGCTGTTCGCCAAGGCGCTGAAGGTGCCGGTGGTGATCACCGACATCGACCAGGCCCGCGTGGACCAGGGCCTGGCGCGCATCCAGGCGGAGATCGCCACGCTGGAGGCCAAGGGCAGGCTCTCCTCCGACGCGGCCAACCGCACCCGGGCCCTGGTCACCGGTTCGGTGTCCAGGGAGGGGTTCGCCGACGCCGACGTCGTCATCGAAGCGGTGTTCGAGGACCTGGCGGTGAAGCGGCGTGTCTTCGCCGAGGTGGAGGCGGTGGTCTCCCCCGCCTGCGTGCTGGCCACCAATACGTCCTCGCTCTCGGTCACGGACATGGCGGCCGGCCTGGCGCACCCGGAGCGTGTGGTCGGCTTCCACTTCTTCAACCCGGTGGCGGCGATGCCGCTGGTGGAGATCGTGCGCGCCCCGCACACCTCCGAGGAGGTGCTCGCCACCGCGTTCGGCCTGGCCGGACAACTGCGCAAGACGGCGGTGCTGGTGAAGGACGCGCCGGCCTTTGTGGCCAACCGCATCCTGCTGCGCCTGATGGGCGAGGTCCAGAACGCGTTCGACGACGGCACGCCCGCCGAGGTCGCCGACAACGCCCTGCGCCCGATGGGCCTGCCCATGTCCCCGTTCACGCTGCTGGCGATGGTGGGGATCCCGGTGGCCCAGCACGTGACCGAGTCCCTGCACGCGGCCTTCGGGGACCGTTTCCGCGTCTCGGCGAACCTGCAGGCGCTCGTCGACGCCGGCGTGCGCGGGCTGTGGGAGACCGACGCCGACGGGGCGCGGTCCATCCCGGCCTCCACCTTGGCGCTGCTGGCCTTCGGCGACAGTCCCAGCACCGCGGAGGAACTGCTGGCACGGACCCAGGACGCGCTGGCCGAGGAGATCGGCCTGATGCTGGCCGAGGGCGTGGTGGCCGGCCCGGAGGAGATCGACCTGTGCATGATCCTCGGCGCCGGCTGGCCGATGCACCTGGGCGGGATCACCCCGTACCTGGACCGGGTGGGCGCCTCCGAGCGGGTCAACGGGCACAGGTTCCACCCTGAACGATGAGCAGCGGGCGGTAGGGCCCGGAGCGGTGAGTCGGGGGCCGGTCCCCTACTGCGGTGCCAGCGCCCGGAAGGGACCCAGCTCGACGTTCGCGATCCCCTCGGCCAGCTCCCCGTCCTCCAGCTCGCAGGCGGCGAAGGCCGACTGGAGCAGTTCGGCGTCCAGGCCCTCGCCGGTCAGGGCCAGCACGGTTTCGGCGGCCTCGCCGTGGTCCTGCCACGTGCCGGACGCGACGATGCGCAGCCGGGGTCCGGCCCCCTGGACCGCGATCTTCAGCGTCGGGCACCCGCCCAGCCACAGCTGTCCGCGCGTCCACAGCGCCGAGCGGGAGAGCTCCTGCAGCAGGTGGTAGATCCGGCCGGGGTGGAGGGGGCGGTCCGAGCGGAGCGTCACGGTGGTGAACGTTGTGCCGGCAGACGTTGTTCCGTTGCGGGCGGCAGGGCGGGCCGCACCCGGCGTGGTGCGCTGCGCGGCCTCCTCCCGGTCGAAGCTGCCCAGCGCGGACACCGGGCCCGGGGCGTTCACGAGGGCGTGCGGCGCCAGTTCGCGCAGCAGGTCCAGTCCGCGCTCCGAGGCGGTCCGGTAGTCGGCGGCCCCGCGGTCCCCCAGGAGGGCCCACACCCCATCGTCGGCGCCGAGGACGGTGTCCGCGTGGGACAGCGCGGCGGTTACGAATTCCCCGCTGCCGGTGCAGGGGGCGCCCTCCGGCAGCAGCCCCGCGCTGTGCAGCAGGTAGGGGGAGGTGATGAGCTGCTCGACTTCGGACGGGTCGATCGCCAGCGCCACCGAATCGACCGCCACGGGATCCCCGGCGGCACGCCTTTCAAGGACGCGCTGGGCCTTCACGCTGGAGGCTCCTGGCGGCAGCCCGAGCAGCGCGTGCTCCTGCCCCGCGTCGGCCAGCGACGCCAGCACGAGGGCCGCATCGGCGGCAGCGGTGCAGGCCAGGCAGGCGTGGTCCAGGGCCAGCGTCCGGGTTGCCGGCGCGTGCCCGGGGCGGAAGAGTTCGGCGGCGAGCGTGCCGGCGTGGAGCAGGTCGTAGCGCAGCACGACGGCGTCCGGGACGGACGCGCACAGGCCACCCAGGGCGGCATCGCGCACGCGGGTCGAAAGTGAGGAGAGGAGGGTGACGAACACGAGGTTCCTTTCCGGCGGGCTGGGACCCGCGCGTTCCTGGGTAGCTCCAGCATATTTACGCACCACGGGCATTTCCTAATAGGCATAGCCATGCCTCAGTCGGCCGATGGGGACCGCGTGCGGTTCGGCGCACGTCGGACCCCGGTTGGGTGTTTCGGCATGAGATGCAACACGCCGTAACGTTGGCTCCCCCGCAGCCGGCCCGGCCCGCCCGAGGGGCGGCGCGTCCCGCCTGCCGGGCTCACAGGAGGGTCTGCAAGAATGCTTGCATGGACAACCTTTCCTCCCCAGCCCGCCCCTGCGGATTCCCCAACGCCGTTACCCGCAGCGCCGTCACCCGCCGTGCCGTGCTGGGCGGCGTCACTGCCGTCGGCGCCGTCGCCGGACTGAGCGCCTGCGTGGATCCCTCGACCGTCGAGGCCTCCTCGACCCCGGCCACCCCGGCGGCCAGCGGCGAGGGGACGGTGGCCGCGACCGCCGCGGAGCTGGCGGTCGGGTCGTCGCTGTCGGTGAAGATCGGCGAGCGGACCTACCTGCTGTTCCGCCCCGCCGAGGCCTCCGTGCTGGCGTACCGCGCGGTCTGCACCCACGCCGGGTGCGAGGTCAGCGTCGGCGAGGGGGAATTCGTGTGCCACTGCCACGGCTCCCACTTCACCCGCGAGACCGGGGATGTGACCGCCGGGCCGGCACGGGGCCCGCTGGAAAAGTTCAGGGCGGAAATCTCCGGCGAGGACGTGCTGGTTTACCTCTAGCGCGCGGGGCAGTCTCTGTGCTGCCGCCCTCTAGGCAGCCGAGGCCGGCGGGTCGACAATGGCGTGCATGAACGCATCCATCGTCCCCAGCCGGCGGGCCGTGCTCGGCGGCGGCCTGTTGGCCGGCGCGGCGACGGCGCTGGTGGCCTGCGGCTCCGGGACTTCCGCCGAGCCCGCCGCCCCGGCCTCGGGAACCGGCACCGTCGCGACCACCACGGCGCACCTTCCCGTCGGCGCGGCGGCCCAGGTGAAGGTCAGCGGCAAGGAATACCTGCTGTTCCGGCCCGCCGAAGACAAGGTCCTGGCCTATACCGCGGTGTGCACGCACAAAGGCTGCACCGTGGGCATCGGCACCGACGATTTCGCCTGCCCCTGCCACGGCTCCCGCTTCAGCCGCGAGGACGGTTCGGCCACGCACGGACCGGCCGAGAAGCCGCTGGCCCGCTTCCCGGCGAAGGTCGACGGCAACAACATCCTGATCTACCTCTAAGGCTCGCCTCCGGACGAGCGGGTTCCCGCGCGGCCCGGAGGGCACCCCGCACTCCATGTCGTCTAGAACAGCGCAACTTTCCGCGGCGCCGGGAAGATCCCCTCCAGCGCGGCCTCGTCCTCCGGGGTCGGGACCCAGCCTGCCGCGGCGGCGTTCTCGCGCACCTGCTCCGGGCGCGTGGCTCCGGCGATGACGCTGGGGACGGTGGGCCGCGAGGCCAGCCACGAGAACGCGACCTGCACCTCCGTCAGCCCGCGTTCGCGCGCGAAATCGCCGAAGGCCCGCAACTGCTCGAAGTTGGCCCCCTCCAGCGTGTAGACGCGCGAGTTGACCTGCAGCCGGCTGCCCTTGGGGGCGGTGCCGCCGGAGTACTTGCCGGTGAGCAGGCCGCTGGCCAGCGGGAAGTAGGGCAGCACGCCCAGCCCGTAGGCTTCGGCGGCCGGAGTCACCTCCAGCTCGGCCCGCCGGTCCAGCAGGTTGTAGTGGCTCTGGCTGGAAATGAAGCGGGTGCCGCCCTGCGCCCGCGCGGTGAACTCGGCTTCGGCGATCTGCCAGCCGGCGCGGTTGGAATGCCCGACGTAGCGCACCTTCCCGACCCGGACCAGGTCGTCCAGCGCGGCGAGCGTCTCCTCGATCGGCGTGAGCGGGTCCGGGGTGTGGAACTGGTAGAGGTCGATGTAGTCCGTGCCCAGCCGGCGCAGCGAGGCCTCGGCCGCGGCCACGATGTAGCGGCGGGAACCGCGCGCGCCGAAGTCCCGCCCGTTCGCGCCGCGCATGTTGGACCCGAACTTGGTGGCCACCACGACGTCGTCGCGCCGGGCCCCGAGCGCCCTGCCCAGCAGGGTCTCGGACAGGCCCGGTTCGGCGCCGTAGCTGTCGGCCGTGTCGAAGAGGGTCAAGCCGGCGTCGAGCGCGGCGTGCACAACGGCGTCCGCCCCTTCCTGCGTCAGGGAGGCGGCTCCGGGGCGGCCCAGGGTGTTGCAGCCCAGGCCCACGGCGGAAACGGTCAGTCCCGAGGCGCCCAGGCGCCGGTAGTCCATGTCAGTCATGGCTGCCAAGCTACCCACGCGGCGGCCGGCTCCGGGAGGGAAACGTTCCGCAGGGCGGGCAACCTCCCGGAACCGTGCCGCGAAGTCCGGAAGCCGCGGGGGCTAGAACAGGGCGACCTTCGGAGCCTTCGGGAAGATCTCCTCCAGCGCGGCCTCGTCCTCGGCGGTGGGGACCCAGCCTGCCGCAGCGGAGTTCTCGCGGACCTGTTCCGGGCGCGTGGCGCCGGCGATGACGCTGGCGACGGAGCGGCGCGAGGCCAGCCACGAGAACGCGACCTGCACCTCCGACAGCCCGCGTTCGCGCGCGAAATCGCCGAAGGCCCGCAACTGGTCAAGGTCCGCCCGGTCAAGGAGGTTGGTCCGCGAATGGGTCAGGCGGCTGCCCTCGGGTGCGGTGCCGCCGGAGTACTTGCCCGTGAGCAGGCCGTTCGCGAGCGGGAAGTAGGGCAGCACGCCCAGCCCGTAGGCTTCCGCGGCCGGAGTCACCTCCAGCTCGGCCCGCCGGTCCAGCAGGTTGTAGTGGCTCTGGCTGGAGATGAAGCGGGTGGTCCCGTGGGCGCGGGCGGTGAATTCGGCCTCGGCGATCTGCCATCCGGCGCGGTTGGAGTGGCCAACGTAGCGCACCTTGCCGGCCCGGACCAGGTCGTCCAGCGCGGCGAGCGTCTCCTCGATGGGCGTGCGCGGGTCCGGGGTGTGGAACTGGTAGAGGTCGATGTAGTCCGTGCCCAGTCGGCGCAGGGAGGCTTCCGCTGCGGCCACGATGTAGCGGCGGGAACCGCGGGCGCCGAAGTCCCGCCCGTTGGCCCCCTGCATGTCCATGCCGAACTTGGTGGCCACGACGACGTCGTCGCGCCGGGCCCCGAGCGCCTTGCCGAGGCGGTTCTCGGAGAGGCCGGGTTCGGCACCGTAGCTGTCGGCGGTGTCGAAGAGGGTCACGCCGGCGTCGATCGCGGCGTGCACGACGGCGTCCGTCCCCTCCTGCGTGAAGGTGGCAGTTCCGGTGCGGCCCAGGTTGTTGCAGCCCAGGCCCACGGCGGAAACGGTCAGTCCAGAGGCGCCCAGGCGCCGAAAGTCCATGTCAGTCACCCGTCCACGCTACACCCGGTGGGTTGGCCGCCGGCGGAACGGCACCGCCCGGCTGACGGTTGTGGCGGTGTGCAATCCGCGACGGGGCGGATGATTTCCGCTTGGCCGGCAGCCTGACAGTCATTGCCCTCCCCGTCCACTCTCCTTCTGCGCCAGCGCTCCCCTGCTCCACGCCGGCACCAACCGGCGCTCCTGTCACCGGGGATGCTTAAGTAGTCTCCGCAAAACTTGGGTAGAACAGATATACGAATTACTGATAACCATATCGAATAGGAATACTATTCTTGGGTCATGGAGACTGCACCCCACTCCCGACCGCCGGCCGGGCACCGTCCGCAGGCAGCGGATCCTGCGCCGGAGCCGTGGGCCGAGGAGCTGGCGGAGCTGGAACTGGTGGAGCCGGCGGTGGAGCCGTGGCGGCCCGGACCGCTGCCCCTGTCCGCGGCCATCGAGCGGCTGGTCCTGCTCGAACGCTTCCGGGCGATGCTGGACGCCGAGGCCGTCGGGCTCCGCGTCCGGGTGCTGACCGCCTACCGGGA
>NZ_BAABEO010000018.1:0-67049 GCF_039540195.1 Arthrobacter ginkgonis | reverse complement strand
TAGCGCAGCCCCATCTGCTTGACGGACTGGGCGACCTTGAACGGTTCGGCCCGGTCCAGGGCCGCGGGTTTGCCGGTGTCGATCTGGCAGAAGTCGCACCGGCGGGTGCACTCGGAGCCGCCGATCAAAAACGTGGCCTCGCGGTCCTCCCAGCACTCGAAGATGTTCGGGCAGCCGGCCTCCTCGCACACGGTGTGCAGGCCCTCGGTCTTGACCAGCTTCTTCAGTTCCACGTACTCGGGGCCGATGTTGACCTTGGCCTTGATCCACTCGGGCTTGCGCTCGACCGGGGTGGCGGAGTTGCGCGCCTCGATGCGCAACAGGCGGCGGCCGTCGGGGGCCAGGCTCATGGAAGGACTCCTTCAAAAGTGGTGGCGGAGGTCTTGACCGCGGGCTCCAGCAGCCAGCGCAGTTCGGCCTCGACCCGGTCGGCCACGTCGGCCGGGGTGACGGTGCGGCCGAGCTCGGCGGAAATGGTGGTGACGCCGGCATCGGTGATGCCGCAGGGAATGATGGCCTCGTAGGGCTCAAGGGGGTTGGAGCAGTTCAGGGCGAAGCCGTGCATGGTGACGCCCTGGTTCACGCGGATCCCGATGGCGGCGATCTTGCGGTCCGGCCGGACGCCGTCGCCTTCGATCCAGACGCCGGCGCGCCCATGGATGCGCACGCCGGTGATGCCGTAGTCGGCGATCACGCGAATCATGGCCTCCTCCAGGCGGGTCACGTAGTCGCGGATGCCGGCCTTGTTCCGCAGTTCCACGATCGGGTAGCCGATCAGCTGGCCCGGGCCGTGCCAGGTCAGCTGGCCGCCGCGGTCGACGTCGACCACGGGGGTGCCGTCGACGGGACGCTCGTGGGGTTCGGTGCGCCGGCCCGCGGTGTACACCGCGGCGTGCTCCAGCAGCAGCACGGTCGGTCCGCCCCGGCCCTCAGCCACGGCGTCGCGGAGCCGCCGCTGCAGCTCCCAGGCCTCGCCGTAGTCCACATAGTCCGGCGCAAAGCCGATCCGTTGGAAGTTGATGCTCATGGCGTCAAGGGTACGCTCCGGCCCGGGGCCCACCGAATCACGCGACGGCCCTGCCTGTGGATAACTTCTGCGGGCCGGTGCCGCTTCCGGTACAACGGATCCATGGACGGGACGGGCGCGGACGGGGCGGGGACGGACGGAACAGTGACGAACGACACGGGGACGGGCGGGACGGGCGCAGACGGGGCGGGCGCGGACGGGTCGAGCACGGGCGAAACCGGTGCCGAGCGGATCGCCGTGGCGAGGATGCGGTGCGAACGCCTGGCCGGGCGCGGCGGGGGAGCGGCCGTCTACGTGGTCAAGGAGGAGTCCACCGGCCGCCGGTTCGCCGTCAAGGTGCCCCGCGCGCCCGCGGAGGCCGGCGGCGCGGACCTCGAGCGGGAACTGCATGTGCTGCGCCGGGTGCGGCACGACCACCTGGTCATCCTGCACGGAAGTGTCGAAACCGACGTCGGCAGCGGAATCCTGATGGAGTACCTGCCTGGCGGCTCGGCCGCGGACCTGGTGGCCGTGCGCGGGCCGGTGGACCTCGGCGAGGCCGTCACCGTACTGGCCCCGGTGGCCTCCGCCCTGGCCCACCTGCATTCGCTTGGGATCGCCCACGGCGACGTCTCCCCGGCCAACGTGCTCTTCACGGCGGAAGGCCTGCCCAAGCTGGGGGACCTCGGGCTGGCCGGACTGGTCGGTGCCCCGGGCCGCCCCGGCGGCACGCCCGGCTTCTCCGCGCCCGAGGCGGCCGGCGGACTGTGGGATGGCGCACGGGGGGATGCCGGGCGGTGGAATGCCGGCCGGGGGGACGCCGCGCTGCACCCGGAGCGGGACGTCTACGCCCTCGGCGCGTTGGCGTGGTTCCTGCTGACCGGACGCACCCCCGCCCCCTCGCGCCTGCGGCCTCCGCTCTCCAGCCTGCTTCCGGCGGCGCCCGGGGCGCTGTCCGAGCTGATCGAGGAATGCCTCTCCGAGGAGCCCTCCGTGCGTCCGGACGCCGCGGCCGTGGCCCGGCGGCTCTTCGCCGGCGTGGTGCCGGAGCCGGTGCGGCTGGGCGGGGCGGTGCATCCGGACGCCTTGCAGGACATGGCCACCGTGCAGCCGGGCACCACCTTTCCGGGCGAACGCAGCCACAGGCGCAGCCGCAGCCGCCGGCCCGGGCGCGACAGGAGTGTCCAAGGTCTCAGGGATCGGCGCGGCGTCCGGCGCGGCGTCCGGCGTCCTGGCCGGCGCCCCCTCCGGTTCCGGGCCCTGCTGGTGGGCGGGATCGCGCTTGTGCTGGCCGTCGCCGGCCTGGTCCAGGTCCCGCGCACCGCGCCGCCGGACACCGCAGTGGTCGGCGCCGCCCCGGCGGACACCGCAGTGCAGGATGCAGGGCAGGACGCCGGGCGGGACCCGTTGCGGGCCGCCGTCGTGCTGGCCTCCCGCCGCGACGCCGCGCTGGCCGCCGCGGACGCCGCGGCGCTGGCCGGCGTCCATGACCCGGGAGGCACCTCCCGCGCCGCGGACGAGGCCACCATTGCGGCCCTGGCCCGGGCGGGCCTGCGCTACGCGGGACTGCGCACCGAGCTGACCGGCCTGGTGCTGCGGGCGGGGGAGGGCGATGCGGAGGTGGCGGACGGGCCGGATGAAACGGACGCTGCCGGCGGGACGGCACGGGTGGAGGCGACCAGCACGATCGGCTCCTACCGGGTGGTCGACGCCACCGGAGCCACGGTGCGCGCGGTGGATGCCCCCACGGTCCAGCGGCTCGTGTTCGTGCTGCGCCGCTCCGCCGGGGGCTGGCTGGTCGCCTCCGTGCTGGAGGCCCCGCCGTAACGCTCGCGGGCGGCGCCCGCGCGCTCGATAGGATCGACGCATGAGCCCCACGAGCTACCTGCGCTACCCGCACGTGTCCGCCGACCTGGTCACCTTCGTCGCCGAAAACGATATCTGGCTTGCCCCGTTGGAGGGCGGCAGGGCCTGGCGGATCAGCGGCATGGGCCTGCCGGCGCGGGGACCGCGCTTCACCCCCGACGGCTCGGCCCTGGTCTGGAGCGTGGTGCAGGGCAGCGCCCCGGAGGTCGTCACCGCGGGCACCGACGGCGGGGGCTACCGCCAGCTGACCTACTGGGGGCAGCCGTCGACCCGGGTGCGCGGCTTCACGCCCGAGGGCGACGTCGTGGTGGCCAGCGCCCACGGGCAGGCCGACTTCCGCCACACCTGGGCACGCGCGGTCCCGCTCGACGGCGGCCCTTCCCGGCTGCTGCCCTACGGCCCGGTCGACTCCGTGTCCTGGGCCCCGGCCGTCGGAGACGAGCACCCGCTGGTCATCGGCAGCGCGCTCAGCCGTGAGCCGGCCTACTGGAAGCGGTACCGCGGAGGTGCCGCCGGCAAACTGTGGATCGACCGCGACGGCGGCGGAGAATTCGGCCGGCTGGTTCCGGAGCTGGACGGCAACCTCTGCGACCCGGTGTGGGTGGGCGGACGCGTCGCGTTCCTCTCCGACCACGAGGGCCACGGCAACGTCTACTCGGTCGCCCCGGACGGCTCGGACCTGCGCCGCCACACTGACCACTCCCAGTTCTTTGCCCGCCACCTCTCCTCCGACGGGGAACGGCTGGTCTACGAGCACCGCGGCCGGCTTTTTGTCCTGGACTCGCTCGAAGCCGAGTCCCGCCGGCTGGAGATCTTCCTCGGCTCGGCCGGCCACGGCCGCCGGCGCAGCCCGCTGGCCGCCTCACGGCACCTGAAGGCGGCCACGCCCGACCGGCTGGGCCAGGCGAGCGTGGTGGAAACCCACGGCACCCTGCATCTGCTCAAGCACAAGGACGGCCCCTCCCACACCATCGAGGCGACCGCCGGGGTCCGCGCCCGGCTGGGCCGCATGGTCGACGGCCGGCTGGTCGCCTACATCGCCGACCACGGGGGAGAGGAGGCACTGTTCCTGCGCGATGTCGCCACCGACGCCGTCTTCGGCAGCCACGGCGCCATCCCCAGCGCCCACGAGGACGACGACCCCGCCGAGCCGAAGACGATCGCCGCCGATCCGGTTCCGGCCACGGGACAGATCCCGGTCCAGGTGCCCGCGCAGATGTCCTCCCAGATGCCCGCCGCCGCGGACAGTGCGGCGCCGCCGGTGGCCGCCGCAGCGCCCCTCCCCACTTCCCTCCCCGCTGCCCGCGCCGTCGACGTCGCCCCGCACCAGCTGCCGCGTCCGGTCAGCGCCGCCGCGGTCACCGGCGCCCTCCCGCGGACCGCGGCGGCCCCGGCGAAGCAAGCCTCGGGCCTTGAGGTTGCGGACGCCGTGGTGGTGGATCCCGACGCAATGGTGGACCCCGACGCGACGGTGGCCCCGGGCCTGCGCCGGCTGGAGCTGCCGGTCCGCGGGCGCGTGCGCACCATGGAGGCCAGCCCCGACGGGCAGTGGCTGGCCGTTGGCACCGAATACGGCGAGGCCTACCTGCTCGACGTCGCCGCCGGCGCATGGCGGCGCTTGGGCGAGAGCGAGTTCGGGGCCGTTTCCCACCTGAGCTTCTCCCCGGACTCGGCGTGGCTGGCGTGGGTGGAGCCCGTCACCGCCTTCGAGGGCCGCAGCCGCCTGCTGCTGGCAGCCGCCGGGGATCCGGGCCGCGGGGTCATCGAGGTGACCGACGGGCGTTTCCACGACCACTCGCCGTCGTTCAGCCACGACGGCAAGTACCTGGCGTTCCTGTCAGAGCGCTCCTTCGACCCGGTGTACGACACCCACAGCTTCGACCTGAGCTTCCCGGCCTCCACCAAGCCGTTCATGGTGGCCCTCTCCGACGAGACCCCCAGCCTTTTCGGCCCGTCGGTGTACGTCGCCGAAGGCACCGGCGCGGTTGCGGCCGCGGCCGGCGGCGCCTCGGCGCCGACCGAGGTCGTCGCCGAGGGCATCGCCCAGCGGCTCTTCGCCGTGCCCGTCGCCCAGGGCCGGTACAGCCGCCTGGTGGCGGTGGAGGATGCCCTGCTGTGGCTGGTCGACGAATCCACCGGTGTCACCGGCGACGGGCGAGGCCCCACCTCCGGCAGCGCGGGCCTGCGCCTGGAACGCTTCGACTACACCACCCGCAGGACCTCCACGCTGGTTCCGCAGCTGGGCTCCTACCGCGTCAGCGGGGACAAGCGGCGCGTGGTGTACGTCAACCAGCAGCAGGTGCGCTGCGTGCCCGTGGACCGCGCCGTCGACGGCGACACCGGTGACGCGCAGACCCTGGACCTGGCCCGCATCCGGGTGGAACTGGATCCGGCCAAGCTCTGGGAACAGGCCTACAACGAGACCTGGCGGCTGCAGCGGGACTTCTTCTGGACCGAGGACATGGGCGGACTGGACTGGGAGGCGATCGGCGACAAGTACCGCCCGCTCCTGGGCCGGCTGGGCAGCCACGACGACCTGGTGGACGTCCTGCTGGAACTGCACGGCGAGCTGGGCACTTCCCACGCCTACGTGTCCCCGTTCGCCGCGGTCGAGGCCGGGGCCGGACGCCAGGGCCTGCTGGGGGCGGACCTGGCCCGCGTGGACGGGGCCTGGACCATCGCCGCGGTGCTCGCCGGCGAATCCTCCGACCCGCAGGCCTACTCGCCGCTGACCGCGCCGGGCGTGGCGGTGCGGGCTGGGGACGCGATCCTGGCCGTGGACGGCCAACTGGTCCCGTTCGACGGCGGGCCGGAGATGCTGCTCGCCGGTGCGGCAGGCCGCACGGTGGAGCTGACCATCCAGGAGGGACCCGCCGGGCGCCGCCCCGGCACGGTGCGCCGCGTCGCCGTCGTGCCCATCCGCGACGACCAGCGGCTGCGCTACCAGAACTGGGTCGCCGGGAACCGGCGCACGGTCCGCGAGGCCTCCGGCGGGCGCTTCGGCTACCTCCACATTCCCGACATGGCCGCGCAGGGCTGGGCCCAGCTGCACCGCGACCTGGACGTGGAGACCGAACGCGACGCCCTGGTGGTGGACGTGCGCCGCAACCGCGGCGGGCACACCTCCCAGCTGGTCGCGGAGCTGATCGGGCGCAAGGTCACCGCGTGGACGATGGCGCGGGAGGCCCGCACCGGGACCTACCCCTCCAGCGCCCCGCGCGGGCCGATCGTGCTGATCGCCGACGAATGGGCAGGCTCCGACGGCGACATCATCACCCAGGTGACCAAGCTGCGCGGCATCGGGCCGGTGGTGGGCGTGCGCACCTGGGGCGGGGTGGTGGGCATCGACAACCTCTTCGACCTGGCCGACGGCACCAAGGTCACCCAGCCGCGCTACGCCACCTGGTTCGCCGGCGGCGTGGGGTGGGGGATCGAGAACCGCGGCGTCGAGCCGGACATCGAGGTCCACTTCCCGCCCCACGCCTACGCGGCCGGCGAGGACCCGCAGCTGGAACAGGGCGTGGCCGTCCTCAAGGAAATGCTCAAGGAGATCCCCACCCAGCAGCCGCCGCAGCCCTATGGCTACCGCATCCTGCGCCCGTCCCCGCTGCCCCCGCGCCCGCAGGAACTGCGCCGGCCCGAACTGCCCGACGGCGCCGGGCAGGTGCCCCTCCCGGTGGGGGACTAGCTAGCCGTTCAGCGTCGCCGCCAGGGTGATGCTGGGGACCGAGGCCAGCGCCTGGGAGACCGGGCAGCCCTTCTTGGCTTCCTCGGCAATGCGCTGGAAGTCGTCCTCGCCGATGCCCGGGATGGTGGCGTTGACGGTCAGGCGGATCTCGGTGATGCCCTGGCCCGGGACGAAGTCCACCTCGGCGCGGGTCTCGATGGTGTCCGCGACGTGGCCGGCCTCCTTGAGCATGTTGCTGAAGGCCATCGAGTAGCAGGCGGAGTGGGCGGCGCCGATGAGCTCCTCGGGGCTGGTCTTGCCTTCGGCCTGCTCCGTGCGGGCCTTCCAGGTCACGTCGTAGGTCCCGAGCCCGGAGGTGTCGAGGGTGGTCCGGCCGCTGCCGGTGAACAGGTCGCCGTTCCAGACGGTGTGGGCTGAGCGGGTGGCGGCCATGGGGGCTCCTTCTGCGGCAGGGATGTGGTGAGCGGTGCCCGGCGGTGCCGGGACCCGACGGGTTCATCCTAGGGTGCTGGCACCGGCATGGCCACCAAACGCGCAACGGCCGGCCTCCCCAGGGGAGGCCGGCCGTTGCGGACCGCGGGCTAGCGCCAGAAGACGGCGACCGCGATGGCGATCAGGCCCAGGCCGCCGACGGCGTGCGCCAGGCCGGTGGAGACCGCTTCGCCCTTGGCAATCTTGCGGCGGCCGATCAGGGCGGCCACGAACACGCCGATGCCCAGCAGCAGCTTGACGGCGATCTTGGCGTGGTTGACCGGGTCCGGGCCCATCTCGGCCAGCCCCACCAGCAGCAGGCCGGTCACCAGCTGGGTGATGGCGCCGTACCACTGGAACTTGCCCACGGTCGGGGTCTTGAAGGTGGCCAGCCAGCCGCCGACGATGGCGGCGGCGCCGACGATGTGCAGGAACACAAGAAGCGCATGTACGAAGTCCATGTTCCCTAGTCTAGGTGCCTTTTCGACGAGCCGTCGAAAACGCAACGGGTCGAAAACAGGGCGACGGCGGCCCGCGCCTTCCGTGCGGAAGGCGCGGGCCGCCGTCGTTGCGGGACCGCTGCGCGGCAGCGGTCCCGGGTGCCGGTCCTGGAGGCCGGTATTAGAGGCCCAGGTCGGCCTCGAAGGCGCCCTCTTCCAGGCGCGCCCGCAGGGTCTGCAGGAAGCGGCCGGCGTCGGCGCCGTCGACCAGGCGGTGGTCGTAGGTCAGCGACAGGTACATCATGTGGCGGATCGCGATCGTGTCGTCGCCCTCGGCGTCGGTCACGACGACGGCGCGCTTGACGATCGCCCCGGTGCCCAGGATGGCCACGTTCGGCTGGTTGATGACCGGGGTGTCGAACAGCGCGCCCACCGAACCGATGTTGGTGATGGAGAACGTGCCGCCGGACAGCTCGTCCGGGCCGATCTTGTTGCTGCGCGTGCGTGCGGCGACATCGGCGATCTTCGCGGCCATGCCGGCCAGGTTCAGGTCACCCGCGTTGGAGATGACCGGGACCAGCAGGCCCTTCTCGGTGTCCACCGCAATCGCCAGGTGCTCGGCGTTGTGGTAGGTGATCTCCTGGGTTTCCTCGTTGTACTCTGCGTTCAGCTTCGGGTGCTGCTTCAGCGCCTCGGCCACGGCCTTGGCGATGAAGGGCAGGAACGTCAGCTTGGTGCCGTTGGTGGCGGCGAACTGGTCCTTCGCGGCGGCGCGCAGCTTGGCGATCCGGGTCATGTCGACCTCGTGCACCTGGGTCAGCTGGGCGGAGGTGTCCAGCGACTCGCGCATGCGGCGGGCGATGACCTGGCGGATGCGCGGAGCCTTCTCCACGGTGCCGCGCAGGCTGGAGGCGGCGACGGCCGGGGCGGCCTTCTTCGCGGCCGGGGCGGCAGGGGCCGCCGGAGCCGCGGGTGCGGCGGCCGGGGTGGCCTTCGCGGCGGCGTCCAGGACATCCTGCTTGCGGATGCGTCCGCCGATGCCGGTGCCGGTGACGGCGGACAGGTCGACGCCATTCTGCGTGGCCAGGCGGCGCACCAGCGGAGTGACGTAGCCCTCGGCTCCGCCGGCGGCCGGTGCTTCGGTGGAGGGGGCTTCGGCCGGCGCAGCCGGAGCGGCGGCGGGTGCGGCAGGGGCAGCAGGTGCCGGAGCGGCGGCCGGAGCCGGCGCGGCGGGGGCAGCCGGTGCCTCGGCGGCGGCAGGCGCCTCAGCCGGGGCCTCGGGGGCGGCAGCGGCGCCGGCCGAGCCAACGATGGCCAGCACGGAGCCGACCTCGGCGGTCTCGTCCTCGCCCACGCGGATCTCCAGCAGGGTGCCGGCGACCGGGGACGGGATCTCGGTGTCGACCTTGTCGGTGGAAACCTCCAGCAGCGGCTCGTCGACGGCGACCTCTTCGCCGACCTGCTTCAGCCAGCGGGTGACGGTGCCCTCGGTGACGGATTCGCCGAGCGCCGGCAGGGTGACCTCGGTGCCGGACGCCGGTGCGGCGGGGGCGGCGGATGCGGCCGGAGCGGCCTCGGCGGCCGGAGCGGCTTCAGCGGCGGGGGCCGGTGCAGCCTCGGCGGCGGGTGCGGCCTCGGCGGCGGGTGCTGCTTCAGCGCCGGAGCCGTCGCCGATGCGCACCAGCGCGGCGCCGACCTCGGCGGTCTCGTCCTCGGCCACGAGGATCTCTTCGATTACGCCGGCGACCGGGGAGGGGATCTCGGTGTCGACCTTGTCGGTGGAAACCTCCAGAAGCGGCTCGTCGACCTCGACGCGGTCGCCGACCTGCTTGAGCCAACGCGTAACGGTGCCTTCGGTGACGCTTTCACCAAGGGCGGGCAAGTTCACGGTTTCAGACATGTCGTCCCCGTTCTCCTAAAGCTGTTTGGGTTGTCAGCTGTTCGTGTTTCCAGCTGTCTATCTGTGCTCGGGCCATCCGTGCCCGGGCTTTCTGTGCTCTGGGCCGGCGGTGCGGAACGGGCGCCGCCGGCAACGAAGCGGATGCGTGCCGCCCGGCACCGGGCACGGGCGGCACGCGATGCCTGTCTAGCCGTGCAGCGGCTTGCCGGCGAGGGCCAGCGCGGTCTCGCCCAAGGCCTCGTTCTGGGTCGGGTGGGCGTGGATCAGCTGGGCCACGTCCTCGGGGTACGCCTCCCAGTTCACGATCAGCTGCGCCTCGCCGATCTGCTCGCCGATGCGGCCGCCGATGCCGTGGACGCCGACGATCGGGCCGTTCTTGACGCGGACCATCTTGATCAGGCCGGAGGTGCCCAGGATGGAGGACTTGCCGTTGCCGGCCAGGTTGTATTCCTGGATCTCGACCTGGTCGTCGCCGAACTTCTCCTTGGCCTTGGGCTCGGAGTAGCCCACGGACATGATCTCCGGCTCGCAGTAGGTGACCTTGGGGATGTTGATGTCCTCGACGACCACCGGGTTCTGGCCGGCGATCTCCTCGGCGATGAAGATGCCCTGCTGGTAGCCGCGGTGGGCCAGCTGCACGCCCGGGACGATGTCGCCGATCGCGTAGATGTTGCCGACGCCGGTGTGCAGGCGCTCGTTGGTGATCACGAAGCCGCGGTCGAGGGTGAGGCCCTGCTCCTCGAAGCCCAGGCCCTCGGTGACCGGTCCGCGGCCGACGGCGACGAGGACGAGGTCCGCCTCAAGCACGGTGCCGTTGGCCAGGGTCACCTTGGCGGAGGTCGCGTCCTGCTCGACCTTCTCGAAGAAGACGCCGGTGTTGAACTTGATGCCGCGCTTCTTGAAGGAGCGCTCCAGGACCTTGATGATGGCCGGGTCCTCGTTGGGGACCAGGCTCGGCAGGCCCTCGACGATGGTGACGTCGACGCCGAAGGAGTTCCAGACGGAGGCGAACTCGACGCCGATCACGCCGCCGCCGAGCACGATCGCGCTCTTGGGCACGTAGTCCAGGTTCAGGGCTTCGGTGGAGGTCAGAACGCGGCCGCCGATTTCCAGGCCGAACGTGCGGGAGGTGGAACCCGTGGCCAGCACGATGTTCTTGCCCTTGTAGAGGACACCGTCGACGTCGATGGTGTCCTGGCCGACCAGGCGGCCGTTGCCCTCGATGACGTTGACCTTCTTCATCTTGAGCAGCCCGGTCAGGCCCTTGAACTTGCCGGCGACGATGCCGTCCTTGTAGCTCACCACGGCAGCCGGGTCGATCGACTCGAGGGTGGTGTTGATGCCGTACTTGGCGCTTTCGCGGGCGTTGTCCGCCAGCTCCGCGGCGTGCAGGAACGCCTTCGTGGGGATGCAGCCGGTGTGCAGGCAGGTGCCGCCCAGCTTGGCCTTCTCCACCAGGCCGACGGTGAAGCCGAGCTGCACGGCGCGCAACGCGGCCGAGTAGCCGGCGCTGCCGCCGCCAAGGATGAGGACGTCGAATTCTTGCGCTGCTGCCGATTCGGCCACGTGAACGCTCCCTCGTGATTTTCGTGGCGCCCGCTTCGGGCGCCGGACATTGGGCATCAGGAATGCAGGGTTGGTCGCATTCCGGATACGGGCTGGTGATGTGTCAGCTTTACATTAGCCCTCCCGGGGACCGCCCGTCACACAGCGTGACGCACCGATCGGCGCTTCGTGACGCACCCGTCGGCGCTTCGTGACGGGGGTCACTGGGCGCCGACGGACGGCGGTGGGTGGCGGGACGGACCCGGACTCAGCGGGCGGCGAAGTCCTCGGCCAGGGCCAGCAGGGTGCGCAGCGTCGAGCCGGTGGCGTTCTTGGGGGTGTACCCGTAGGGGGCGCCCTCGTTGTACGCCGGCCCGGCGATGTCCAGGTGCGCCCACGGGATGCGGCGCCCGGCGTTCTCGCCGACGAATTCGGAGAGGAACACGGCCGCCGTCATCATCCCGCCGTGGCGTTCGCCGATGTTGGCCAGGTCCGCCACCTGCGAGTCGAGGGTGGCGCGCAGCTCCTCCGGAAGCGGCATGGGCCAGGCCGCCTCGCCGGCGGCGTCCGCGGCCGACTTCACGCGGTCGCGCAGGCCGTCCTCGCCCATGATGCCCGCGGTGCGGGTGCCCAGGGCCACCATCTGGGCCCCGGTCAGCGTCGCCACGTCGACGATCGCGTCCGGCTTCTCGCGGCTGGCCGCCACCAGGCCGTCGGCCATGACCAGGCGCCCCTCGGCGTCGGTGTTGAGCACCTCGACCGTCTTTCCGCCGAACATGGTCAGCACGTCCCCCGGGCGTGTCGCGGCGCCGGAAGGCATGTTTTCGGCCAGGCACAGCCAGGCCGTGACCCGCACCGGAAGGCCCAGTTCGGCCACGGCCAGCACGGTCTGCAGCACCGTCGCCGCTCCGGCCATGTCCGACTTCATCAGGTGCATGTTCGGCCCCGGCTTGAGCGAGATGCCGCCGGTGTCGAAGGTGATGCCCTTGCCGACCAGGGCCAGGTGCGCCACCGAACGGGCGGGGGCGTAGTCGACCTTCACCAGCCGTGGCGGACGCGAGGAGCCGCGACCGACGCCCATGAGGCCGCCGTAGCCGTCCTTCTCCAACTGCTTTTCCTCCAGCACCGTGACCTTCACCGGCCACGGCTTGGCCGCATCCCGCGCGGCCGCGGCGAAGGACTCCGGGTAGAGCAGGTTGGGGGCGGTGTTCACCAGGTCGCGCACGGCCCGCACGCGGCGGCCGACGACGGCGGCGCGCTTGAGCGCGGCCGGCAGGGACTTCTCGGTGCTGGCGGCGGTCGCCACGACGGCCTCGGCCAGTGGAACCTGGCGGGCCTCCGGGGCCTGGGAACGGTGGGCGGTGAACGCATAGGCGCCCAACGCCGCGCCCTCGGCCACCGCGGCCGCGGCCTCCACGGTCGGCGCGGGCAGCGCGAAGACCACCTTGCGCACGCCGGCCAGCTGCCGGGCGGCCGCCCCGGCGGTGCGGCGCAGCGCCTCGGCGGAGGGGCCGCCGCCGTCGACCTTCCCGAGGCCGGCCAGCACCAGCACCTCGGCCTTGAGGCTGTCGGTGGAGGGCAGCCGGCGGACCTCGTCGGCCGCGCCGGTGATCCCCAGCAGGGACAGCGAGGCTTCCAGGGCGGCGGTCTCCTCCGCCGCGAGCGGGGAGGCCAGCAGGCGCGGTGCGTCGGTGTCCTGCGCCACGGCGACCACGACGGCGTCTGCCGGCAGGCGCCGGATGTCGGGGGCAACGGCGGAGAGCTTCAGTTCGCTGGTAGGTGTCACGGGGCTGTTTCCTTAATGCGCTCCGGCCCGGTGGTGCGGTGCGGAAGCGCGCTCGGTGGCGGGCCCTTCGCAGGGGTTTGTTCGCAAGGGTTCGATCCCTCCGATCGTAGCCCGGACGGTCACCTCCGGAACCGGGAACGGTGGCCGGGAAGAAAACCGGCGCCGGGCACGTTGACGACCTGCGTGGCCGCCGGCGCATCCTGCGCCCCGCGGAACGTCCCCGGAAGGAGTGTCCCTGTGCTCGACCCGCTGTCGCTGCTGACCCTCAATGAGCGGACCATCGACGCCGTCCGCAACCAGGGCCTGGGCTTGGTCGTGGCGCTGACGGGACACGCCGAGGCCGGGCAGGTCGTGCGCCAGGTGGCGGCGGAGCTGCTCGATTGCCTCGACTCCGAACTGCTGGCCTCCTTCGACGCCGACCAGCTCCTGGACTACCGCGACCGCCGGCCCCAGATCTCCTTCCTGGGCGACCACTTCGCCGCCTACCAGGCGCCGCGGCTTGAACTGTACCGGCTCACCGACGGGCTGGGGCAGGACTTCCTCCTGCTCACGGGGCCGGAACCGGACCTGCAATGGGAGCGGTTCGCGTCCGCCGTCGTGCTGCTGGCCCAGGCCCTGAACGTCCGGCTTGCCGCGTCCTTCAGCGCCGTGCCCATGCCGGTGCCCCACACCCGCCCGCTGGGGGTGACCGTGCACGGCAACCGGCCCGACCTCATCGAGGGGATCTCCACCTGGAAGCCGACCGCGGAAATCCCCGCCGCCGCTGCCCACCTGCTGGAGCTGAGGCTCATCGACGCCGGCCGCGACGCCGTGGGCTATTCGCTGCACGTGCCCCACTACCTGGCCGAGGCCGAATACCCGCAGGTGGCCGTCGCGGCGCTCGAGTACCTCGGGGCCGCGCTGGGCCTGGGGCTGCCCACCGACCGGCTGCGGGAGTCCGCGCGGCGGGTCGAGGCGGAGATCGCCGAGCAGGTCGCCGGATCCCCGGACGTGCAGCGGATGCTCGCCGGATTCGAGGCCCGCTTCGATGCCCGCGCGCCCGAGGACGGGCCGCGGTCGCTGCTGATCAACCCGGGCGCCGAACTGCCCGGCGGCGAGGAACTCGCCGAGGCCGCGGAGGCGTTCCTCGCCGGCCAGGCGGACGACGGCGGCCCTTCCGCCGAGTACAGCTAGCCGCGCTCGGAGGCCGGTCCTCCGCACGTGACTTCCCCTCCACAGGCGGCCGTGCCGCGCGGCCGGCCGTGGAGGTTCAACACCCGGGGGAGTGGCCTGTCGCCGTGCCGCGGCCGCCGGGCAGGCTCGATCCATGGCTATCCCCACGAATCCCCTCCCGGTCCCCGTCCACGACGCCGAGGGCATCCTGGCCCTGGTGCCCCACCTGCTCGGCTTCCGCCCGCGCGGCAGCCTCGTTTGCGTCCTCACCAGCGGCGGCAGCCTGCACGCGACGCTGCGCATCGACCTCCCCGGCGGCAGGGCGGCCCGCCGGCCGGGATTGCCGGCACCCGTGCCGCCACCGGCGGCGCTGGCGCGCCGCGTGGCCGGGTTCCTGCGCACGGTCAAGGGCACCACCGGGGTCTTCCTGGTGGTCTATTCGGATCCGGCGGTCCGGCCTGCCGGCTCGGAGCCGGACGCGCCGCCGTCGCGGACCCTGGTCACGGCGCTCGCCGGGGAACTGGAGGCCTGCGGCATCGAGGTCCAGGACGCGTGGCACGTCGGGGGCGGCAGGTGGCGGTCCTACCTGTGCGCCGACCCCTCCTGCTGCCCGCCGGAGGGCAAGCCCCTGGACGGAATCGAACTGTCGGAGACGAACCTGCGCCTGGTGCTGGCCGGCAGCAGCCCCGGCGGCGCCGAGCCGGGGGTGCCCGAACTTGACGCCGAGGCCGACCCGTGGACCGACCCCGCCGCCGTCCGCGCCGCGGTGCACGCCGTCCTCGACGGCGCGGATCCGCCGCGCCGCACGGCCCTGCTGATGGGCTGGTGCCGCCTCCTCGACGGGAACGGGGACGGCGGACACGCGGGCGACGTCCAGGACCTCCTGCGGCGGCTGCGCGCGGACCCGGTTGAAACCGGCGCCCTGCTGGCGGCCCTCCACGACAAGGCCGTCCGCGACTGCCTGCCGTCGGCGGCAGGGCTCTCGGCCGCGGACGGGGTGGCCGCGCTGGCCGCGATCGAACGCGGCGCCGAACGGGCGCGGTGCGTGCGCCGGATGGCCGACTTCATGCTTGGCGTTGCCCCGGAGACCCCGGACTGGGGCCGCCTGGACCGGCTGCGGGAGTTGTGTGGCGGGCTGCTTCCGGCCGCCCGGGAGGAGGACCGCTGCGCCCTGCTGTGCCTGGCGGCATGGGTGGAATGGGCCCGGGGCCGGGGCACCGCCGCGGGCGCACTGCTGGACGCGTGCGTGGCCGAATGCCCCGACTACCGGTTGGGGCTCCTGCTGCATCGGCTGGTCGGCTCCGGCCGCATGCCGGACTGGGTGCCCGACCCCGGGCGCGCCTGGCGGGGACACCGCGCGCCCATGGTGCTTCCGCCGAGGGAAACGTGAGACACTGGTAGCCGCAGACCCGGTTGGGTCCGTGTCCCGGGGCCGGTCGAACGGCCCGGTTTCCGCGCTTTCGGGCGTCGGGAACAAGAGGACGGAAGCAGGCGTTGCACTACGTGGACCCTGCTTTCGGCCCGCCGTGTGGCGGGACCCGGACTTGACAGGGTCATAGTGGTGTTACCGGTAGGTGGCACCGCGGACAAACCGCGAGAAAGGTAATTCGTGCCCGCTTCCAGCCCGACGGCAGCCGAGAACAACGAGGCAGAGGTGCAGACGCCGCAGCAGAAGGCGGCTGCCACGCGTGCCCGGAACAAGGCGGCCAAGGCCGCCGGTGGCGATGCGGCCACCGCGAAGCCCGCCCGCGGGCGGAAGAAGGCCGAGTCGGCCTCCGCCACTGACGGGACCGAGGCCACGGACGTCGAAGAGGACCAGGACGACGTCGAGCCCGACGGTCCCGAAGGCGACGTCGTCGTCGAGGAGGTGGACATCGCCGAGGACCTGGAGGTCTCCGACGAGGACACCGAGGACGAGTCCGGCGAGGAAACGGCGGCCGCCCCGGCCGCCGCGCCCGCCGAGGACGAGACGACCAAGGGCTTCATCATCACCTCCGACGAGGACGACGCGCCCCAGCAGCAGGTCCTCGTGGCCGGCGCCACCGCCGACCCGGTCAAGGACTACCTCAAGCAGATCGGCAAGGTCGCCCTGCTCAACGCCGAGCAGGAGGTGGACCTCGCGCTGCGCATCGAGGCCGGCCTGTACGCCGAGGAGAAGCTCAAGGCCGACGACGGCGCCATGGACAAGCGCCTGCGCTGGGACCTGGAGCAGATCGTCCACGACGGCAAGATCGCCAAGAACCACCTGCTCGAGGCCAACCTGCGCCTGGTCGTGTCGCTGGCCAAGCGCTACACCGGCCGCGGCATGCTCTTCCTGGACCTGATCCAGGAAGGCAACCTGGGCCTGATCCGCGCGGTGGAGAAGTTCGACTACACCAAGGGCTTCAAGTTCTCCACCTACGCGACCTGGTGGATCCGCCAGGCCATCACGCGCGCCATGGCCGACCAGGCCCGCACCATCCGCATCCCGGTCCACATGGTCGAGGTCATCAACAAGCTGGCCCGCGTCCAGCGCCAGATGCTGCAGGACCTGGGCCGCGAACCCACCCCGGACGAGTTGGCCAAGGAACTCGACATGACCCCCGAAAAGGTCGTCGAGGTCCAGAAGTACGGCCGCGAGCCGATTTCGCTGCATACCCCGCTGGGCGAGGACGGCGACTCCGAGTTCGGCGACCTCATCGAGGACTCCGAAGCGGTGGTCCCGGCGGACGCGGTGAGCTTCACCCTGCTCCAGGAGCAGCTGCACTCGGTGCTGGACACCCTCTCCGAGCGCGAGGCCGGCGTGGTCGCCATGCGTTTCGGGCTGACCGACGGCCAGCCCAAGACGCTTGACGAGATCGGCAAGGTGTACGGGGTCACCCGCGAACGCATCCGCCAGATCGAGTCCAAGACGATGTCGAAGCTGCGCCACCCGTCGCGGTCCCAGGTGCTGCGCGACTACCTGGACTAGGGCGCGGGGCAGGCCCTTTCGTGTCGACTTCGTCGCCACGCAGGGACCCTGCTGCCCCGCGCTCTGCGGGGGACGGCCCTTTCGTGTCGACTTCGTCGCCACGCAGGGACCCTGCTGCCCCGCGCTCTGCGGGGGACGGCCCTTTCGTGTCGACTTCGTCGCCACGCAGGGGACCCTGCTGCCCCGCGCTTGACGGGCCAGGGGCCGGCATCCCGAGCGGGATGCCGGCCCCTGCGTTTGTGGCGCGCGGTGTTTGTGGCGCCCTGTGTTTTGGCCGCTGGGCTGCCGGAGGACGTGAAGCACCGCACGCAAAAGGCCCCGGCGATAAATCGCCGGGGCCTTTCGGGGTCCTGGGCCCGCATCCGCGGGCCGGCCCTTAGTCCTCGTCGCTGTAGGTCGGCTTCTGGTGGAGCCGGCCCGTTTCATCCTGCCATTCGATGGTCAGGGGGCGGAGCTTCGCCTCCACGGCGCGTGCATGGTGACCGCAGAAGAGCAGTTCCCCACCCGAGGCTCCCAAGACCGCCCGCACATACGCCTGTGCGCCGCAGCGATCGCAACGGTCCAAGGCATTCAGTTCTCGCGTTGCCACTGTCGCTGTCATGACGACCTCCCTCTGTCGAACCAGCTACCTCAAAAGCAGGTACATCCAATAAAACCAGCTTTCGGTCCGATTTCTTCTTCGAAAGGGCCCGCTTTCGCTCTACGCGTAGCGAAAACCCGCCCCGGCCGTCCCGCCCGGCGGCCGGAAGCCCGGATTGTCGGTGCGGGGGACTAACCTTAGATGGTTCCCCACCCCCTTTCCCCAAGGAGTGCATCATCCGTGGCACCGAGTTCTGACTACACCGCCCGGCACCTGTCCGTCCTCGAAGGACTCGAGGCCGTGCGCAAGCGCCCGGGCATGTACATCGGCTCCACGGACTCGCGCGGGCTCATGCACTGCCTGTGGGAGATCATCGACAACTCCGTCGACGAGGCGCTGGCGGGCTTCGGGCAGAACATCAATGTCATCCTGCACCCGGACGGGTCGGTGGAGATCCACGACGACGGCCGCGGCATCCCCGTGGACACCGAACCCAAGACGGGCCTGACCGGCGTCGAGGTGGTCTTCACCAAGCTGCACGCCGGCGGCAAGTTCGGCGGCGGTTCCTACACCGCTTCCGGCGGCCTGCACGGCGTCGGCGCCTCTGTCGTCAACGCCCTCTCCGCCCGCCTGGACGTGCAGGTGGACCGCGGCGGCAAGACGTACGGCATGAGCTTCCGCCACGGCGAGCCGGGCCGTTTCGTCGGCGGCCGCCCGGCGCCGGATGCGGACTTCGAGCCGTTCCTGGACAGCTCGGCGCTGGAGGTGGTTGGCAAGGCCAAACGCGGCGTGACGGGCACGCGCATCCGCTACTGGGCGGACCGCCAGATCTTCACCCCGGACGCCAAGTTCTCCTACGAGGAGCTGCAGAAGCGCGCTCGCCAGACCTCCTTCCTGGTCCCGGGATTGCGCATCGTCCTGCGCGACGAGCGCGGCCTGCCGGGAACCCCCGGCGAGAACGGGCCCTTCGAGGAGGTCTTCCAGCACGACGGCGGCATCTCCGAGTTCGTGGACTTCCTCGCCTCCGACTCCGCGGTCACCGACATCTGGCGGATCCACGGCTCCGGAACGTTCAAGGAGTCCGTGCCGGTGCTGGACGAGCACGGACGCAGCCGCATCACCGACGTCGAGCGCGTCTGCGAGGTGGACATCGCCCTGCGCTGGGGCATCGGCTACGAGACCAGCCTGCGCAGCTTCGTCAACATCATCTCCACCCCCAAGGGGGGCACCCACCAGACCGGATTCGAGCAGGCGCTGCTCAAGACCTTCCGGAAGGTCGTCGAGGCGAATGCGCGCAAGCTCAAGGCCGGCAGCGACAAGCTCGAGAAGGACGACGTGACGGCCGGCCTGACCGCCGTGCTGACCGTGCGCCTGGCCGAGCCCCAGTTCGAGGGCCAGACCAAGGAGATCCTCGGCACCTCGGCGGTGCGCCAGATCGTCGCCCGCGTCGTGGAGAAGGAGCTCACCGCCCGGCTCAACTCCGCGGCCCGCGGCGACAAGGCCCAGTCGGCCCTGCTGCTGGAAAAGGTGGTCAGCGAGATGAAGTCGCGCGTTTCGGCGCGCGTGCACAAGGAGACCCAGCGCCGCAAGAACGCCCTGGAGACCTCCTCGCTGCCCACCAAGCTGGCCGACTGCCGCAGCGACGACGTGGCGCGGTCCGAACTGTTCATCGTCGAGGGCGACTCCGCGCTCGGCACCGCCAAGCTGGCCCGTTCCTCCGACTTCCAGGCGCTGCTGCCGATCCGCGGCAAGATCCTGAACGTGCAGAAGGCCTCGGTGGGGGACATGCTCTCCAACGCCGAATGCGCCGCCCTGATCCAGGTGGTCGGCGCCGGCTCCGGGCGCAGCTTCGACCTGTCCGCGGCCCGCTACGGGAAGGTCATCCTGATGACCGACGCCGACGTCGACGGCGCCCACATCCGGACCCTGCTGCTGACCCTCTTCTTCCGCTACATGCGGCCGATGGTCGAGGCCGGCCGCGTCTACGCCGCCGTGCCCCCGCTGCACCGCGTCGAGGTCGTCAACCCCGGCGCCAAGGCCAACGAGATGGTCTACACCTATTCCGAGGCGGAACTGCGCCGGGTCCTGAAGGACCTGGAAGACACCGGCCGCAAGTACAAGGAGCCCATCCAGCGCTACAAGGGCCTGGGCGAAATGGACGCCGAACAGTTGGCGGAAACCACCATGGACCCGCGCCACCGGACGCTGCGCCGGGTGAACATCGCCGACGCCGAGCATGCCGAGCGGATCTTCGACCTCCTCATGGGCAGCGACGTGGCCCCGCGCAAGGAGTTCATCGTCAGCGGTGCCGAACTTCTGGACCGCGAGCGCATCGACGCCTAGGGCGCCGCGCCCGGCCCGTTGCCGAGCGGCCCTCTCAGCCGAGCAGCCAGTTCAGCCGATCAGGCCGGGCGCGACCAGCAGCAGCGTCGGGATGCACAGCAGCAGCAGCGCCACGCACAGCACGCCGGCGCGCACCGGCGCCGGCAGCGCGTCGCCGGGGGAGAGCAGGCGCTTGAGGCGCCGCGAGGACAGCTCCTCGGTGGGGGCCGCGGCCACGCTGCCCGGGGTCGAGAGCGCCTCGGCCGTGCCGGTGGCGGCGGTGAGCAGCGACCGCAGCAGCACGGGGGCGCTGACCTGCTCCAGGGCCGCGTCGTCGGCGAGCATCTCGATCAGGTCCTGCACGGCGAGCCGGGCCAGCCGCGAGGTGGGCAGCCAGGGCAGGGCCTGGTGCCAGGATTCGAAGGCGAGCACCAGCAGGTCGTGGTGCTGTTCCAGGTGGGCGCGTTCGTGGGCGAGCACCGCGCGCAGCCCCTCGGCATCGAGGGCATCGACCAGCCCGCGGGAGAGCACCGTGACCGGTTCGGTGAAGCCGGGCAGGCAGTAGGCCACCGGGATCTCGTGCTCGAGCACCACGGTTTTCGGGTCCGAGGGGGACGGGTCGCTGAGCAGGTTCAGCAGGCGCCGGTGGCGGACCCGCTGGCGGGTGACCTTGGCCGCGGTGATCAGCAGGGTGAAGACCAGGTGCGCCCCGAGGAGGGCGGCGGCGCTGAGCGCGAACACGTGGACGATCCCGAGCCCGGCGGCGCCGGGCAGTCCGAAGATGACCCGCCACAGCCCGCCGAGGGCCTCCAGGAGGCTGTCGCCCAGCGGCGCCAGCCCCCAGACGAGCATCGCCCCGATCATCGACAGGCCGCCGGCCAGGGCGATCGCCTGCCACAGGACCAGGGCGGTGAAGGGGGAGCGCGCCGTCCAGCGGGCGCGCGAGAGCGCCACCGGGGCTGGCCAGGCCAGCACGACGGCGAGCGCCGCGAGCAGGTAGGAGGCGGTGAGCACGAGGGCGGGCGGTCCCCGTCCGCCGGCTAGGCCGACTGCGGGTCGTTGAGGATGCGCCGCAGCGCCTGGGCCTCGTCGGCGGAAATGCCGCCGATGAATCGGGTCAGCACGGCCTCGCGGTCCAGCACGGTGCCCAGGGCCTCGTTCATGAGGTCGACGGTGTGTTCCTCGCGGCTCATGACCGGACGGTAGCGGTGCGGCCGGTTGCTGCGCTCGCGCGTGACCAGGTGCTTCTTCTCGAGGCGGGCCAGGACGGTCAGCACCGTGGTGACGGCCAGTTCCTTGCCGGCTTCGCCTTCCGCCTGGGCCAGGCGATCGCGCAGGTCGTTTGCGGTCAGCGCATCGGGACCGTCCCAGAGCAGTTCCATGACAGTGCGTTCGAGTTCGCCGAGAGTGGCCAAAGGGACTTCCTTATGGTGTTCCAACAGTGGTGCGGAGGAACCGGCGGCGTTCGCGGAGCGACCCGCCGGGTTCCATATCAAATGTACCGCGCTTTGGTCCAATTTTCTACCAGCGGTAGAAGCTTTTCTACAGCTGGTAGAAGACCTCGGCCCGAGGAGGTAGACTTCTTGGTGTTCTACGGCCTGTAGAAAAGAAAGTCCGGGCCCGCAGGCCCCGCCCCCTTTGGGAGGACTCGTTTGGATCCGCTTGAGATTGCCCGCTGGCAGTTCGGCATCACCACCGTGTACCACTTCCTGATGGTGCCGCTGACGATCGGCCTGGGCCTGACCGTCGCCGTGCTCCAAACCGTGTGGCACCGCACCGGCCGCGAGGAATACCTCCGCATGACCAAGTTCTGGGGCAAGCTGTTCCTGATCAACTTCATCATGGGCGTGGCCACCGGCATCGTCCAGGAGTTCCAGTTCGGCATGGCCTGGAGCGAATACAGCCGCTTCGTCGGGGACGTGTTCGGCGCGCCGCTGGCCATGGAGGCGCTGCTGGCCTTCTTCGTCGAATCCATCTTCCTGGGCCTGTGGATCTTCGGCTGGGGCAGGCTGCCCCGGATCCTCCACCTGGGCTGCATCTGGATGGCCTCGCTGGCCTCGATCCTCTCGGCCTACTTCATCCTGGTGGCCAACTCGTGGATGCAGCACCCGGTGGGCGTCGAACTCATTGACGGCCGGGCCGTGATGACGGACGCCTGGGCGGTGTTCACCAACAACACCGCGCTCGTGACGTTCCCCCACACCATCTTCGGAGCGTTCTCCGTGGCCGGCGGCTTCCTGCTGGGCCTGGCCTGGTACCACCTGTACCGCCGCCGCGCCCGGGGCATCGACACCGTGGACGCGCAGGGCCGCGTCGTCGTCGGCGAGGATCCCCGGCACGGCAAGGGCCGCGACCGGACCGATTACCTGGTCTGGATCAAGTCCCTGCGCATCGGCGCGGTCGTGGCGATGGTGTCCTTCGCCGGGGTGGCGCTGAGCGGCCACCACCAGGCGCAGCTGATGTTCGAGCAGCAGCCGATGAAGATGGCCGCCGCGGAGGCCGCCTGCCACGACGGCACCGGCTTCTCCGTGCTGTCGCTGGGCAGCCTGAACGCCGACGGCGCCACCACCTGCGACGACGTCGTGGGCGTGTACGAGATCCCCGGCCTGCTGTCCTACCTGGCCAACGGCAACTTCACCACCGAGGTCAAGGGCGTGAACACGCTGCTGCCCGAGTACCAGGAGAAGTACGGAACGCACTTGCCGGACGACCCCATGTACGGGGAGCGGGCCGGCGAGGAGATCAACTACCTGCCGCTGATGGAGGTCACCTACTGGGGCTTCCGCCTGATGATCACCTTCGGCGGCCTGGCCGCGTTCGCCGCGCTGGTGGCGCTGTGGATGACGCGCAAGGGCACGGTTCCGGACAACAAGTGGATCTCGCGGCTGGCCGTGCTCGGCATCCTGGCCCCCTTCGCGGCCAACTCGGCCGGCTGGATCTTCACCGAGATGGGCCGCCAGCCCTTCGTCGTGGCCCCCAACCCGACCTTCGACGGCATCGACCAGGTCTTTATGTTCACGGCCGCGGCCGTGTCCCCGGGGGTAAGCGCGGGCGAGCTGCTCTTCTCCACGATCGCGCTGACCACGGTGTACGCGGTCCTGCTGGTGGTCGAGGTGACCATGCTGACGCGGTACATCCGCGGCGGCGTCCCGGCGGCCATGCCCGAACTCGCGGCGCACGACGACGGCGCCCCCGGCGGCAAGGACGACGGCGACGTGCTCGCCTTCGCCTACTGACGGACCGGATCGAAAGGACTGACGATGGATTTTCTCCCCAACCTGTGGTTCGTGCTGATCGCCGTGCTGTGGGTCGGCTACCTGTTCCTGGAGGGCTTCGACCTGGGCGTGGGCATGCTCATGAAGCTCATGGCCCGCAACGAGCGCCAGCGCCGCGTGCTGCTGAACACCGTCGGCCCGGTCTGGGACGGCAACGAGGTCTGGCTGCTGACCGCCGGCGGCGCGACGTTTGCCGCGTTCCCCCACTGGTACGCCTCCCTCTTCTCCGCCCTCTACCTGCCGCTGGTGCTGGTGCTGCTGGCTCTGATTTTCCGGGCCGTGGCCTTCGAATATCGCGGCAAGGCCCACCGGCAGTCCTCCCGCGACCTCTGGGACTGGGCGATCGCGCTCGGCTCCTTCGTCGCCGCCTTCGGCGTCGGGGCGATGCTGGCCCTGACCACCACCGGACTGCCGCTGAACGCGAACGGGGACCGCGTGGGCGGGCCCTTCGCCTGGTTCAACGGGTACGCGGTGCTCGGCGGCCTGGCCGTGGTCCTGTTCGCCCTGGTCCACGCGCTGGCCTTCCTGGCCCTGAAGACCGACGGAGAGACCCGCGTGCGGGCCCGCCGGCTGCTGGCGCGCTGGCTGCCCGTGGCGCTGCTGCCGATGGCTGCCTGGGCCCTGCTGGTCGCCGCCGGCAACGGCAAGACGCTGCCCTGGCTGCTGCTGGCCGCCGCGGTGCTGGCCGCCGGCTGGGCCTGGGCGGCCGCCCGCGCCCACCACGAGGGGCGGACCTTCATCGCCCTGGGGCTGTTCCTGGTCCTCGGGGTCGCCGCCATCTTCCTGGCCGTGTACCCGAACGTTTTGCCCTCCACCCTGGACGCCGCCTTCAACCTGACCGTGGCCAACGCCTCCTCCTCGCCGTACACGCTGCGGCTGATGAGCATCGTGGCCGCGTTCGGCGTGCCGATGGTCCTGGCCTACCAGGCCTGGACCTACTGGGTCTTCCGCCGCCGCCTCACCGAGCGGAACATCCCCGAGCCCCACGCCGTGGGCCCGGTCGTCTGATTCCGGCCCCCACGAACCCGGCCCCCACCCACCCGGCTCCGCCCAGGGAGGACACCACCCGTGAAACCCGAGCTCCCCGCCGACCGCGCCGGCCGCGCATCCCTTGCCGGACTCGCCGCGCTGGCCGCGCTCAAGGCCGTCGCCCTGGTGCTGATCGCGGAGGCGATCGCCACCGCGGTCGCCCAGCTGGCGGCGGGCGGCGCCGCGGACACCACCCGGCTGCTGGCCCTTGGCCTGGCCGGCGCGGTGCTGCGCTCCGTGGCGGCCTGGGGCACCAAGACGCTCGCCCGCCGGGCGGCGCTGGGCGCCAAGGAACGCCTGCGCGGGGAGCTGCTGGCGGCCGCGCTGGAGGGCCGGCTGAAGGGCGGACCGGGCAGGGGCGGCGGCGGGCCCGAGGGGCTCGGAGCGGTGGCCGCGCTGGCCAGCCGCGGCCTGGACGCGCTCGACAACCACTACGCGACCTACCTGCCCGCCCTGGTTTCCGCCGCCGTCGTGCCGGCGGCCGTGGGCCTGCGGATCCTCTTCGCGGACTGGGTCAGCGCGCTGGTGATCGTGCTCACCGTGCCGCTGGTGCCGGTGTTTATGGTCCTGATCGGAAAGCACACCGAGGAGCGCGTGGCCCAGGCCGCCGCCGGGCTGGACCGGCTCTCCAACCACCTCGTCGAACTGGCCCGGGGCCTGCCCGCGCTGGTGGGGCTGCGCCGCGCGGGCCAGCGCCGCCGTGCCCTGCGCGACGTCTCCGAGGCCTACCGCGCCGGCACGCTGGGCACGCTCCGCACGGCCTTCGTCTCCGGACTGGCCCTGGAACTGATCGCCACCATCTCGGTGGCCGTGGTGGCCGTCTTCATCGGCCTGCGCCTGGTCCACGGGGACATGGCCCTCGCTCCGGGCCTGCTGGTGCTGATGCTGGCCCCGGAGTGCTTCATGCCGCTGCGCGAGGTCGGCTCCGCCTTCCACGCCGCCGAGGACGGCGTCGAGGCCCTGCACCGCACCCGCCGGATCCTGGAGGCCTCCGGCGCTGGACATGATGGAGTCGGGGACGCGGGCACCGGAGAATCGGGCACCTTGGCGTTGATGGTGGAGGACCTGGAGGTGCGCTACGCGGGCTCGCCCGCCCCCGCCGTCGCCGGGTTCTCGCTGGCGCTTCCCGCCGGAGCCGCGGCCGTGCTGTCCACCCCCAGCGGCACCGGCAAGACGAGCATCCTGCGCGCCGTGGCGGGCCAGCTGGACCCGGAGCGGATGGACGCCGCCTCCCGGGCCACGGTGGCCGGCACGGTGCGCCGCCGCCCCGGCTCCCGCACCGCTTGGATCCCCCAGCACCCTGCCTTCTCCGAGGCCACCGTGGGGGAAGAGCTCGCGCTGTACGCGGCGGCCTGCGGCGCACCCCATACGGCCGGCGGTGCCGGGGAGACGGCCGCGGCGATCGCCTCCGCGCTGGAGCGGGTGAACGGCGCCCACCTGGCGCAGGCGCGGATCGCGGACTGCAGCCCCGGCGAACTGCGCCGGGCCGCCGTCGCCCGCGCCCTGGTGGTGGTCGCCACCGACCCGGCCGTGGACCTGCTGCTCGCCGACGAACCCACCGCCCACCTGGACCCGGTCTCCGCGCAGGCGGTGCGGCAGGCCCTGGCCGCGGTGCGCGGCCGGGTGGCCGTGCTCGCCTCCAGCCACGACTCGGCGCTGGCCCGGATGCTGGAGGACCCCACCAACGCCGACTCCACCGAGAGCACCGTGCCTGCCGTGTCCGACGGCGAACGGTCCGCCAGTGCCGGCGGGACCGCCGTGCCCGCCGCGGACGGTTCCGCCGGATCGCCGGGCTCCGGGTCCCTGCGCTCCGTGCTGGCCGCCCTGCCATGGCTCACCGGCGGCCTGCGCAGCGGCGGGCTGCTTCGGGGGGTGCTGTTCGCCGCCGCCGCGGCGCTGGCCGCGGCGGGCCTGTCCGGGGTGTCGGGCTGGCTGATCGTCTCCGCCAGCCACCAGCCGCCGGTGCTGCACCTGATGGTCGCGATCGTCGGGGTGCGCTTCTTCGGGATCGGCCGCGCCCTGCTGCGCTACGTCGAACGGCTCGCCGTCCACGACGCGGTGTTCCGCTGGTCCACCGACCTGCGGACGCGGGTGTGGGACGCCCTGGCGTGCCGGCCCTCCCAATGGGGCCGGCTGGCCCGCGGCGGCGCCGCCCTGGGGCACCTGGTCGGCGACATCGACGAGGTCCGCGACGCCGCCCCGCGCGCCGTCGTGCCGCTCCCGGCCGCACTGCTCGCGTGGGCCGCCACGGCGCTCGCCATCCACTGGGTGGCACCGGCCGCGCTTCCGGCCGCCCTGGCCGCGGGGGCGCTCGGCTTCCTGGCGCTGCCGCTGCTGGTGCTGCGCGTGGAACGCCGCGCCGGGGTCGCGGCCGCCGCGCAGCGCTCGTGGCTGACCGAACGCGTCGCCGGCCTCTTCGCCGCCGCCCCCGACCTGGCCGCCAACGGCGCCGGGGCGGAAGTCCTGCGCCGCTTCCGCGCCGCGGACGCCCGCGCTTCCGTGCCGCTGCGCCGTGCCGCCCGAGGCTCCGGCGCGGGCCAGGCCGCCACCGCCCTCATCACCGGCGCCGCCGCCGTGGGGGCGGTCGCCCTGGTCCCGTCCGGACCGATGGCGGGGGAGATGGCCGCGGTTGCGGCCCTGCTGCTGCTTGCGCTGGCCGAGCCCTTCGGATCCGTGGCCGAATCCGTCCGCGAACTGCCGGTCCTCCAGGACCGGCTGCGCCGGGTCGGGGACCTGCTGGGGACCGCGGACGAGGACACCCCGCTGGCCGCCGGGGACGACGTCCCGGCGGACGGCGAAGCGCTGGGCGGGATGCGGCTGCGTGGGGCGACGCTGGGCTGGTGTGGCGGGCCCGACGTCGTGGGGCCGGTCGACGCGGAGGTCCTGCCCGGGCGCTGGCTGGCCGTGTCCGGGCCCTCGGGCGCCGGCAAGTCCACCGTGCTGGCCGCGCTGCTGGGCGTCCTGCGCCCGCGCGCGGGGACGCTGGAACTGCTGGAGGGTGCCGACCCGGACGGAAACGGGACGGTCGATCCGTGGGCGCCGGGGAACCGGGCGCGGGGAGCGGCGCTGGCCGCCCAGATCGCCTGGTGCCCCCAGGAGGCGCACCTCTTCGACTCCTCCCTGGCGGCCAACCTGGGCCTGGGCCGGCCCGCGGAGGACCCCGCCACGGAGCGGGAGATGGCGGACGCGCTCCGGGCCGTGGGCCTGGGTCCCTGGTTCGGGACGCTCCCGGAGGGCCTGGCCGCGCGGATCGGCCCGGGAGGCCACAAGCTCTCCGGGGGCCAGCGCCAGCGCGTCGCGGTGGCCCGGGCCCTGGTTGCCCGCGCCCGGGTGGTGCTGCTGGACGAGCCGACGGCCCACCTGGGCGAGGACGAGGCCGTTGACCTGGTCGAGGACCTGCGGGCCGCCCTCGCGGACCGGGCCGTGGTGCTGGTGACCCACGACGAACGCCTCGCCGAGCGCGCCGACGCCGTGCTGCACCTGTCCGGCCAGGCGACCGCGGCGCCCGTGAGCTGAACCGGCTCACGGGCGCCGCGGGGAACCTCAGTCGAAGAGCGTCCCGTCGCCGGAAGTGGTGTCGGCGGCCAGGCTGAACGGCTTGGCCTCGGTCTCCGGATCCGGCGCCACCCGGGCGGCCTGGGGCGCGGACGCCTTCGGGGCGGCGGAGGGGGCCGCGGGCAGGGCCGGGGCCCCAAGGGCCGGACCGACGGCGGCGACGGACTGCGCCAGCGGCACGCCGGACCCGTCGCGCCGGCCGTGCTCGGTCGGCAGGGCCCGGGCGACGCCGGCGGCGGACGCCGCCTTGGCCGGGCCGTGGCCGGCCCAGGCCAGGGTGAGCTTCTCTTCGCCCTTGAGGAAGCGGTGGGCGCGCACGCCGCCGGTGGCCCGCCCCTTGGCCGGGTACTCGGAGAGCGGGGTCACCTTGACGGTGCCCGCGGCCGTGCCGGTGAGGGTCTCCGCGCCGGTGGCGATGGTGACCACCACGGCGTCCGGGTCCTCCGCGGCCGTCACCCCGAAGGAGATCGCCTCGTCGCCGGCGGCCAGCTTGATGCCGGCCATGCCGCCCGCCGTGCGGCCCTGCGGACGCACCACGGAGGCCGCGTAGCGCAGCAGCTGCGCCTGGGCGGAGACGAACACCAGATCGGTCCCGTCGGGAGCCACCGCCGCGTGCAGCACCCTGTCTCCGGGCTTGAGCGTGATGGCCTCCCACTCGTCGCGGTTCAGCGGATAGTCCGGGGCCACGCGCTTGACGATGCCCTGCGCGGTGCCCAGCGCGAAGACGGCGTCCAGCGGCACCATGCCCACGACCGTCTCGCCCTTGGCCAGCTGGACGAATTCGCCGGCCGCCACCCCGCCGGCCAGCAGCGGGAAGCCGGAGGCGGGAGCCAGCAACGGCATGTCCACGACCTGCAGGCGCAGCATGCGCCCGGCGGAGGTGACCGCACCGATCTCGCCGCGCGCGCTGGTGGGCACCACGGACACCAGGACGTCGTGCTTGACGCGCGCCCCGGCGTCGGACAGGGGGTCGCGCGTGGCGGTGCGGGCCAGCTGCCCGGAGGCGGAGAGCAGCACCCAGCACGGATCGTCGGCGATCTCCAGCGCCAGCGGCGCCTTGGCGCCGTTGCCCTCCGGCGCCGGCATGACGGTGCCCTTCAGGGGGGCGGCCCCGTCCGCCTTCAGCAGCACGGTCCGGCGCGGGGTCGCGAAGCGCTCGGCGACCTCCGCCAGCTCCGACGACACGAGCTGGCGCAGCAGCGTGTCCGAGCCCAGGATCGACTCGAGCTCGGCGATGTCCTGCCGCAGCTGCTCCTGCTCCTTCTCCAGCTCGATCCGGGAGAAGCGGGTCAGCTGGCGCAGGCGCAACTCCAGGATGTGGTTGGCCTGGATCTCGGTGAGGTCGAAGACCTGCATCAGGCGCTCCCGCGCGGCCGCCGACTCGTCCGAGTTGCGGATGATCTGGATGACCTCGTCGATGTCGACGATGGCGATCAGCAGGCCCTCGACCAGGTGCAGCCGGTCCTTCTTCCGGCCCAGCCGGTAGGCGGTGCGCCGGCGCACGACGTCGAGGCGGTGGCCCACGTACACCCGCAGCAGCTCCAGCAGGCCCAGCGTCCGCGGCTGGCCCTCCACCAGCGCCACGTTGTTGATGCCGAAGGAATCCTCCAGCGGGGTCAGCTTGTAGAGCTGCTGCAGGACCGCGTTCGGGTTGAAGCCGTTCTTCAGCTCGATCACCAGGCGCAGGCCGTTCTTGCGGTCCGTGAGGTCCACCACGTCGGCGATGCCCTGCAGCTTCTTGGAGTTCGCCGCGTCCTTGATCTTCTCGATGACCTTTTCGGGGCCGACCATGTAGGGCAGCTCGGTCACCACCAGGCCGCTGCGGCGGGCGCTGATCTGCTCCAGCGCCACCTTCGCCCGGGTCTTGAAGGACCCGCGCCCCGTGGCGTAGGCGTCGCGGATCCCGTCCAGCCCCACGATCGTGCCGCCGGTGGGCAGGTCCGGCCCGGGCACGAAGCCCATGATGTCCTCGAGCGTGGCGTCCGGGTTGGCGACCAGGTGCCGGGCCGCGGCGACGACCTCGCCGAGGTTGTGCGGGGCCATGTTGGTGGCCATGCCCACGGCGATGCCCGTGGTGCCGTTGACCAAGAGGTTGGGGAACGCGGCGGGCAGCACGTCCGGCTGAAGGAGCTGGTTGTCGTAGTTCGGGACGAAGTCGACGACGTCCTCGCCGAGGTTGTCGGTCATGGCCACCGCCGGGGCGGCCATGCGGGCCTCGGTGTAGCGGGGGGCGGCGGGGCCGTCGTCGAGCGAACCGAAGTTGCCGTGGCCGTCGATCAACGGCAGCCGCAGCGAGAAGTCCTGGGCCAGGCGCACCATCGCGTCGTAGATGGCCGTATCGCCGTGCGGGTGCAGCTTGCCCATCACCTCGCCGACCACGCGGGCGCTCTTGACGTGGCCCCGGTCCGGGCGCAGTCCCATCTCGGTCATCATGTACAGGATGCGCCGCTGCACCGGCTTCAGCCCGTCACGGGCATCGGGCAGCGCACGCGAGTAGATCACGGAGTACGCGTACTCCAGGAACGACTCTTCCATCTCGTTGGTCACGTCGATGTCGACGATGTTTTCCGTGAAGTCTGCGGGGGGCGGGGTGTTCTGCCTGCGGGCCATGCTTGGTATCGGGTCCTCGAAAATTCGTTGTCGTCCATCCGGCGGATGGACGGGCCTGGTGGGCCGCGCCGCGCCGCCCGGGAACGGAGGGGCGGTCGGCGAAGCCGGGAGGCCGTTAGGCTAAGCCTATGGTGGATGGACGCGTTCGGGGCGAATATCCGGCCCGCTGGGAGGCAGATGTCGTGCTGCGGGACGGTTCGACGGCGCACCTGCGCCCGATCCGGCCCCAGGACGCCCCGGCGCTGGAGCGTTTCCACGCCGGCCAGTCGGAGACCTCGATCTACCTGCGCTACTTCACCTACAAGTCCCGGCTGACCCCGAAGGAGCTCAAGCGCTTCACGGAGGTCGACCACGTGGACCGGGTGGCGCTCGTCGTCGAACGCAGCGGCGCGATCGTCGGCGTCGGCCGCTACGACCGGCTCGAGGATCCGGAAGAGGCGGAGGTCGCCTTCAACATCTCGGACCAGTACCAGGGGATGGGCGTCGGTTCGATCCTGCTCGAACACCTCGCCGCCGCCGCCCGCGAGCGCGGGGTCGAACGCTTCAGCGCCGAGGTGCTGCCGGAGAACCGCAAGATGCTGACCGTTTTCGCCGAGGCCGGCTACGAGGTCCGCCGGCACTTCGACGACGGCGTGGTGATGGTCGAGTTCGCCATCGACCCCACCGACCGCTCCCGCGCCGTAATGGAATCGCGCGAGCACCGAGCCGAGGCCCGCAGCCTCGCGGACCTGCTGGCCCCGCGCTCGGTCGCCGTCATCGGGGCGAGCCGTGCCTGGGGGAGCATCGGCAACACCGTGCTCACCGGCATCCTCGAGGGCGGCTTCACCGGGGCCGTCTACGGGGTCAACACCGAGGCCCTCGAGGTCGCCGGGATGCGCTCCTACGCCACGCTGGCCGAGGTGCCCGGCCCGGTTGACCTGGCGGTCCTGGCCGTGCCCAAGGAGGAGATCCCCGGCGTCGTCGCCGACTGCGCAGCGGCCGGCGTCAAGGGCCTGCTGGTGATCACCGGGGGCTTCTCCGACGGCGGCGACGGACTGGCCCGCCAGCGCGAACTGGTCCGCGCCGCCCGCGCCAACGGCATGCGGGTGATCGGCCCCGCCTCGCTGGGCCTGATCAACACCGATCCCGCGGTCAGCCTCAACGCCTCCGTCGCCCCCGGCATGCCCCAGCGCGGGACCCTGGGCCTGTTCAGCCAGTCCGCCGCGATCGGGGTGCTGCTCTACGCCGCCTGCAGCCGGCGCAACCTCGGGGTCTCCAGCGTCGTCTCCGCCGGCAACCGCGCCGACGTCTCCGGCAACGACGCCATGCAGTTCTGGGAGGATGACCCCGCCACCTCTGCGATCGGCCTGTACCTGGAATCCTTCGGCAACCCGCGCAAGTTCTCCCGCATCGCCCGCCGGCTGGCCCGCAACAAGCCGGTCATCGTCGCCAAGTCCGATGTCACCGGCCTGCGCCTGCCGCCGGGCCACGCGGTGCGCACCACCCAGGCTCCGCGCGAGGCGGTGGACGCGATGCTGCAGCAATCCGGAGTCATCCGCGTCGCGACCAACGAGGAACTGATGGACGTAGCCCAGATCGTGGCCAGCCAGCCGCTGCCGGCCGGCCGCGGCGTGGGCCTGGTCGCCAATTCAGCCGCGCTCGGCCGCGTGCTGGCGGACAACGCCGAACGCAATGGCCTCGCCGTCGCCGCGCTGGAGACCGGGCTGGACCTGGAGGACGGCCAGTCCCGGGCGCTGCCCCGGCTGGGCGCGCTGCTGGACGAGGTCCTCGCCCGCCCCGATGTCCACTCCGCCGTCGTGATCCTGCTCCCGGCCCGCGGCACCACCGTCGAGGCGCTCGCCGACGCGGTGGGCCGCTGCGGGACGCGGGCGGGCAAGCCGGTCCTGGCCGTGTTCGCCGGCATCCTCGACGCCTCCGTCCCCACCGAGGGACTCTTCCGGGTCGACACCGAACCCGGAACCGCCGATCCCGAAACAGCGGCGCCCGGAATCTCTCAGTCCGGAACCGCCGATCCCGGAACCGGGGCATCCGGCCCCCGTATCGATGCGGCAGTGCCGGCCTACTCGAGCCCGGGCAACGCGGTCGCCGCCCTGGCCGCCGTCGTGCGCTACGCGCAGTGGCGCCGGCGCGACTTCGGCGAAACGGTGGAACCGGCCGGCATCGACAAGGACCGCGCGGAGGACCTGGTCGACGCCCACCTGGCGCGCATCAGCGGGGCCGAGCTGCTCACCCTGGATGCGGCCGGCGCCGCCGAACTGCTGGCCTGCTACGGCATCCGCGTGTTGGAGTCGGTGCCGTTCGAGACCGAGGACCAGGCGGTCGCCGCCGCCGAGCGGCTCGGGTGGCCGGTGGCGCTGAAGACCACCGACCAGCACCTGCGCCACCGCCTGGACCTGGGCGGGGTGCGGCTGAACATCATCGACGAGGCCGCGCTGCGCGGAAACATCCGCCACATGCGCCAGATGCTGGCCGCCGCCGGAGCCGAGGGGCTGGAGGTCCAGGCCATGGCCCCCTCCGGGCAGGGGTGCGTGGTCCGCGGACTCGAGGACCCGCTGCTGGGTCCGCTGCTCTCCTTCGGCCTGGCCGGGGACGCGGTGAACCTGCTCGGTGACTGGGCCCACGCGATCCCGCCGCTGTCCACCACGGACCTGGCCGAACTGGTGCGCTCCCCGCGCGCCGCCCGCAAGCTGTTCGGCTACCAGGGACTGCCCGCGGTGGACATCGCCGCGCTCGAGGACCTGATCAACCGGGTCGCCACGCTCAAGGACCACCACCCGGAGGTCGCGCTGCTGGAGTTCAATCCGGTGATGGTCTCCGGCGACGGGATCACGGTGCTCTCCGCCGACGTCAGGCTCGGAAACCCCGAGGTCCGCACGGACAGCGCCCGGCGGGCCATGTCCGCCTGGGGCGGCCCCGTTCCGGGGGCCGCATAGGGGTTCGGGCCGACGCACGCGGCCGTGCGGCGGCCCGCGGTCCCGGGCGTCGGTAGACTGGAGGCATGATCTCCCGCGCCTCGGCCACCGGCCGCGACCTCCACAGTGCACTCGACCGGGCGGGATTCTATCCCCGCCTCGTGGCGGACGTCCTTGAGGACGCCCTCGACGGGCGCGAGCCGCTGGCCCACCTGATCCACCTCGAAACGCACTTCGACCGCACCGAGGTCCACCGGCATGTCACCGCGCTGGTGCTCACCACCGACGCGCTGGTGATCGCCCACGTGGACGACCAGCAGCTGGACGAAATCGGCGAGGACATGATGGCGCAGGTCTCCACCGAAACCGTGCCGGTCGCCCGGATCGGCTCCGTGGTGCTCAGCTACATGTACCACCAGCCGCAGAATTACCGCTCCACCGACAAGGTCCGCGAGGTCAGCCTCGGCATCGCCTGGTCCGGGGGACAGCGCATGGACCTGGCCCCGGCCGGGTGCGCCGACCCGCAGTGCGACTCCGACCACGGCTACACCGGCACCCTGCAGCAGGAGGACCTGGTGCTGCGCATCAGCGCCGAGGCCGACGGGATGCAGGCCGTCGACGACGCCCGCCACTTCGCCCGCGCCCTGCGCAAGCTCAGCACCGGAAACCCGGCCGAGCCGCGCTGGCAGCCCGAAACCCGTCCGGCACGCGTGGCCCCCCGCTTCATCCGCGGGCACCACCAGGGCTGACCGGTGGCCGCGACCGTCCGTCCCGCCCGGCCGAACGCCCAGCCGCTGCCCGCCGCCCCGTCCTACGGCAGCGGGACCCTGGCCGAACTGCTGCCCAGCGCCGCCGCGGTGCTCGGCGTCCCCGGCTTCGAAAACTCGCTGGGCCTGCCCGCCGCCCGCCGCATCTGCGTGGTCATGGTCGACGGGCTCGGCAAGTCGCTGCTGAAGTCGCGCGGCGGGCACGCCCCGTTCCTGCGCCGCATGTCGGCGGGCTCGCGCACGCTCTCGGCCGCGTTCCCGACCACGACGGCGGCGTCGATCGCCTCGCTCGGCACCGGCCTGCCCCCGGGCATGCACGGGATCGTCGGCTACGACGCCGTGGACCCGCGGGAGCGCCGCGTGGTGAACATGCTCGGCGGCTGGCCCGAGGACCTGGACCCCGCAGCCTGGCAGCCCCATCCCACGGTGTTCGAACGCGCCCAGGAGCACGTGCACGTCGCCACGGTCTCCCTGCCGCAGTTCGAAGGCTCCTCGCTGACCGCCGCCGCGCTGCGCGGCGGGGAGTTCGTTGGCGCGCAGACCCCGCAGGCCCGCGTGCGCGCGGCGCAGGAGATCCTGCCGCGCCACGAGAAGGTGCTGATGTACCTGTACTGGAACGAGCTCGACAAGGTGGGGCACCGCTACGGCGCCGGCTCGCGCCAATGGGGCGAGCAGCTCGAGGAGCTCGACGCGGCCATGCGCACGCTGGCCGGCCGCCTGCCCGCCGGCACGCTGCTGCTGCTCACCGCCGACCACGGCATGGTGGATGTCGCCGAGCGCCAGCGGATCGACTACTCCACCATGCCGGAGCTGCTGGAGGGCATCGAACTGACGGCGGGGGAGCCCCGTGCGGTGCAGCTGCACTTCGCGCCCGACGCCGGGCCCCAGGTGCGTGCCCGGGTCGCCGAGCGCTGGAAGGCCGAATTCGGCACCCGCGCTTGGGTCCTGACCCGCGACGAGGCGATCGCCCACGGCCTCTTCGGCAGGACCGATCCGGACATCAAGGCCCGCATCGGCGACCTGCTGGTGCTCGCCTCCGCGGAGATCGCCCTCTACGACGGGCGCCGGGCCGCCCCGCAGGCGTTCGAGATGGTCGGCCAGCACGGGTCGATGACCCGCGCCGAACGCGAGGTCCCGCTGCTGACGCTCGCGCTGCCGCGCTAGCTGTAGTCGGCCTCCTCGTTCGCGGCCTGCCCCACACGCTTCGCGCGCGGGGACCCCTGGCCGCTCTCTTCCCTCGCTTCGCTCGGGGCGGGGCCCTCGGCCGCTAGTCTTGCTTGCGGCCGAAAACGATCTCGTCCCAGCTGGGGACGGAGGACCGCTTGACCCGCGGTTTGCGCGGCTGCGGATCCTGGTCGGCCTGGGGGCCGTTTTCCGCGAGCTCGTCGAGCAGTTCGTCGTCCACGTGCGGGGGGACCGCGCGCAGCCCCGGCAGCACGGTGAATTCGCTGGTGCGGGTGCTTACCCCGTCATACAGGTGGGGGAGTCCGTCGTCGTCCAGCTCGGCGGCGGCCAGGTCCATCAACGCAGGGTCCATCAAGGCAGGGTCCGTCGTTTCCGCGCCCTCCGGGTCCGTGGGGACGAAGCCGAAGCGGGCCCCTTCCTCGGGGTAATCCTCCTCGGAGCCCCCGCGCGGATGCGCCGCCGGGATGCCGCCCTGGGCCAGCAGCATCGCCAGCGCGTCGTCGGCCTCCTCATCGGTGCCCAGACGCTGGCCCCGGCGCGCCCGCAGGACCTCAAGGAGTTCCTCGGGGTCCAGGCCCGGCACCTGAAGGGCTTCCTCGTCGGCGTCCACTTCGAAGTCGAAGGGGCGGTCGGCCACGGCGGTCAGCCGGCGTCCGGAGAGCGGCAGGTCCAGCGGCTCCAGCTCGCTGAGCACCTGGGCCCAGCGGTTGCGGTTCTGCAACGCCTTGCGCGCCGGATGATAGGTCCAGCGGGCTGGCGGCTCCTCGCCGATGTTGGTCCGGCTGTCCTCCGCGGAGAGCGTGAAGGCCGCCACCACCTCCCAGGTCCCGTCGGCGGCACGCCAGGCGTCCCATTCGATGGCGGCCGGCTCCACTCCGAAGGACCGCAGCCGGTAGGCCACCATCTCCCCGAGGTTCGCCGGCTCCTCGCCGAACGCGGCACGGTAGCCCTCGTGCCCCTGCGGGCCGCTGACCTCGACGGCGCGGGCCTGCTCGGCCACGAATTCGCGCTCGGCCCGCACCGGGCCCTCGTAGCGCAGCACGTTGGCCAGCGGCACCCCGGACGTGGCGGAGACCTCCTCGGCCGTTGCGCCGGCACGGATGCGGGCCTGGATTTCGCGCGGAGAGAGGTGCTGGGCCGGCTGTCCGGCAGCGGGACGGCCGATCGGACGGACCACCGCGGAGCGCAGCGCTTCGTCGATGCGCAGCGCAAAGCTGACGCCGTCCTCGCCGCTCAACAGCAGCTGCTCGCCATCCTCGTGGACACCCACCAGCCGGAGTTGCCGCATGATTCCCTCCACCACGTCCGTCTTGTACTGGTGGAGACTCTGCCATCCCGGCCGCCGATTTCCTACGGCATTGCTTGGTGTGGCGCGGATCGGTCCGTCCGGCGGGGGAGACGGGCGCCACAGAGGGAAGAAAGGATTGGATTTTTTCACGCCCATGGTGAACAATCTGTGCGTCACGGGCACAAAACGGCCCGCCTCGGCGTTGAACGTCGAAGGGTTTCGGAGGCACCCGCTGCGCCCGCAGCGCAGGCCGCCGCATCCTTGGGAAATATTCAGGCCGCCCGGACGCAAACCGACCGGGGTCGACTTGCCCGGAACAAACAGCAGCTACCACCGGAGCGTGATTGAGAGACTATGGCGACCGACTACGATGCGCCGCGGAAGAATGAAGATGAGCTTAGCGAGGATTCCCTCGAGGAGCTGAAGGGCCGGCGCTCCGACAAGCAGTCCGCCGTCGTTGACGAGGATGAGGCGGAAGCCGCGGACAGCTACGAGCTGCCCGGTGCCGACCTGTCCGGCGAGGAACTGCTGGTTCGGGTGCTCCCGGCCCAGGCCGACGAGTTCACCTGCGCCAACTGCTTCCTGGTTCGCCACCGTTCGCAGGTGGCCAGGGAGAAGAACGGGCTGTTCTACTGCAAGGACTGCGAGGGCTAGGCCCACACGCAAAACGACGGCGGGGCCGCACCTTTCCATGGAAAGGTGCGGCCCCGCCGTCGTTTTGCGTGTGTTGGGGACGCTAGGCCTGAGCCGCGGGAGCCTCGCTGGCGGCCTCCGCCTTGCCGCCCAGGACCGCCGACAGCTCCTCCGGGCGGCGCGTGGAGGCGAGCCAGTACGGGGTGGCGTCGTGCTCGTCGGTGATCCGGATCCGCACCACCGGGTCGATCCATCCGCGCAGGCACAGGTAGGCGGTGCCGTTGAGGCCCCGGCCGCGCTGGTACGTGGCGGCCTCGCCGCGGTGCGCGTCAACGGCGCCGACGTAACGGCGCTCGATCGAGGCGCGCCCCACGCGCAGGGTGTCCGCGGTGACGGTGATGGCGGGGCTGTTCACCAGCAGCGCCACCGCCAGCGCGGCCGCCACGACGATGCCGCTGGCGAGGCCGGCGGGAATGCTGATCGGTGCCAGCGCGACAAACCCGGCGGCGCCGGTCCCCAGCACGATGGGCCAGATCCACCAGGCCGGCCAGAGGCGTTCCTGGAAGAGCGGGGAGGGGTCGGAAAGGGGCTGCGGTTCGGGCATGCCTCCCAGCTTATGGGGTGCGGGCCGGCGTTTTCACGTTGGGGCCTCCCAGCTTCGGCGGCTAGAGTTGTGGCAAGTCCGTCCGCGATCGCTTTGGAGAACCCCACGCACATGTCTGAGCAGCACCACGCCACGTTGGACGTCCAGCTGAAGATGCTCGATCCCGGACTGGAACCGCCCAGCTACGCGCAGCCCGGCGACGCCGGCGCCGACCTGCGCGCCCGCGAGGACGTCACGCTGGCCCCGGGAGAACGCGCCCTGGTGCCGACCGGCGTCTCGCTGGCCCTGCCGTTCGGGTACGTCGGACTGGTGCACCCGCGCTCGGGCCTGGCCGTGCGCCACGGCCTGACCGTGGTCAACGCCCCCGGAACGGTCGACGCCGGCTACCGCGGCGAAATCTGCGTGACGCTGCTCAACACCGACGCGACCGAGCCCATTGTGCTGCGCCGGGGCGACCGGATCGCCCAGCTGGTCATCCAGCGGGTGGAAACCGCCCGCTTCGTGCCCGTGGACGAGCTGCCTGATTCGGTCCGCGGGGCCGGCGGCTTCGGCTCCACCGGCGGCTTCGCCACCGCCCCCACCGTCCTCTGACGGCCCGTTCCGCAAGGAGAAACCGATGATTTTCAAGCGCCGCAAGTCCACCGCGCCCGCCGAGGCGGCCGCGGAAACCCCCATCGCGGACGAGGCCCGCACGCCGCAGGGCGAGGGGCCCTACGACGCGGACGACGTCACCGACCGCACCGGCTACGTCGACCTGGGCGCGCTGCTGATCGAACCCGTCGAGGGCATGCAGCTGCGCCTCGAGGTGGAGGACCGCAGCAAGCGGGTCATCGCCGTGGCGCTGGAACTGGACGGCTCCCGCCTGCAGCTGCAGGTCTTTGCGGCGTCCAAGTCCGAGGACCTCTGGCCGGGCATCTCCACGCAGATCGCCAACTCGATCGCCGAGCAGGGCGGGAAGACCGAACGGGTTCCCGGCCGCTTCGGCGAGGAGCTCATCGCCCGCGTTCCCTCCCAGGCGCCCGACGGCACCGCCGGGTACATGGTGGCCCGCTTCATCGGCATCGACGGCCCGCGCTGGTTCCTGCGCGGCGTCGTCGGCGGCCCGGCCACCCTGGACGCGGCCGCGGCCAAGCGCCTGGAGGACTGCATCGCCCGGCTGGTCGTGGTACGCGGGGACAAGCCGATGCCGCCGGCGGAGCTGCTGCCGCTGACCGTGCCCTCCGGCGCCGTGGCCCGTCGCGAGGAACCCGCCGGGGATCCCCTGGCCGCCCCGGAGCGCGGCCCGGAGATCGCCGAGATCGGCTGAGCGCGGTGCCTGAAGGCCCCCCGATCGACTGTCCATCGCTGGACGTGATGCCCCCGCGCGGCCGGATCCGCGCTGTCGGGTACGTGGAGAACATCAAGATCCTGCCGGCCAGCCAGGCTCCCGCCTACGCGGCAAGCGTCGTCGACGCCCCGGCCCCGCCGGGCGGGCGGCGCCGGCCGGTCCCGCGCGTGCGGCTGGTCTGGCTCGGCCAGCGCCGCGTGCCCGGCGTCGTCGCCGGCACCCGGCTGCGCTTCGCGGGAACCGTGGCCCCCGTGGACGGAATCCCCACCATCTTCAACCCGCGCTACGAAATCCTTCCAGAAACCGACGAACCGGAGACCCAGGCATGAGCGATCGACCCCACGCGAGCGGGGATCCGGGGCCGGACAACACGGGACAGGACAACGCGGGGCAGGACAGCACGGGGCGGGACGGTTCGGCGCAAGGCAGCGAGGGACACGGCGGCGCCGAGGACCTGGCCCGCCGCGCCGCGGCGGGATTCCACCGCACCGAGGACGGACAGGTCGATGTCCTCAGGACGGTCGGCGGCGTGCGCGGGCTGGTGGAGGCGATCGTTCCCGGCGTGGTGTTCCTGGGCGTCTTCACCGTCACCCAGGCCCTGAACCCCTCGCTGGTGGCCGCCGTTGCCGTTGCCGCCGCCTTCACCGTGGCCCGGCTCGCCCAGCGCACGCCGCTGACGCAGGCGCTGGCCGGCCTGGCCGGCGTCGTCGTCTGCGCCTTCGTTGCCCGCACCACGGGGGAGGCGAAGGACTACTACGTCCCCGGCTTCTACACGAACGCCGCCTACGGCGCGGCGCTGCTGCTCTCGATCGCGGTGCGCTGGCCGTTCATGGGCCTGGTCTTCGGATTCATCCGCGGCGAGGGCACCCACTGGCGCGAGGACCGCCGCCGCCAGCGCGCCTACGCCGCAGCGACCTGGGCGATCATTGCCGTGTTCGCGCTGCGCCTGGCCGTGCAGCTGCCGCTGTACTTCGCCGACCAGGTCCAGGCGCTCGGCGCCGCCCGGCTGGTGATGGGCCTGCCGCTGTACGCGATGGGACTGTGGCTGGCCTGGCTGATCTCCCGCCCGGTCGCCGGGGCCGCGGACGAGCCCCCGGCCTAGGACCCGCGCCGCGGGCCCCAGGCGTACTGATGAGGCCCGCGGGTCAGCCCACGAGTTCGGCGTCGAGGCGGATGTCCTCGTCCAGGGCCATGGTCGGCGGCCGCCGCCAGCGGTAGGCCGCGGCGTAGCCGCCGCCAGCCACGAGCACGGTGGCCAGCGGCGCGAACTGGCTCACCAGCGGCCAGGCCGCCTGTTCGGTGGCGAGGATCCCCAGCGCGGAGGCACCCACCCAGGCCAGGGCCCCGGGGCTGAAGGCGCCCAGCCGTTCGCGGCGGATCTCCGGGACCTCTTCCCGGTCCCGCCGGGTGAGGAAGATGTGTACGAGTGCGATCGCGACCCAGGCGGTGACGAAGACCCCCTGCCAGGCCAGCGCCTTGAGCAGGTAGGAGAGCACGTCGGTGAGCATGAGCAGGTAGGCGATCCCTCCGCAGGCGATCACCCAGACCCAGCGCGGCAGGCCCAGCCCGAACACCCGCTGGGCGAACGCCTCCAGGTTGGAGGAGGCCAGGAAGTAGTTCGCGGTGTTGATCCGGGTCTGCGAGATCAGGATGACGAGCAGCCCGAAGACTCCCAGCGAGGACAGGAACGCGTCCACGACGCCGGTCTCGGTGCCCTCGTAGCCCCAGGCGCTCATGATGTAGATGCCGACCAGGCCGTTGACCATGAAGGTGAAGAAGTAGAAGACCCAGCCGAACGTGAAGGTCCCGTGGAAGCGCTGGTCCTCCTCGCGGCCCATCCGGGCGTAGTCGAACGTGTACATCATCATGATCCACACGCCCATGTAGATGAAGTAGGAGGTCAGCCAGCCGGGCACGGCCAGGCCGACGGGTGCGGCCGGCAGCGCCGTGGGCACTCCGCGGTGCACGGTGGCGGCGACGACGACGGCGACGAGTCCGGCGACGTACAGCGGCAGCAGCCACCCGTTGAGCTTGTCCAGCCAGTTCTGCACCCCGCCGGCCACCAGCGGCAGCGCGTAGACGACCACCACGGCGTACCAGATGAGCATCTCGCCGCCGAAGAACTTCTGCAGCGCCACCGCGATGATCGAGCCCTCGAAGACCGCGTAATAGATGGCCGTGGCGGCGAAGATCAGGGAGGCCAGGGCGGAGCCCACGACCCCGAAGAGGGTGCGCGAGAGCAGCGCCACCGTGAGCCCGGTCCGCGCGGCGTAGCGGGAGAGCACCAGGTTGATCAGCCCGTAGCTGGCCACGGTGAGCACCATGCCGATGACGGTGTTGGCCGTGCCGACCGCCTGGGCGGAGGCGACGGCGACGTAGATCCAGAACATCGCCGAGAACAGGGCCCACCAGGCCATGCTCAGCGACCAGCGGGGGACCCGCGCGGAGCGCGGCAGGACAAGGTTCGAGTAGGGCACGGCAGGCTCCTGGGGCAGAATGCGGGGAATGTCGGCGCTCCCGGGGCCGGGGGACGGCCGGGAAACGGGAGCGGGGCTGTGGGCCCGAGCGTTGAGCCTAGTGAAATCGGTCACACCCCGAACATGCGCCGGTTGGACAGAAAGCCGCCCCGCCGCCGTGCAGCCTGCACAAGGCCTTGTGCTTCCCGGGGCCCGGCTACCCGGGCGTGCCCCCGGGTTCGGTGATCGCCAGCGCCAGCAGCAAGGTGGCGCGCAGCCGGCCGTCGGAGAGGTCGGCGCCGAGCAGCTCCTCGATCCGGCGCAGCCGGTAGCTGAGCGTGTTGCGGTGGATGAACAGCTCCTCGCACACGGCCCGCGTGTTGCCGCTGTGGTGCAGGTACGCGCGCAGCGTCTCGACCAGCGACCCGGCGGACTCCTCGCGCAGCGGCCCCAGCAGCCTCGCGGCCATGGCCTCCAGCCCGCTGCTGGGCAGCCCGTCGACCACCGAGAACAAATCCATCCGCGGGGCCTGGTGCACGCCGGGCTCGCGGCGGCGCCGGGCCATGCGCAGCATCAGGGACAGCTCGTCCAGGTCCGTGGCGGTGGCCACGGTCACGGACCACTGGGGGGAGTCGGAGAGCCAGCGGCGCACCTGGGCCAGCAACTCGTCCGCGTCGTGCGGGTGCTGCAGCACGATCGTGGTGCGCCCGCCCTCCTCCATGAAGCGCACCGTGGCGTAGATCCCGCCCAGGCTCACCCGCGTCCGCCAGGCGCTGGCCCGCAACACGGACGGGTCCGGCGTCGCCGCCCCGGCGGACGGCGCGGTGGAGGCGATCACCACCGCGCCCCACCCGGGCCCGTCGTCGAACCCGGTCTCCCGGGCCAGGAGGGCCAGCGCCCGCTCGCTGAACGCATCGCGCCGGTAGAGCGCCTCGATGAAGCGGGCGGCCTCTTGCGAGTGCAGCGGCGAGCCCGAGCCCAGGGTGTGGGCCAACTGCATCGCCAGCACGGCCGCCACCGGGCCCAGCAGCGGCTGCACCACGGTGGTCTGGTCCATCCCCTCGATCAGCAGGCGGAACCGGTTGGTGTTCCCGGCCGGCAGCGCCAGCCGGGTGCGGGACGGGGAATCCCCCGGCGTCCCCGCGCTCACCAGGGCGTAGCCGCCGGAATCCAGGATCGTCACGCGGGCATCGACCGCCGCGCCGATGCGCTCGAGCACCGCCTTGAGGGAGGCGCCCCCGGCCGCCAGTCGGGTGCACTCGTCGGCGAGGTCCCAGCCGGAGCGGACCTCCGCGAACCGCTCGGCGCCCAGCCGCTGCCATACCGCGCGGATCAGGGCCACGAACGGGATCGCTCCCGGCAGTTCCAGCAGCGGCAGGTTGTGCTGCCTGCAGGCCGCCACGAGCCCTTCGGGCATCTGCTGGTGCGCCACTCCCAGGCCGACCACCAGCCCGGAGATCGGCACCGCGCACAGCCGCTCCACGTAGGCGTCCCAGGTGCGGTGGTCGCGGAAGTTCAGCCCCATGGCGGTGGTGAGCACCAGCGCGTTGCCGGTCAGGAACGGGGTGGGATCCATGTGCTCGGTCGGCGCGCACCAGGTCACCTGCCGCTCGAGCCGTCCGGGGTCGCCGGTGACATGGGGGACAAGCCCCAGTTCGGGGTCGTCGAGGAGGTCCAGGACGCGCATGGCCCGCTTCCTTTTCGTGCAGTCTTCATTATTTGTCCTTCGAGATTCAGCATATTGCACAATTACATTGCGGTGTGACGGGGGATACCGTTTCAACCATGCGATCCACAGACGTAAGCGGGGCCACACCCGCCTCGAAGATTCTGGTCAACTCGGACATGGGCGAGGGCATCGGGCTGCACCGCTTCGGCAACGACGCCGAGCTGATGAAGCTGATCGATGTTGCCAACGTCGCCTGCGGGTACCACGCCGGCGACCCCGACGAGATGGACCGGACCGTGGCCCTGGCCGCCGAGCATGGCGTGGCCGTCGGCTCCCACCCGGGCCTTCCCGACCTGGTCGGCTTCGGCCGGCGCCGGATGGCGTTGAGCGCCGCCGAGGTCGAATCGATCATCCTCTACCAGACCGGCGCGCTGACCGCCTTCCTCGGCAAGTACGGGCTGGAGCTGAACCACATCAAGCCCCACGGTTCCCTCTACGGCATGCTCGCCGCCGACGAGGAGCTCATGGCAGCGGCCGCCGGCGTGGCCAGGCAGTACGGGGTCCCCTTCTACGGGCTGGCCGGCACCGCCCACCAGCGTGTCTGCGAGCGGCTCGGCGTGGACTTCATCGGCGAGCTGTACGTGGACCTGAACTACGCGGCCGACGGCGCCCTGATCATCCAGCGCCGTCCCGAGATCACCGACCCCGCGGCCGCGGCCGAGCGCGTCACCCGGGCATTGGGCGGCAAGCCGGTGCTCGCGACCGACGGCACCGAGCTGGAGATCTCCTTCAGCAGCATCTGCGTCCACTCCGACGCCCCGAACTCCCCCCAGGTGGCCGCCGCGGTGCGCGCCGCCGTCGGACCCCGCAGCGCCGTCGAATCGCGCAGCGCCTGACCCCCGTCCGCCCCCACCCATCCGAACAAACAGAACCGAAAGAGGTACGCCCCATGTCCGACATCATTTCCCCGATCCCCGGCGTGTTCTACCGCTGCCCCGGCCCGGGCAAGGACCCGTTCGTGCAGGTCGGTGACACGGTCACCGCCGGCCAGACCGTGGGCATCGTCGAGATCATGAAGCAGTTCACCGAGGTGCAGTCCGACGTCGCCGGCGTCGTGGCCTCCTTCGCCATCGAGGACGCCGGGATGGTCAACCCGGGCGACGTCATCGTCACCATCACCGAGGCCTGAGCGCGATGAAGAAACTGCTGATCGCCAACCGCGGCGAGATCGCGGTGCGGATCATCCGCACCGCCCGCCAGATGGGCATCGCCACCGTGGTCGTGGTGAGCGAGCCGGACAAGGACTCGCTGGCGGCCCGCACCGCCGACGAAGCGGTGCTGATCGGCCCGGCTCCGGCCACCGCCAGCTACCTGAACCACGAGGCGGTCATCTCCGCCGCCCTGGAGACCGGCGCCGACGCCGTGCACCCGGGCTACGGCTTCCTCTCCGAGAATGCGGCCTTCGCCCGCAAGGTCATCGACGCCGGACTGGCCTGGGTGGGCCCCCCGCCGGAGGCGATCGAGATGATGGGCAACAAGTCCCGGGCCCGCGAGGCCGCCCGCGAGGCCGGGGTGCCGGTGCTGCGCGGCACCGACGGGCCGCTGCGCGAGGAGGACGACGCGCTGGCCATCGCCCGCGGGATCGGCTTCCCGCTCGCGGTCAAGGCCTCCGCCGGCGGCGGCGGGCGCGGCATCCGCTTCGTGGACACCGAGGAGGAACTGCTCGCGGCCATCGAGATGGCCCGCGGCGAGGCCGGCTCGGTGTTCGGGGATCCGACCGTCTACATGGAGCGCTTCGTGCCCCACGCCCGCCACGTCGAGGTGCAGGTGCTGGCCGACGGCGAGGTGTTCGTGCACCTGGGCGACCGCGACTGCTCGATGCAGCGCCGCTCCCAGAAGGTCATCGAAGAGGCTCCCGCCCCGGCGTTGCCCGACGAGGTCCGCGAGCGGATCCGCAGCTCCTCGGTGGAACTGGCCCGCCGATGCGGCTACACCGGCGCCGGGACCGTCGAGTTCCTCTACGACCCGGCGGCCCATGAGGCCGCGTTCATCGAGATGAACACCCGGCTGCAGGTCGAGCACCCGATCACCGAGGCCATCACCGGCGTCGACCTGGTGCGCGAGCAGCTGCGGGTGGCCTCCGGCCAGGGGCTCTCGGTCACCCAGGAGGACATCACCTTCACCGGCCACGCGATCGAGGTGCGGCTGAACGCCGAGGATCCCTCGAACAACTTCTTCCCCTCCCCGGGCACCATCTCGGCGCTGCAGTGGCCCGAGGGCGAAGGCATCCGCGTGGACACCGGGGTGGACGCCGGTTCGGTCGTGGCCCCGTTCTACGACTCGATGCTGGCCAAGCTCGTGGTCAGCGCCGGGACCCGCGAGGAAGCGATCGCCGCGATGCTCGCGGCCCTGAAGCAGGTGCACATCGAGGGGGTCAAGACCACGGTCCCGCTGCACCAGGCGCTCCTGGCCCGCCCCGAGTTCGCCGCGGTGGAGCACCACTCGAAGTTCATCGAGACCACCCCCGGACTGCTGGAGGCACTGTGAGCACCACCGTCGCCGAACTTGGCCCCGCCCGCTACACCTGGGGCGGGGACGAGTTCCTCTTCGTCGAGATCGCCGAGGCCATGAGCCTGGCGGCCAACTTCAAGGTGATGTCGCTGGCCCGCGCCCTGACCGACGCGGCGCTGGAGGGCGTGGTGGACATCTGCCCCGCCAACGCCTCGCTGCTGATCCGCTTCAACCCCGACCTGCTCGGACCCGAGGAGCTCCAGCTGCGCGTCCGGGAGCTGGAGGCGCGGCTCGGCGACGCCGAGCAGGCGCGCCTGGAGACCCGCATCATCGAGATCCCGGTCTGGTACCAGGACCCCTACACCGCCGAAGTCGCCGAGCGCTTCCGCGAGGGTTACCACCAGGAACCGGGAGGCAGCGACCTGGACTACGCGGCGAAGGTCAACGGACTCGCCGATGCCGCCGAGTTCATCCGCCGCCACCACGAGCAGCCGTGGATGGCCTCCATGGTCGGCTTCGTGGCCGGGCTGCCGTTCCTGTTCCAGCTGGTGGAGCAGGAGAAACAGCTGCAGGTGCCCAAGTACCTGAGCCCGCGCACCGACACCCCCGAGCTGACGCTGGGGCACGGCGGCTGCTTCTCCTGCATCTACTCCGTGCGCGGCGCCGGCGGCTACCAGATGTTCGGGGTGGTGGCCGCCCCGATCTTCGACCCCGCCCAGCGGCTGGCGGACTTCGCGGACTTCATGGTCTTCTTCCGCCCCGGGGACCTGGTCAAGTTCCGCCCGGTAGACGAGGCCGAATACCGCCGGATCAAGGACGAGGTGGCCGACGGCACCTTCCGCTACCGGCAGGCGCCGGTCACCTTCGACCTGACCGCCGCCCTGGCCGACCCCGAGGGGTACAACCGCGAGATTCTGGAGGCACTCAATGGGCATTGAGATCACCAAGCCGGGGCTTTCCACCACGGTGCAGGACCGCGGGCGCACCGGGCACTACAACGTCGGCATCCCGCAGGGCGGGTCCATGGACCAGTACTCGGCCGAGCTGGCCAACCTGCTGGTGGGCAACACCGGCGCCGAGGCGGTGCTTGAGTGCACGTACATGGGCCCGGCCTTCACCGTCGACGAACCCACCGTGCTGGCGGTCACCGGCGCCCCGGTGGGCGTGCTGGTCAACGGCGAGGAACGCGGGCAGTGGCGGCGCCTGGAGCTGGCGGCCGGGGACAGCGTCGGCTTCGGGGTGATTTCCGGCGGCACCCGCTTCTACGTGGCGGTGCGCGGCGGCATTGACGTGCCCGAGGTGCTCGGCTCCCGGTCCACCTACGTCATCGGGGCGGTCGGCGGCTTCCAGGGCCGGGCCCTGAAAGCCGGGGACCGGCTGCCCGTGGGGCACGCGGCGGCCGAGCTGCCCGCCGGCGACTCGATCCCCGAGGACCTGCGCCCGGCCTTCGCCAAGGAGCAGCGCCTCCGCGTGCTGATGGGACTCTACGACCACCGGCTCACCGCGGGCGGGCGGGCGAACCTGCTCGGCGAGGCCTGGACGCTCAGCCCGGTCGCGGACCGGATGGGCCTGCGCTACAACGGGCCGGGGGTGGCCTGGGAGCCGCGCGAACAGCCCTTCGGCGCCGGCTCGGACCCCTCCAACATCGTCGATGCCGGCTACGCGGTCGGTTCGATCCAGATCCCCGGAGGCACCCAGCCGATCGTGCTGCACCGCGACGCGGTCTCCGGCGGCGGCTACGCGATGGTCGGCACCGTGATCTCCGCGGACATGGACCTGCTGGCGCGGGCCGCCCCCGGCACCGTGACCCACTTCGACGAGGTCACCATGGACCAGGCGCTCGCCGCCCGCGCCGAGGCCGCCGCGCGGCTGGAGAAGGTGCGGACGGCGTTGCAGGGCTGAGCGGCAGAGCGCACGACGCCGGCCACCCGCGCGGGTGGCCGGCCGGTGTCGTGTCCCGGTGCCGCTTTCCTAGTGCGGGGCGCCCTCAGGGCGCAGGACCGCGCGGAGTTCGTCCTCGGCGGCGATCGTGGAGATGAAGAACAGCTCGTCCCCGCCCTCGATCACGTCGTCGGGGCTGGGGGTGATCGGCGCCTCGTCGCGCAGGATCGCCACCACCGTGGCGTCCGCCGGCCACCGAACCTGCCCGATCGTGCGTCCGATCAGCCGGGCGTCCTGGGGGACCGTGAAGGAGACCAGCGAGGCCACGCCCGTCTGCAGGGTCAGCAGGCGCACCACGTCGCCGATCTCCACCGCCTCCTCGACCAGGGCGGTCATCAGGCGCGGAGTGCTGACGGCGACGTCCACGCCCCAGGCGTCGTCGAACATCCAGTCGTTCTTCGGGTTGTTCACCCGGCCCACGGTGCGGCCGACGCCGAACTCGCTCTTGGCCAGCAGGGACACCACCAGGTTGACCTTGTCGTCGCCGGTGGCGGAGACGACGACGTCGACCTCGTCCATGTGCGCGTCCTTGAGGATGCTCAGTTCGCAGGCGTCGCCGAACAGCCAGCGCGCCCCCTGCACCCCGCTGCGCCCGACGACCTCGGGCTTCTCGTCGATGAGCAGGACCTCGTGCCCGTGGGCCAGGAGCTCCTTGGCGATCGAGGATCCGACGCTTCCCGCGCCGGCGATGATGACCTTCATGGCTGCTCCGTATTCGTCAGGGGCGCGGCGTTCATGCCGGTTCGGGGGTGGGGGCGGGGGCGCCGGAGAGGATGCGGTCGATGTCCCCGGTCGCGGCGACCGGCATCATGGCGTGCAGGACGTCCCCCTGCTGCAGTCGGGTCTCCGGGGTCGGCAGCATGCCCTCGCCGAACCGGGTCAGGTAGGCCACGCGGATCCCGGCGGCCGCTTCGATCTCGCCCAGGCTGTGCCCGTACCAGCCGTCGTGCACGCCCACCTCGCCCAGGATCAGGCGGCCGGAGGCCTCGCGGAAGTCGCCCTTGATGCCCTGCTCGGGAAGGATTCGGCGCAGCACCTGGTCGGCGCTCCAGCGGACGGCGGCGACCGTGGGAATGCCCAGGCGCTGGTAGATCTCCGCGCGTCCGGGGTCGTAGATGCGCGCCACCACGTGCGGAACGTGGTAGGTCTCGCGGGCCACGCGCGTGGCCAGGATGTTGGAGTTGTCGCCGCTGGACACCGCGGCGAAGGCGTAGGCGCTGCCGATGTCCGCGCGTTCCAGGGTGTCCCGGTCGAAGCCGACGCCGGTGACCTTGCGCCCGGCGAAGCCGCGGCGCAGCCGGCGGAAGGCGCGCTCGTCCTGGTCGATGATCGCGACCGTGTGGCCGTCGTCGTCCAGCGTGTGGGCGAGCGTGACGCCGACGCGTCCGCAACCCATGATGACGAAGTGCGCCATTGTCGGCCCCCAATGCGTGCAAGGAAGGTGCCCGGCCCTGATGCCGGATCGGTTTCGGTCCGCTTCCCAGTCTCCCATGGAACGCGCACGTCCGGGCGGCGTGCCGGCGGGTGCCGGAGTATGACACGGACGCACCGCGCGGGTACCGTGGTTCGGTGTTGACGTTTCTCGACGCGCTCAAGCGCGTCCTGGTCGGGCGGCCGTTCCGCACCGAACGCCTCAGGCAGGCACCCCTGCGCAAGCGGCTGGCCTTTCCGCTGCTCTCCTCCAACGCGCTGTCCTCGGTGGCGTACGCCCCGGACGAGGTGCTGCTGACGCTGGCGATCGCCGGCGTCGCCGCGATCTCGCTCTCGCCGCTGGTCGGGGTCGCCGTCATGGCCGTGATGCTGGTCATCATCGCCTCCTACCGCCAGTCAGTGCGGGCCTACCCGTCCGGCAAGGGCGATTACGAGATCGCCTCCGTCAACCTCGGCCCGGCCGCCGGCACCACCGTCGCGGCGGCCCTGCTGGTGGACTTCGTGCTCACCGTCGCGGTGTCCGTCTCCTCGGCCGCCCACTACGTGGTCGCCTCGCTGCCCGGCCTGGCCGGGCAGGAGAGGCTGCTGGCGGGGGCGGGCGTGGTGTTGCTGGTGCTGCTGAACCTGCGCGGCCTGGGCCGCTCCCGCCTCGGCAACGCCCTGCCCACCTACTTCTTCGTCGGCGCGCTGCTGGTGATGATCGCCGTCGGCGGCATCGCGGCCGCCGCGGGGACCCTCGGACGCGCCCCGAGCGCGGGTTTCGAGATCGTCCCGGAGGAGGGCTTCGAGGCCGGACTGACCGGCTTCTTCGGGGCCCTGCTGGTGCTGCGCGCGTTCTCCACCGGCTCCGCGGCGCTGACGGGCATCGAGGCGCCCATCAGCAACGTGCCCACGCTCGCCCCGCCGCGGGCCCGCAACGCCGGCCGGATCCTGGTGATGATCGGCGCCGTGGCCGCCGTGCTGACGCTGGGCACCATGTTCCTGGCCCGCGCCGCCGGCGTGCACGTCGTCGAGGACCCGGCCGAGAACCTGCGCCTGGACGGTGGACCGATCCCGGCGGACTACATCCAGAACCCGGTGCTCGGGCAGCTGGCCCAGTCGGTGTTCGGCGCCGGCAGCCCCGCCTTCCACCTGATCGTGCTCGCCACGGTCCTGGTCCTGCTGATGGCCGCCCACACCAGCTTCACCTCCTTCCCGAACCTCACCTCCCACCTCGCCGTCGACGGATTCATGCCGCGCCAGCTGCGCACCCGCGGCGACCGGCTGGGCTTCAGCAACGGGATCGTGGCGCTGGGCATCGCCGCCCTGGCGCTGGTCCTGGCCTTCGGGGCCAACGTCGCCTCGCTGGTCCAGCTCTACGTGGTGGGCGTGTTCGTCTCCTTCACCCTCAGCCAGCTCGGCATGCTCCGCCACTGGGGCGTGGCCCTGAACGCCACCGCCGACCGCCGGGTCAGGCTGCGGCTGATGCGCTCGCGGGTGCTGACCCTGGCCGGCTTCGTCCTGACCGCGATCGTGCTGGTGATCGTCCTGGTCACCCGGTTCACGCACGGGGCATGGCTGGCCGTGCTCGGCATCGGCGTGCTCTACCTGGCCATGGACTCCATCCACCGGCACTACGTCGCCGTCGACCGCGAACTGGCGATCGACCCCGACTCCGCCGCGACCGCCCTGCCCTCCCGGGTCCACGCGCTGATCCTGGTGTCCACGCTGCGCAAGCCGGTGCTGCGCGCCGTCGCCTTCGCCCGGGCCAGCCGCCCGTCCAAGCTGGACGCGGTGATCGTGGACATCGACGCGCAGCAGACCGCCCGGACGCTCGAGGAGTGGGACCGGCTCCAGCTGCCCGTGCCGGTCACCGTGCTGGCCTCTCCCTACCGCGAGATCGCCGCCCCGATCGTGGACCACATCAAGGCCATCCGGCGCGAATCCCCGCACGACCTGGTGGTCGTCTACATCCCCGAATACGTGGTGGGCCGCTGGTGGGAGCAGTTGGTCCACAACCAGACGGCGCTGCGCATCAAGGCGCGGCTGCACTTCGAGCCCGGCGTGGTGGTCGCCAGCGTGCCTTGGCGCCTGGCCTCCAGCGCGGACGCCGTGGCCGAACCCGCCGGGGGCGCCGCGCGCGTCCCCGCCCCCAACCGGCGAAAGGCCCTTGAATGACCCACACCACCATCGACCCGCGCGTGGCCGACCCGCGCACCGTCGAACTGCGGATCGGCGCGCCCGCGCACGGCGGCCACTGCGTCGCCCGGCACGAGGGGCGCGTCGTCTTCGTCCGCCACGCCCTGCCCGGGGAACTGGTGCGCGCACGGCTGACCGAGTGCGCCGAGGAGGCCCGCTTCTGGCGGGCCGACACGGTCGAGGTGCTGGAGGCCTCCGAGCACCGGGTTGCGCACTTCTGGGCCGCGGCGGACGCCCTGGCGGCGGCCGCCGCCGGGCGGGCGCCCGTGGGCGGGGCGGAGTTCGGCCACGCCGAGCTGGGCCACCAGCGCGAGCTCAAGGGGCGCATCTTCCGCGAACAGCTCGTCCGGCTCGGCCGCACCGATCCCGACGCGGCAGGCTTCGCCGGCGTCGAGGTCCCTGACGGCGAACGCGCCGACGGCCTCGGCTGGCGCACCCGCGCCGCTTTCTCCGTGGACGACGCCGGCCGGCTGGCCATGAACGCGTTCCGCTCCAACGAGCTGGTGCCGGTGCGCGAGATGCCGCTGGCCGTCGACGCGGTGAACGCGCTGCGTCTGTGGGAGCTGCCGCTGCGCGGCCTGGCCCGCGTGGAGGTCGCCGTCCCCTCCGACGGGGGCGCGCCGCTGGTGCTCTTCGTCGAGCACGACGGCGGGACCCCGGGCCTGGCCGACCGCGCCGCCAAGCGCCTGGCCGAGGGGGTCTCCGCCGCGGCCATCACGCAGAAGGGCGGCTCGGCCTCCGACGGGCGCGGAACGCTGCGGCGGCTGCGCGGGCGCACCTGGCTGGGGGAGCGGGCCGCGGGGCACGCCTACCGGGTCACCGGAGAGGGCTTCTGGCAGATCCACCGGCTGGCCGCGGACACCCTGGCCGCCGCTGTCCTGCAGGACCTGGATCCGCGGCCGGGCCAGCGGCTGGCCGACCTCTACGCCGGCGCCGGGCTGTTCACCGCCCCGCTGGCCGATGCGGTCGGCGACGCGGGGCTGGTCCTGTCCATCGAGGGTGCCCCGGGCACCAGCCGCGACGCCCGCCGCAATCTCCACGGGGTCCCGCAGGCGCTCGTTTTGCAGGGCCGGGTGGAAAAGACCCTGGCCAAGTCCCTGCAAGAGCGCGCCCTGGCGGAGGGGACCGAAGCCGGCGGGCGGCTGGACGGGGTGGTGCTGGATCCGCCGCGCACCGGTGCGGGCAAGATGGCGGTGCGCCAGATCGCCCAGGCCGGCCCGGCGCGGATCAGCTACGTCTCCTGCGACCCGGCGTCCTTCGCGCGCGACGTGGCCGACTTCGGCCGCCAGGGCTACCGGCTGGAAAAGGTCCGCGTCCTCGACCTCTACCCGCACACCCACCACATGGAGACCGTCGGCCTGTTGGTGCGCGCCTAACCGCCCCCGGAAGGGGCGGCTAGGCCTCGATCCGCGCGAGCAGTTCGCGCAGCCGGTCCACCAGCGGCTGGCGGTCGGCGTTGCGGATCGAGTCCAGGAGCTCGTGCTCGATGCGCATGAGCTCGACGAACGCGGCGTCGACGAGCCGCCGCCCCTCCGGGTGCAGCTGCACCCGGACGATGCGCGCGTCGGCGACGTCCGCGGAGCGGCCCACCAGGCCCCGGGCCACCAGCCGGTCGATGCGGTTGGTCATGGTGCCTGAGGTGACGAGGTTTTCCTTGGCCAGCTGTCCGGCGGTCAGCGCGCCGTCCGGGGAGCGCCGGATGGCCGAGAGCACATCGAAGTCCCCGAGCTGCAGGCCGTGGACCGCCAGGGCGTTGCGGCGCAGGGCCTCGAAGCGCTGGGCCAGGCGGCCGATGCGGCTGAAGACGCCCATCGGTTCGACGTCCTCCGACGGCATCGCGCGCTGCCACCCGTCGATGATCTCGTCCACCGCATCCATGCGCCGCTCCATGTCCCGTTGATCCTTCATGTTGGTCCCGTCCGGACCACGGTATCTTGACATCAAGATATATGGAAAGTACGGTAATAATAAATTTTGATGTCAAGAGATCCCCTCCTGCGGGGGTCCGCAAAAAGGGTGCGCGGCTAGACTGGCAACAGCTCTGCCGCAATCCAAACCGGACGCTTGCCGCTAAGGCCCGCCTAACTGGCGGTGCGTCCGGACGGGCAACAAAGATGTGAATCTGGCGAGAGGAGTCCCACTGTGAGCAATGTGGATAGCTTCGGGGCCAAGGGCGTACTGGACGTCAATGGCAACGAATACGAGATTTTCCGGCTGAACGCCGTGGAGGGCGCGCAAAGCCTTCCCTACAGCCTCAAGGTTCTCTTGGAGAACCTGCTTCGCACCGAAGACGGCGCGAACATCACCGCGGACCACGTGCGCGCACTGGCCCAGTGGGACGAGAACGCGGAACCGAACACGGAGATCCAGTTCACCCCGGCCCGCGTCATCATGCAGGACTTCACCGGCGTTCCCTGCGTCGTCGACCTGGCCACCATGCGCGAGGCCGTGAAGGACCTCGGCGGCGACCCGACGCGCGTGAACCCGCTGGCTCCGGCCGAAATGGTCATCGACCACTCCGTGCAGATCGACGCCTTCGGCAACGCCGGGGCGCTCGAGCGCAACATGGAGATCGAGTACCAGCGCAACGGCGAGCGCTACCAGTTCCTGCGCTGGGGCCAGACCGCGTTCGACGACTTCAAGGTCGTCCCGCCGGGAACCGGCATCGTGCACCAGGTCAACATCGAATTCCTGGCCCGCACCGTTATGACCCGCGAGGTCGATGGCAAGCTGCGCGCTTACCCGGACACCTGCGTCGGCACCGACTCCCACACCACCATGGTCAACGGCCTGGGCGTGCTGGGCTGGGGCGTTGGCGGCATCGAGGCCGAGGCCGCGATGCTCGGCCAGCCGGTCTCCATGCTGATCCCGCGCGTGGTGGGCTTCAAGCTCAACGGCTCCATCCCGGCCGGCGCCACCGCGACCGACGTCGTGCTGACCATCACCGAGATGCTGCGCAAGCACGGCGTCGTCGGCAAGTTCGTCGAGTTCTACGGCGAGGGCGTCGCCCAGGTGCCGCTGGCCAACCGCGCCACCATCGGCAACATGAGCCCGGAGTTCGGCTCCACCGCCGCCATGTTCCCGATCGACGGCATCACCCTGGACTACCTGCGCCTGACCGGCCGCTCCGAGGAGAACATCGCCCTCGTCGAGGCCTACGCCAAGGAACAGGGCCTCTGGCACGATCCGTCCCGCGAGCTGCGCTTCTCCGAGTTCCTCGAGCTGGACCTGTCCACCGTGGTGCCCTCCATCGCCGGCCCGAAGCGCCCGCAGGACCGCATCGAGCTGACCAAGGCCAAGGACCAGTTCCGCAAGGACATCCACACCTACGCCCCGGGCGACGCCGACGCGCTGGGCCTGGGCCGTCCGTCCAAGGGCATCGACGTGAAGATGGCCGACGGCCGCGAATTCACGCTCGACCACGGCCTGGTGTCGATCGCCTCGATCACCTCCTGCACCAACACGTCCAACCCGTCCGTGATGCTGGCCGCCGCACTGCTGGCCCGCAACGCGGTCGAGAAGGGCCTGACCTCCAAGCCGTGGGTCAAGACCTCCGTCGCCCCGGGCTCGAAGGTCGTCACCGACTACTACGAGAAGTCCGGCCTGACCCCGTACCTGGAGAAGCTCGGCTTCTACATCGTCGGCTACGGCTGCGCCACCTGCATCGGCAACTCCGGCCCGCTGGAGCCGGAGATCTCCGAGGCCATCCAGGCCAACGACCTCGCCGCGACCGCCGTGCTCTCGGGCAACCGCAACTTCGAAGGCCGCATCAACCCGGACGTCAAGATGAACTACCTGGCCTCCCCGCCGCTGGTCATCGCCTACGCCCTGGCCGGCACCATGGACTTCGACTTCGAGGCCGACCCGCTGGGACAGGACGAGGCCGGCAACGACGTCTTCCTGAAGGACATCTGGCCGAACCCGACTGAGGTCCAGGCGACCATCGACTCCTCCATCGACGAGGAGATGTTCACCAAGGGCTACGCCGGCGTCTTCGACGGCGACGAGCGCTGGCGCGCGCTGGACACCCCGGCCGGCAACACCTTCGCCTGGGCCGAGGACTCCACCTACGTCCGCAAGCCCCCGTACTTCGAGGGCATGAAGGCGCAGCCGGACCCGGTCAAGGACATCCAGGGCGCCCGCGTCCTGCTGAAGCTGGGCGATTCGGTCACCACCGACCACATCTCCCCGGCGGGCTCCTTCAAGTCCGACACCCCGGCCGGCCAGTACCTGCTGGCCAACGGCGTGGACCGCAAGGACTTCAACTCCTACGGCTCCCGCCGCGGCAACCACGAGGTGATGATCCGCGGCACGTTCGCGAACATCCGCATCAAGAACCAGATCCTGGACAACGTCGAGGGCGGCTTCACCCGCGACTTCACCCAGGCGGGCGGCCCGCAGGCCTACGTCTACGACGCGGCCCAGAACTACGCCGCCGCCGGCACCGCGCTGGTGGTCCTGGCCGGCAAGGAGTACGGCTCCGGCTCGTCCCGCGACTGGGCCGCCAAGGGCACCGCGCTGCTGGGCGTCAAGGCCGTCGTCGCCGAGAGCTACGAGCGCATCCACCGCTCCAACCTCATCGGCATGGGCGTCCTGCCGCTGCAGTACCCGGCCGGCCAGTCCGCCGCGACCCTGGGCCTGACCGGCACCGAGACCTTCGCGGTCGAGGGTGTCACCGAGCTGAACAACGGCACCACGCCGAAGACGCTCAAGGTCACCGCCACCGCCGAGGACGGCACCGCCACCACGTTCGACGCGGTCCTGCGCATCGACACCCCGGGCGAGGCCGACTACTACCGCAACGGCGGCATCCTGCAGTACGTGCTGCGCCAGATCTCCGCTTCCTAGGCGTCGATCACCACCCGCAGGGGCGGGCGGCCGGACCACCGGCCGCCCGCCCCTGCGGCGTCCGCGGGGAGACCGGCCGCGGGCAGGCGGTAGGATTAACCATCGCTTCACGGATCGAAAGGACCCTTCCTGTGCCATTGCTTGAGACCATCCACGAGCCGCGCGACCTGCGCGGGCTGAGCATGGTCCAACTGCAGGACCTCGCACAGGAGATCCGTGAATTCCTGGTCGCGAACGTGTCCCGGACCGGCGGGCACCTGGGCCCCAACCTCGGCGTCGTCGAGCTGACGCTGGGCATCCACCGGGTCTTCGACTCCCCGAGCGACTCCGTCATCTTCGACACCGGCCACCAGTCCTACGTGCACAAACTGGTCACCGGCCGCCAGGACTTCTCCACGCTGCGCCAGCAGGGCGGGCTGGCCGGCTACCCCGAACGCGCGGAATCCGTGCACGACATCCTCGAAAGCTCGCACGCCTCCAGCTCCCTGTCCTGGGCCGACGGCGTCTCCCGGGCCCGGCGGCTGACCGGGGAGGGCGACCGCCACGTCGTCGCGCTGGTCGGCGACGGCGCGCTCACCGGCGGCATGGCCTGGGAGGCGGTCAACAACATCGCCGCCGACAAGGACCGCCGCGTCGTGATCGTGGTCAACGACAACGGCCGCTCCTACGCGCCCACCATCGGCGGGCTGGCCGACCAGCTGGCCGGGCTGCGCCAGACCCTGGACAAGGTCCGCACCCACCGCGCCTACGAGGGCGCCCTGGACTGGTGGAAGGCCAGGCTGCGAAGCGGCGGTCCCGCCCGCCGCTTCGCCTACAAGAGCCTGCATGCGGCCAAGAAGGGCATCAAGGACTGGTGGGCCCCCCAGGGCCTCTTCGAGGACCTGGGCATGAAGTACATCGGCCCCATCGACGGGCACAACATGGCCGCCGTCGAGGAGGCGCTGGCCCACGCGCGCAGCTACTCGGGTCCCGTGATCGTCCACGCCCTGACGGAGAAGGGGCGCGGCTACGCGCCGGCCCGGGCCGACGAGGCCGACCAGTTCCACGCCGTGGGCGTCATCGACCCGGAGACCGGCGAGTCCGTGGAGCGCCCGGACGCGCAGTCCTGGACCAGCGTCTTCGGCCAGGAGATCGCCGACATCGCCGACGAACGCCCCGACATCGTGGGCATCACCGGCGCCATGCTGATCCCGGTGGGCCTGAAGGAGATGGCCGAACGCCATCCCGAGCGCGTCTTCGACGTCGGCATCGCCGAGCAGCACGCGTTCGCCAGCGCCGCCGGGATGGCCTTCGGGGGCCTGCACCCGGTGGTGGCCGTCTACGCGACGTTCCTGAACCGCGCCTTCGACCAGCTCCTGATGGACGTCGCCCTGCACAAGGCCGGCGTCACCGTGGTCCTGGACCGCGCCGGGGTCACCGGCCCGGACGGGCCCAGCCACCACGGCATGTGGGACCTGTCGCTGCTGCAGATCATCCCGGGGTTGCACCTGGCCGCCCCGCGCGACGCCACCCGGCTGCGCGAGGAACTGCGCGAAGCGGTCGCCATCTCCGACGCGCCGACCGTGCTGCGCTTCTCCAAGGGGTCCGTCGGCGACGAGATCGAGGCCCTGGAGCGGCTCCACGACGGCGTCGACGTCCTGGCCCGCCACGGCGAAGGCGATCCGGACGTGCTGCTGGTCGGCGTCGGTTCCATGGCCGCCGTGGCGCTGGACGTCGCCGGGCGCCTGATGGCCCAGGGCATCGGCTCCACCGTGGTGGACCCGCGCTGGGTGCTGCCCGTGCCGCGTTCGATCGTGGGCCTGGCTGCGCGCCACCGGATCGTGGTGTGCATCGAGGACGGCGTGAAGGCCGGCGGCGTGGGCTCGCGCATCCGGCAGGAGATGCGCGAGGCCGGCGTGGACACGGCCCTGAACGAGGTGGGCCTGCCCGTGGAGTTCCTCAAGCACGGGTCCCGCAACCAGGTCCTCGCGCGTGTTGGCCTCACCGCCCAGCGGATCGCCCAGGACACCGTCGCCCAGGTGCTCGGCACCAAGGTCCCGTTCGCGCGCCCGCTGCCGGGGCAGGAAACGCCCACCGGCCAGATCCCGCGGCTGTGAGCGCGCCCCGCGGCCTGCCGCGCGAGCCCGCCGGTGCGCGGCCGGGGGACCTGGTGGTGGCCCGCGCGTGGAAGTACGACGGCGGCGCGCACTGGGTGGTGCCCGGCCGGTACCTGGGTGCCGACCGGCACGGCGACTGGGTCTTCCAGCCGCGCGGATCGCTCGTGTCCCGTCCGGGCCACGCCTTCCTGGCCGCGTCCGACGCCGTCTGCCTCTTCCCGCGCGACGGGGACTGGGTGGCGACCTTCTACGACGCAGGGCACCCGCGGAACCTGCGCGTGTACGTGGACATCGCCACCGACCTCGGCTGGCGTGCGCTGAGCCCGGCCGGGTGGGAGGCCAGTTCCATCGACATGGACCTTGACGTCCTGCTCTACGCCGGGGGCGAGGCCTACGTCGACGACGAGGACGAGTTCGCCGCGCACATCCTGGCCAAGCAGTATCCCGATGCGCTGGTCGAGGCCATGCGCGCGGCCTGCGCCGACGTCCACGCCTGGGTGGCCGCCGGGGCGGCCCCCTTCGACGGCATCGAGCAGTTGGACAGCCCTGAGCAGTTGGACAGCCCCGAAACGCCACGCGGCACCGGGAATTCCTCCGGCACCGCGGCCGCCTGGTTCGCCGCCGGCCGCGCCCAGACCCAGAATCACCCCATTCCCCCCACCAGCCAACCCACCATCCGGGAGACACCGTGAGCATTGCCCGCCTGTACCGCCGCGACGCCGAAGGCGTCCTTGAATTCCGCGAAGCCTGGTTCGACGTCGAGGACGGCGAGGCCACCGGCCAGTTCGTCGTCAACCGCGGCATTGCCGGCCACCAGTCCAAGACCGAGGAGGTCAAGGACGTGGCAGCCGACGCCGGTGAGACCCTGCTGGATGCCTTCGTGGAGCAATGCCTCGAGGACGGCTACGCCGAGATCCGCCCCGAGGACCAGCACTGGGTCATCGCCCAGTTCGCGCTGAAGTCTGTGGAAGGAACCCAGCGCGACCACTACCTCGAGGCCAAGGCCGCCGAGGCGCTGCGCGGCTTCCTGGGCTGGCGCGGCCTGGGCACCGTCGAATCCACCGACTTCGCCCCCCGCAAGCTGAACATCCGCATCCTCTCGCCGGAACCGGCCAAGGCCGTCGCCGCCGTCAAGGTCTGCATCAAGGACGCGGACCTGGACGTCACCAAGCTCTCCATCGGCGTGGCCCCGTATGCGGACCCGTCCGCGCTCAAGCAGAAGCACCCGCTGCCCGCCAAGGCCCCCTTCACGCTCGGCTAGCCGTACCGTCCCGCCCGCCCTCAGTCGTGGTGGCGGGCGGGGCGGGCGAACGGGAAGGCGATGACGTCGCGGATGGTGGTGCCGGTCAGCAGCATCACCAGCCGGTCCATCCCGATGCCCAGCCCGCCGGAGGGAGGCATTCCGGTCTCCAAGGCGTGGAGGAAGTCCTCGTCGACCTCCGCGGCCCCCGGGTCCCCGGCCGCGGCCCTCAGCGATTGGGCGGTCAGGCGTCGGCGCTGCTCCACCGGGTCGGTCAGTTCGGTGTAGGCGGTGCCGATCTCCATGCCGTTGGCCACCAGGTCCCAGCGTTCGGCCAGCCCGGGGGCGCGGCGGTGCGGGGCGGTGAGCGGGGAGGTCTCGGCGGGGAAATCGGTGTAGAAGGTGGGATGGATCGTGGCCGGTTCCACCAGTTTGGCGTAGAGCCCCTCCAGGACCGCCCCGGGGCCCATGCCCGGGCCGATCCGCACCCCGTGCTCCCGGGCCAGCTCGATCAACTCGTCGAAGTCGGTGTCGACCGACACCGGCCGGCCAAGCGCTGCGGAAACGGCCTCGGTGACGGTGACCACCGGCCAGGGCGCGGAAATGTCGGTGGGCACCGGGGACGCCGTCGGGTGGTGGACGTCCCGCAAGGGCAACCGGGCCGTTCCGTGGATGGCCGTGGCGGCGGTCCTGATCAGCCGCTCGGTCAGGACACGCATGTCGCGGTAGTCCGCGAAGGGGCGGTAGGCCTCCAGGGAAGTGAATTCGGGGTTGTGGGTGGCATCGGCACCTTCGTTGCGGAAGTTGCGCCCGATCTCGAAGATCGGCCCGGCCCCGGCCACCAGCAGCCGCTTCAGGTGCAGCTCCGGGGCGATGCGCAGCGTCAGGTCCGTCCCGTAGGCGTTGATGAAGGTGTGGAACGGGCGGGCGGAGGCCCCGCCGTGGACGGTGTGGAGCATCGGGGTTTCCACCTCCCGGTAGCCCTGCTCGGTAAGGAACGCGCGCACCGCGGCGACGGCCCGGGACCGCTGGACGAGCACCTGCAGGGCCTTGGTGCGTGCCAGCAGGTCCCCGGCACGGCGCCGGGACCGGTCTTCCGGATCCCGGAACCCGGCGAACGGCACCGGGTGCAGGGCCTTGGCCGCCACGGTCAGCCGGTGGACCAGCAGGGACGGGGTTCCGGTGCGGGAACTGCCCCGGGTGGCGTCGACGACGACGAGGTCGCCGGTGTCCAAGGCCTGGGACAGCAGCCGGAGCTGCCGGGCGCCCACCGCCTGGCGCTCAAGCACGGCCTGGACCGTGGTTCCGGCATCGGTTAGGTCCAGGAACAGCACGCCGCCGTGGTTGCGCAGGGCCCGGATTCGCCCGCAGGCCCGCACGGGACCTGCGGGGCCGTTCGCGGTGCCGACGTCGGCCACCGGGACGGCGGCGGGCAGGCCCACCGGGTAGGGATCCAGCCCGGCGTCTTCGAGCATCCGGGCATGGAGGATCCGGTGCCGCGTCTGCTGGGTGGGGCGCGGACCGGGCGCAACTTCCGGGGGCACCAGGCTTTCCAGGGCGCGCACCCGGTCCAGCCGTCCCTCGTCGAGGCGGTGGCTGGTGGGGCGCGGGGCGAACGGGTAGGGGAGCAGGCCCTCGGCCTGTGCGGCCGCGATGCCGACCTGCACCAGGGCCAAGGCGCCGTCGAAGCACAGGTAGCGCGGCACCCACTCGGGGGCGTACTTGGCGTTGGAGCGGTACAGGCTCTCGAGCTGGAAGAACCGTTCGAAGAAGCCCAACAATGACCTGTTGAGCCGGGTAATGCCGCCGGCCCCCAGGCGTTCGGCGTCGGCGAAGACCCTGCGGAACGCGGCGAAGTTCAGTGACACGGCTCGGATCCCGCGCCCCGGGGCATGGTCCATGAGTCCGGCGACCATCAGTTCGGTGGTGCCGTTGGGAGCGGTGGGGGACCGGCGCATCACGTCCAGGGACAGGCCCTGCCGCCCCCACGGCACGAAGGAGAGCAACCCCACCGCCGTGCCGTCCTCCTGGTGGGCGGTCACCACGACGCACTGCTCGTCGGCCGGATCCCCCCAACGGTTCAGGGCCATGGAAAACCCCCGATCCGGCTCTCCGCCACGCCAGGCGTCGGCCAGTTCCCCCAACGCGGCCAGTTCGGTGGGCTCGAGTTCACCGTGGTGGCGGATGCGCACGCTCAGCCCGCTGCGCCGGGCTCGGCGCACCGCCCGGCGCACGTCGGTCATCGAGGTGCTGGCCAGGGAGAACCGGTCGGTGTGAAGCACCGCCTCGTCCCCCAGGGCGGTCACCGCCAACCCGGTCGCGGCGTGGGCCCGGGCCCCGGCTTCGGAGGCCGCCAGCACGGCCGGCACCCACCCGTAGAGGCGCGCGCGGGCCTTCCACGCCGCCACGGCGCCCGGCCAGGAAGCCGGATCGCCCACCGGGTCCCCGGTGGCCAGGCACACTCCGGAGAGCACCCGGTAGGCCACTGCCGCGCGCCCGTCCGGCGAGAAGGCCAATTCCTTGTCCCGGCGGGTCGCGAAGTACCCCAGGGAGTCCTGCTCTCCGTAGCCTGCCAGCAGCCTTCGAAGGGCGACCTCCGCCTCGGAGGACCAGCCCTGGTTGCGCCGGACCGGGCGCAGGAAGACGTAGGCGGCCGCGACCAGGCTCGTCGCCAGCAGCAGCGAGGCCAGCACGGGGATCCACTCCGGCACCGCGTGGTGGAATCCCGCGCCCTCCGGCCGCACTCCCAGCGCCCGCAACAGGGCCCCGCCCAGCACCGTCCAGTCCTCCACGGCGGTGTCGGTGGCGGCAAGAAGCAGCACGTGGGTGAGGGCCACCGACACCACGGTCCCGCCCAGCAGGGTCAGCGCGGCGGCGGCACCGGCGCCGGGCCTGCTGCGGGCCGGAAACGCCTCGCGCACCCACCAGCACAGCCACAGGGCCGCCAACGCAACCACCACGCCCAGGACCTCCAGGGCCACGTCCAAGGCGTCCAACGGCGGGGTGGGGGCCGGTTCCAGGCCGAAACCCCACACCCTTGCAAGGACCCCGGCGGAAACCAGCAGCCCCACCACCTCGAACAGGGCCACCACCACCAGGGCAACCCGCTTTCGCCTCAGCAGCGCCCCGGTGAGCAGGACCAGCACCACCACCGAGACCAGCGAGGGGCTCACCGGGACGTTGAGCGCCCCCAGCACCACTGTCGGCCAGTAGGCGAAGGAGGGGCGCAGCAGATGCGCCGCCCAAAGCGCCACGGACAGCACGCAGGCCAAGGCGTAGACCCACACGATGAGCTTCGCCCACCGCTCCTTGCCCGGGTGCGCCGGCCCGGGGACGGGCCCGGCGGCGACGGCGGACGGCGCTGGACGGGGCGACCCCGAAGCGCTCCCGGGGGCGGATCCTTTGGGCAGGATCACCGTCTCCGCCGCGCCTCGGACCGATCTTCCGGCGGCCCTGCGGGTAGTGGCCCCAGACCCACCTGAACCATGAGATGCCCTCCTTCCCGCGGAGACTTGGCTTTACCTTAGGGGCGGCCGCGACCGTACGCTAGGGCGGCCCAAACCGGCCATGACGAGCGCGAGCCGACGCGGCGCCCGACTCCGTGTCCGGGGCAGAACCTTTCGCCCGCCCCGATACGCACCCCTGCGACAGGAAACCAGGACACCTGCCACTGACCGCCGGGAAGCTGGCGGCATTGTGCGGACCGATCCGGCTTCCTAGGGTGGTGCCCGTCTGGGGAAAATGCACGACATTCAAGCCCATTGGTCCGCTGGTTCCTGCTGCAAGGAAGAAGTCATGCGCCATCGCTCGCACCCGTCCTCATCCGCCCTGACACCGACCACCATGCCACCGACCCGGCCGGTGTCCGTCCCGGAAAAGTCCAGCCGTCTCCGGAAGGGACGATCGGCCTTCCGGGGGTTCGTGGTCCTTGCCGCCTCCGCGGCGCTGCTGCTGGGAGGCATGCCGGCCGTCGGCGCCGCGTCCCCGGCCGTCGCGACGGCCCTGCCCTCGCGCTCGTCAGTCGTGCAGGCGGCCAGGTCGGCGATCGACTACTTCTATGCGAACGGCGGCGGCGCGACCGCGGATGCCGGGTGGAGGTGGACCCCGTATTTCATGGGTGTCGACGCGCTCTACCGACAGACCGCGGACCCGAAGTACCGTCAGTGGCTGCAATCCTGGGGAGATCGCAACGGGTGGATCGCGGACGCCCCCGAGAGCCCCACCTCCAACCCCGACAGCCGCGCGGCGATCCAGGTCTGGTACGACTCGGTCGACCTCGGGGTCAGCGCCAACCTCGCGCCCTCCGATGCCTTCATGCGCCAGGATCTCGCCTTGCCCGCGAACCGCTACTGGTGGGTGGACTCGATGTTCATGGGGCTCCCGCTGTGGCCGCGGTGGGCGAACCGCACCGGCAATTCCGCGTACCAGGCCAAGCCCGCACAGTTCTACACGTTCCTCAAGAACGACGGCGAGACGCCGGTCCGGCCCGGATGCACGGCCAACGGGCTCTTCGACCCAACCGAGAACCTGTGGTGGCGGGACTGCAGGTACGTGGCCCAGCGCGACGCACTCGGCCATAAGGTGCTGTGGGCGCGGGGCAACGGCTGGGTGATCGGCGCGATGGCCCGGATGCTCATGGCTGTCCCGCCCGCGGACCCGCAGTACGCCGAATACCGATCGATGCTGCAGAAAATGGCGGCCCGGCTCGTGCCGCTGCAGGGCAGCGACGGCATGTGGCGCAGCAGCCTGCTCAGTCCGTCGCTGTACCCCGCGCCAGAGACCAGCGCAACGGCCCTGTTCGTCTACGCGATGGCCTATGGCATCCGCACCGGGGTACTTGACCGGGACACCTACCTGCCCGTCGTGACACGGGCCTGGACAGGGCTGAGCACGATCTCCCTCAAGAGCACCGGGTTCGTCTCCAACTGCCAGGGAGTGGGCGAGGCTCCGGCCGCCCCGAGCACCACGATCTCCATCGCGTACTGCGTCGGTGCGTTCGCGCTCGCCGCGTCCGAGGTCGCCAAGCTGAGCGGACTCCTCGCGTCCGATTCCTTCGGCCGCACGGTCGCCAACGGTTTGGGCGCGGCGGAGACGGGCGGCGCGTGGACACTTTCCGGGACCGCGGCGAACTTCGCCGTCAACGGCGGCAGCGCCAGGGTCACAACGCCTGCCGGCGCCACCCGATACGCGTTCCTCAACGGCGTCTCCAGCCAGGACACCGAGTTGAGCGCCACCGTCAGCTTTGCCCGGCCAGCCAGCGGCAGCCTCTACTTCGGGGTTCTCGGGCGGCGGGTCGGGACCGCGGAGTATGGCGCGAGGGCCGTCGTCGCGTCGGGCGGCAGCGTGCAGCTGCAGGTGCGGCGAAGCACGACGACGCTGCGCGCCATCACGGTGCCGGGGCTCGCCTTCGCGAGCGGCAACCGGCTGCGCCTCCGACTCCAGGTGGTCGGTGCGTCGCCGACCACGATCCGGGCGAAGGTGTGGAAGCTCGGCACGCCCGAGCCGACCACATGGCAGATCACCACGACCGACTCCACCGCGGGCCTCCAGGCCGCGGGAACGATGGGGTTCTACAGCTACTTCAGCAGCGGCGCGAGTCCGGCGTCGCTCGTCGTGTCCGTCGACGACGTGTGGGCGGGAACGACCGGATAACTGCAGGCGATTAGAGTAGCGGCCACTCTGGTGGCCGCCGGTACCTGCGGATAGCTTGTGGACACTTTCACCCGAGGTACAGTCCGCAAGTGAGGGGTAGGGCATGCGCAAGATCTTCGCCGCAGTTGGCGCCGTCGTCGCTCTCATCGCACCGGCGGCGGTGCCGGCATCCGGAGCCAGCTTCGATGCGATAAAAACCAATGATGCGGTCATTGAAACCTTCGTTAACCGGGCAGGCGCGCCTGCCGGGCAATTCACGGCGCGCTTCAAGATCGAGGCCCGGGACAGGACCCCGATTGGCAGGGTGGTCGATGCGCAGGGCTCCCTGCGCTACGACATCCTGGACTACAAGGGCAGGAAGACCGGCAAGCACGGATCCGCCGAGATCCTGTGTGTCTCCGTAGTCAAGGGATCCGGATCCAGAATCGGCACGGCAAATGTCATTGGATGGGTGAAGAACAGCAAGGTCCCCACCTCGATCCACGTGATATCCACCGACCTGGACAATGATGGGGTTTGGGAAAGCGCCAGCGCCATTCTGCGGATCGAGGAGACCTTCAGCCGCGAAGACCTGGCCGGGCTGTGTTTTGGCGCTACCGCGGAGCCCTTGCTGAAAGGAACCATCAAAGCCTTCGATGGCGCCGACCGCTCGCCTGCGTCCTAACGTATCCACCCGTCGGGCAATTCCAGGCCGACGCAATTGGCCTGTGTCATCCATCGTGAACTTTCTGGCACTCTCAGGCGCGGTGACGCGCCGGTTCCGCAGGAGGAAGACATGCCCAGGAAACGCGCATCCACCGTTGCCGCACTCGCCATCACCTTTGCCTTGGGCGTCGCTCCGGCCGCCGCCGCGTCGTCCCCGTCCACCCACCCATCGAGCGCATCCGCCTCGAGCCATTCCGTGAACAAGCCCTCGGCGAAGGCCATCGTGAAAACGGGACCGGCCACCGCAACCGCCGACAATGGCGGCAGGCTCGAGGCACGGTTCACCGTCACGGGCTTCGGCGCCTTCGAAGCTGGCGGTCTGGCGTTTGGCGGCACGCTCGCCGGCAAGGTGATCAGCCCGTCCGGGCAGGTGCTTGGCAGGTTCGTGGACGAGGGGTTCTTCATGTTCATTCCGGCACATGAGGTCAACGCCACCTGCAGCAGGTTCAGCGTCTTGCTCACCAACGTCATTCGGCTCAACGGCGTACGCTACGACGTCCACGCCAGTGCCGTGGTTGCCGAGAAGCCTGGCAGATCCAATGACCCGGGCACTGCGTTGTGCGATGTCGCCTTCCTCATCGGCCCCGGGGAGGACCCAGACGGTGCGGCCGCCCTGCTCAACCGGATCGTGAAGGTTGCTTCCTGACGCAGCCTCCCCGAACACCGAGTTTCGCCGGCCCGCCATTGCGCGGACCTGCAGGCGGCGCCGTTTCCGTCGTTTTTCTGCCACTTCCAACCCTGATGAGTTCAGAACGGTGGCGTCTCGGCACTGCCGTCGTCGGTGTCGGGGGAGTCCCATCCGGTGCGGCGGGATGCGGTTCGGGGTGCGGGCCGCGGGGTGGCGGTTTGAGCGGATGGGCGCTCGCCGGGGAGGGCGAAGTCTCCACTCTCGTGCCGTGACGTGGTGGCGTGGTGCTGCCGTGTTGGGGGTTGGTGATGTTTTGGCGCATCGTGGGGCTGGGTGTCCTGGGGTGGGTCGTGGTGGTGGCCGGTGTCTTGCCAGGGCAGGGGTGGGTCGGTGCGGTAGGTGCGTCCTGCGGGTGAGGTGAATTCGAGGGTGCGGTCCGCTCCGATGCGGGTTTTCCAGAGGCCGAGGGTCTTGTAGGTGTGGTGCTTGCGGCACAGGCTGGCGAGGTTGCCCAGTTCGGTGGGTCCGCCGTGGTGGTGTTCGTGGACGTGGTCGGGTTCGCAGGCCAGCGCGTTGCGGCGGCAGCCGGGGAAGCGGCAGGTTTGGTCGGCGGCCCAGAGGGCGCGGCGCTGGGCGGGGGTGGGGCGGTAGCGGTGGTGGTCCATGCCGACCACGGCCAGGGATCCGGGTGTGGCGTAGAGGCGGGTCCAGGTGGGGGTTTGGGCGGCCAGGCGGCGGGCGGAGGCGTCGTCGATGGGCCCGTGGCCGTTCAGTTCGGCCGCCCGGTGGCCCTCGCCGGGGAT